>JBBSMR010000029.1:0-41052 GCA_038233095.1 Euzebyales bacterium
ACGCCCTGGCGCCGGACTACCTCGACGAACGCGACGACAAGAACTGGGAACACCGGCGGGCGGGGTTCGCGACCATCAACGGGCGTGGGCAGTTGTGGGGCAGCTTCGACGCGCACGGCAGCGCGCTGTTCGCCGCCGCGGTCGACGCGTTGATGACCGAGGACGGCCCCGAGATCCCCGAGGACGCCCGGCGCACCCGCGAACAACGCGTCGCTGACGCGATCACCGACATGGCCGCGCGCGTCCTTGACTCCCGTGACGCCCCGGAGAAGGCCGGGCAGCGCCCGCATGTCACCGTCACCCTCGGCGCGGACACGCTCGCGGGGCAGCCCGGCTCTCCGCCGGCGTCCGTCGACTGGGTCGGTGCGGTCGGCCGCAAGACCGCGCTGGACCTGCTGGATGACTGTTCGCTCACCCGCCTGCTGCTGGGCCAGCGCTCCCAACCGATGGACGTGGGTACCGCCACCAGGGTGTGGCCGGCCGGGATCCGCAAAGCCGTCACCCTACGCGACGGCGGATGCCGTTCCCCCGGGGTGTGACCGCCCCGCCGTGTGGTGTGAGATCGACCACGTCCACCCCGTGGAGGAGCAAGGCTCCACCTGTGTCACCAACGGCATCCTGCTCTGCCGCCCCCACCACCGCATGAAGCGTCGCGACGGCTGGTGGCCAAGGCTGCACCCCGACGGCGATGTCACCTGGACCCACCCCGACCACGAACCGCGGGTCACCCGCCCCGCCGGCCACCTGCAGGACTGGGTCCAAACCCTCATCCACTACCCCCAACACGACCGCCACAACGACAGCCCCGACCGGGCCGGCGAGACCCGTGGCTTCTACGACGCCGGAGGGCCGGTCGAAGGCCGGCAAGCGGGAAAGAATGTCGAGGCTGATCCGGTCATCACCCGCCGCCGCGCACGCCGACGCGATCATCCTCCTCGCCGCCAACGCCCCCAACGCCCCCGGACCACCCACCACGCGCGCCCTGAACCAACTCCTGCAGAGGGGCGCGAGGCCGTCGACCTGGCCCGCCGGGCGCCTCGCGCAGGCAGGTCAGACGTGCCTGTGGTGGACGGACCGGGCGGTGGCGCGTGTGTCCGGCTCCGCGGATCCCCCGCCACGACCACCCGCAGCTTGCGGCCCATCCTGCGCTTCACCAGCTCGTGGCCGGGCCGCCAGAGGGGGAAAGGGTGAGACCAGGACGCGGGCGTCGAGCCCGAGCTTTCGTCGCTGGGCAGCGACGATGCCCATGCTGCGGACCGTGTACCCGTCGATGAAGGCGCCTGGTCGTCGTTGAGCTGCATCTCTTGCGTCACGATCCAGCGTTCCCTTCCCCGCTCCCGCGCCCCGGGCGCGCGGACACAAGCCGTCCCACCACCAAGGACGCGCACGTCGTGCATCCTACGTGCTCCCGCAACCATGTGGTTGCCGATCGCGCCAGTAGCGGCCGCCCGCGCCAGGCTCGCCCCCGCTGCCCGCGATCACTAGGCTGGTCGTACAGTCCGCAGCCAAGCCTCGGAGGGGACTCATCGTGGCACGCGCGTTCCGCCTTCTCGCAACGGTTTTGAGCTTGCTCCTGCTGGTGACCGCCTGCGGGGCGGGTCAGACAGCCGATCCCGGCAACGATGCCGCGCCCGCCAGCGGCCAGGGTGGGCAGAGCACTGCAGGTGGGGAGAGCCAGAGTTTGACCGTCGGCTTCGCCGCCGAGCCCGCGAACCTCGACTTCACCACGACGGACGGGGCGGCGATCCCGGAGGCACTGCTCGTCAACGTCTACGAGGGCCTCGTGAAGATCGGCCAGGACGGCGAGATCGAGCCGCTGCTCGCCGAGTCGTTCCAGGTGAGCGACGACCGTCTGACCTACGACTTCATGCTCCAGCCGGACGTCACCTTTCACAACGGCGACGCGTTCACCGCCGAGGACGTGAAGTTCTCGATCGAGCGCGTCCAGTCCGATGCCTGGACCGTCTCGTTGAAGCAGGCGATGGATGTCGTAGAGAGCGTCGAGGCCGTCTCGCCGACGCATGCCAGGGTCACCCTGAAGCGGCCCAGCAACCGCTGGCTGTATCAGATGACGACGCGGATCGGCGCCATGTTCTCGCCCGACGGCGTCGACGACCTGGCCAACACCCCGGTCGGCACCGGGCCGTACATGCTCGACGAGTGGGTGCGCGGCGACCGGATCGTCTTCGAGCGCTATCCCGAGTACTGGGGCGATCCGCCGGCGCTCGAGACCGTCACCTTGCGCTACTTCAACGACGCCACGGCTCTCAACAACGCGCTGCTCTCCGGCGGGATCGACGTCATCGGCACGGTGCAGGCGCCCGAGGCGCTCGCCCAGTTCGAGGACGACCGCTTCCAGATCATCGAGGGGACGACCAACGGCGAGGTGGTGCTCTCGTTCAACAACGGCCGCCCGCCGCTCGACGACCCGCGCGTCCGGCAGGCGATCACGCTGGCGATCGACCACGAAGCGGTGCTGGAGACCGCCTGGGCCGGCCGCGGCGTGCTCATCGGCAGCATGGTCCCCCCCCATGACCCCTGGTACGAGGATCTGACGGGCGTGTACGAGCACGACCCTGAGCGGGCCCGAGCGCTGCTGGCCGAGGCCGGCGCGCAAGACATCACGCTCGCGTTTCGCATCCCGAACCTGCCGTACGCGGTCAGCGCCGCCCAGGTCGTGAAGTCCCAGCTCGAAGAGGTCGGGGTGACGGCGAACATCGACGTGCTCGAGTTCCCGGCACGGTGGTTGGAGGTCGTCTTCACCAACGCGAACTACGACATGTCGATCATCGCCCACGTCGAGCCGCGCGACATCGTCACCTTCGGCGACCCGGACTACTACTGGCGCTACGACAACCCCGACGTGCAGCGGCTGCTCGAGGAGGCCGACCGCGCGGACGACGCCACGCGAGACGAGAAGATGAAAGAGGTCGCCAGGACGATCGCGGAGGAGGCGGCGGCCGACTGGCTCTTCCTGCTCCCGAACCTGATCGTGGCGACGACGGATGTGCAGGGGCTGCCCGAGAACCGGGTCGGCGAGGCGTTCGACCTCACCGAGCTCAGTCGGTCCTGACCAGGCCGGTCTCGACAAAGGGGGTGAGACGTTCTCCTCCAGGTGCTGCGACGGACCGGGATCTTCCTGGTCAGCCTCGCGCTGGCGTCGATCCTGGTGTTCGCGTTCATGACGGTGCTGCCCGGCGACCCGGCCCAGGTCGCGTTGGGGGTGAACGCCGAGCCTGAGGCCGTCGCCCGGCTGCAGGAGCGCTTCGGCACCGACCGGCCGTTGCCGGTGCGCTACGTCGACTGGGTGAGCGGGCTGCTCACGGCCGACTTCGGCGTCTCCTACGTGACGCAAGCCGCCATCGGACCGCAGATCGTCGATCGCTTCCTCGTCACGCTCTGGCTGGTCGCGACCGCGACCGCACTCGCGCTGCTCCTCGCGGTGCCGGTCGGCGTGGTCGCCGCGGTGCGCCATCAGCGTCCGACGGGCGCGGCGCTCTCCGGGCTCAGCCAGGTCGGCATCGCCGTGCCGAGCTTCTTGGCCGGCATGCTGCTCATCGCGCTCTTCGCCGTGCACTGGCGGCTGCTGCCCGCCGGCGGATGGACGCCGCCGGTCGAGGACCCCGGGCGCTTCGTGCGCGGGCTCATCCTGCCGGCGGTCTCGCTCGGCATCGTGCAGGCGGCGGTGCTGACGCGCTACGTCCGCTCGGCGGTGCTCGACGTGCTGCGCGAGGACTACCTGCGCACCGCAAGGGCGAAGGGCATGGGGCCGTACCTGGCGCTGATCCGTCACGGCCTGCGCAACGCCGCCCTCCCCGTCGTCACGGTGCTCGGGCTGCAACTGGCCACGCTGCTCATCGGCGCGGTGGTCGTGGAGCGGGTCTTCGTACTGCCCGGCCTCGGCAGCCTGCTGCTGGACGGCGTCGCCAACCGTGACCTGCTGCTCGTGCAGGGTGTCGTGATGGTGCTCGTCCTGGCGGTGCTGGTCGTGAACTACGTCGTCGACGTCCTGTACGTCGTCATCGACCCGCGTCTGCGGAGAGGGACGTGAGCGCCGCCGAGTCCGCGGCGCTCTCCGAGCCAGCCGCCGGGGACGCCGAATCGGTCGCACGCCGGCGTCGGCTCAACCCCAACCTGATCATCGGCGCGCTGCTCGTCGGGCTGGTCGTCGTCCTGGCGCTCGTCTCCTTCGTCTGGACCCCCTATGACCCCACCCACGTTGATGCGGAGGCGCGCCTGGCCGGCTACACCGCTGACCACTGGCTGGGGACGGACAAGTTCGGAAGGGACGTGCTCAGCCAGCTCATGGTCGGGGCCCGCACGACGCTCTTCGTGGGCGTCGTCGCCGTCGGCGTGGCGGCGCTGCTCGGCACGCCGTTGGGGATGCTCGCCGGCATGGCGAGCTCGGGGTGGGTGAGGGAGCTCATCATGCGGGGCAGCGACCTGCTGCTGGCCTTCCCGGCGCTGCTGCTGGCGATCATGTTCGGCGCCGTCTTCGGCGCCAGCACGCTGACGGCGATGATCGCCATCGGGATCGCGACCGTGCCGACGTTCGCGCGCATAGCCCGCAGCCGCACGCTGCAGGTGATGCAGACCGAGTACGTCATGGCCGCCCGTGCGGCCGGCCGGAGCAGGCGCGCCATCGCGTGGCGGCACGTGCTGCCCAACATCGCGGGGCTGCTGATCGTGCAGGCCTCGGTCTCCTTCGCCATCGCGGTGCTCGCCGAGGCGGCGCTCTCCTTCCTGGGTTTCGGCACGGCGCCCCCGACGCCTTCGTGGGGCCGGATGCTGCAGGAGGCTCAGGAGCTGCTGGCGGTCGCGCCGCGCCTCGCGCTCTGGCCGGGGCTCGGCATCGCGGTCGCGGTGCTCGGCTTCAACCTCCTCGGCGACGGCCTGCGCGACCGGTTCGACCCGCAACTGGATGACCGCCGATGAGCATGGGCGAGGTGCGTGCGGACCAGGCCGATGCCGGTCGGGACGAGCGCGGCGAGCCCGTCCTGGAGGTCGAGGGACTGACCGTCGGGCTCGGCGGGCTCGAGCTGATCACCGAGCTCGCCTTCGCGCTCGGGGCAGGGGAGCGGGTCGGACTGATCGGCGAGTCGGGCTCGGGCAAGTCGCTCACCGCGCTCGCCCTGATCGGGCTGCTGCCAGAGGGCCTGCGGGCGCGGGGGTCGGTGCGCCTGGCGGGGGTCGGCCACGACCTGATCGGCGCTTCCGAGCGGCGCATGAGCGCGGTGCGCGGTCGCCGTATGGCGATGGTCTTCCAGGAGCCCATGACGGCGCTGAACCCGCTCATGAAGGTCGGCCGGCAGGTCGCGGAGATCCTCCTGCTGCACGACACCGAGCCGGACCGGGAGTCCGCTCGCGAGGCCGTCGTCGAGCTGTTCGAGCGGGTCCATCTGTCCGACCCGGAACGCATGCCGGAGTCCTATCCCCATCAGCTCTCCGGCGGCGAGCGGCAACGCGTGATGCTCGCCATGGCGCTGGCCAACGAGCCGACGGTGCTCATCTGCGACGAACCGACAACCGCCCTGGACGTGACCGTGCAGGCGCGGATGCTGGAGGTCATCCTCGAAGGGGTCGAACGGCACGACTCGGCGCTGCTCTTCATCACCCACGACCTGCCGGTGGTCGCCACCGTCTGCCGACGGGTCATGGTGCTCTACGGAGGGCGGCTGGTGGAGTCGGGCCCGATCGCGGAGGTCTTCACGCGGCCGCGTCACCCGTACACCGAAGGGCTGCTCGAATCCTCGAAGTTCGAGGAGTCCGACGCCGACGGCCGGCTGCCGACGATCCCCGGCTCGGTGCCGGCCGCCGGGCGCTTCCCGTCCGGCTGTCCCTTCCGCGACCGCTGCCACGCGGCCAGCGAGCGGTGCACCGAGTGGCCCGGCTGGACGGGGGATGCGCTCCGCGGTTTCGCCTGCTGGCACCCACGCGGAGGCGACGATGGCTGAGCCCGTCATCGCCGTGCGCGACCTGCGGCGCGTCTACACGATGCCGCGCACGTCCCTGCGCCGCCCGCCGCCCGCGGTCGAGGCGTTGACCGGGATCTCCTTCGACGTGCGGCGGGGCCAGCGGTTCGGCGTCGTCGGTGAATCCGGATCCGGCAAGTCGACGCTGCTGCGGCTGCTCTGCGCCCTGGACGCACCGACGTCCGGCTCGATCCGCTTCGCGGGGGAAGAGATCGTGGGGAAGAAGGAGCGCGAGCTGGGATTCCTGCGCTCGGAGCTGCAGATCGTCTTCCAGGATCCGATGGGGTCGCTCAACCCGCGCATGCGCGTCCGCGACATCATCTGCGAGCCGCTCGTCGCGCAGCGCCACGCCGACCCGACCGAGCGGCTGGACGAGCTGCTCACCTCTGTGGGCCTGCCCTCGGACGCGGCCGGCCGCTTCCCCCACCAGTTCTCGGGCGGCCAGCGCCAACGGATCGCGCTCGCCCGCGCGCTCGCCCCGCGCCCGTCGGTGCTCGTGGCGGACGAGCCGGTCAGCGCGCTCGACGTCTCGGTGCAGGCCCAGATTCTCAACCTGCTCGCCGACCTCGTCGAGCAGTTCTCGCTCACGCTCGTGTTCGTCTCGCACGATCTCTCGGTGGTGCGCCACGTCTGTGACACCGTCGCCGTGATGCACGAAGGCCGGATCGTCGAGAGCGGCCCGACCGAGCGGATCCACACCAGCCCTCAGGAGCCCTACACCCGAGAGCTCGTCGCCGCCGTCCCGACCCTGCAAGCCGCGCTCGCCGACCTCGACGCTGCACCCGAGCAGGAGAAGCCCTGACCCGTGCATCGCTCTCAGCGGCCCTACGGCAAAGACTCGCGTATCCGCGAGTTCTTCCCGGTCGACATCGACTTTGTCCGATATGTATCGCGCCCGGGAAGACAAGCACTCGCGCATGCGCGAGCCTCTGCTGAAGGCTTGACCTGCTGAAAGGACCCGCTGTGGACTATGCAAGCCTGTTCCGGCTCGATGACCGTCACGCGCTGGTCGTCGGTGCCGGCAGCGGCATCGGCCGTGCGGTGGCGCTCGCGCTGGCCGCGCACGGCGCGACGGTCGTGTGCGCCGACCGCGACGCCGACGCGGCGGCCGCGACCGCTGACGACGCCGGGCCGCCGGCGCGCGCCCACACGCTGGACGTGCTCGACAATGCGGCCATCGAGCGCGCCGCCGAGGAGTTCGACCAGACCGAGATCCTCGTCTTCACACCAGCCGTGAACGTGCGCAAGCGCATCCTGAACTACTCCGAGGAGGAGTTCGAGAGGGTCGTGGACCTGAACCTGAAGGCGGCGTTCAACCTCATCCGGGCGTTCGGCGCGCCGATGGCCGATCGCGGCAAGGGCAGCATCATCGGCTTCTCCTCGATCCGCGCGCTCACGGTCGAGCCGGGTCAGAGCGTCTACGCGGCGACGAAGGCCGCGCTCGTGCAGCTGTTGCGCACCGCCGCCGCCGAGCTCGGTCCCCAAGGGGTGAGGGCGAACGCCGTCGCGCCCGGCGTGGTCGAGACGCCGCTCACCGCCCCGATCAAGGAGAACATCGAGTGGTACGAGGCGTACGCGCAGAAGAGCGCGCTCGGCCGTTGGGCGCACGCCGACGAGCTCGCCGGGGCAGTGGTGTATCTGGCCTCCGACGCGTCGAGCTTCGTCACGGGCTCGGTGCTGACGGTCGACGGCGGCTGGACGGCCGTCGACGGTCGCTACGAGCCCCCGTCATAGGAGGTGAGGATGGAGCTTGCTGACCTGAGCGCTGTCGAGCTGCTCGACGGCTACCGGACGAGCAGCTTCTCACCCGTCGAGGTGCTCGACGCGGTGCAGGAGCGCATCGAGGCGCTCGAGCCCACGCTGCGAGCGCTGTACTCACCCGACCCCGACGCGGCGCGTCGGGCGGCCGAAGAGAGCGAGCGGCGCTGGCGTGCCGGGAGCCCGGTCGGCCCGCTGGACGGGGTGCCCATCACCATCAAGGAGAACATCGCCACGCGCGGTGTGCCGGTGCCGATGGGGACGGCAGCCACCGTGCTCGAACCGGCGACCGAGGACGCCCCGCCGGCCGCGCGGGTCCGCGAGGCCGGCGCGGTCCTGCTCGCCAAGACCACGATGCCCGACTACGGGATGCTCTCCTCAGGGCTGTCGAGCTTTCACGCGCTGGCCCGCAACCCCTGGAATCCAGCGTGGAACCCCGGTGGCTCCAGCGCCGGGGCGGCCGCGGCGGCGACCGCCGGCTACGGCCCGCTGCACCTCGGCAGCGACATCGGCGGTTCGGTGCGCCTGCCTGCGTCGTGGACCGGGGTGGTCACCCTCAAGCCCAGCCTAGGGAGGGTCCCGATCGATCCGCCGTACTGGGGCAGGGTCGTCGGACCTCTGACGCGCACCGTCGCGGATACCGCGCTCCTCATGAGCGTGCTCGCCCAGCCTGACGCCCGCGATCACATGAGCCTGCCGCCGGTCTCGTGGGACTGGTCGGCGCTCGACGGTGACGTCCGCGGGCTCAAGGTGGGCCTGTGGACCGACGCGGGTTGCGGCCTGGAGGTCCGGCCGGAGGTGGGAGCTGCCGTCGAGGCCGCCGCCGCGCTCTTCGCCGACGCGGGCGCAGTGGTCGAGCCGGTCGAGCCGTTCTTCCCCCGTGAGATGCTCGACGACCTCGACCTGTTCTGGCGGGTGCGCAGTTGGGCCGACTTCTGTGTGCTCAGCCACGAGCAGCAGGCGAGCGTGCTGGGCTACATCGCGGACTGGTGCCGCGGCGGCGCGGATGTGCCAGGCGTGGTGCTCATGCGGTGTGTGAACCGGATGCTGGAGATCCGCCGGGTGACGGTCGCTGCTACGAGACCCTTCGACCTCGTCCTCTCGCCCGTCTCGCCGGTGGTGACCTTCCCGGCCGAGTGGCCGTCGCCCACCAACGACGTGCAGCGCCCGCTCGACCACATCGGCTTCACCGTGCCGTTCAGCATGTCCGAGCAGCCGGCGGCGTCGATCAACGCCGGCTTCACCCGCGAGGGCAAGCCGATCGGGGTGCAGCTCGCCGGTCGCCGTTTCGACGACCTCGGGGTGCTGCGCGCCACCCGGTGGTACGAGCGGGCTCGCCCGCCGTCCGCGACCCCGAGCTGGCCAACACCGACATCGATCATTGAGCCCTGATCGTCCCCGGGGGCCCTGTTCGCCGGAGATCGGCTAGCCTTCCGGCGTGGTCAGCGCCCCCGTCCGCCCTCGCAACGACCCTCGCCAGTACGACGACCTCGTGGACCATTGGCACCGCACCGACGGTGAGTTCGCCGCGTTGCACTGGTTAGCGGCCGCGCGCGCGGAGCTGTTGCCGCCTCCTCCACCTGCCGGCGGTGTGCTTGTCGATGTCGCGTGCGGGGGAGGACTCATGGCGCCTCACACCGAGGGCTACACCCACATCGGCGTGGATCTCATGGGCTCGGCGCTGCGCGCCGCGTCGGATCGCGGGCTGGTCTGCGTTCGCGGTGATGCGACGGCCCTGCCCCTGGCGGATGACAGCGCCGACGTCGTCATCGCGGGAGAGATCCTGGAGCACGTCGGCACCCCTGAGAGGGTCGTTGCCGAGGTGGCGCGGGTCTGCAAGCCAGGCGGCACGGTGATCATCGACACGATCAACGCCACGTGGTGGGCGCGTCTCACGATGGTCACGATCATGGAACGGCTGCCCGGCGGACCACCTCCGCGCATTCACGATCCGGCATTGTTCATCCGCCCAAACGAACTCGCCGCCGCCTTCGCCGCCCGTGGCGTGGCGATGAGCTTCCGCGGGCTGCGCGCTCACCCGGTCGACTATCTGCGCTTCCTCCGTGATCGCCGCAGGCCAGTGCGCATGCTGCCGAACCGGTGGTCGACGGCTACGGTCTACCAGGGCGTGGGGCGCAAGCGTGACGGATAGCAAGGGCGTGCATGCGACGAAAACCACGATGACGATGCCGTGCTGACGGGGGCCATCAGCGGTTCCGGGTGGGCCGTTCCCGGCGTGATGGACCAGCGCGGGTTGTGGGACGGCTTCTTCGCGCGCCACTACGGCGAGAGCCGTGTGGCGAAGATGGTGTGGCACCGCAGTGGGGTGAACACCCGTCACGGCGTCGCCGACCCGCGGATCGAGGACGTGTCGGGCTGGGACACCGAGCGGCGGATGCGCCGGTTTCTCGCGGAGGCCGTGCCGCTCGGGAAGGCCGCGCTTTCGAGCTGCCTCGCCGACGCTGACCTGGATCCCGTGGACGTCGATCAGCTCACGGTTGTGAGCTGCACCGGTTATGCCACGCCTGGCCTGGACATCATCCTCGCCCGCGATCTGGGTCTCCGCAGCGACGTGCAGCGTCTGCACGTGGGACACATGGGTTGCTACGCGGCGCTACCCGCGCTGGCGACCGCCGCGGACGGAGCCCGCGCCCGCCGCCAGCGCTCGCTCCTGCTGTGCATGGAGCTGACCAGCTTGCATCTGCAGCCAGCGGACGACGACGTGGAGCAGATGGTCTCCCACGCGCTCTTCTCCGACGCCGCGGCCGCGGTGGCGGTCACCCCCAACGGGGCCGGGCTCGAAGTCGTCGACTTCGTCTCGCGCACCGACAGTGGGCAGATGGATCTCATGTCCTGGGACGTCACGAACCTCGGCTTCCGGATGGGGTTGTCGTCGAAGGTGCCTTCGGTGCTGGCCGCGCACGCCGCGAACGTCGTCGACGAGCTGTTGCTTGCGCACGGCGTGAACCGACGGGCAGTCGCGCGTTGGGCGATCCATCCGGGCGGGCCGCGCATCGTCGACGTGGTGGCGGACCGGCTCGGGCTGACCTCAGAGCAGGTGACGGATTCGCGGGAGGTCCTGGGCGAGCACGGCAACTGCTCGTCCGCGACGCTCCTGCTCATCCTTGATCGCATGACGGCCCGCCGAGATCTGCGACCGGGGGACCATATTGTGGCCATGGCCTTCGGCCCCGGTCTGACCTTGTACGCTGCGCTGCTGCGCGCCCGTTGACCGCTCGGCGAGGAGGAGTCGCATGACGGTCGTCGTGACGGGGGCCGCGGGTTTCATCGGCGGCCACCTTGTCCGCCTGCTCGCGGCGCGGGGTTACGACGTCGTGGGCGTGGACCGACGGGACGCCATGCCGAGCGCGGCGCAGCGCCAGATCGTCGGTGAGCTCGTCTCGCCGGGCGGTGCGATCGACGACGCATTGGCCGAGGCCGACGCGGTCTTCCACCTCGCCGGCGCCGCCGGGGTCCGCGACCGGCGGATCGGGATCGAGGGCGTTCGGCACCGCGACAACGTGCTGGCCGCCGCCCGCGTGCTGCGGCGCGTGCCCGATGCCACACCGGTCGTGGTGACGTCCTCCTCGTCGGTCTACGGCAGCGCGCTGGCCACGGGCCGCTTGCGCGCCGCGCGCGAGACGGATCCGCTGCGTCCCCTGAGCGGGTACGCGCGCTCGAAGGTCGCGATGGAGGCTCGGTGCCGTCGCCGCCTTGACGCCGGGGGACATGTGGCCGTCGCCAGGCCGTTCACGGTCACGGGTCCAGGGCAACGCCGTGACATGGCGTTCGCTCGCTGGCTCGCGTGCATTCTGAGCGGCCAGCCGGTCGAGGTGTACGGCGAGCTGGAGCGCGTGCGCGACGTGACGTCGGTCGCCGACGTCGCACTGGGGTTGCTGCGACTGGCCGAGTGCGGCACGCCGACCACCGTGAACCTCGGCACGGGCCACGCGTACACGCTCGCCGAGATGCTGGCCGCCGCCGTCGATGCGTGCGGCAAGCCCGCCCGCGTGACGCTCCGCCCCGCCGGTCCCGAGGAGTCCCCAGCCACGCTGGCCGACACCCGACTCTGCCGCGAGGTGCTGGGCTTCGTCCCCGCCACTTCTTTGGAGGCGATCCTCGACGACCAGGTCCGCTTCCTCGCCTCGCCAGACATGTCACCGGAGCTGGTCGCGGGAACAGGCTAGCGAGTCCGTTCCATCGTGGGGTTGCGCGCCGCGACTCGGGTCAGTTCGCCAGCGCCTGGGAGAGATCGGCCAGCAGATCTTCGGGGTCCTCGATGCCGACCGAGAGACGGACGAGGTCGTCGGGCACCTCCAAGGGGGAGCCCGCGACGGACTGGTGGGTCATGCGGCCGGGGTGCTCGACGAGCGACTCGATCCCGCCCAGCGACTCGGCCAGCGTGAAGACCTCGAAGCGGCCGCACGCCTTCACGGCTTCCGCAGGATCGTGCATGCGAAACGAGATCATGCCGCCGAAGTCGCTCATCTGCCTGGCGGCCACCTCATGGCCGGGATGCAAGGCAAGGCCGGGGTAGAGCACGTGGCGCACGGCGGGGTGCTGCTCCAGCGCGTCCACGAGCGCACGCGCGTTCTCGCAGTGCGCGCGCATGCGGACCGGCAGCGTCTTCACCCCCCGCAGCACCAGGAAGACGTCCCACGGCCCGGGCACGCCGCCGACCGCGTTCTGCAGGAAGCCCACGCGCTCGGCCAGCTCGTCGTCGTTGGTGAGCACCGCGCCGCCGACCACGTCGCTGTGGCCTCCCAGGTACTTCGTCGTCGAGTGCACGACGACGTCCGCGCCGAGCGCCAGCGGTTGTTGCAGCGCCGGTGTCGCGAAGGTGTTGTCGACCACGACCCTCGCCCCCCGCTCGTGGGCGAGCGCGGCGAGCGCCGCGATGTCGAAGATTGTCATGAGCGGGTTGGTCGGCGTCTCGATCCAGAGCAGCCGCGTCGTCGGCCGCCACGCGACGTCGACCGCGTCGCGCTCGGTCAGGTCAACAGGGTCGAAGTCGAGACCCCAGGGCCGGTGGACGCGCGCGAACTGGCGGTACGTGCCGCCGTAGACGTCGTTGGCCATGACCACGTGGTCTCCGGGCGCCAACGTCCGCAGCACCGCGTCACTGGCCGCCAGCCCGGAGGCGAACGCGAAGCCGTGAGCCGCCCCTTCTAGCGCGGCGAGCACCTCTTGCAACGCGTCCCGGGTGGGGTTGCCGCTGCGGGCGTAATCCCAGCCAGCGTGCACGCCGACCTCGGACTGGGCGAAGGTCGAGGTCTGGTAGACCGGCACGATCACCGCGCCGGTCGAGGGGTCGGGGTCCTGGCCCGCGTGGATCGCGCGGGTGGCGAGCCCGGCCTGGCGCCAGTCCCTGCTCACGCCTGCCTCCGCTGGACCATGGTGTCGAGCACGTCGGCGCGGGTGAGCACGCCCACGGGCGTCTGCCCGTCGCAGACCAGCACCGCTGGCGCCGAGCCCGTCAGCGCGCCCATCACGGCCTCGACCGACTCGCGCTCGTCCACCATGGGCAGCGGCTCCTCCATGGCTTCGCCGACGGCGCGGTCCAGCGTCCCGGAGTCGGTGTACACCTGCTCCAGCAGGCTGCGCTCGCGGATGCTGCCGAGCACGTCGTCGCGGGTCTCCAGACGCTCGCGCTTCACCACCGGCATCTGGCTGACGCCGTACTCGTGCAGGGTGGCGATGGCGGCGCGCACGGGCTCGTCGGGATGGACGTGCACGATCTGTGGCATAGCGGACGTCTTCGCCGCCAGCACTTCCCGCAGGCGCGCGCCGTCGCGGTCCAGAAAGCCGTTCGCCCGCATCCACTCGTCGTTGTAGAGCTTCGACAGGTAGTTGCGGCCCGAGTCGGGCAGGAGCACGACGATCGTGGCGTCGGTGGGCAGCTCTTTGGCCACCTCGAGCGCCGCGAAGGCCGCCGTACCGCACGAGCCACCGACGAGGATCCCCTCCTCTCGGGTGAGCCGGCGGGCGGTGAGAAACGAGTCGCGGTCGCTCACCCGCACGTAGCGGTCGACCACGCCGGGGTCGAACGTCTCCGGCCAGAAATCCTCGCCGACGCCCTCGACGAGGTAGGGGTGCACGTCGTCACCGGAGTAGAGCGAGCCTTCCGGATCGGCGCCGACGATCGTGATCTCGGGGTTGCGCTCCTTGAGGAAGCGGCCGGTGCCCGTGATGGTCCCCCCCGTGCCGACCCCGGCCACGAAGACGTCGACCTTGCCCTCGGTCGCCTCCCAGATCTCGGGACCGGTCGTCGCGTAGTGACTCTGGGGGTTGACCTGGTTGAAGTACTGGTTGGGCTGGAATGCCCCTGGTGTCTCGGCGGCGAGCCGGTCGGCGGTGCGGTAGTAGCTGCGCGGGTCGTCGGGCTCGACAGCGGTCGGGCAGACGACGACCTGCGCGCCGAACGCACGCAGCAGGTCGATCTTCTCCTGGCTCATCTTGTCGGGCATGACGAAGATGCAGCGGTAGCCGCGTTGCACCGCGGCGATCGCCAGCCCGGCGCCGGTGTTGCCGCTGGTCGGCTCGACGATCGTGCCGCCGGGACGGAGCAGCCCCTGCTCCTCCGCGGCGGTGATCATCGCCATGCCGATACGGTCCTTCACGCTCCCACCGGGGTTGAGCGACTCGACCTTGGCGAGCAAGGTCGGTTCAACGCGCGCGCTGAAGCGTGGCAGCCGCACAAGCGGGGTGTCGCCCACCAGGTCCAGCAGGGAGTCAACGATCATCCGGGCGGCCTCCTCGCCCGCCGGGACGGCTCTGATCGTGAGTGGCGGACCCGGTGCGAGGGTAGCTCGCGCTGGCCGGGAGCGGAGTGCTGGGCTGGTCCGACATGACGCTGCGCGGGGCTTGCGTGCTGGGTTGCGGTAAGGCCTATGGCGCAACGCGAGATCAGTCGGACCGGCGAGCACGTGCGGCTCGCTCGCGACGACGTGCTCGTGCTCCGTGTGCAGGAACTCGCCAGCGCCGGCTATCGGTGGGACGTGGACGCGCTCCCGGAGCAGCTCGTGATCGAGTCGAACGAGCTGCGCACACCCGGCACGGACGCGCCGGGCGCGGGCGCGGAGCGGATGGTCACGCTGCGAGCCGCAACCTCGGGGGAGGGGCGGGTCGTGCTGGGGCTGCGCCGACCCTGGGAACCGGACGGGCCGGCCGAGCAGCGTTTCGACGTGCGCGTCGTCGTCGAGTAGACGGTCAACGCGCCGACGTCACGCGCCCGACCAGCACGTGCTACCAGAGGTAGATCTCGTAGACCATGCCGTCGGCCTCCTCGCGGAAGTTGATCGGCCGTCCGGTCTGACGCGCCTGGGTTGCCAGGGTCGACAGCGCCGCGAAGACGCCGTCACGCCCGTGTACAGCTTCTTCCACCCGATGTTCGGCACGTGCATCCACATGTTGCGCGTCTCGTTGATGGACCACAGCGCGGTGACGTTCACGCCTGATCGCCACGTCGCGGTCACGGCCTCCGCGGCCTCGACCGCGCCGTCCTCTTGACTGGGCGGCGCCAGCGTCGGCGCGCCGGCGGCGGGGGCGGGCGACTCGGTCACCACCAGGCGCTCCGTGTCCAGCGGTTGAGGGGCGGTGGTGCCGGCGGCCGTCGACAGGCGCTCAGCCTCGTCCCCGTCCGGCGGGCGCAAGTTCGGTGAGTCCTTGATGTCGAGCTTCAACCAGCCCCGGTCGGAGGCGTAGGCGTAGGTATTCGTGTCGTACTCGTTGCTCCAGAGTCCCAGGATCTGCTGATTCGGCAGCCACGCACGCACGGTCGTGCCGCGGATGCCGCAGGTCTGATAGCTCTCGATGCGGCACTGGCCGTACGCGATGCGCACGAAACCGCCGTCGCCCCAACCGGTGCCCCAACTGTTCTTGGCAATCCAACAACTCTGCGCGTCGTCGTAGCCGACCAGCGAGACGCAGTGGCCTCCGACGTTCTTGCCGGTCACGTGACGGTAGACCCCGCTCCCGTAGCTGTAGAAGTCCCGGTAGACGTCGAGGCAGGCGGTGACGGCGCCGTACGTGGAGATGTGTTCCTTCATGCCGGCTGGGTTGCCGTTCAGGTACTGCCAGTCGGTCACCTTGACGATCCGGTTGGGCCAGTCGGCGTTCAAACCGGTGTAGTCCTGCTCGCCGGGGGTGTACGGGTAGTAGTTCTCGAACGTCACGCCCTTGTCGCGTGACGCGTTCAGCGCCTGGTCGGGCCACCAGCCCCAGCTGCACCGGGCACCCGCGGCCCGTCCGTGACAGTAGAAGAGGTGAGCTTCGGAAAGATCGACCTCCAGTGACGCCGCCCGCCGGGGTGTAGCGGGTGACCGCCTCCATCGTGGCGCCTAACACGGCCACGCCGAAGGCCACGCACGAACCGCAGGAAGCCTGGTTACGGACCGGCGTGCTGTAGTTCACGTTGCCCACGTTGCGAAGATCGAAGGAAGCCGGCGCGCCGATGGACTCGGCGGTGGCCTCCTTGGCGGCAGCCGCCGCCTGCTCATGGTCGACGTCCTCGGGATCAGGATCTGGGGTGGGCGGCACGCCGAGTCGGATCTGGCGTTCCTCCTCCTCGAGGGCCGTCATCGACGTGTTGGACATCTGCCAGTCAGCTTCGGATGCTTCCAGTTCGGTACGGAGCGGGCCGAGATCGAGTGATGAATGTTGGTTCGGGCACGGTGCTGCCTCCCTGTGTGAGCCGGTGTCGTCAGGAACCACGCGGGCGCGGAGCGCGCCGCAACAACATTGAGCAGAGTGGCGGTCCTCGGACCGGGTGGACGGCGGGCCCTGTCGGTCTGGTGAGCTGAGCTGGCATGGGACTCCTCACGCCGGCGTCCGCCGTGCGCGGGTCTGCCTGGAGCGTTCGGCGAGGACGCGTTCGTCGGCGTCCGCCGGTCGCAGCAGGAAGTCGATGTCAATCAGCCCGCAGTCCCAGTGATCGTTCTCGGGCACATGCTGGTGGGCGCAGACACCGTCGAAGGCGTCCCATTCCGACGGGCTCATGCGCACCGTGCCTGAGGCCCCGTAGGCCTCGGGTCCCGCGAACTCGGGTGCTTGGAGCTGGACGCCGAACTCGTCGGCGCACCACTGAATCCATCGGCGCAGCACGACCAGCGCCGCGCGTGGGAGGGCGTCCATCTCGGCGGCGGTCCAGGCGATCTCGACCTGCAGCGCCGCGTCCCTGTTGGTCTGCACCCCGGTCGGGGCATTCCGGAGCGACTTGGCCGCGCGATCGAATGGGATGTGCTGGAAGAAGCGCCAGCGGCCGTCCACCCGAGCGAGCGTCAGGTGCGGATAGTGCTGGTGGCCGTAATAGTCGGCGGCGCTCGGTCGGTAGGTCTTCGCCTCCGTCGTGTGCAGCACGATCTTGAACGGCCCCCCGAGGATGGAGCCGCCGTCCGAACGCGCGACCGCCGCCGTCGTGTCCGCCTCGACGTAGTAGCGCGGCCGTCCATGCGCCGAGGGTGCCGAGGCGGCCTCCTCGTCCGGCGCCAAGGCGCGGTCACGCAGCGCCCGCTTCATCGCGTTCAGGGTCCGGGCACCGACGATCCCGTCCGCGCCGACACCGAGCTGACGTTGCGCCAGGAGGGTCGCGTCCCGGGTCCGGCTGCCGAAGACGCCGTCGACGCTGAGCACTTCACGGCCGACCAGCTCGTTGATGCGCGCCTGCCAGCGCGTGACGCGCTGGCCTCGCACCGGCGCTGACTCGACGTAGCGCAGGATGTCCGGCTTGCGTGGGTCCTCGGTCTTCTGGTGCGCGTACAGCCAGGCGATGGCTGCCGCCGACTGTGGGCCCCAGCGGCCGTCGACCGCGATGGAGCGACCCGAGCTGGTGCTGTACGCCCGCTGGCACGCCTTGAGCGCGTCGGCGGTCCGAGATCCCCAGACGCCATCGACCCATCGCTGCGTATCCAGATCGTCGGGGCAGAACCCCAGCTCGAACAGTTGTCGTTGCACAACCTTGGTGGTCCGCCGGTCCGGTCCGTCGCTCAGGCTGCCGCCGCGGTAGTACCGCTCCGAGGCAGCCTGCTCCTTGGACATGCCGCCGACCTGCACATGCCAGGCCTCGCTGGCGACGGGGAAGCTGAGGCCGGCCGCGCGGGCTTCGGAGCCGTAGCTGTCGCGCAGACGAGGGGCGGTGTCGGCCGCACCGCGAAAGTTGTGGAAGGACGTGCCAGGCTTCGCCGCGAGGTTGCCGGTGCCAGCCAAGTACCGCTGGTAGAGGACCTCCTGCTCGGCGATGCTGCGGTACCCCGACGTCACCGAGATGGTGATGCCCGCCGCGTCGGCGATCTGTTGCAGGCCGCGCAGCAGCCGCAGGTTCAGCCCGTGCGTCTTGCCGACGACCCGTCCGCGCATCTACGCCTCTGACCCATGCCGCAGTCCGTCCGCCCGGCAGGCGGGCGACCCTTGACCAGTGCGAGCATGCGGTACTAGGCTTTGCAACGCTATACGCACTTATGCGTAGCTCTTGACCGAACCGGTGCAGCATGCTCGCTCTCGTCGTCCGGGTCCCCCCCTTGCGGTGGCGGGTGGTGTGACGTGCTCGTGGTTCCGGATTATGAGGCGCTTCTGGAATGTGCCCTGGTCATGGCCGCCCTGGAGCGCAGGGAAGAACTGGATGAGGCGCTGCTGACGGCGCTCAGCGTCCTGATCGCCGCGGACAGCGCCGTGCACGCGACCATCGACGTGTCCGACCCCCGCATCGCCGGAGCCGATGCGGGCGCTGAGCGGTCCTCCGTGGTCGCGGCGGGGACTCGGACACTGGCGGCGGTCACGATCCATGAACGGCTGGCCCACGTGTTCACGCTCCGCCGCGACGAGCGCGACTTCGCTCAGGTGGACCGCCAGAGGTTGACGGTGCTCCAGCCACACCTGAGAGCGACGTGCGAGCGGGTGGAGCGCGCGGCGCGGACTCGGAGCCGACGGGGCGCGAACCCCGCCATTGACAGCCTTTCGGCCCGTGAGCTCCAGGTTCTCGTGAGCATCGTCGACGGACAGACCAACCGGCAGATCGCACGACGCCTGCGCGTGAGCAGCCGCACGGTGGACAAGCATGTCGAGCACATCCTGCACAAGCTCGGGGTCGGCTCCCGCACGGCGGCGGCGGCGCAGTATCTGCGAGGCGCTCTCGGACGCAAAGGGGAGAGGCTCGTCGAACGGTGAGGTGCTGTGGCCTCGGCGCTACTCCGTCCAGACGGTCCAGATCGAGCGCGGCGAGAGGTGCGCGTCGATCGGGTGAGCAGCGACAGCCAGGCAGCCAGCCGCTCGTCGTCGGGTGACGTTCGCTCCGAGAAACCCCAGGGCGCCGGCGCGAGCTGGCGGGCGAGCGCGACACCCCAGCGCAGGAGCGGCACTTCACCGCGACCGGCACGCTCGGCCAACCGGTCGCCGAACGAGACGTCCGCCTCTCCACCGGTCTGCCGGATCCAGCTCTCCTGCAGCAGGTCGGCATCGAGACCGAGCCAGTCCTGTCGGCGCAGCTCGGCGACCACCAGTTGCAGATGGTCCCACTGCCCGCGCGCGTGCAACGCGTGGGCGGCGACCAGCCCGAGCAACTCGTCTCCGGCCGCGCTCGCGACCAGTGCAGTCAGCCGATCGGGGTTGATGTCCTCGATCCGGCCCGTCGCCATGAGCAGGTCCCACTCGAAGAGCGGAGCCCTCGTGAGCGGTTCGACGCGTGCCGCCGTCCATGCGCACACGCGGCGTCAACGCGAATCCTTGCGCAGCGAGTGAGCCTGGCCGGACGCTGCTCGCGGCAGGCGCAGGGCCTGTCATCCCGAGGATCCCGCGCACCCAGTTCGGGGGCATCCAGGACCGTCATGGTCCGACAACTCCATTCGGGCCCGGCCCTGGATCGGTCGAAACCCGTCCTTCAGTGCAGTGCGAAGTGGGTCAGTGGAGGGGAAGATTGGTGAGCGCAACAGGCCTAAGGTGATACTGCGGTGACGCGTCCGTGACGCTCGTCCGGCGACAATCCGCGTCGCAGCGGCGGGAGACGGCTCCCGCGGAGACGGCGGAGGCTCCGCGGGAGCCGCTCTGCGCGGTCGCACTGGTAGCGTCACGCGGATGCGTGACCGATCAATGACCCGACCTGCCGCGGAGACCTTGGGGCGGGTGGGCCAGCCACTGACCAGAACCGAGCTGGCGCGGGGCACATGGGACGTCATCGTCGTCGGCGCCGGTCACAACGGGCTCACGACGGCGGCCTACCTCGCCCGTGCGGGCCAGCGCGTGCTGGTGCTGGAGCGCCGCGAGCAGGTCGGCGGGGCCTGCACGCTGGAGGAGTCCTGGCCGGGTTTCCGTGTCTCGCCGTGCGCCTATCTGGTCGGGCTGTTGCATCCGAAGGTCGTCGCCGAGCTGGGTCTGCGCGACCGCGGCTATGACCCCATCCCGATGGACCCGACCTTCTTCGTCGGCTTCGCGGACGGCACGAGCTTCACGGAATGGGCCGACGTCGACCGCACCCTGGAGGAGGTCCGGCGGCTCTCGCGCCGGGACGTCGAGGGCTACCGGCGCTACGACGAGCTGTTCGCGCGCATGCGCGCCGCGTTGCGACCTCCGACCGACGACGATCTCTGGTTGGGCGAGGCTCCGCCACGTGAGCTGATTGAGGAACGTCTCGACGGTGACGACGAGGCGATCGGCGTCCTGTTCGACGACTCCATGACCGAGCTGTTGTCGCGCCACTTCTCCGATCAGCGGCTCATCGACGCGCTGGCCATGCAGGGCTGCATCGGCACCTTCGCGTCGCCCTTCGACGCGGGAACGGCGGCGGTGCATTTCCACCACTCCAGCGGCGGCGCGACCGGGCGGGGCGGTTCGTGGGGCTACGTGCGCGGCGGCATGGGGATGATCTCGTTCGCCCTGTGCGACGTGGCCCGTGATGCCGGCGCGACGGTTGTGGCGGGGCTGCCCGTCGGCGCCATCCGTCCGGGGGAGGGTGTCGAGCTCGACGACGGCACGCTCGTGCGGTCGCCGGTCGTGGTGAGCAACGCGGACCCGAAGCGCACGCTGGGCCTCGTGCGCGACGGTGTGCCCACCGCCTTTCGCGAGCGGGTCACGGCGATCCCGATGGAGAGCCCGACCGTGAAGGTGAACTTCGCGCTGCGGGCGCTGCCCGACTTCGGCGCCGAGCACGCGGTGCGGGCCACGATCAACGTGACGCGCGGGGTCGAAGCCAACCACGAGTCTTATCTGGCCGCTCGCTGCGGCGAGGTGAGCGAGGAGCTGTGGTGCGAGCTGTACTGTCACACGGCCTACGACCCGTCGATCGCTCCCGACGGGCTGCATGCGATGAGCGCCTTCTGCCAGTACGTGCCGTACGCGTTCGCCGACGGCTCGTGGGAGACCCGCCGCGACGAGATCGGTGACCGGGTGGTGGCCTCGATCGAGGCGTTCGCTCCGGGCTTCGGCGACCTCGTCGTCCACCGCGAGGTGCTCGGTCCTCCCGACGTCGAGGCGCGCATCGGCCTGACCGGGGGTCACATCTTCCAGGGTGAGTGCCTGCCGGACCAGCTCTGGGACCGTCGGCTCGGGGCGCGCACACCGGTCGACGGGCTGTACCTGTGCGGTGCGGGGACGCATCCGGGAGGCAGCGTCATCGCAGCCAACGGGCGCAACGCGGCGATGGCGGTGCTGGCGGATCTGCGTGCGCCGCAAGCTGTGCCGTAGGAGCAGCGCTGCCTTGATTCGTGCGCGTCACCGACGCGCGGCGCCGGTCCGGTCCAACGTTTCCGTAATTGCGGTGTGCTACAGTGTAGATCAATGGACTCCGTGGGAGTGCGAGATCTCAAGCAGAACGCCAGCCGGGTGCTGGCGCGGGTCAAAGCCGGCGAGACGGTGGAGGTCACCCGAGCGGGGTCGGCCGATCGCGCGTCTCGTCCCCCTGGAACCGATCGACGAGTATGAACGCTTGCGCGAGTCCGGTGACATCCTTGCGGGGACACAAGCGGTGTGGCAGGGCACGCCCGTGCAGGTCGACGTCGGAGCGAGCCTGACCGACGACCTCCTCGACCTTCGGGAGGGGGAGTGGCGGTAGGGCTCGTCTACCTCGATACGAGCGCCTTGACGAAGCTGGTGGTGCAGGAGCCCGAAACCGTGGCGCTGCAGGCCTATCTCAGCCGGCGGGAGAGTGACCGGCTCGTGACCAGTGCGCTCGCACGGACCGAGCTCCGGCGCGTCGCCTTGCGCTTCAACGCCCGCACGGAGACGTCGCGACGCCAGGCGCCAGCCGTCATGCAGGAGGTCACCGCGCTGCTCGGACGCATCGATCTTGTCCGTGTCGGCGCGGCGGTCCTCGATCGTGCCGGCATGTTGCTGCCGGCGGGCCTGCGCAGCCTGGACACTCTCCATCTGGCTACCGCGCTCCGTGTGGGAACCGGCCTGCGCGCCCTCGTTGCTTACGACCTCCGCCTCGCCACGGCCGCGCGGGACGCTGGCATGCCAGTTGCCATGCCGGGCGCCTGACAGGACGGGATCGGCAGTCAGCGCTCTCGGCTAGACCGCACAGCTGCCGTCGGCGCAGCTCTCGCCGCCGTCGACCACGTTGAGCGGATTGTCGTCGGCCCATGCTCGTTCGAGCACCTGCAGGATCACCTCGGGGGACTGGGCGCCGGAGACGCCGTAGGTGCGATCGACCACGAAGAACGGCACGCCGCTGATCCCGAGCGTCTGCGCGTCGGCTTCGTCGGCGCGCACGTCCTCGGCATAGTCCTCGCCGGCGAGGACCTCCTTGGCCTCGGCGCCGTCGAGTCCGGCTTCCTCAACCAGTCGGACGAGGGCGGTCGGGTCACCGATCGGCTCGCCCTCTGAGAAGTAGGCGGTCAGCAGCCGCTCCTTCACCGCGTCCTGCACGCCCCGCTCCGCGGCCAGGTGGAGCAGGCGATGAGCGTCGAACGTGTTGCCGGAGCGCGCCTGGGAGAAGTCGAACGTCAACCCCTCCGCGGCGGCGGCCGTCGTCATGGTCTGCTGCATGTGGTCGGCCTGCTGGCGGCTCATGCCGTACTTGACCGCCAGGTGGTCAGCGAGTTCGCCCTGCCGCTCAGGCGGCGCAGAGGGGTCGAGCTCGAAGCTGCGCCAGGTCACCTCGACCTGCTCCTTGTGCGGGAAGCGCTCCAGCGCGGACTCGAAACGGCGCTTGCCGATGAAGCACCACGGGCAGACGACGTCGGACCAGATCTCGACCTTCACACGGACTCCCTTGCACACGGGTTGGGCTCGACAGTCTCAACAGGGCCGGCACCGGCCGTGTTCCCGGCGACTCACGGACGCTCGGTCTTCCCGTCTCCGCTCAGGCGAGCGGGCGGACCGGCACGCGACCCAGGCGGCCGCGCAGCCAGGCGATGTCGGCCGCCCGCCCCTCGACGGGCGTCTCGAGCACGATCGGGGCGTCCGCGCGCAGCATCGACGTGAGCATCAGCTCGGGATCGATGGTGCCCTTCCCCAGATGCTGGTGGCGATCACGTCCAGAAGCTGGTCCGTCCTTGCTGTCGTTGCCGTGCACCAGATCGATGCGCCCGGTCTCCGCCAGGAGCCGTTCGACGAAATCGACCAGCTCCTCGCCCTCGCCCGCGTGGGCATGGCAGGTGTCATAGACCACTCCGGTCTCCATATCACCGACCGCCTCCCACAGTCGGGCGAAGCCCTCCACGGAGCGGGCGAGTGTCGTCCGTCCCGCGGTGTTCTCGATGAAGACGGGCACCGTCGGCTCGAGCCGTTCCAGCGCGTCTCGCCAGCGGGCGCATCCCTCCTCGGCCGGTCCGCCCACCGTGCTGCCGCCGTGGACGACGACGCCTTGGGCGCCGACGCTGGCCGCGATCTCGAGCACCTGGCCGAGCAGCGTCACCGAGCGCTCGAGCACCTGAGGATCGGGACGGCCAGGTTGATGAGATACGGCGCGTGGACGTAGAGCGGCAGCGAACCGTCCCGCAGTTCCTGCGCATCAGATCGCTGGCGCGGAGCTCTCCATGACTGGGGGTTGGCCATGTGCAGCTGGACGCACTCGGCGCCCTCCTCGGCGGCCGCGACGAGAGGGTCCTTCGCGCGTACGTGGGCGCCGATCAACGGTGTGGCAGCGGCGGACAGGGGCGCTCCTTTGTGGCCGCGGGAGACGAGAGGCCCGAAGTTTGGTGACGCGAGAACGGCAGTAGACTTGGGGGCCGAGGGGGCAGAAGCCTAGTCCACTCGGCTCCAACGGTGATCGCCGGGCTGTCCCGACGCACGAGGTCGATACGAAAGCACGGCGGGAACCTCAACAGCAGCGACCGGCGGAGCGCAAGGGTGCGCCCTCCGCTCGCATGACGCCGCTCGCGCTCGGAGCGTTGGGGGTCGTGTACGGCGACATCGGCACCAGCCCGCTGTACGCCCTCCGCGAGTCCCTGGCGGGAGAACTGGGCGTCTCACGGGGCACGGTGCTCGGCGTCCTCTCCCTCATCGTCTGGTCCCTGCTGATCGTGATCACGCTCAAGTATCTCGTCTTCGTGGTGCGGGCCGACCACGATGGGGAAGGCGGCATTCTGGCGCTGACGGCGCTCGTGCCCCGCCGGGGGTCCGACGGCACGGGTACGCGCCGGCTGCTCATCTTGATCGGCATCTTCGGGACGGCGCTGTTGTACGGCGACGGCATGATCACGCCCGCGATCTCGGTGCTCAGCGCCGTGGAGGGCGTGCGTGTCGTGACCTCGACGTTCGATCCGTTGGTCCTGCCGCTGGCCTGCGCCATCCTCGTGGGGCTGTTCGCCTTCCAGCCTCGGGGGACCGGCGCCATCGGCTCCGTCTTCGGACCCGTCATAATCGTCTGGTTCAGCGTCCTGGCCGTACTCGGCGTGCGGGCGACCCTCGTGGAACCGGGCGTGCTCGCCGCCGTCAACCCCTTCTACGCCGCCCGGTTCTTCTCGACTCACGGGTGGGCGGGACTGGAGGTGCTCGGGTCGGTCTTCCTGGTCGTGACCGGCGGCGAGGCGTTGTACGCCGACCTGGGCCACTTCGGAAAGCGACCGATTCAGCTCGCCTGGTTCGCGGTCGTTCTGCCGGGGCTGCTGCTCAACTATTTCGGCCAGGGGGCGCTGCTGCTCACCAACCCGCAGGCGATCGACAACCCCTTCTACCGTCTCGCGCCTGGCTGGGCGCTCGTTCCGCTCGTGCTCTTGTCCACCGCCGCGACCGTGATCGCCTCGCAGGCGCTGATCAGCGGGGTGTTCTCACTGACGGTCCAGGCGTTCCAGATGGGGTACCTGCCTCGCGTGCGCGTGCGGCGCACCTCGGAGACGCAGGCGGGGCAGGTGTACCTGCCCGCGGCCAACTGGACGCTCATGGTCGCGTGCATCGCGCTCGTGCTCGGGTTTCGCAGCTCAGCGAACCTGGCGAGTGCCTACGGGGTCGCGGTCACGACCACGATGGTCGTCACCACGCTCCTCTTCTACGTGGTCGCGCGCGAGCGCTTCGGTTGGCCCCGGCACTGGCTGCTGCTGGGCTGCGCAGGTTTCCTGGTCGTGGACCTGGCCTTCTTCTTCGCCAACCTGTTGAAGATCCCCGACGGGGGCTGGTTCCCCTTGGTCGTGGGCCTGCTTATGGTGCTGCTCATGACCACCTGGCGGCGCGGGCGCATGCTGGTCAAGGCCAGGCTGCGGAAGGATCAGCTGAGCCTGGAGGAGTTCCTCGAGGACCTGGGCAGTGAAGTGCGCGTTCCCGGCACCGCCGTCTACCTCTCCACCGCGCCCGGCCGGATGCCCGCGTCACTCCTGAGCAACCTGCGCCACAACAACGCCCTGCACGAGCGCATCGTGCTGCTGCACGTGCACCTGGCCACTTCGCCGCATGTGCCCGCGGCACGGCGCGCCAGAATCCGCCGTCACGAGCGCGGCTTCGACGAGGTGACCTTGCACTACGGCTTCCGTGACCCGATCGACGTTCCGAAGGGTCTGCGTGACCGGGTCGCGCCGCGGATCGGGCTCGTCGAGGAGGAGCTGACCTACGTCCTCGGCCGCGAGACGGTGCTGGCCACCCTCCGCCCCGGGATGGCGCTCTGGCGGGAGCGACTGTTCTCCTTGATGGCGCGCAACGCCACCGACGTGACCCGGTTCTTCGCCCTGCCCAACAACCGTGTCATCGAGATCGGCCAGCCGGTCGAGATCTAGGCCGTCAACCTCACGCCACGGGTCTGCGCTCCCCCTTATGCCGGACCCATGATCACGGCCACCATGCGCTCGTCACATTGCCCAGGATCGTCGGATCGGCGGTGAGCAGGGTGGCTGAATCGACGGTTGCCTGAGCGGCGATGATCCGGTCGAAAGGGTCACGCGTCCAAGCCATGGTTCGAGCCGCGGCGCTGACCAGGGCGAACGGCGTCGAGGCCACCGCGAGCTCGAACCGGCTGCTGAGATCCCCCATGACGGTGTCAGCGTCGTCGACAATCCTGTCAATCTCGTGCAAGTAGGCAAGCTCGAGCAACGCCATTGGCGAGAACCGCAGTTCTTGAGAGTCCAGGCGTGACCTCGCGGCGGCGGGAATGCGTCGGAACTCTCGCGCGTACAGCCACAACGCGACGTGTGTGTCGAGGTGCATCACACCCGCGGAGTCCATGACGTCGACCAGTCGAGATGCACGAGCTCGTCCGGGTCGCCGACGATGGCGTCCGGATTCCCGCCTGGCCGGTCGAACCTGGACGACCGTTCAGAAGGAACGATACGCAGACGGTGACCGCCACGTTCGATCTCCAGCGGAACACCGGTCTCAAGCACCTCGTCGAGGAGCCGGTACACGTTGCGACGCAACTCAGACGCCGTGATCGCCATGGCAGCACTCCTCTCGTATCGCGTCTGGATGAGCACGTACGTACGAGAATACTCCACCCGCGTACGCCTGCACCGGCTTCGGCTCAGCCGCCGGGGCCGGAGGCGCGGTAGATGCGAACCTCGGCCCGTTCGACCGTGACCAGTCCCTGGACGATGATCGCATCGAGCGCGGGCAGGACGCGTTCGATCGCATCCGCCCGGTCCACGCACTCGATGACGATCGGCAGGTCCTCGGAGAGGCGCAGCACCTTCGAGGAGTGGATGACACTCGCCCGTCCGAAGCCCATGATCCCGCGAAAGACGGTGGCCCCCGCGAGCCCCTCGCGTCGCAAGAGCTCGACGATCGACTCGAAGAGTGGACGGCCTTCGTGCTCGTCGTCCTCGCCGACGAAGATGCGTAACAGCTTGCCGTCCGCCACGTTCTCCATGCCTACTTCCTACCCGGGGGTGAGCACGGCTATCAGCGCCGTCAGCCCGACGCCGGCGAGGAGCTGCGCGCCGAGGTTCACCAGCGCGCTCAGCTTGCCACTTCGTCGGCCTTCCTCGGCCAGCAGCACGCTCTCCAGCATCCAGGTGGAGAAGGTCGTGAAGCCTCCGAAGAAGCCGACGCCCAGGGCACGCACCGTCGCCTCGCCGACGAGGTCGTACCGGCCGAGCGCGACGAGCACACCCAGACCGAGCGCGCCCAGCAGGTTCACCGTCGCCGTGCCCCACGGGCGCGGCGTGGCCGCGCGCCGCTGCACGAGGGCGCCGAGCTCGTAGCGCGCGAGCGCTCCGAAACCACCGGCGACAAGCAATGCGAGCGTGGTCACCCGCGGCGCTGCGCGCCCCGCCGACCGAGCTGCGCGGCGGCGTAGCCGACGATGACGCTGCCGAGCCCATAGCCCAAGGCGGTGTTGATCCGCCCGAACTTCAGCAGATCCGTGACCTCCACCGCGAACGACGAGAAGGTCGTGTAGCTGCCGAGGACGCCGGTGCACAGCAAGGGGACGGCGAGGGTGGTTCTGGTCGCGGCATTGAGGAACCGGGTGAGCAGATACCCCAGCAGCAGAGCACCGGTCACGTTGGCTGAAAACGTCGCCCACGGCCAACCACTCGCTCCGACCGGCACCGCCGCGACGACGAGGGCCCGCAGCGCGGTGCCGAGCATGCCTCCCACGAACACCGCCAGCCGCCGCCGGGTGGTCAGCGGCAGCCGTCGACGCGCCGCCTTGACCAGGTTGCCGAGCACGGCGGGCATGGTCCGTGCTCTCACCGGTTCGGTCAAGCTGGCGGGCTCGACGGCCGAAGCCCTCTCTGTCCGGTTTGGCGGCGTCAGGAAGGGACGGACGGTGATGACGGGCACGCGAACCGTGCGGCTGCTGCTCCTGCTCCTGTCGGCCGTCGCGCTCTACGCGACCCGGTCGCTGGTTGGTGGCGATGGGCCGCCGCCCGCCCCCGAAGAAGCGGTGACCGCCAGAGAGCTGGCGGCGCCCTACGCGGCGCTCGTCGCAGACGTCGCCGACTGGTGGGCAGGGATCTACCCCCAGCTTTCGGGCGGTGAGGTGTTCGCGCCGCTTGAGGGCGGCTTCGTGGGCTACGCGGCCCAAACCGGACCGACGTGCGGTGACGAGCTGGTCGGACCCGAACGGGTCGTCTACTGCGTCGGGCCGGACTACATCGCGTGGGACCGGGCGTTCCTCGGGCAGATCCTCACCCGCTACGGCCAGGCGGCGGTAGGTGCGGTGCTCGCGCACGAGTACGGTCACGCCGCGCAGCAGCGGCTCTTCGCCGCCGGGGTGCTGCCGACCCCCGACGCCAGCGGCCTGGCGCGCGAGGAGCAGTCGGCCGACTGCCTGGCAGGAGCGTGGTTCGCCGACTATGCCGAGCGTCGCGGACTGCGACTCTCTCACCGCGCGAGGGTGATCGCGCTGTTCCGCTCGGGGCGCGACTCCCGGGGAGAACAGATCGTGGAGGGCAGTTCGCTGGACCAGGCGGAGGTCTTCGACCTCGGCCACGAGCAGGGCCCGCAGCGCTGTCTCACGCTCCTGCGTGCGCAGGACTGACGCCGCAAAGGCGGCCGACGCCCGGGCGGAGCGCTAGCGTCGGCTCAAGCAGCTTCACGTAGGCAATGTCCCTGTTTCGGGGATCATCAGTGAACCTGACCGCTGGCCATTCGGATCATCCGCTGCGCGCCTCTGGCGCTACGCGGCCGCGCATCGCGGCCAGCTGCGGCTCGCGGTGGCCGCGTCGGTGCTGAACAAGACCTTCGATCTGGCACCCCCGTTCCTGATCGGCATGGCCGTGGACGTCGTCGTGGGGCAGGAGACCTCGCTGATCGGCAGCTGGTCGGCATCACGGACACGACGGCGCAGCTCTGGGTCCTGGCGGGGATCACCGTCGTGGTGTGGGTGCTGGAATCCGTCTTCGAGTACGCGTACCAGGTGCTCTGGCGCAACCTGGCGCAGACGATCCAGCACGAGGCCCGTCTCGACGCCTACGCCCACGTGCAAGGGCTCGAGATGGCCTACTTCGAGGATCGCTCCACGGGCGGGCTGCTCGCGGTTCTGAACGACGACGTGAACCAGCTCGAGCGCTTCCTGGATCGGGGCGCCAACGACATCCTGCAGGTGCTCACCACCGTGGTGCTCGTGGGCGCGGCCTTCTTCGTGCGGATCCCGACATCGCCCCGCTGGCGTTCCTGCCCATCCCAATCATCGTATGGGGCTCGGTGCTCTTCCAACGCCGCCTGGAGCCGCGCTACGCCGACGTGCGCCAACGCGTCGGGGAGTTGAACGGGTCGCTCGCGAACAACCTGAGCGGGATCGCCACCATCAAGGCGTTCACGGCGGAGCGGCGGGAGATCGAGCGCATCCGCACGGAGTCCGACACCTACCGGCTGGCCAACGCGCATGCCATCCGGCTCTCCTCCGGCTTCGTGCCGCTCATCAGGATGGCGATCCTGGTCGGCTTCACCGCCACGCTGGTGCTGGGCGGGCTGAAGGCGCTCGACGGGACGCTCGACGTTGGCGTCTACTCCACGGCAGCGTACGCGAGAACATCGCCTACGGCCGTCCCGGCGCCGACGAGGAGGCGATCGAGCGGGCCGCCCGCCTTGCGGAAGCGCACGACTTCATCAGCGCGCTGCCGGACGGCTACGACACCATCGTGGGGGAGCGGGGGCAGAAGCTCTCCGGTGGGCAACGCCAACGGGTCTCGATCGCCCGGGCGATCCTCAAGGACCCACCGGTGCTCGTGCTCGACGAGGCGACGTCCTCGGTCGACAACGAGACCGAGGCCGCGATTCAGCGCTCGCTGGAACGGGTGGCCCGCGACCGCACCACGCTGGTGATCGCGCACCGGCTCTCCACAGTCCGCGCGGCCGACCGCATCCACGTGCTCGCCGACGGGCGGGTCGTCGAGGCCGGCGCCCACGAAGAGCTGCTCGCCGAGGACGGTCTCTATGCCGCGCTCTGGCGCGTGCAGACGGGCGCGGGCGCCACGGCGAGCGCCTGACGCGTCAGTGGCCCACGGCGGTCAGCGCGGCCTCGACGTCGGCGTGGACGGTGAGCTCGTCGAGCAGGCCGACCCGTTCGAGCGTCTCGCGGAACGGGCCGCGCACGGTGGCGAGGTGCAGCTCGATCCCTCGGGCTCGTCCCTGGTCCTGCAGCGCGCGCAGCGTCTCGATGCCCGTGGCGTCGATGCCGACGATCGCGCTCGTGTCGAGGATGACGATCTCCAGGTCCTCGCGCTTGGCCCAGAGCGCCTGCACCCGGTCGCGAAAGGATTCGGCGTTCATGAAGTACAGGCCGCCGTCGAGACGCAGGAGGGCGACCTCGGGGACGAAGCGCACCTCGTCGCGGGCCAGCTTGCGATAGCGATCCGTGCCCTCTACCCGGCCGAGCTCGGCCATGTGGGGGTAGGTGCTGCGGTAAAGGAAGCCCGCGAGGCTGAACGCGACGCCGGCCAGCAGGCCGTACTCGACCGGGAAGAAGAGCGTGGTCAGGAAGGTGACGCTGAGCGCCAGACCGTCCGCCATGCCGGTCCGAAACGCCCGTCTGGCCTGGCCGATGTCGAAGAGCCCACCGACCGCCACGATCACGATGGCGGCCAACGTGGCCTGCGGCAGGAAGTACAGCAGCGGGGTGAGCGCCACGAGCACCAGGGCGACGATCGCCGCGGTGACCAGGCTCGCGAGCTGGGTGCTCGCGCCGCTCTCGTAGTTGATGGCGGTCCGGCTGAGGCTGCCGCCGATCGGGTAGCCGCCGAAGAAACCGGCGGCCGCGCAGGCGCCGCCCAGCGCGAAGAGCTCCTGGTTCGGTCGGATGCGCTGGCGCTCACGGGAGGCCAGCTCCTTCGCCACGCTGATGCCTTCGACGTAGCCCACCAGCGCGAGGGTGAGGGCGGCCGGCAGCAGCCTCGTCACGGCGTTGGGGTCGAGCGCGGGCAGTCGGGGCGTGGGCAGCCCCGCGGGCACCTCGCGCAGCACCGCCACGCCGGCGTCAGCCAGGCCGAAGACGGCGACCGCCACGATGGCCGCCACGGTGACGACGAGCGCCGCGGGCGCGCTCGGTGCGAGCCTGCGCAACGCCACCATGAGAGCGACGCTGCCGGCGCCGACCAGCAGGGTCGCGAGCTGCGTGGCGTCCAAGCGCGCCGCGACGGCCACGAGCGTCGAGAGCGCCGAGTCCGACCGGTCGACGCTGATCCCGAGCAGGTCGTCGATCTGGCCGAGCGCGATGACGATGGCGGCCGCCGAGGTGAACCCGCCGATGACCGGAGCGGAGAGGAAGTTCGCCAGCGCGCCGACCCGCAACACGCCGAGCACGAGCCGGATGCCCCCGGCGAGCAGCGCCAGCAGGCCCGCGAGCGCGACGTACTCATCCGGGTCCCCGCCCGCGTAGGACGCGAGGGAGGAGGCGACCAGGAGCGAGGAGATGGCGGACGGTCCCACCGAGACGTACCGGCTGCTGCCCGCCGCGGCGTACACGGTCAGGGGGACCAGCGCCGCGTACAGGCCGGCGATCGGGGGCATCCCGGCCAGCGCGGCGTAGGCGAGGCTCTGCGGCACCAGCAGGACGGCCACGGCCACACCCGCCGACAGATCGCCGCGCAGCGCGGAGCGCTCGTAGTTCGCGGTCCATGACAGGATGGGCAAGAGCCCCGAGACGCGCCGGCGCAGTCGTCCCCCGCGCTCGCGAGGCATCCCTTCCTCGCCCTCGGGTAGGGATGCGCCCAGGAGCCAACCTTTCCTTCGAGCAGGAGTCCTCCGTGGTCCACCAATCCCGCACCGACCGCTACGACCGGATGCCGTATCGGCGGTGTGGCGAGAGCGGCATCGTGCTCCCGGCGGTCACGCTCGGGTTGTGGCAGAACTTCGGTGCGTCGACATCCTACGAGAGGGTGCGGGCGATCCTGACCCGGGCCTTCGACCTGGGGGTCAACCACTTCGACCTGGCGAACAACTACGGACCGCCGCCCGGTTACGCCGAGGAGGTCTTCGGTCGCGTGCTCGCGAGCGACCTGCGCGCGTACCGCGACGAGCTGTTCATCTCGTCGAAGGCGGGCTATGACATGTGGGAGGGCCCGTACGGGGTCGGCGGCTCGCGCAAGTACCTTCTGTCCAGTCTCGAGGCGAGCCTGCGCCGGATGGGCCTTGATTGCGTCGATCTGTTCTACTCGCACCGCTACGACCCCGACACGCCGTTGGCCGAGACGATGGGAGCGCTCGCCAGCGCGGTGCGGCAGGGCAAGACGCGCTACGTGGGCATCTCGTCCTACTCACCGGAGAGAACCCGAGAGGCGGTCGCGCTGCTGCGTGAGCAGGGTGTCCCGCTGCTCATCCACCAGCCGTCGTACTCGCTGCTCAACCGGTGGATCGAGGACGAGCTGCTCGACGTGCTGGGGAAGGAAGGGGTGGGCTGCATCGGCTTCTCGGCGCTGGCCCAGGGACTGCTCACCGAGAAGTATCTGGACGGCATCCCGGAGGGCTCGCGGGCAGCGGCCGACGGCTCGTTCCAGCGGAAGTGGCTGACCGAGGAGAACCTGGAGCGGGTTCGGGGGCTCGCGGGCGTCGCCGCCGACCGTGGCCAGACGTTGGCGCAGATGGCGATCGCCTGGACGCTGCGCGACGAGCGGGTCACCTCCGCATTGATCGGGGCCAGCAGCGTCGAGCAACTGGAGGAGAACATCGCGGCGACGAACAACCTCGACTTCGACGACGACGAGCTTGACGCCATCGAGCGCCACGCGAAAGACGCCGGCATCGATCTGTGGGCCGACTCACGGAAGGAAGACTGATGGCGCGTGATGAGGAGTCTGGTCTGGTCGTCGCCAGCAACCGGGGACCGGTGAGCTGGCGGGAGGTCGACGGCGAGCTCGAACCCACGCGGGGAGCGGGAGGACTGATCGTCGCGCTCGGAGGGGCGCTGCAGACCGAGGAGGGGACCTGGGTCTCGGTGGCGATGGATGAGGCCGAGACCAAGGTCGCCGAGCAGCATCCTCAGGAGCCGTTCGACGTCGACACGGGGGAGGGCACCTTCCGTGTGCGTCTGCTCGACGTGGGCGAGCGGTTCGACGCCTACTACAACCGGATCGCGAACCGGCTGCTGTGGTTCACCGTGCACGAGCTGTGGGGCGCTCCCTACGAGCCCCGAGGCGCCGGGTGGCGGGGTGACTGGTACTACGGCTACGAGTCCGTCAACGAGCGGGTCGCTCGCGCCGTGGTCGAGCAGGCCGAGGGCGGCAGAGAGATCTACCTGCAGGACTACCACCTGTGCGCCGCCGCGCGGACCGTGCGCCAGCACGCGCCGGACGCTCGCATCCTGCACTACATCCACACCCCGTGGGTGGGCCCCGGACACTGGCGCACCCAGCCGACGCCGATCGCCGAGGGCATCATGCGCGGGCTGCTCGCCGCCGACGTGGTCGCCTTCTCCTCGCCGCTGTGGAGCTTGGCCTTCCGCCGCTGCGCCGAAGAGCTGCTCGGGGCGACGGTGAGCGGCGAGAGCGTGCTGCTCGACGACCGGCGGACGGTGGTCGCGGACTTCACGCTCGGGGTGGACGAGGAGCAGCTCCAGGCGGTGGCCGCATCCGACGAGGCGGCCGAGGCGGCCGAATGGATCGAGGACCGCCTGGCCGGTCGGCGCCTGCTCGTGCGCGCCGACCGCACCGATCTGAGCAAGAACATCCTGCGCGGTCTCGAGGCCTACGAGCTCCTGCTCGAACGGCATCCCGAGCACCGCGGCCAGATCTGGCACCTCGTCCTGCTCCAGCCCTCCCGCCAGGACGTGCCGGAGTACCGCGACTACTACCAGGCCTGCATGGACGTCGTGACCCGTATCCAGGAGTCCTACGGCGAGGACGTGGTGACCGTGCTCGACGACGGCGACTACCCGCGCGTGGTGGCGGCGCTCTCACGCTCGGACGTGCTGCTGACCAACCCGGTGCTCGACGGGACCAACCTCGTCGCGAAGGAGGGTCCGGTGCTGAACCGCCACGATGGCGTGCTGGTGCTCTCGCGCAACGCCGGGGCGGTGACGGTGCTGGGCGAGGCGGCGCTCGTCGTCAATCCCTACGACGTCGAGGAGCAGGCCGACGCGCTGGATCAGGCGCTCACGATGAGCCGGGACGAGCGTGCGACGCGCGCGGAGGCGCTGCGCGAAGCGGCCAGGCTGGGTGCGCCCGAGGAGTGGTTCAGCGCGCAGCGCCATCTGCTGCGCGCCACCGTGGCGCGTCGCCGCTGATCAGTCGCCGTTACAGCTCGCCGGCCAGCACGGGATCGGTCGTGGGTTGCGGCGAGCCGCCTGCCGGCTCGACCGTGACGGCGATCTGCTGCACGTCGGACAGGTCTGAGGCGGTCAGCCGGTGGACCGCCTGGCCGTCCTCCCCGGGTCGGAGGAGACCGGCGCCCATTGGACCGCCGCCGGCGATGAGCCAGAGCTGATAAGTCCGGTTCTCGTCCAGAGCCGGCAGTCCGTCGGTCACGACGACCGCCCGCTCCTGCTCAGCCGACAGGACCATCCGACCGTGGGCGTCGCCCCGTCCGGTGAGCTCGACCGTGGTGACGTCGGGGGCCGAGAGCACGTCATAGGTCTCGGCGGCCTGCTCCTGCAGGTCGTTCACACGGGCGTTCATGCGCGTGACCACGCTGCCGAGGGCGACGACAGCGACCAGGAGCAGTCCAGCCGCGACGGCGGTCAGGCGGGCCAGCGTGCTCCGCTCTGGTCGCTCCTGCGCTTCCGGCGGGAGGGCAGGGAGCTGACGGGTCACGTCGACTGCGGCCATGACCTCGTCGCGCATGTGGTCGGGTGGCCGTTCGGCCACCATCGCGCTGAGTATCGCCGTCGTGGCCCGCAGCTCGCGGACCTCGTCACGACAGGCGTCACACGCGGTCAGGTGGGCCTCGAAGAAGCGCACCTCGTCTGAGGGCAGCGCGTGCAGCACGTAGGCGCCCGCCAGGGTGTGCAGGTCGGCACTCATGTTGGCGCTCATGCGGTCACCCCCATGGCGTCTCGCAACCGGATGAGACCGTCTCGCAGACGGGTCTTGATCGTGCCGAGCGGCACGTCGAGCAGCTCGGAGACCTCGCGATAGGTGTTCCCGCCGAAGTAGGCGAGCTCGATGGCCTCGCGCTGCAGGTCGGTGAGGCGGTCGAGCGCTTTGCGCACCTGCTCCCGTTCGAGGCGGTGCTCGACCTGCTCGCTCACCACATCCTTCGGGCGCTCCGGCTGATCGATCAGAGTCTGCTGGTCGCGATTGCGTGCGGCCTGCTCACTGCGGACGCGGTCGACAGCGCGGCGATGAGCGATCGTGAGCAGCCAGCCCGCGACGGCGCCTTGCGCGGCGTCGTAGCGTCGGGCGGACTGCCAGACTTCCACAAAGACCTCCTGGGTCACTTCTTCTGACTGTGCCGGGTCACGCAGCACGCGGCGCACCAGACCGAACGCGCGCCCTGAGAAACGGTCGTAGAGCGCGGCGAAGGCTTCCTGATCACCTCGTGCCACCCGCTCCATCAGTGCCCCGTCGGAGATGGCGCCGACCTCATCAGAAGTGCGCACACCCCGCAGGCGACGCAACTTCTCGGCCACTCGTTCTCCCGTCACGACGCAACAGCCTGCCAGACGCAGGCGCATCTCGCCTATTCTTCGAAACCGAGGGGCTCACGGATGGGTCCAGTGGGCCCCTCGGGTTCCGACGTCGACCTACTGGACCTCGACGGTTCCCTGCATGTTGGGGTGGAACCGGCAGAAGTACGGGTAGGAGCCCTTCTCCTCGAACGTGTAGGTGAACATCTCTCCCGCATTGTCGTTCGTGTTGAGCTCGCCGAGCTGGCCGTCGAAGGTGTCCTTCTGGGCACCGCGCTTGCCGGCGGTCACCGTATGGGCGAACGAGTCCTTGTTCGTCCAGACCACGGTCGAACCGGCTTTCACCGTGACCGTCGGCGGCTTGAACGCGAAGTTCATGACCGCGACGGCGGTCTCCTGCCCGGTGCTCTCGCTGCCGGTGCTTTCGCTGCCGGTGGCACTCTCTTGCGGTGAGCCGGCCTCCTGCGTGGCAGGCGTCGTCTCGCTCGATGAGCTCGGGGGCGTTGCTTGCGCGCCGGGGGTGGGCGCCTCGGCGGGCGCTTCGCTGGCCTCGGCGCCGCAGGCCGCCGCGAGCGCGATCAGGGCTGTGACGGCGAGGGCCCGCCGGATGCGGCGGGCCCTTCCGTGCGTCGTGTGCGGTGTCACTGGGTCAACACGGCCGCGAGCGAGTCGATCGCGGTGCTCAGCGTCTGGACGTGCTTCACGAGGTTCTCCTCGACCGCGGACGCCGGGATGGCGCCACCGGAGATCTGCTCGAAGAACGCTCCAGCCTGCGACCGGTACTGGTCGAGGTTGTCCAACGCGGCCTGCTTCATCTGGTCGTCACCGGCGGCTGCGCCCTTGGCGTAGTCGACGAAGAAGCCGATGTGCTGGCGCCACAGCTCGCGGAACGCGTTCCCCTGCTGCTCGCCGGCAACCGAGCCGACCACCTTCGACAGTTCCACGGTGTTCTCGTCCAGCACCTTCTCGGCGGCCTTGAACGCCTGGCTGTCGAGGCCAGCGGCGTACGCCGTCTTGACGGTGAGGCCGGAGAGGTAGACGTGCTCCTCCAGCAGCGTGGAGAGGGTCGCCAACGTCGTGGCAGCGGGCGACTCGACGTTGCCGTCCATGCCCGCGGCCTTTGCGAACCCGGCCGCGAGAGCCATGGCCGAGCCGGTCTCACCGATGTGGTCCGCGGCCTGCTTCAGCTCGTTGAACGCGGTCGGCTGGCCGGCGACGATGGCGTCGATCGCCGCGGTCAGGGTGTTGACATGGCCCTGCAGCGACTTCTGGACTGCGCTGGCAGGGATGGCCCCACCGGAGACCTTCTCGAAGAACGCGCCTGCCTGCTGGCGGTAGTCGCCCAGGCTCTTGAGCGCCTCATCGACCATCTGCTGGTCGTCGGTCGCCTTGCCCTCGGTGTAGTTGACGAAGAAGCCTATGTGCTGGCGCCACAGCTCCAGGAAGGCCTGGCCCTGCTGCTCGTCGCTCACGCTGGTGACGACCTCCGACAGCTCGACGGAGTTCTCGTCGAGCGCCGCGGCGGCGGCCTCGAAGGCCGGGCTGTCGAGACCGAAGTTCACGCCTGCGTCGACGGCGTAGCCGGTCAGGTAGACGTGCTCCTGCAGCAGCGTCGAGAGGGTGGCCAGGGTCTGCGCGGCGGCCGAGTCAACGTTGCCGTTCATGCTCGTGGCCTTGGCGATGCCGGCGGCGAGGGTCTTCGCGGACCCCATGTTGCCGACGGCCTGGGCCGCGACCTTCACGTCCGCGAAGGGATCCGCGGGCAGAGCCTGGCCGGACTCGCTGGAGCCTTCGCTGGCCATCTCGCTGGCCATCTCGCTCATGGTCTCAGTCGGTGCGCTCTCCGTGGTCGGCGCGGACTCGCTCGTCGGCTCGGAGACCGGCTCGGTCGGCTCGGCGGCGTTGCTCTCGGTCGTCTGCTCGCCACCGCTGCATGCGGCCATCACTATGGCCAGCACGAGCGCGACCACGACCGCGCCACTGCGCTTGATCAGGGCTTGCATGTGATTCTGCTCCTTCTTGGGTTCGAGAGGCACCGGTTGATGAGCCTCTTCGTCCGTGCGAATGTCACGTTGTGCAGTCTTGTTTGTGCTCAGGGTGTTCGGAGTGGACATGGCGACGGATTGCCACGAGTTCAGAAAGCTCCTATTATCCCCTATGCACACTATAAGGGCAGTGGAGGGATCTCGCTACGCTCCTTGCATCGGCGCCCCGCGCGCAGATCTTGAGCAGATGTCGGCCGCTCCCGGCCGGGGATTAGCTCTCGTCGGCCGGAATCAGACGGTAGATGGGCCCTTCCAGCGAGAGGACGTACAACTGGCCGTCGGGACCCTCGTCGAAGCTCACCAGCTGGTTGACTCCGAGCCCCAGGTCGACGCTCGTCGCCTGACCGTCCTCGGCGACCGTCAGCGCCCGCACTGCTCCCTCACACAGATCCCCGTACACGTAGGCGCCCCGCAGCTCGGCAAGTGCCTGCCCTCGGTACACGTACCCACCGGTGACCGAGCAGCCCGGACCGTGGGCATACGTGAAGACGGGCGAGACGAAGGCGTCCGAGGGCTCGCCCTCGAAGGGCTGATCCCCCTCGACGTCGTCCCAGCCGAAGTTCGCGCCCGGCAGGTCGGCAAGACCGATGCGGTCGATCTCCTCCACGGCGTTCTGGCCCACGTCGCCGATCCACAGCTCGTCGGTCTCACGGTCGAACGAGAAGCGCCAAGGGTTGCGCAGGCCGTACGCGACGATCTCGGCGCGCCCCTGCCCACCGTCGGCGAAGGGATTGTCGTCAGGGATGGCGTAGGGTTGCTCAGCCTCGGGAGTGGGCTCGATGCGCAGCAGCGAGCCGAGCAGGGTCGTCGGGTCCTGGCCGTTCTCTTGGGGGTCCCCACCGGCACCACCGTCGCCGAGCCCGAGATACAGCGCGCCGTCCGGCCCGAGCGCCACGTGCCCGCCGTTGTGGTTGCTGTAGGGCTGCTCGACGCGCAGCAGCTCGCGGGCGCCGTCCGGGTCGGCCTGTCCACCACTCACGGGGAATGCTTCGACCCGGCTGTTGCCGTCCGTGTCAGTGAAGCTCACGTACAGCCAGTCGCCGTCGGCCGAGAAGACCGCTCCGAGCAGTCCTCGCTCCCCGTCGGTGGTCGTCCGGTCGCTGATGTCGAGCAGCGGCTCCCCGCCGCCGAGCGGCACGACCCGGCCGGGGCGCTCGATGGCGTAGGTCAATCCGTTGGGTCCCCAGAGCAGCCCGACCGGCTGGTCCGCCTCGCCGATCTGCTCGAGCGCTACTGCAGCCTGCTCAGGACGCGGCATCGCGGCGCCCGCGGAAGGAGCGCTCGCCTCGCTCGGCGACGCAGAGCCTCGCGGACCGCCGCCGGTGGATGCGGAGGCGCTGGGCGGTGGGGTCGTGACGCCCTGGCTCGCCGTCGTCTGTGGCGCGGTCGGCGGGTCCGAAGGGACCGCGGCGTCCTGCTCGCCGCCGGCGCAGGCGGCGAGCGACGTCAGGGTGAGGGCGCAGGCGAGGACACGGCGGAAGGTCTGCATGCTGCACAGTCTGCCGTGCCCTCAGCCGGCCCCGCGCTCGCTGAGAGCGCGCTCTCAACCGATGCGCGTCTGCTCCTGGTGCGGGAGCGCCGCAGTCGCAACGAGGGGCGCTTCGGTGGCCCGTTCTCCCTCGCGCACGAGTCGAGTCGCCACGATGCCGAATGCGCGGGCCCGCGCGATCTCGGGCTCGGCCGGGTCGGCGAGCACCGAGAGCGCGACCGGGCTGATCCCCGCGCGCCGGGCGTCGTCGGCGACCGCAGCGATCTCCGACTCGAGCGAGCGGAGGCCGTAGCAGTCGATCTGTGCGGCCAGGTAGTGCAGGTAGCGCTCGGTGACGGTCATGGCGTCCTCCTCGGGAGTGGTGAGGTACACGGTAATGGTGGACGAGTATGATTACCAGCGATAGCTTGTGCTTCTTTTGATAAGTGGAGCTGATACTATGCTCGCAGGACGAGACTTGGAGATCCGGCATCTGGCCGCCCTCGACGCGGTGGCGGAGACCGGAACGTTCGGCCGCGCCGCCGAGCGACTCGGCTACACCCAATCGGCGGTTAGCCAGCAGATCGCGGCGCTCGAACGAGCCGTCGGGGCGTCGATGTTCGACCGGCCCGGCGGTCCGCGTCCGGTGGAGCTCACCCCGCTCGGCAGGGTCCTCTTGGCGCATGCACGTGAGGTACTGCACCGAGTCGACGCCGCAACCGCGGACATCCGCCGCTTTCAGGCCGGTGCCATGGGTCGCCTCGACATCGGGACCTTTCAGAGCGTCTCGACGGCGCTCCTACCCTCGCTGCTGGGCGTGCTGCGCGCCGAGCGGCCTGACGTGGAGGCCCGGATGGTCGAGAGCGATGATGAGGAGGAGCTTGCCCGCGGCCTGATCGACGGAGAGTTGGAGGTGAGCTTCCTCGTGGGCCCGGCCGTCTCCCAGCTTGAGCAGGTCGAGCTGTTCGTCGACCCGTTCATGGTCGTGGCGCTGCCGACGGATGTGATCACCACCGTGCTGCCGATTGCGCGCCTGGGGGAGACGCCGCTGATCGGGCAGCAGGACAATGCCTGCCAGCGCCGCGTCGACGACGGTCTGCGAGCGGCCGGGGTGCAGCCCGACTACGTCTTTCGCGCCAACGACAACTCCGCCGTCATGGCGATGGTCCGTGCCGGCATGGGGATGGCGGTCATGCCGCTGCTGGCGCTCGAGCCCGACGATCCGCGGACGGTCATCGTGCCGCTCGAGCCTCCGATCCCTCCTCGTCTGGTCAGCATCGGCTGGAGGCGTGATCGCACGCTCTCACCGACGGCGAAGCGCGTCATCGAACTCGCGCGCGAGATGACCGCCGACCTGCGCGCGAGGGAGCTGACCGCAGCGGTGTCGTAGCTCCTCAGTCCTGTTTGCGGGCTATCGCCTCGCCCAGCTCCTGCTTGTCCATCTTCGAGCGGCCCTCGACATCGAGCTCCTGGGCGCGTTCGTACAGCTCTTCCTTTGTATGGCCGCGCACGTCGACGCCGCCGGCCGTCCGGCCCTTGCCCTCCCGCGCGTCGGGATGCGCCGCGCGCTCGTCGGACGGTCCCTTCTCGTCCTTCGGCTCCCAGTGGTCACCGACCTTCTCGAAGGAGTGCTTGAGGGACGCATACGCCACGCGGTGCGCGATCTCCTCGTCGTCGTATTGCTCGTGGGCGCTGTCGAGCGTCTCGGCGAAGGTCTCCTGCGCCTCCTTCGGCGAGCGCTGCAACGTGCCGGGCAGGTCTTCCTCGTCGGTCGGCATCGGATCTCCTCCTCTTGTTGGACAGATCCGTTCTGCCCGGTGCAGGCGGCGCTTCACACCCCCGCGCTGAGAGATGCCTCGAACTCGTGGTCGCGAGACGTCCGTCCAGCGTGTCACGCCGCCGGATGGCTCAGGCGGGCGCGAACAGCCGTCCGTCGTCTGTAGCGTCGGCTGGCCG
>JBBSMR010000030.1:0-40402 GCA_038233095.1 Euzebyales bacterium
ACCGGCCTTTCAAGCCGGCGGCGCGGGTTCGAATCCCGTCGGGAGCACTCACCGTGGTGCTGACCTGCCAGAAGGCACAGTAGCCGGCCCGGGCGTGCGTACGCGGCGTCATCGTGGCAACCGACTCAGGGAGCGCCGCGGGCGAAGTCGCACTGTAGGCACGGCGCTCACACGACATGTAACGGGACGGCTCCCAGGCGTCGAACGCACCTGGACCACGCTCCCTGGTCGACCCTCCTATTGGCGCACGCACTAAGCTCGACGAGAACATGAGCGTCGTGGCGAAGGGCCTGCTGATCGAGTTCGGGCATCACGCGGACACCGTCGCCGACGAGAACATCGCAGGAGCGTCCGACCCACAGCTGTTCAAGACCTGCCAGGTCCAACGTCGACTGCTGATGACCTTCGATGTCGGGTTCGGCGACGTTCGGGCGTACCCGCCGGCGGAGCACGCCGGCATGGTCCTGCTGCACCTCCGCGACCAACAACCGGAGGCGACAGGTGGACGAGGGGGGTCGTGGCGCGGTCCATTACCGGTTGATCTCTCACGACGCCGGCTTGTCCGGCCCCTTTTTGTGGTGTCAACTGGCGTTCGTAGCGGCTCGACCTTTGCGAGGGCATCCCCAAGGCGTCCTTGGTGATTTCCAGGTCGTAGCGGGCCTGCAGGTTCAACCAGTAGCGGTCGGAGGTGTCGAAGAAGCGGGCGAGCCGCAGTGCGGTGTCGGCCTCTATCGATCGGCGGCCGACACGATTTGGTTGATCCGCGATCGTGGTACGCCGAGCGCCTGGGCGAGCCGCGACTGGCTGATCTCCAACTCGTCGAGGTCATCCGCCAGGATCTCCCCGGGGTGGACCGGGGGAATGCTGGAGACTCACCGGTCGCTGCTACGGTCTGCGCAGTTCTGTGGCGAGGGAGAGCTTGTGGCTGAACGCACGCAGCAGATCCGGGCCGGCGTCGGATCGGGTGGCCGTCGGGCCATTTTGCTGGGACCGCAACGGTCGCGGCTGCTGCCGCGATGGTCCAGATCCAGCTCCACGAGTACGCCCACGCGCTCGTGGCGGTGGCTTTGACCGGGTCGGCCACCGTCCACGGAGCAATGGTGACCAACCCGGAGACCGCTGACGAGGCCGCGATCGCGATCGCAGGCCCGATCTTCTCGCTGCTGCTCGGGATCGTCGTGTACGCGGCGTCCCGGCCGCTGCGGTCCGGGCTGACGCGGGCGTTCCTCACGTGGGCGTCACTCGCCGCGCTGCAGGGCACTTTCGGCTGCTTGATGATCGCCGCCGTCGTCCCCGTCGGAGACACCGCCGTGGCGTTCGAGGCGCGGGGCGTCCCTGTGCCGGGCTACGTCCTCGCCGGTGCGGTCGGCGTTGTCGGGATGCTGCTCAGCGCCTACCTCCTCGCCCGGGAGATCACCCGCTTCTTCTCCGATCCGCAGGATGTGCTGGCCGCGTCGGTGTGGACGTGGCTCGTCGCCACGGCGTTCCTCCTCGTCGTGTACACGACCGCTGCCTTCTTCGCCGGCCTTGACGGGCAGCTCTTCGTCGCCACCGTCGTCGGCCCGGCGACGGCGCTCGTGTCCGCGCCGATGGCGACGTTCTTCTGGACCCGGCACGCCGCACCTCGACCAGCCCTATGAGGTCGCCGTGCGGCCGGCGTCGACTGTCCTCGCGGTGGCTGTCGTCGTCCTCCTGCACGCGGCGTTCCCCGTGCAACTCGGCGGCTGGCGAGCCCGTCGTTCTCGGGATGCGTGTGGCCGAACGCGGGAGAGACGAATCGGTCTCGCCCTGCGCTGTCCGGCCGCGGACCAAGAAACGGTTGGTCGTATCGGTCGGTTTGTGGCTGCGTGGCGTGGTCATCCTGACCGAAAGAGTCGCGGCCGACGGGTAGGAACCATGACCACCCCGAGCACCAGTACGCGCCCGTCGGCCTTCGAGGGGCCCGTGGACAGCGCGACGTATCGACGCGTGCTCGAGGCGTTCACCGGCATCTTGGCGACGGAGGGCAACCGTGTCGCGGTGCTCCGCAACGGTGTGGAGATCTTCCCCGCGATGCTCGAGGCCGTCGAACGGGCCGAGCGCACCGTCGACTTCATGACCTACATCTACTGGACGGGTGAGATCACCGGGCGGTTCGCCGTGGCCCTGGCCGACCGTGCCCGCGCCGGCGTGCGGGTCCGGGTGCTGCTCGACGCCTTCGGGACCCGGCAGATGGACGACCGTCTCGTGGACGACCTGTGTGGGGCGGGGGCGGTCGTTGAGAAGTTCCGTCCAGCCACGTCGTTCAAGCCCTGGCGCTGGAACATGCGCACGCACCGTCGGGTGCTGGTTTGCGACGATACGGTGGCGTTCACGGGTGGCGCCGGCATCTCGGAAGAGTGGATGGGCGACGCGGACCGGCCCGAGCACTGGCGCGACACGCACTACGCGGTCGAGGGGCCCGCGGTCGACGCGATCCACGCGGCTTTCACGAGCGACTGGCTCGAGGTGCCCCAACCCGTCTTCGACGGCGCCGACCGCTTTCCCGAGCACCGCGCGGTCGGATCCGTGCCCCTCCAGGTGGTTCGTGCCGCGTCCCAGCCGGGGTGGAACGACGCGGCGTTGACGATCCGGGCGCTGATCGCCCTGGCCCGCGAGCGCATCCGGATCACGAGCGCCTACTTCCGTCCGCCCCGGCACTTCCTCGACCTGCTCTACGAAGCGGTGGAGCGCGGCGTCACCGTGGAGGTTCTCGTGCCCGGGCCGCATGCTGAACCGGTGGTCGCCCGCTGGGCGGCCGAGTACTACTACCAGGAGCTGCTCGCGCACGGCGTGACCATATGGTCGTACCAGCCGACCATGCACCACGGCAAGATCGTCACCGTCGACGGCACGGTCGCGCTGGTCGGCACGTCGAACTTCGACGCGCGGTCGCTGGCCATCAACGAGCAGATCGGGCTCGTGATCCACGATGCGGACATCACCGCGACGCTCGACGAACACTTCGCGCAGGACTGCGCAGCCAGCGAACGGATCGATCCGGAGAGCTGGGACCGGCGCGGCTGGGGACGACGAGGACGCGAGGCCGTCGCGCACATCGGGACCTTCGCCCCGCGAGGCGGGGGCGCGGCGCGACGCGGCGGGCTGTTCGGATGACCGTTTCCGACCGGCGGATGCGCCGGGGACCGACCAGGGAGGATGCACACTGATGACTGTCCATCTCGAGCCGTTCGTCTACCTGGCGGGCCTGACCCACGACGACGCGCTGATCGCGTGGGGTGGCTTCTTCTTCCAAGACCCTGACCGCGACGGGGTCGGGTGGGGCATCGTCGAGGATCCCGACATCCAGGATGTCGTCGACGAGGACCGGCGGGCGAGCATGGGTGTCGAGTCGCGCCCGTTCGGTCACGCGGAGGTCCAGGTCGTCGAGGTGGAGACCGGCGAGGTCGCGGCGCGGGCGGCGACTGACGAGCGCAATCACGTCTGGGTCCGCGGACTGCGGCCGGACACCGAGTACCGCTTCGAGGTCATCGTCGACGGCGAGCCGTGGGCCGACGGGCCGCGCTGGGACTGGCTCGATCAAGGGGACGGCCCCGACCTCGTCGAGACCGACCGGGTGTACGACACCCGGTTCCGAACGCATCCAGCCCCCGACACACCCGTGTCGCTGCGGTTTGCTGTACTGGGCGACTACGGCGTGGGGATCTTGGCGTCGGGTGGGGCCGGCGACCGTCAGCGGCGTCTCGGCACCGCGCTCGAGAACGCCGTCGATCACGCGGGCGTGAGCCTGGTCATCACGACCGGCGACAACATCTACCTCGGCGAGGACGACACGGTTGCGGGCACCGGCAACCACGACGACGACTGGTACTTCAGCTTCTACGAGCCCTACCGCTACGCGATCAGTCGCGTGCCCGTCTACCCGGGCGTCGGCAACCACGACACCAGCGACACCGAGGTCAGCGACAACCGCGACCAGCTCGCCGACAACCTGTTCACCAACGTCCGGTTCGCCGAGGGCGCCGAGACCGACCGCGCGTCGCTCGACCCCGGCCTGTTCTACCGGTTCTCGTACGGCTCGATGGTCCACTTCGTGGCCATCGACTCGACGATGTCCAGCGATCTCGACCAGAAGCACTTCGTCGAGCACGACCGCCATCGGGCGTTCCTCGAGGAGGAGTTGGTCGACGGGCCGGACGGGTGGGTGATCCCCTTCTCCCACCACCCGCCCTACTGCGCGGGGCCCAGCCACGGCGACGCCGCTCACCTCGTCGATGTCGTCGTGCCGCTGCTGGCACAAGGCGGCGTCCCGGTGATGTTCTGCGGGCACGAGCACAACTTCCAGCACAATCACGTCCGCGGCATCGACTACGTCGTCACAGGAGCCGCGGGCAAGGTCCGCGAGGAGAGACCCGACCGGTTCGACGAGGCGGGCACCCAGTCGTGGGCGGCCGAGGGCCACTTCCTCATCGTCGACGTCGACGACCAGCAGATGACCATCCACCCCGTCACCGACGTCGACACCGACGGCACCTTCACCTACCTGCGGCGGACCACGCCGGATGACCAGGAGACGACCGCGCCCATCACCGTCCGTCGCGCCGGCAGGTCGACGTGAGGCAGACCAGCGATGGTGGATACGCCGGATCGGAGACGGGTTCACTCCGGTCGTTCCGCTCGCCGTGCACCGGACATGGCGGCGTTCGGCTGCAGCAGGTCAGTGGTCGCAATGGGAAGGCATCTGGAGCGGCTCGCCCCCACGTGATCCGCGCTCACATGATGTCGGACACTCGAGTCAGTCACGTCAGTCACGATGGGCTCCATGTCAGGGACGCGCTTGGCCATCTCTCATGATGCGAGATACTTCTTCAGCGCCTCGCGCGCGACGTCAGACACGGTCTTGCCCTCTTTGCGCGCCCGTAGTTCAGCTCGGTCGCGCAGCTTCTGTGACAGCCTGAACGTGACTTGCGGCGACTTGCCTCCGCGGCCGGTCAGAGATGGCCGCCCACGGCCAGCCTGACGAAGGGTTTCCCGGGCGATCTCCTCCGCGCGTGCCTCGGTGATCCGTCGGCGCTTGCGGTCGACGACCACTTCGTCGTCGAGGTCGATGTCGGGGCCGAGCGTGTGCTTGTCGCTCACGTGCTTCTCCTCCGGAAGTTCGCGGGCATGACGTGGATCACGAGTAGGTAGTCGGGTTCGACGAGCGCGACGATCTCCAGGTCGACGCCGCGGTCGTCGGGTCCGACGTATACGCGGCGCTCGTTGATCGTGTCGACGGCTGGGATAACGGTCGGGGTAATGGTGTTGATGACGTGGAGCGCGCGTGCTTTACCGATACGGTGCTTCCGCGCCGACTGGGTGAATCGGGTTCGCATGGTTGCGCCACTACCTTCATATTGCACTGCACAATAGCAGGTGTCCACCTATAGATGGTGGGCCTGGCCACCCTCGCCCTCGAGCCGCTGACGTGTGAATGTGCCGCTGGTGGCGAGTCCGCCCGGAGATGGTTGGGCGTCTGCTACGCACTGCGCTTGGCAGACGCCCAATCGCAGCGGCGAGACCGGCGAGCGCAGGGTCGCGGCGGCGATGTCGCCTGCCCCTCTATGGCGCCAGATCGAGAACGCCGACGGGACGCGGGCGAACAACGCTGAAGTCGCGACGATCGAGTGCCTCGATCCTCGCCACTCTCAAGCGCTCCGCGAGGATGACGAGACTGGCGTCCGTACCGCCAAGTGGTAGGTCGGCGTATTCCGCGACCAGATGAGAGATGCGGCTCCAGTCCTGTTGGGAGAGCGCCTCGACGCGTACGTCGTCGGCGGCGACTGACGAGGAGAACGAAGCCTCGACGAGCGGTCCGAGTTGGCGATCGATGAGGTGAGCCGGTCTACGCGACCACGAGCGCCGTCGTGACGAGTGGACCATGGTCTTCGGTCAGGAGAGCGGCGCACGCAGCGTGATCGGGATCCGCGTCGTCGGCTGCCGCGAGCAGCACGGCAGTGTCCACGATCAACACCTAGCTGCTGCCAAAGCCCTCAGCGAGCATGTCGTCGGCTTCGCGGGCAGATCTGCCCGTGATCGAGGAGCCCAAACTCAAGAAGCCGAACTCCCGTCGATGACGGCGCTCGTCAACTGCCGGGTGCACGGATCGTGCGCTTGGAGCCGGAAAGCCCATCGCAAGTTCCGTGAGCAAAGCCTCGAGGCTCATCCTGCGGCGGCGTGCCTCAGCGCCCAGTCGTGCCGCCGCGTCGTCTGGATCATGGTGCCGGATCCCGCGCCGCAGGAAGCCCCCCCCCCTTCCGCACCTGAGGACGTGCGCACCCAGCGGATTCACTGTGCTGGGATCATGTCGCGGAGCGCTCATGAGAGGGAAGGACGCGCGGGTCCCACGCCTCTCGGGCGACTGCCGGCACGAACGCCTCGAGGTTGGTGACGGGCCAGCTGAGCGTCTCGCCGAGCTCGGCTGAGAGGTACGCGGCCATGAGCAACTCCGTGACCAGCAGCCCATCGTGCAGGTAGCCGTAGGAGAAACCCTCGTCGGCCAGCACTGGCATGAGCCCCTGCTCGGCGTTCTGCTTCTCGACCAGATTCTCGCCGGCCTCGCCTTGGAGGTTGCGGCTGAGGAAGATGCGCGCGGGCGGCTGCAAGGTGTCGACCTGCATGGAGTACTCCGGGCCGAGCAGTTTCGAAGTTCAGCCGCAGCCCCGCGCCTACGAAGCTCCAACTCGTGGTCGCCTCAGCCACCACGATGTGGCCGTCGCCGTTCTCGAACGTGAAGGTCGCGCGGGCGTAGTCCTCGGAGGGCGAGCGGCGGTAGTCGACCCCGTACTGCTCGGCGAGCTGCTCGTGGTAGCCCGCCCGCGACCACTTGAGCGAGGCGATGCTGGCCGTCACCGTCTTGGGGATGAGCCACTCCCGCGGTCGCACACCCGGCTCGGTGAGCAGGTGGCGTCCGGCCTCCACGCTGTGGCAGAGCATGTCGTTGAGCACACCGCCGCCCTGCTTCGTCCCGTCCCAGAACCAGGCGCTGTGGGGGCCGCTGTGCTCCTCCGCGCTACGCGCGAGGTACGGCGGCCCGCTCAACGCGGCCACCGCGGGCCCAGACGAGGTTGCGCGCCCGGGTGAGCGCCGGCGCGAAGACCTGAATCTCGAGGTAGCCATGACCTCCTCGATCGCCTCGACGATCCGCCGGGCCTCCGCGACGGTGCGCCCAAGTGGCTTCTCGATCGCGATGCCGACCAGCTCGGCCCTTCCGGAGCGCACCTCTTCGCAGATGGTCTCGATCACCTCGACGCGCACGTGATTGGGTGTCGCCACGTAGACCGCGTCGACCGACTCATCGCGCACGAGCTCCGCAACATCGGTGTAGGTCGCCGGCTCCCCCACGCCGAGCTGGCGCACATGTTCAGCGCAGGCGCGCGCGCTCTCCTCCGTGTGGCTCATGACTGCGTTGATGTCGGCGTTGCGGACCCCGAGCCAGCTCCGCACATGGAATACGTCCACGACGAAGCCAGCTCCGACGAACCCGACACCAAGTCGTTCCTTCATCGCGGTTCCTTTCGGTTGTCATCGTCAGTCATGAACGATCTTTGCCAGCGAACGCAGAAAGGCGAGCCCGTCGGTGGCGATCGCGTCCCGGGAGTCGGCGAGCGGCCGCCAGATCGACGCGGCCCGCGCGATCGACTGATTCTCGGGGCGTGAACGACTCGATGCACCGTGGACCGTCGTAGCCGGCGTCGGTCAGCGCGCGCGGGAACGGCCTCCACTGGAAGTGTCCCGAGCCGGGCGCGCCACGGTGGCTGCCGCATGCTTGAACGTGGGCAACGGCCGATCCAGCCGACCGGACGGCGGCAGAGATATCCCGCTCCTCGATGTTGAGGTGGAACGTGTCGAGCGCAAGGCCGCACGCCTTGTGATCGATACGGTCGAGCAGGTCGAGGGCCTGTTCGCCGTGTTGATGAGACTCGTCTCATAGCGGTTCAGTGGCTCGATGGCGAGCGACACGCCCCGCTCGCCCGCGTCGTCGAGCACCGGTTGGAGCGCTCGCGCGACACGGTCGAGGCGCTCGGTCCGCTCGTCCGAGCCGAGCAGCGGCGTCGCGCCCGTGGGCGCATACATCGGCCCCGCCGCCACCGGGCTGCCGACGGCCGCCGCCGCGTCGACACACTTCCGCAGGTACTCCTGGGTCTCCTCCACGACGGCGTGATCGGAGGTCGACAGATCGCGCCCCGGCGCCATCACCGCGACCACCGTCGCCTTCAGTCCCATTTCGTCGAGCAGGTCGTGCACCTTGCGCGGGTCCCAGTCGCCAGGGTTCTCGACCGGCAGCTCCAAGACGTCGAACCCCCATCCGCGCACGCGTCCGGCGACGCGCCGAGGCGGTCGTCGTCCAGAGGCGAGTGCCAGATCCAGGTGTTCACCCCGATCAGCGTGTCCGGGCGCGCCGTCACGCGGAGCCCCCTCGGCGGTAGCGGAACCCGGCGTAGGTGAGCGCGGCGATGATTATCACGCCCTCCACGACGTCCTCGAGCGCCACCGACAGACCGAGGATGTTGAGCAGCGTGAACGCGAGCCGCAGGCTCAGCGCGCCGGTGATCGCCTCGGCCACCCTGCCCTGACCACCGCCGATGAGGACCCCTCCGAAGACGACCGCCGCGATGGCCTCGAGCTCGAAACCCTCCCCGGCTTGGGAGGTCACCCCCGCGACGCCGCCGGCCAGGATGCCGGCCACGACCGCCGCGAGCGCCGAGAGGGTGAAGGCGATGATGCGCTCTCGCTGCACCGGCACGCCCGCCAGCGCCGCGGCTCGCGGGTTGCCGCCGACGGCCATGAGCCGCAGTCCGAAATCGGTGCGGTTCATGATCCACCACGCCGCCAGCCCGACCACGATAACGACGAGCACGGCGTACGGCAGGCGGCCGAGCTGCGGCACGTTCTCGATATAACCGCGCCCGAGCAGCCGGAAGCTCTCATCGAACATGCCGACTACCTACCAAGAAGCTCTGCGGACAATGTCCCTCGCAAGCGCTTGCCGAGGACAGCGTCCCTCCCGGCATGACGGAAAGCGCTTGCCGCGACGATGCCACGTTCGCATTCGTCGGTCAACGACCGGGTAGCCTCGCGTAGCGTCGCGCCTGCTCCGGAGGCAGGTCCTCCGTTGTCGGCCGGAGTCAGCGCACGGCGTACACGTCGATGCGGGCACGGAGGTCGTGCTCGTCTGGGTCGTACGGAAAGACAGCGAAGGGCGGGGTCTGCTCTAGCAGCTCCAAGCTGTCGGAGCGGACCAGCTCGTCGAGAGCCGCGCCGAAGCCATCGCGGGTCCGGGCGGTCTCGTTCAGCGCGATCACCAGCCGACCGCCGGTTCGGGTCACGCGGACCAGCTCCGGGAACCCGTGCGGAGGTGCGTGGCCAGTCGTGAAGGCGCCTGCGGTGACCGTCGCCCCGAAGTGGTCGTCGGGCAGATCCAGACGCTGACCGAGATCCATCCTGCGCAGCGTGTCATACGCCCGGGTCGTCCGCGCGACCTGGATCATGTCCGACGAGTGGTCGACACCGGTGAGATCGCGATAGTCGAGCAGGCGCAGGAGCGCGCCCAGTCGCCCCGTACCCACGCCGGCGTCCAGGAGTCTTTCGCCACGGCGGACGTGGCGCGCGATGACGGCCGGCAGCAACTGAAAGTAGGCGTACCCGGCCGCCGCGAGGTCGCGGTCGTAGCTGACAGCCCAGTCCCGGTAGGCGCGGTCGAGGTCGTTGGTTCCCTCCGCGCCGAAGACACGGGAGAGATGCTGGCTGAGTGGCGACACGACAGGCTCCCTCGTCGGTTCAGTTGCGTCGCGGGTTGCGGCCGCTGAGGTCGTAGGTGACGCCGACCTCGAGCGAGTCCAGGATCCCCGACCAGACGGGATCCAGACAGGCCGCATCGTCGGCCCACAAGGTGAAAGTGAGCACCGCGTAGCGTCCTCCGCCTTGCGCGAGGCAGGTGCGCGTCAGGGCGTCGCGGCCGTCGTCGCGGAAGCGCAGCTCGTTCCAGACCCAGTCGGAGCGGCTGCCGCTGCCGGTGTGGATCTCCGAGCGCCCAAGCACGGTGAGGTCGTGAGCGCCGTCGAGACCGGCGAGTAGCTCGGTGAGCGACGGCCCCGCGCCGGATCGGAGCTGGTAGGGCAGCAGCGACGCCTCGAGCTGGCAGTTGTCATCAGGGGACATGCGGTCATGGATCCGGATGGAGCCCTCTTCGGTGGGCTGCCCCGGCCACTCGCGAGGGATGTCGAAGCGGACCGCCCCGCGCGCCACCACGACGATCTTCCAACCGGGCTTGGCCTTCCAGCCGTGCCCGGAGGGCATCTTGACGTGCTCGCTTCGCCACTGGCTCACGGCACGAGTCTCGCTGATGCGGAGCCGCCACGCGCGGCGCCCTGCGGATGACCGGCTCTGTGTGCCACGACACTGGCTGCGCGGAAGCGTTGGAGGGACGGCCTCAACTCTCCCCCTGGAGTGCCGAAACGAGAAGACAGACGACACAGGCGGCAGGAGCGTGAGGATGTGGCTGGCGCCGTTCACGGCGGCGACAGGGGACAATCATGGCTGACAGCTGCGCTGTCCGGTGTGCTTCCTCTCGGTCTCCTGGCCCCCACCGCAAGCCTGTCCGCGTTGTCGCGCGCCCTTGCGCACCGACGATGCCCGCGCCGTGATCGATCTTGAGCGCCAGCTGGACGAGCTCGTGACGCGCCGCGAAGAGCGCGTGCAGCGGCCGGCATCCCAAGCATCCCCGATTCCCTCTCCGGCCCCCACCGCTGGCCGGGGAGCGGCTTCCACCTCGTCGCGCTCGTTCGGACTCCTCTCCGAGGTCTCCGCCCAGGTCCTGTTGGCGGCCTGTGGCGCAGCGCTGCTGGCGCTGGCCGCCATCGCCTTCCTCGCCGTCAACTGGACCAGCCCTGGGCCGTTGGCGCAGGCAGGGTTGCTGGTCCTGTCGACCGTCGTTTCGGGTGCAGCGAGCCAGTGGGCCCGGCGACGCGACCTGGCATCCACCAGCGAAGCGCTGGCCGGGCTGACCGCCGCACTCGCCGTTGTGGTCTTCGTCGCGCTGCGCCGCTCGGGGCTGGTCGGCGTCGACCGTGTGCCGCTCGAGGTATATGCCGCAGCCAGCGGCACGGGGTTGGCCGTGGGGATCCTTGGCTGGGCGCGCTGGGCTGGAACCCGCGTCGGACAGGTCGCCGCGGTGATCGTGGCTGTCTGCACCGCTTTCGTGGCACCGGTGGCTGCGGTCTCCTTGGCTGACTCGGCGCTGGGGCAACTCGGGCGTGCGGAGGCGGCCAGCGAGGATGCCTACGCGCTGCTCCTCGCTTTGGCCGCGGCGGGGTTGAGTCTTTGCGGCCGGGCGCTCACCGAGACCTGGGCACGCACGGCGGGCCGCGTGGGCCTGATCGGCGTGGTCGTCTTCGCCTGGTTCCACGCGCTCATCATCGCCTCCTCTACAGGGCCCCTCTGGGCGCTGGCCGCCGCGCTCCTGCTGAGTCTGTGGTTGTGGACACGCTGTGATCCTCCCGACCTCTGCGCCGCCGCCGCCGCCGCGTCGTGACGTCCAGCGTCGTCGCGGTGACCGCCGGCAAGCAACTGGTTCTGCCGCCGAACGAGGCACTGGCCGCAGGTGCCGACCCGCTCGTGCTGGGCACCGTCGCCGTTCTCATCGCCGCAGTGGTGCGCGTGCTCCCATCCCGCCGCCGGGCCGCCGTCGTGGGCGCCGCGCCTGCAGCGGGAGTGATCCTGCTCATCGCCATGAGCCCAGTGATTCTCGACCTAACCGGCGGCCTGTCCACCGTCGTCACGCGACCGTTGACAGAACCCATCTTGGTCGCCTCGCTCACCGTCGTCGAGGCGCTCGGGGCGGGTCTCACGTTGGCCGCGGTTGCGCTTCTCGCCCGCTGCTGGTGACCGCAGGCGCCAGCTCTCGGCGTGCCGCGTTGACCGCGATGACCCTCGAGGTTGCCGCCGTGGTCGTGACCGGCAGCGGGCTCGCGTGGGCGCTCGGCGCCGGTTCCGGCGGACAGCTCGGACTGGCAGCCGTAGGCGCGTGCACCGCAACCACCGTCGCCCGCGACGGCCGTCGTGGCCAGATTCACGCCGCACATCTCGGTCTGGTGGTCGCCCTGGCATGGGGGCTCGGCTGGTCGTTGGCTCAACCGTTGGACCACGGTCGCCGCGCTGCTCTCCGTTGCGGTCGCGGGCGCGTGGCTGACGCGCGCTGGTCGTCGCCCGGGCCCGAAATCGCCGTCGGAGGGGTCGCCGTGGTCAGCGCGATCACCGCCTCCGTGGCCACCTTCGGGCGCGGTGCTCGCTCACCGCGGGCGCCTCGTTCTGCCCGTGCGGGAGGTGGACCTGCCGTTGGGCCTGCTCGGCTCGCGGCGTTGGACCTCGCCGGGCTCCGGGTCGCACAGGACCTGGCCAGCTACGGCCTAGTCGCGGTCTGTGCATACGTGCTCGCAGCGTGCGGGCGTTGAGCTTGCCGCTCAGCCACGCCTTCGGCGCGACCGCGGTACAGGTCGTGGCGGATCCGACCGACTGGCTCAGGGTGATCGCGCTGGCGGGCGCGGCGGCCCTCCTGGGCGTCCTCGGCCTCCACCTCGGATGGGCCGCGCCCGTCGTCGCCGCGGGTGCGCTCACGGCCGTGGTCGTGAGCACGCAAGGTTGGGTGCTGGCCGACGCGCTGCCGCGCTGGGTGACGTTTGCCATCACCGGTCTCGCGCTGGTGAGCGTCTCAGCAAGCTATGAACGTCAGCTTGTGCGGCTGCGCGCCGCCCGCTCCCAGCTGGGGCGGTTGCGCTAACGGGTTCCCGCGTTGGCGAGCACGGCCGTCTCGCGCAACTTTGCCCGGCATCCGGGCAAAGTTGCGTCGCCGGGGCTTCCTCAGAGCAGTCCCAGCCGGCCGCGCGATACAGTTCTGCCCGGATCCCGGGCGAAGCTGCTGCTGGCATCAGTGATCCAAGCGTCCGAGCCCCTTGTATGGCATCCTCCCGCTCCATGTGACCCAGGATCGGAAAGGGACCCCGCCGCGTCCATGCCCTGAGGAGGGCTCAGTGCGTGACAGGAGCGAGCGGTTGAACCTGCGGGAGCGACCGCGGCCACCCCGGTCCAGTCGAGCTCGGTGTCGAGCCGCAAACTGATCCAGCCGCGATGGCCACGGCTCCACCTTTGCAGTCTCTCACGCCATCAAGGAGCGGGTCCAGACATCTGGACTCCCGGGCTGATCAGCGCGCAGACTCCCAGGGAAGCATGGCCCCGTCGCCGAACGGAAGATTGGCGTCGGTGCTCCCACCCCAGACGAAGAACGCCGCCGCACCACTCTCGCCGGCCGCGACCGCCGCCCGACGGCGCGTCTCGAGCGGCATCGCCGACCAGCGCGACCGCGCAGGATCGAAGACCGCTGCGGCGCGCGCCACGGTGTCGACGGCGACCTGCTGGCCGTCGCTCAGCGGGTACAACGTGGCCTCCGGGCTGAGCAGGCGCGGTGGCGGTGAAACACGCCGCCACCCCTCTTCTGCGGAGCCGGTTCCGAACACTGCCGCCGCCTCAGAATGCGCGACGAGCAAGCCCCCACCGGTCCACCCGGCCATCGGTGCCTGCACCAGCGAATGGGGCCAACCGAGGTCGGGCAGCGCCTTCCAGGCTGTCCGTCGCCGCAGATCCAACGCGAGGGTGAGGTCCGTGGTGACGACGAAGGCATGCCCGCCGCTGGCGATCATACTGAACTCGTCATCGACGTTGAGCCTCGGCGTCGCTGGCAGGCTCGGCAGCGAGCGCCAGCGAGTTCCGGCGGCGCGCAGCGTCTAGGCCGCGACGTCACCTGTCGCCGGATCTGGTCCGGCGATGATCGCCTGACCGGTCTGCCGCGACCATGCCGCGGCACTGACGCGCAGTGGGACATCCGGCAGCCGTCGCCACCGGTCCTCGGCGGGTTCGTAAGCGGCCGCCGCTGAGAGCGTTTGACGACCGTTCGGGTCCCCGTTCCCGCCGAGGAGCCACAGCTCGCGTCCCGTCCAGACGCCGGTGCCCCCATACATGCCCTGCAGCGGCGCCCGCGCGAGGCGGCGCCACCGCTGCGCGACTGGGTCGTACGCCGCACCGTCGTCGGCGGTCGACTCCTCGGAGGTGCCCCCACCCGCGTAGCCGCCCCACACGACGAACTGCGAGCCGGTCCAAGCCGAGTACGACCCCCAGCGTGCCGACAGCGGCGCAGGAGGCAGCGGCGACCAGATGTCCTCGGCCAAGCCAGCCGGCTCCCGTGCGGTCTCCGGTTCGGGCGCGTCCGCGAAGCGCACGTCGGCGACCTGGGCCCTGTCCACGACCGCCCAGCCCCCCATAGCGAGCGAGCACGAGCACGGCGAGACCACCGCGTCGGTGCCGGCTCAGGCGCCGCACGCGTCGGCGGAGATCGGCCGCGTCGAACTCGTCGAGGTCCGGCGGAGCGCCCGCCGCGCGCAACCGATCACGAAGCTCAGACACGATCCGCCCACTCCTCGTCGTTGACCAGGCCCTTCTCCCGCAGCGCCGCGATCGCTTTGAACGTCAGCGCCTTGACCGTGCCCTCCGCGCACCTCATGACGGCCGCGGTCTCGCGCACCGGGAGGTCCGCGAAGAGCGCAGGATGATCGCCGTGCGTTGACGGGCAGGCAGACTCGCGACGGCTGCGCGCACGGCCAGGAGGCTGGCCAGGTCGGGCGCGTCTTCGGGCAGCGTGCGCAGCCGTCGTCGCGCGCGGCGCTCAGCCGCGAGCCGCCGGAACCACGAGTTGGCGGCGTTGAGCGCCATGCGGTGGACGTACGCGCGAGGGTTCGACGCCGCCTCGACCCTCGGCCAGGAGATCCACGCGCGCGCCAGCGTCTGCTGTGCGAGATCCTCGGCGAGGTGACGGTCGCCGCAGTAGAGGGCGTGAGCATGCCCACGAGCTCTGGGCGGATCTGACGACAGAACTCCGCCGCATCCTCGTCCTTGCCCATGTTGCCCATGTTGCCCATGCTGGCCATGGGGCCTCCTCACCGGCTCGTCATTGTGACGCGCCGGCGGACTGAACGGTTTACCAGCCGGGCGGGGCAAGATGCCCCCCGATCGGACTTCACCGACGGTAAGGTGGTCGAGCCGCCGTCTGCGAACAGATGCGTGCCCGACGGCGGCCTCGCAGAAGACCGCTGCATCGAGGACGCTCGCCCGTGCCCACCAAGAACGAACAGACCTATCAGGTCGCCGTCGACCGGCAGAAGGCCGCGCAGGCCGCCGGCACGTACGACCTCGACGACCTGCCCGGAGATCTCTCCGAGCCCACAGCCGCCGCGCGCATGGGCAAGGCGCCCAAGCAGGACAAGGTGCTGTGCGGGGCGAAGACGTTGAACGACGTGGTGCAACTGCGACCGGGGAGCGCGCTGGCCATCTACGGTCGCCCGGAGTCGCGCTGGGCGAGCGCCCACTGGCGGCGTACCGGCGGCACCGCCACCATGACCGAGCTGCTGAGCTACGCCCGCCAGCTCATCGGCATGAGCCCAGCCCGTGAGCTGGTCGTCTGTCTCTGCGGACACGCGGGCCAAGGGCCCTGCGTGCCGCTCTGGGCGCCGCGCGAGGAGGTCAGCCTGACGGTGCAGCCGAACGACCTTGTGCTGCGCTTCGACCAGATCGTCCCCGAGTAACCGGGCGATGGCGGACGAGCCGGGGGGGTGGCGCGACTTCGCCCTGACGCTGGCTGATCGCGCCGACCGCATCGCGCTCGACCACTTCGGCGGGCAACTGCCCGCGCGGCGAAAGGTCGACGGCTCGCCGGTGACCGCAGCGGACGAGGCCATCGAGCGGGCGCTGCGCGACGAGCTCGCCCGGTGCTGGCCGGGGCATGCCGTCCTCGGTGAGGAGGAGGGCGGCGCCCTGGACCCCGAGCGGCCGACATGGGTGATCGACCCGATCGACGCGACGAAGAACTTCATGCGGGGCATCCCGATCTTCGCGACGCTGATCAGCGTGGTGCAGGCCGGTCATCCCGTCGCGGGGGTCGTGAGCGCGCCGGCGCTCGGCCAGCGCTGGGACGCCGCCGCGGGTCAGGGCGCGCGCTGCAACGGCGCGGCCGTCTCCGTCAGCGAGCACGCGGCGCTGCGCGACTGTCATGTGCTGCACGGCGGCTTGGGCACGTTCCGCTCCGACCCCGCAATGTGGGACCGTCTCGGACGGATCTCCGACGCCGTCTGGCGCACCCGCGGCTTCGGCGACTTCTGGATGGCGCTGCTGGTCGCCGGCGGCCACGCTGAGGCCGTCGTCGAGCGCGGGCTCTCACTGTGGGACATCGCCGCGCCAGCGTGCCTCGTCACCGAGGCCGGCGGTCGTGTCACGACGTGGGACGGGGGACCGGTGCTGGGCGGCTCAGGCGAGCTGCTGGCGAGCAACGGCGCATGCCACGACGCCGTGATGGCGCTGCTCGCCGACGGGGGAGTCGGCACCTCCCACTGAGCGTCGGCGTCCGTTACGGACAGCTCAGGGGCGGCGCGGGGTCCCTGTTCTCGGTCACACCGGGCATTTCCGGTGTGCAGGAACTCACGGTGCCTTGAGAAGCGTTCGGACGGTGTGCATGTATTCATGGTGCCGTGAGAAACGGCACGTGCACAACCGGGACCAAACGGGCTTTTTTTGGCTGCTTGACGTCACCACACGGTCGGCACCCTTGCGAGGTGACCAACCCCGACCCGGCGTGCTTCGGACATTAGCCATGCTCGGGTGGATTCCCTGGCTTCAGGGGCGGAGTTGCGCCAGCTCCGCCTCACACTCCTCAACGAAGGCCTGCGCCGCGTCCACGCGATTGTCCTGTCGGCCCAGCTCCGCCAGCACCGCCGAGCGCCGGCGCCCCACCGCCTCGAGCAGCGTCTTCGTGGTGGCGTCGATCGGCCGGCGCATCTTGCGGGGGATCGGCTCGGCCAGATCGCGGGTCTGCTCGCTGAAGACCGCGAGCCGCCCGGCTTCGGCCTCGAGGTACTCGCGGTAGCGCAGCAGATGGTCATACTCCTCGCGCGCCCGCAGCAGCGTGAAGTACGCGGCGTCGTACTCGGACCGGGCCGTCACGAGTCGCCCACCAGCTCGGCGAACAGGTACGCCTCGCCCAGGCAGGCGCGCTCCCAATCCTCCAGGTGCAGCGATTCGTCAATCCCGTGCGCCCGCGTGTCGGGGTCTTCGACGCCGGTGAGCAGAGCGGGCACCCCGCCGAACGCCTCAGCGAACGGTGCGATGAACGGGATCGATCCGCCGATCCCGATGAAGACCGCCGGATGGCCGTAGGCGCGCTCGAACGCCCTGCCCGCCGCGGCGAAGGCGGGGTCGGAGAGATCGGCGGCGTACGGCTCGGCGACCGCGCCGGGGCGCACCTCGACGTGGAGCCCCCACGGCGCCTCGCGGCGCAGCCACGCAACGAGGAGTTCACGGGCCCGCTCGGGATCCTGACCCGGCGCGAGCCGGGCGGAGATCCGGGCACGGGCGCTCGGCTGCAACGTGTTCGACGAGCCGTCGATGCCGGGCGCGTCCAGTCCGATGACGCTGATCGAGGGGCGCGCCCAGAGCCGTTCGAGCACCGGGCGCCGCGCGGCGCCGACCAGTCGCACCCCGTCGAGCATCCCCGCCTCGGCTCGGAACCGCGCTTCGACAAAGCCGAGATCGCGCCAGCGCTGGCGCTCCTCCTCGCTGGGCTCGCGCGCGTCGTCGGCGAAGCCGGGGATCGCCACACAGCCGCAGTCATCGGTCATCCGGGCCAGCAACTGGATGAGACCCATGAGCGCGTCGGGGACGGGGCCGCCGTAGATCCCGGAGTGCAGCGCATGATCCAACCCGCGCAGCTCGATCTCGCAGTCGACCAGCCCGCGCAGGCTGGTCGTGACCGCAGGCACTCCGACCTGCCAGTTGACCGAGTCGGTGAGCACCATGATATCGGCGCGCAGGCGCTCGTGATAGCGCTCGAGGAAGCCGGAGAGGTGCTCGCTGCCGGTCTCCTCCTCGCCCTCGACGATCACCTTCACGTTGACAGGCAACCCACCGGTGGACGCCAACCAGGCGTCGATGGCGGCGACGTGCACGAGCACCCCCGCCTTGTCGTCGGCCGCTCCGCGCCCGTACAGCCGGCCGTCGCGCTCGGTCGGCTCGAACGGCGGGCTCGTCCACGCGTCGAGCTGTCCAGGGGGCTGCACGTCGTGGTGGGCGTAGAGCAGCACGGTCGGCGCCTGCTCACCGGCGTGCAGCCAGTCGGCGTAGACGGCCGGGTGCGCACCGTCGAGCTCCAACAGCTCGGTGTTCTCCAGGCCCCGCTCGGCGAGCAGCGCGCGCACGGCCTCGGCGCTGTCGCGCACGAGGGCGGGATCGAAGCCGGGCGCGCTCACGCTGGGCATGGCCACCAGCCGCTCGAGGTCGACGCGGTGCGTGGCCATGCGGTTCGTGAGCGTGTCGCGGAGCTCGTCGAGCGATGTCATGCCTGCCTGCTCTCCCGTGGGCGCGTGTGAACGGCGGGCCATGGTAGAGCGCGACGGCAGGAGAGCAGTGCTAGGCGAGCGTCTCCACCTCCAGGGCGGTGCTCACCTCGATCTGAGGATGAATGCTGCGATAGACCGGACACGACTCGGCGTGCACCGCCATGACCCGATCGATCGCGTCGCGGTCGACGTCGGCGTCCACTTTGAGGTGGTAGGTCACGTTGACGCGCTTCACCACGAGCACGCGACCCTCTTTCTCGATCTCACCGACTCCGGTCGAAGTCAGCCGCCCTTCGCTCGCGGCGATCTTCCTGGCCTCCAGCGCACCGCCGAAGGTTCCCGTCAGTCACCCGACGGCGGAGGCCACCAAGTAGTCCAACGTGGTCGAGGTCGGCGGGAAGTCGTCGGGGGAGACGCCGTAGTGATCGGCGACCGCTCCGTGGACGCCGAACGTCACCTGCTCACCGCCGGGCAGGTCCGCGCGGCGCATCGGTCCACCATCCCGTATCAGGTGGATCTCCGAACGGTAGGCAATCTCGCTCATGACGCAGGCTCCTCTGTTGATTCGTGCACCCAGTGAGGCCATGTCTACCCGAGCGCCACCCTGGCCACCCGGAGAGGTGATCGGATACGGCGCACGGCATAATTGACATTGACGTCAGTGTCAACAAAGATGTGTTGACACCCCGCTCTCGCAAAGCGCCCGCCCTATGGAACTCACGAGAAGGGCTCCCTATGACTGATCTGCTCGTGCCGTCACGGGCGCGCCCTGCGTTTGACAGGTCCCGACTCGGCGACTCCGCGCGTGATGGGGCCGGCGAAGCTTACGAGCCGGCGACCGTCTTGTCAGGGTCTGTTGCGGAATCGCTCGCGGTCGTGGTGGCGCCTCGCACGGGGCGCTTCCAGCCCGTCTCTGGCGTCGAGGAGGTCGAGCCGGGTCAGCTCCTCGGCCACGTGACGGGTGGGCGAGGGCGGACCGACGAGGTCCGCAGCCCCGTCCGCGCGCTCGTCAGGCGGCTGCTCGCTCGCCCCGGCCAGCTCGTGGGCGCGGGCCAAGGGCTGGCCTGGTTGCAGCCGATCGAGAGCACGCCCGCATGAGCGCGGTCCTGCGCGGGCTGGGCACGGCCGTCCCGGCGCACGCGGTCACGAACGACGAGCTCGCGCAGCAGCTCGACACGAACGACGAGTGGATCAGGACGCGCACCGGCATCGCGCAGCGCTACGTGGCCGACAGCGAGATCGCGACCTCCGACCTTGCGGTCGAGGCGGGGGCCGCGGCGCTCAAGTCCGCTGACTCGGCATCTGTCGGCGCCGTCGTGGTCGCGACCTCCACGCCGGACTACTCGCTGCCCGCGACGGCACCCCTCGTCGCGGCGCGGCTCGATCTGGGGACGGTCCCGGCCTTCGACGTCGGTGCGGTCTGCTCCGGCTTCGTGTACGCGCTGGCCAGCGGTGCGGGCATGATCGCCGCGGGGATCGCTGAGACCGTGCTCGTCATCGGCGCCGAGATCATGAGCCGGATCGTCGACCCCAGCGATCGCGGCACCGCGGTGCTGTTCGGCGACGGCGCTGGCGCGGTGGTGTTGAGCGCGGGCGAGGCCGGCGAGCCAGGTGCCGTGGGCCCGTTCGACCTCGGCAGCGACGGCGCACGCGCCGACCTGCTGATCGTGCCCGCCGGCGGCTCCCGTCGCCGTGTGGACAACCAGGTGCTTGACGAGCGCGCCGACTGTCTCACGATGGACGGCCGCGAGGTGTATCGGCAGGCCGTCCGGCGCATGGTCGAGTCGTCGCGTGTCGTGCTGGCCCGGGCCGGCCTCGACGTCGCCGAGGTGGACCGCTTCGTCGGCCACCAGGCGAACGCGCGCATCCTCGACGCCGTGGCCAAGCGCCTCGGCATCACCGAGGAGCGGCGCGTGAGCAACGTCGAGCGGTACGGCAACACCTCCGCCGCCTCGATCCCGCTCGCCCTCGCCGACGCCGGGCTGCAGCCGGGCGAGACCGTCCTGCTGACCGCCTTCGGCGCCGGCATGAGCTGGGGCTCCACCGTGCTCGTCTGGCCCGACATCACCCCACTCTGATCGCGCAGCCATCGGCAGCACCACACAACGACGACTGGAAGGAACCGCACGGATGACCGTCTATGACAAGGTGAAGGAGATCCTCGTCGAGAAGTTCGGGGTCGAGGAGGACGAGGTGAAGCCCGAGGCGACGTTCGAGGACCTCGACCTGGACTCGCTGGATCTCGTGGAGTTCGCTCTGGCCGCGGAGGAGGAGCTGGGCGTGCGCATCTCCGACGAGGAGGCAGAGGAGCTCGACACCCTCGACGACACCGTGAAGCTGTTGGAAGAGAAGGGCGCCACCGTCGAGGGCGGCTGAATGGGAGAGCGATCTGGCATGAACAGTTCTGGCGCGACTGAGCGCGACATCGCGGTGACCGGCATCGGCTTGGTGACCCCTGCGGGGATCGGCACGGACGCGAGCTGGCAAGGAGTGCTGGGGGGAGTCTCCGCGGCCGCGATCGACCCACATCTGGAGGGCATCAAGAGCGACATCTCGTGTCGCGTGCCCGACTTCGACGCGACGACGCTGCTCGGTCGGAAGGCCGCGCGGCGGCTCGACCGGTTCGTCCAGCTGGCCTTGGTGGCCGCGCGTGAGGCGCTCGTCGATGCCCAGCTCGATCCGCAGGAGTGGGACGCCCCCCGCGTCGGGGTCGTGATCGGCTGCGGCATGGGCGGCGCCCAGACCTGGGAGGACCAGCACACGCGCATGCTGGAGCACGGCCCGGCGAAGGTCTCGGCCATGCTCATCCCCATGCTGGTGCCGAACATGGTCGCCGGCCAGGTCGCCATGGAGTACGGCGCCACCGGTCCGAACCTGGTCACCGCGACCGCCTGCGCGTCGGGCGCGACCGCGATCGGGACGGCCCGCGACCTCATCCGCGCCGGCACGTGCGACATCGTGATCGCCGGCGGGACCGAGGCCGGGCTGACGCCCCTCTCCGTCGCCGGCTTCGCACAGATGGGCGCGCTCAGCGAGCGCACCGACGACCCGGCGGCCGCGTCCCGGCCGTTCGACGTCGAGCGTGACGGCTTCGTGCCGGCCGAGGCGGCGGGGCTGCTCATCCTCGAGCGCACCGCGCACGCCCGCGCACGCGGCGTTCGCTCCCACGCCCGCCTGGTGGGCTACGGCGCCAGCGCCGACGCCTACCACGTCACCGCCCCCGACCCAGAGGGCAAGGGCGCCGGGCAGGCGATCCGTGCGGCGCTGGACGATGCGGGTCTCGACGCCGGCGATGTCGATCACGTCAACGCCCACGGCACGTCGACACCGCTGAACGACGTCTCGGAAGCGCGCACCGTCCGCCGCATCCTCGGCGACGAGGTCGCCGTCACGTCCACCAAGGGCGTCACGGGGCATTCGCTCGGGGCGGCCGGGGCGATCGAGGCGGTCTTCACCGTGCTCGCCGTGAGGCACGATCTCATCCCCCCGACCGCGAACCTCGACAGCCAGGATCCCGAGATCGAGCTCGACGTGGTCGCCAAGTCGCCGCGCGAGACGACCGTCGACGTGGCGCTCTCGAACTCCTTCGGGTTCGGCGGGCAGAACGCCGTGCTCGCCGTGGCGAAGGCCTGAGGCGACGGATGACCGCTGAGACAACGAAGGGCCCCATGCCGGAGAGCATGGACCTGCGCGACGACCGGCTCGCCCGGGTGCGCGCGCTCACCGACCCCGACAGCTTCACCGAGCTCGGCAGCCAGGCGCGCCATCGCGTGCACGCCTTCGGGATGCAGCGCAAGCGCCCCTCCGGGGACGGCGTGGTGACGGGGCTAGCTCGGATCCACAACCGTCCCGTCGGCGTCTTCGCTCAGGATCCCAGCTCCCTGGGCGGCTCCCTCGGTGAGGTGCACGCCAGCAAGATCGCGCGCATCCTCGACCACGCCGCCCGGGCGAGGACGCCCGTCGTCGGCCTGCTCGACTCCGGCGGCGCCCGCATCCAGGAGGGCGTGGCCGCGCTCGACGGCTACGGGGAGATCTTCCGACGCAACGTCGCGCTGTCGGGCAGGGTGCCGCAGGTCTCGGTCGTGCTCGGACCCTGCGCCGGGGGAGCGGTGTACTCACCCGCCCTCACCGACGTCGTGATCATGGACCGCGAGCGCGCGCACATGTTCGTCACCGGACCCCGGGTCGTGAAGGCGGTCACCTTCGAGGACGTCTCGCTGGACGATCTGGGAGGCGCCGGCGTCCACGCGCGCACCTCCGGCGTGGCGCACCTCGTCGCCGACGATCAGGATCATGCGCTCGAGCTGGCCCGGCGGGTGCTCGGTTACCTGCCCGGCTCGTGCTGGGAGTCACCGCCCACGTTCGCACCGGGCGAGCCGGAGCGGATGCCGGAGATCCCCACCGATCACCGCCTGCCCTACGACGTGCGCGACGTCGTGGCGGGGGTGGTCGACGCCGGCAGCTTCCTGGAGCTGCACGAGGAGTTCGCGCCGAACGTCGTCGTGGGCTTCGGCCGCGTCGACGGCCATGCCGTCGGGGTGGTCGCGAACCAGCCGCTCGTGCTCGCCGGGTGTCTCGACATCGACGCGAGCGAGAAGGCTGCCCGCTTTGTCCGGCTCTGTGACGCGTTCGGCGTCCCGCTCGTCACCCTGGTCGACGTGCCCGGCTTCCTGCCCGGCACGGGGCAGGAGGCGAGCGGCATCATCCGCAAGGGCGCGAAGCTGCTCTACGCCTTCGCCGAGGCGACCGTGCCCCGCGTCACCGTCATCCTGCGCAAGGCCTTCGGCGGCGCCTACATCGTCATGAACTCCAAGAGCCTGGGGGCCGACGCCGTGTTCGCCTGGCCCGGAGCCGAGATCGCCGTCATGGGGGCCGAGGGCGCCGTCGACGTGATCCACCGCAGGGCGCTGGCCGAAGATCCGACGCGGCGGGCGGAGCTGATCGCCAGCTACCGGGCGGAGGCCATGGCCCCGCACGTCCCGGCCGAGCGCCTCTCGATCGACGAGATCATCGCACCCCAGCAGACCAGGGGCGTCGTGGCCGCCATGCTGCGCTCGCTGGAGCATGCCGCCGAGCCGCGCTTCCGCCACGACAACCTGCCGCAGTGATGGGGCTGCTCGACGGGAAGCGGCTGCTCATCACCGGCGTGCTGAACGACGCCTCCATCGCCTTCTCCGTGGCGCGCCTGGCCCAGCAGCAGGGGGCGGAGCTGGTCCTCACCGGGTTCGGCCGCGGGCTGCGGATCACCGAGCGGGTCGCCTCGAAGCTGCCCGAACCCCCCGACGTGCTCGAGCTCGACGTCACCCAAGACGAGCATCTGCAGCGCGTCGCCGACCAGCTCAACGAGCGGTGGGGCGGCCTCGACGGGGTGCTGCACGCCATCGGCTTCGCGCCGGAGAGCGCGCTGGGCGGAGACTTCCTGCGGACGCCGTGGTCCGATGTCGCGACCGCGCTGCACGTCTCGACCTACTCGCTGGCGTCGCTGGCAAGGGCGTGCGCGCCGCTGCTGGCCAAGGCAGGCGGCGGCGCGATCGTCGGCATGGATTTCGACGCCTCGGTCGCCTGGCCCGCCTACGACTGGATGGGGGTGGCGAAGGCCGGGTTGGAGTCTGCCTGCCGGTACGTGGCCCGGGATCTGGGCGCGCAGGGGACCCGGGTGAACCTCGTCGCGGCCGGGCCGCTGAAGACGATCGCAGCGAAAAGCATCCCGGGCTTCGGCTCCTTTGAGGAGGCCTGGGCGGGACAGGCGCCGCTGGGCTGGGATGTCACGAATCCCGAGCCGGTCGCCCGGACCGTCTGCGCGCTGCTCTCGGACTGGACGCCCGCGGTCACCGGCGAGATCGTGCACTGCGATGGCGGCGCACACGCCATCGGGACCGACCTGCGTCGGGGCGAGACCTCCGGCGAGTAGGGGGCCACGATCGAGCGCGTCGCTGTCTCTCGGGAGCGTGAGCCTCACGGTGCGGTCACGTCGTGGCGCCTGGCCGACCTCGGCGGTCGCGTCCGCGAGCGTGACGAGCTGATCGGCGGCTGCGGGCTCCTGCTCGTCTTCGCCGAGCGGGATTGCCCGACCTCGCGAGCCGCCCTCACCGCGCTCGCGGAGTCCGGCGGCCGGCTGGCTGTGATCAGCCAGGGCCGGCCCGAGGCGGCGCGTGAGCTGCTTGAGGCGGTGAGCCCCGGCGCCGAGACCTTCGACGTGCTCGTCGAGCGGGCCCCGTACGCGGTCTCGGCGGCCTACGGCGTCGCGACCGTGCCGACGCTCGTGCTGCTCGACGCCCAGGGTAGAGAGCGGGACCGTTGCGAGGGCTGGGACCGTCCGGCGACCGAGCGCCTGCTCGCTGCCGTCGGAGGCCGGTTGGGCGCGCAGGCCGACGCGCTGCCGGAGCACAAGCCCGGCTGCCAGTCGCGCAACACGCTCTCACTCCAGATACAGGAGCAGACCGAGCGCGACGACGCCGAGCTCGGCGGGGACGGGGTCGACGAGCTGTGGCGGCGTGGCTGGACGGACGGTCTCCCGGTCGTGCCGCCGACCCGCACGCGGGTCGCGGCGATGGTGTCCGAGCGCGATCCGGGTGCCGTGCTCGGCCGCGTGCCGCCGATCATGGCGACGCTGACGGTGGAGCGGCTCGCGGTGTGCGCGGTGCTCGCCGGCTGCGAGCCCGCCTTCTTCCCCGTCGTGCTCGCGGCGACGCAGGCGGTGCTGGACCCGGTCTTCAACCTCCACGGCATCCAGAACACGACGCACTTCGCCGCACCGGTGCTGGTCGTGAACGGACCGGCGCGGACCGAGCTCGGCCTCGGGAGCGGCTCGAACGCGCTCGGCTTCGGCAACCGCGCGAACGCCACGATCGGCCGGGCGCTGCGGTTGATGATGTGCCTCACCGGCGGCGGTGAGTCCGGGGTGCTGGACATGTCCACGCTCGGCGGTCCGCACAAGTTCGGTCTCTGCTTCGCCGAGCACGAGGAGGCGAGCCCCTGGGAGCCGCTGCACGTCGAGCTGGGATTCACCGCCGACCGCTCGACGGTGACCGCGATCGGCGGCGAGTCACCGGCGGGCTTCAGCGACCACACCTCCGAGACGGCGGAGGCGCTCGCGACGACGATGACGCTGGCGATGGAGCAGGTCTGGAGCCCGTGCTACTACCCGGTGGGCGCGGCGCAGACGCTCCTGATCGTCTGCCCGGAGCACGCGCGGTCGCTCGCCGACGCGCGCTGGTCCAAGGACCGGCTGCGCCAGTGGATCTTCAGCCACGCTCGCCGGAGCGCTGGCGCGCTGCGGGCATCGGGCTCGGGCGAGCTGTCACGGGAGACGCTCGCCGCCTCCGACGAGGAGTCCATCGGCAAGTTCTGTACTCCCGAGGAGATCCTCATCGTGGTGGCGGGCGGATCGGCCGGCCGGTTCAGCGCCGTGATCCCGCCGGTGGGTCTGAGCTCGGCGATGGTGACCCGCACGATCGACCTGCCCGCATGAGCACCGGAGGAAGGACCAGCCATGGACCGGTTCGTCAGCCCGCTCGACACCTCCGCGCGACCGCGGATCGCGCCCGCGCCGCGGCCCGAGTCCCTTGATGGGATCACCCTCGGCCTGATCGACATCTCCAAGCCCAAGGGCGAGCAGTTCCTCGACCGGCTCGCGGAGCTGCTCGTCGAGCGCCACGCACTCGCGCGGATCGTTCGGCTGCGCAAGCCGACCTACGCCCGCCCGGCGCCGGAGGGAGTGCTCGACGAGGCGAGCCGGTGCGGCGCCATCGTCGAGGCGCTCGCCGACTGAGGCAGCTGCACGTCGTGCAGTGTGCACGACCTGGTCGCGCTGGAGGCGCGTGGCATCCCGACGGCGGCGTTCCGCACGACGCCGTTCGCCGAAGAGGAGGCCGCGCAGGCCGCCGCGCTGGGGATGCCCGACTACCGCATGCTGGCGCTGCCACATCCGATCCAGCCGCTGCCGATCGCCCACGTGGCCGCTCTGGCCGAGACGGTCGTCGAACAGCTCGTGGCGGCGCTGACCGTCGGACCGTCTCGTGGCTCGGAGAACGCGAAGGTACGAATCCGACGAATGCGGGGTACGGTCCGCCCATGACCTTCGCAATGTGAACAGGAGCCACCGGCATGGACGTTTCAATCGAAGATCTCATCGGCAGCGACCACGTGACCCTGGATCTCCAGGCCTCGGACGCGGAGGGGGCAGTGAAGGAGCTGGCCGCCCTGCTCGACGAGCAGGGCCGGTTGAACGACCGCGAGGGCTACGTCCAGGCGGTGCTCGACCGCGAGCAGGAGACGGGCGGCACCGGGATGGAGTCCGGCGTGGCCATTCCCCACGCGCGCTCGGCGGCGGTCGCTGAGCCGAGCCTGGCGTTCGGCCGGAGCAGTGACGGGATCAGCTTCGGCGCCGACGACGGCACGCCGTCCGACATCGTGTTTCTCATCGCCGCGCCCGAGGGCGAGAATCAGCTGCACGTCCAGGTGCTCTCGAAGCTGGCGCGCAAGCTCATCCACGACGACTTTCGGACCGCGCTGCGCGAGGCCGGCAGCGCCGACGAGGTCGTTGAGATCCTGGAGCGGGAGGTGGAGCTGTGAAATTCGTCGGAGTCACCAGCTGTCCAACGGGGATCGCGCACAGCGAGATGGCGGCCGAGGCGATCGAGGTCGCCGCGAAGAAGCAGGGCCACGAGATCGAGATGGAGGTTCAGGGCGCCTCGGGGGCCCCGCCCATCGATTCCGAGCTCATCAAGAACGCGGACGCCGTGATCTTCGCGATCGACGCGGACGTCCGCGACCGCAACCGCTTCTCGCATCTGCCCAAGGTCGAGGTCGGGACGCGCCATGCGATCGACAAGGCCGACGAGGTCGTGAAGCGCGCCGTCACCGCGGCCGAGGAGGGCACCAAGGAGCAGCCCGCCGACGCCGGCTCCGGCGACGGTGGCGAGGATGCTCAGACGCAATCGAGTGACTCCGGGGGCCGGGGTGTCGGCGCCGAGGTGCGCCGCTGGCTCATGACGGGTGTCAGCTACATGATCCCGTTCGTCGTCGCGGGCGGCATCCTGATCGCGGCCGCGTTCGCCGTCGGCGACGCCGTCACCGTGACCGACAGCAATGTCTACGAGAACTTCACGATCCCCGCCATGCTCTTCGAGATCGGAGGGCAGGCCTTCTCGATGCTCGTGCCGATCCTGGCCGGGTTCATCGCATACTCGATGGCCGACCGGCCGGCGATCGCGCCGGGGCTCGTGGGCGGCCTGATCGCCAACGCCATCGGGGCGGGTTTCCTCGGCGGCATCCTGGCCGGTCTGCTCGCTGGCGGGTTGGTCATGGCCATGAAGAAGATCCCCGCCAAAGGCGCCATCAAGCGCATCATGCCGATCCTGGTCTATCCCGTGGTCGGCACGCTGGTCGTCGGCGCGCTGATGATCCTGGTCATCGGCGAGCCGGCAGCGGCGCTCACCAGCGGTCTCGAGTCGTGGCTGCAAGGGTTGCAGGGCACGGGCTCCATCATCCTCGGTCTCATCATCGGCATGATGATGGCCTTCGACATGGGCGGACCGGTCAACAAGGCCGCGTACGCGTTTGGGCTCGCCGCGCTGGAGGCGCAGTCCTACGCGCCGATGGCGGCGGTCATGGCCGCCGGGATGGTGCCCCCGCTGGCCATGGCGCTGTCGACGCGGATCCGTCCGAAGCTCTACACCGAGAACGAGCGGCAGGCAGGCGACGCTGGCTGGCTCATGGGGGCGTCCTTCATCACCGAGGGCGCCATCCCGTTCGCGGCGGCCGACCCCATCCGGGTCATCCCGCCCATGATGGCCGGCTCTGCTGTGGCCGCGGTCATGTCGCTGCTCTTCAACGCGACCCTGCGAGCGCCGCACGGCGGCATCTGGGTGATCGCGCTGATCGGCAACTGGCCGCTCTACCTGCTGGCGATCGTCTCGGGCACGTTGGTCGCGGCTGCGCTGGTCACCGTGACGAAGTCGGTCGGACGCGGTGACGAGCCGACGGGCGATGACGAGAAGGCTGACGCGCAGACAGCGGCGGCGTGAGCGTCGACCAGACGAGGGTTCGAGTCACGGAGGAGCCGCTCGGCCAGATCGAGTTGGCGCTGGCAGCGCGCAACCACGCGCTGCCCCTCGAGGCGCTCGCCTATGACGTCACCCCCTCGGGGCTGCACTACCTGCTCAGCCACTACGACGTCCCGTACGTTGCGTTGGACTCGTGGCGGCTCACCATCGACGGCCTCGTCGACGAGCCGCTCATCCTCACGCTCGACGACCTGCGCGCCCGCCCGAACGTCACGCGAACGGTGACGATGGAGTGCGCCGGCAACGGGCGGGCGCTCATGTCGCCGCGCGCCAGCGGACAGCCATGGCTGCTCGGCGCGGTGGGCAACGCCGTCTGGACGGGCACGCCCTTGCGCGGCGTGTTGGACGACGCCGGTGTCCAGCCCGACGCCGTCGAGGTGGTCTTCACCGGCACCGACCTCGGTATGGAGGACGGGGCGATCGAGCCGTACGGGCGCAGCCTCGAAGTCGGGGAGCTGGGGACCGACGAGATCCTGCTGGTCTGGGGGATGAACGACGCCCCGCTGCTGCCCCAGCACGGCGCCCCGCTGCGCCTGCTGGTCCCCGGCTGGTACGGGATGGCCAGCGTGAAGTGGCTCACCTCCATCACCGCGGTCGACAAGCCCTTCCAGGGACATCATCAGGTGCGGGAGTACCGGCTGCGACAGGAACCCGAGGAGCCCGGTGTCCCGCTCGGGCGCATGCGCGTGCGCTCCCTGATGACCCCGCCGGGCGTGCCGGACTACCCCGACCGGCGCCGCTACCTCGACACCGGCTCGCATCTGGTGCGCGGACGCGCCTGGTCCGGGGAGGCACGGATCGAGACCGTCGAGCTGAGCACGAACAGCGGCGCGTCCTGGGAGCCCGCGAGTCTGGGCGAGCAGACCGACCCTCGCTGCTGGCGTGAATGGGGGTGGTCCTGGCGGGTCCGCGAGCCGGGTGAGTACACCCTGATCTGCAGGGCCACCGACGCGGACGGCCGCACGCAACCACTGACCGACGACTGGAATCTCGGTGGCTACGCCGCGAACGCCGCCCAGCGTGTCGAGGTGAGCGTCCGCTGAGTGGCGCGACCGCGGCCATGTCACCTCCAGCCCGTTCACGCTTCCCGGACCCGCACACCGCGCCCGCCGACGAACCGCTGGCATACGGCGGCGATCTCGAGCCGGGCACGCTGCTCGAGGCCTACTTCCTCGGCATCTTTCCGTGGCCGCTGGCGGACGGCAGCTTGTTCTGGTGGTCGCCTGACCCGCGCGCGCTGATCCCGCTCGACGGTCTGCACATCTCGCGCAGCCTGCGCCGGACGCTGCGCTCGGGCCGTTTCCGCTGCTCACTCGATCAGCGCTTCGATGCCGTCGTGGCCGCCTGCGCCGATCGCGCGGAGGGCACCTGGATCACGGCGGAGATGGCGCGCGCCTACGGCCGGCTGCACGCGCTCGGGCACGCGCACAGCGTCGAGGTCTGGGACGCCCAGGGGGCGCTCGTCGGCGGCGTGTACGGCGTCGCCGTCGGCGGCGCGTTCTCGGGCGAGTCGATGTTCCACCGCGCGACGGATGCCTCGAAGGTCGGACTGGTCGTCCTGCTCGACGCGTTGGCGGCGGCGGGATTCGCGCTGTTCGACGCCCAGCTTCCCACCGCGCACCTGTCCCGTCTCGGCGCGCTGACCGTCAGCAGGGCAGAGTTTCTGGAACGCCTTGCCCACGTCCGGCGACGCCGGTGCGAGCTTCCGGAGGTTCGGTATGAGAAGAGCACACGTGTCCTCGGGCATGCTCGCCCTGCTGGTGACGAGCGCCATCCTGCTCCTCGGGGCGTGCGAACCGGTGGCGGACTCGACCCTTGAGGTCGCCCCGGCCAGCGAGGCCACGGCGAACGAGCCGGCGCCTGCGGCACCGGTCACGCCAGGGGCTCCGCCGTCTGGGTCCGAGGAGCAAGAGCGGCAGGCCGCCGCATGCGACGAGGAGACCGAGGCGGCGATCGATCGCTCGGTCGGGGGGCAGCTCCAGGCCTTTCGGAACGGCGACTTCGACGGCGCGAGAGCGTTCGCGAGCTCCGCGTTCCGCGAGCAGATCGACGTGTCCGAGTTCCGCTCGCTGATTGAGAACGACTTCGCGGTGCTGCTCAGCTCGACCGACCACACCATCGGGCACTGCGTCACGCAAGGCGATCGGGCGAACGCCCTCGTCGGTGTCGAGAGCGACGGCGAGGACGTCGTTGTGCTCGCCTACCGGTTGGTGCGCGAAGACGGCGAGTGGCGCGTCGCTGGGGCGGCCAACATCAGCCGAGAGCGTCCGACGCCTCCGCCGATCGAGGCCTGAACCGCGCTCTCGGTCAGTGCGCGACCTGGGACCAGCCGCAACGGGCGCAGACGTGGGTTCGGAACATGGCGCGGGAAGCGAGAAAATCCTCGCAGGCACGTGGGTGAGCCGGCGGACGATGGGTCCGGGTTCTCGTGTTCGTCATGGTCTTGGTGCTCATGAGTTCTCCCCTCCGGGCGTTCGGGGATGCTTCACCCCCTATATCGGCATCTGCAGGTTCATCTGAAGAGGGTCACAACTCCGTTGGAATACGCCATATTCCGACATTGGCGACGTGGACAGATGACCCTGGTGCAACCCGCCTGTCCGTTCTACGCTGCCGCGGCTGATCGACATCGTGATCGAAGGAGAGCCTGTTATGCGCCGTGCTGTGTCGTTGTGGACTGCCACCGTCGGCCTCTTGGCGGCGCTCATCGCGGGAGCCTTGCCCGTTGTCGCGCAGGAGCCGCCCGAGAAGGAGGCGGTCGCGCGTGGCAGCGGGGGAGCGGTGGCCAGCGTCGACGCCGACGCGACGGCGGCGGGCCTTGAGGTGCTCGACGCCGGCGGCAACGCCGTCGATGCAGCCGTCGCGGCGACCGCCGCCCTCGGGGTGACCGAGCCGTACTCATCCGGCGTCGGCGGCGGCGGCTTCATGGTCATCTATCTGGCCGACATGGACCGGGTGATCACGATCGACGGTCGCGAGACCGCGCCGCAGGCGATCACCTCTGACCTCTTCATCGACCCGGAGACGGGCGAGCCGCTGCCCTTCTTCGAGCGTGTCAACAGCGGTCTCGGGGTTGGCGTACCGGGCACGGCGTTGACCTGGGACACAGCGCTGCGCCGGTACGGAACCATGTCGCTGGCCGAGGTCTTCCAGCCGGCCATCGAGATCGCCGAGGACGGGTTCGTCGTCGACGAGACGTTCAGCGAACAGACCGCCGACAACGCCGAGCGCTTCGACGACATCGCAACGACCGCCGATCTTTTCCTCGTCGACGGCGAGGCGCCGGAGCCCGGCACGGTCTTCACGAACCCCGAGCTCGCCGATCTCTACCGAATGCTGGCGAAGGAGGGCATCTACGACGGCTTCTATCGCGGCCCGGTGGCCGAGGCGATCGTCGAGACGGTGACCGACCCGCCGGTCGTCGAAGGCACCGAGCGCAACTGGCGGCCTGGCGAGATGGCGCTGTCCGACTTGGCCGACTACGAGGTGCGGCTGCGCCAGCCGACCGTCATCGAGTACGACGGCCTCCAGATCTACGGCATGCCGCCGCCCTCATCGGGCGGGACGACAGTGGGGGAGGCCCTCAACATCTTCGAGGGGACGGACCAGGGTGTGAGCTCGGCCACGCTGCTCGGCAACTTCCTGCAGTCGACGCGACTGGCCTTCGCCGACCGCAACGCCTACCTCGGCGACCCCGAGTACGTCGACGTGCCGGTCGAGGGGCTGCTCTCGGAGGCCTTCGCCGCCGAGCGGCGCGAGGAGCTCTCGCTGCGGGTGGACTTCGGCGAGCCGGCCGAGCCCGGCAACCCCTTCGCATTCCAGACCGACCCCAGCATCCCGCTCGTGCCGGACACCGAGGGCGACAGCACCACGCACCTGACCGTGAGCGACGACCACGGCAACGTCGTGGCCTACACCACCACGATCGAGCAGACCGGCGGCAGCGGCATGGCCGTGGACGGCTACGGCTTCCTGCTGAACAACGAGCTGACGGACTTCAACCCGGAGGCCCCGCACCCGAACGTGCCCGAGCCAGGCAAGCGTCCGCGTTCCAGCATCAGCCCGACCATCGTGCTGGAGGACGGCGAGCCGGTGCTGGCCGTCGGCACGCCCGGCGGCTCGACGATCATCACGACCGTCGCCCAGGTGCTGCTGTACCACCTGGCCCTCGGCCTGGACCTGCCGGATGCGATCGCCGCGCCGCGCATGTCGCAGCGCAACACCACGACGACGTTGGCTGAGCCGGCGTGGTTCGAGCCGGCTTTGCGCGTGTTCGTGACGAACCGGCTGCAGCGCCGCGGCTACAACCTCACCGAGACCGACGAGCTGGGCGCCGTCACCGGCATCCAGTTTCTTGAGGACGGCACGGTGATCGCGGCCGCGGAGCCCGAGCGTCGTGGCGGAGGCGCCGCCGCGGTGCAGGAGCCAGACGATGACCCCTCCGCGTCCGGCCAGGCCGCCGTCATCCGCAAGCTGCGCCGCTCGCTCCGTAACCGCTGAGCTTTGGTTGCACGACCCGCCGAGTCGAGTAAGTGACGACGGGGCGAGTGTCGACGGCGCCCTCCCGTCGTCACTCGCTCGCGTTTCCGCAGGTCACGCGTGAACTAGTGACGACGGAGCCGGTCGAGGCCGACCGCCCGGTCGTCACTCGCTCGGGTCACGGCAAATATCACTGATAATATCTCGTGTCAGTGATGAATGTGGCGCGCTCTTCATGGCGTAGAGTGCTCTTCATGGTTCACGCCTTCATCTTCGGCCCTCTCGCCATCACCGTGCGGTACTGGGAGGAGCATGACGAAGAGGTCGAGGGCGGCGCGCGGATCGAGCTGCGGCGCGTCGAACCGGTCATCGGTGAGAAGGATCGGCCGGGCGCCGCTGGCTGGCGCGTCGGCGCGATCAGCCAGGCAGCGATCTGGCGCTGCGACCTGCTGACGGTGATCAGCCGCCCCGGCAACGAGGTCCGCTACCACCACCATCCCCAGTTCGAGGACGGCGACGTCGGGCCGCGTGTCTTCGACCCCGGGCTGACCGCCGATCCCATCGAGTGGACGATCGGCCGGCTGGCGGACCTGCCGGCGCTGCTCACGAGAGCCGGGGCGGCGGACTTGATCGGCCAGGTCGATCTCACGGCAGTCGAGGCGTCCCTGCCGGTGATCCGCGCGGCGACCCGGTCCTGCCTGGAGCAGATGCCGCTCGTGCCGCCACTCGCAGCGCCACTGGCCCCACCCGCTCAAGTCTTCGCCGCCTGAGCGCGAGGAAGGCGACCGCGAGGAGGAGCACGAGCACCGCGAACGCGGCTGGGGGAGCCATGGCATCTTGCCCTACGAAGTCCTTCTCCGGGACATCACCCAAACCGAGCGCAGCGAGCTGTTCCTCCCCTCGCAGATAGAGCAAGAGGCCGACGATCTCCAACGATAGGCAGACGGCCACCACCTTGTCCGCGAAGGCGACATCCGAGGAACTCTGCTTGCTCTTGACGACCATCTCAGCTCCTCACCACGACCATTCGATCACTGTAGCGAGGAGGCCAAGCCCTGCGGGCTTGCCAGCGCATGACGGCCGTGTTACGAAGCGTGCATGGAGATCGAGGCCGTACGTGAGCTCGCCGGCAGTGAGCAGGGGTTGTGCGTCGTCTCGATCGTCCGGGACGACGGGATGCCGCATGCGAGCGTCGTCAACGCCGCGCTGCTGCTACATCCGATCGACGGCGCCGAGGTCGTCGGCTTCGTGACACGCGGCGGGTCGGTCAAGCATCGGCGTCTGCGCGACCATCCGCACGCCAACGTGACCTTCCGGCGTGGGTGGCGCTGGGCCGGTGTCACCGGACCCGTGGATCTGATCGGACCCGACGACCCTGTCGACGGCGTCCAGATTCCGGGGTTGCTGCGAAACGTGTTCACCGCAGCAGGGGGTGAACACGACGACTGGGACGAGTTCGACCGCGTCATGGCCGACGACCGCCGGCTGGCCGTGCTCCTCAGACCAGAGCGGGTGCTGAGCCCGTCCTGAGGCTCATCGCTTGTCGATGGACGGCTTCGCACCCGCTTCCCAGTTCGCCCGATGGCGGCCGGCCTCGGCGACGGACCGGAACTTGCGCACCCCTCGCGGGGCCCGGTGGCGGTGGCCGAACAGACGCGACACCTCCGACATTGCGCAGGCTGCGGCGAGCCCTTCGCGAACGCCACTCGCCGGCGGCGGCGCGGGCACATCCTCGGCGGATGAGAACTTGCGAACGCTCACGGCATCTCCTCGCCCAAGCCGAACCGTTCACGCAGCCTCTGCGCATCGTCCGCGTCACGCGGTCGCACCGTGTCGCGCTTCATCTCATACAGCGTGCGGGGCGACACCACCGCGATGAACTGGCCACCGGCGTCGAGGTGCTGGACGTCGAGGTCGTCGAAGGTGAAGGCGTCACCCAACCGGCTGACGATGTCGATCGTGAAGTCGACGTCCGGAGGACCGTACTGGATGGCTGGGTACTCGCCGGCCAGATCCTCGTGGGTGATCTCCTCGATGCTGGGATCGTCATACACCTGACGCAGGGCCTGGCGGAGTCGCTTGATGTTCTCGGCGTCGGAGGCGACGAACAGGTCCAGATCGCGGGTACCCCGGTCCAGGCCGTGAGCAGCCATCGCCAGACCGCCGAAAACGGCGTAGCGCACGCCCGTCTCCTCCAGAGACGCCAAGACCGCCAGCACGTCGCGCAGTTGCATATCACCCACACTATGGCCGCAACAAGCTCCGCTTGGATCGTGCAGCGCCGAGCGGCCGACTATGGTGTTATGGTGGCGACACCATGACCATCAGAATGCAAGTGACCATTCCGGCGATCGACCACGCACGGGCCCAGGAACGGGCCCGATCGCGCGGGATCTCCTTGGCTGAGTACCTGCGTCAGCTCGTCCGATACGATCTCGAGGACGGCCCGCAGACCGGCATCGAGATCTCGGACTTGTTCGGAATCGGGGACTCCGGGGGCTCGGACATAGCGCGCGACAAGGACACCTACCTCGGCGAGGCACTCGCCGCCGGGAAGGCCCCGCAATGACTTCAGGGGCTCGATTTATCGATACGTCCGCCTGGTACGCCGCGTTGGACCGCAGCGATCGCAACCACCCGTTGGCGACCTCCCGACTGACAGAGCCGGGCATCAGGCTGCTCAGCGATCACGTCTTGGTCGAGACGTGGCGCCTTGCCGCCCACCGCCTCGGTTGGGCTGTCGCCGAGCGCTTCTTCGATGCCGTCCGTCGAGGGGCGGCAAAAGTTGTGGCCGTCACTGACGCCGACCGCGAACACGCATGGGCGACCGGACAGGCGTACCCCGACCAGCACTTCGCCCTGGCTGACCGAACGTCCTTTGCGATCATGGAACGGCTGGGCGTCGAACAGGTCGTGACCTTCGACGATGACTTCGCTGTGTACCGCTACGGACCACGCCGCGGCCGCGCCTTCGTCGTTCTGCGCTGAACCGGTCCCAGCAGGCGCCCGCTCCCTTCGGCTCCGGGGGACGGGTAGCGAGATGTGTTCGGGTAGAACCGCGTCTCCTCCAGAGACGCCAAGACCGCCAGCACGTAGTGCAGTTGCATATCACTCAGGCTACGGCCGCAGCGATCTCGGCCCGGAGTCCACTCGCGCTCAATCGCGTAGACGCTCCGCGCCAGATGCGGTCAAGTTCAGGGATGGACGATGGTTCTGTGGCTCGCTAGGCAACCCCGGCCTGGCGTGGCAGGATCTCGCAGGTGACCAGCAGACCCGCCGTGCCCCAGCCCCTGCGCGACCTCGCGCGGCTGCGCCGCGTCCGCGACCGGATCGACCGGGAGTATGCGCAGCCGCTGGACGTCGAGGCGCTCGCCCGCGGCGCGCACATGTCGGCCGGGCACCTCAGCCGCGAGTTCCGGCGCGCCTACGGCGAGTCGCCGTACGCCTATCTGATGACGCGGCGCGTCGAGCGCGCGATGGCGCTGCTTCGTCGTGGCGACCTCAGCGTCACCGAAGTCTGTTTCGCGGTCGGCTGCGCGTCGCTGGGCACCTTCAGCAGTCGCTTCACCGAGCTGGTCGGTGTGCCGCCCAGCGTCTATCGGCGTCAGGCGGCGCGCGCGACCGCGGGCATGCCGTCGTGCGTGGCGAAGCAGGTGACCAGACCGATCAGGAATCGAGAAGCACCGGCCCCGAGTCGCCCTTAAGGTGACTGCCATGGACATCACCATTCACTCAAGCTTCCTCCCGCAGAACGACCCCGAGGCCTCTCTGGCCTTCTACCGGGACACTCTCGGCTTCGAGGTCCGCAACGACGTCGGATACCAGGGGATGCGCTGGATCACGGTCGGCCCTCCCGACCAGCCCGGCACGTCCATCGTCCTGTACCCGCCGGCCGCCACCCCCGGTCTCACCGACGACGAGCGCCAGACCATCGACGAGATGATGGCCAAGGGCACCTACGCCATGCTCATCCTGGCCACCGAGGACCTCGACGGCACCTTCGACCGGCTGCAGGCCAGCGAGGCCGACGTCGTACAAGAGCCGACCGAGCAGCCGTACGGCGTTCGCGACTGCGCCTTCCGCGATCCCGCGGGCAACATGATTCGCATCCAGGAGCTGCGCTGAGCATGGCCACGAGGACGGACACGCGGTCGCCTGCGCCGCACGTTGCCGACCGCCACGATCTGATCCGCGTGCAGGGTGCGCGCGTGAACAACCTCAAGGACCTCAGCGTCGAGCTCCCGAAGCGCCGGCTGACGGTGTTGACCGGTGTGTCCGGTTCGGGCAAGAGCTCGCTGGTGTTCCACACGATCGCCGCGGAGTCGCAGCGGCTGATCAACGAGACCTACACCGCCTTCCTGCAGGGCTTCATGCCGACGCTGGCGCGGCCTGACGTCGATGTGCTCGAGGGGCTGACGACCGCGATCGTCGTCGGCCAGGAGCAGATGGGCGCCGACGCCCGGTCGACGGTGGGGACCGCCACCGACGCCGATGCCATGCTGCGCATAATCTTCAGCCAGCTCGCTGAACCGCACATCGGCCCACCCGGCGCGTTCTCCTCCAATGTCCCCTCGGTCCGCGCCAGCGGGGCTATCACGATCGAGCGCGGGGACGGGAAGAAGGTGCGCAAGACCTTCACCCGAACCGGGGGCATGTGCGCGACGTGCGAGGGGCGGGGCACGATCCGGGACCTCGACGTCGACGCGGTCATCGACCGCAGCAGGTCGCTCAACGAGGGAGCCATCCTCGCGCCCCTGTTCACCGGCGGATACGGCGAGTCCGGGTTCGTCGACCCCGACAAGCGGGTGGCCGACTTCACCGACGAGGAGTGGGAGGACCTCTGGAGCCGTCCGGCCACCAAGCTCGAGCGCGACGACGGGGGTAACACCACCTACGAGGGCGTCGCCGTCCGGATCCGGCGCACGTGGCTGGGTGAGCGCAAGCCCAAGCAGAAGAGCATCGTGGAGTTCCTCGAGCGCGCCGTCACCCCCCAGCCCTGCCCGGAGTGCGAGGGCACCGGGCTCAACGAGGGCGCCCGGTCCTCGCGGATCGACGAGGTCAACATCGCGGAGGCCTCCGCGATGCAGATCACCGACTTGCGGGACTGGTTGGCCGACGTCGACACCACGACGGTCGGGCCGCTGGCCGCCAACCTTTCGGCCCTGCTCGACTCCATGGTCGACATCGGCCTGGGATACCTGAGCCTCGACCGCCGGGCGGGGACGCTGTCAGGCGGTGAGGCCCAGCGGGTGAGGATGGTGCGCCACCTCGGCTCGGCGCTGTCGGACGTCACCTACGTCTTCGACGAGCCGACGGTGGGGCTGCACCCCCACGACATCCAGCAGATGGTCCGGTTGCTCACGGACCTGCGCGACAAGGGAAACACCGTCCTGGTCGTCGAGCACAAGCCGGAGGTGATCGTCCACGCCGACCACGTCGTCGATCTCGGTCCCCGGGCGGGGTCCGATGGCGGCGAGGTCACCTACGAAGGGGACGTGGACGGGTTGGCGGCGTCCGATACCATCACCGGCCGGCACCTCGACACCCGGATCGCCCTCAAGGAATCGGTGCGGACCGCCACCGGGCACCTAACCATCGCCGACGCGAGGCTGCACAACCTCACCGGCGTCACCGTCGACGTGCCGCTCGGAGTGGTGTGCGTGGTCACCGGCGTCGCGGGGTCGGGCAAGACGTCGTTGATCCACGGCTGCATGCCCGAACGTGACGACGTGGTGATCGTCGACCAGTCGGGGATCCGGGGGTCACGCCGCTCCAACGCCGCCACCTACACCGGGATGCTGGACCACATCCGGGCCGCGTTCGCCAGGGCCAACGACGTCTCGGCGTCGCTGTTCAGTGCCAACTCCGACGGCGCCTGCCCGCAGTGCAAGGGGTTGGGCCTCCTCTACACCGACCTGGGCATGATGGGCGAGACCTCCGCGGTGTGCGATGCGTGCCAGGGGCACCGCTTCACCGACGACGTGCTGGAGCATCGCTACCACGACAAGGACATCGCCGAGGTGTACGACCTCGCTGTCGACGACGCCTTGGCCTTCTTCACCGACGCCGGGCTGGACGGTCCGGCGACGATCCTGCAGCGGCTGCACGACGTCGGGCTCGGCTACCTCACGCTGGGCCAACCGCTCAACACGCTGTCCGGGGGCGAGCGCCAGCGTCTCAAGCTCGCCGTGCACATGTCCGAGGAGCCGTCGATCTTCGTCCTCGACGAGCCCACGTCGGGGCTGCACCTGGCAGACGTCGAGCACCTGCTGAGCCTGCTGGACCGGCTGGTCGACGACGGCTGGTCGGTCATCGTCATCGAGCACCACCAGGCGGTCATGGCGCACGCCGACTGGATCATCGACCTCGGCCCCGGCGCCGGCCACGACGGCGGCCGGATCGTCTTCGAGGGCACACCCGCCGACCTCGTCGCCGACCGCTGCACCCTCACCGGCCAGCACCTCGCGGACTACGTCGGAAGCTGACCAAGGATCGTCCTCTCCAAGACGGCTACAGCAGCCCGCTGTCGTCGAGGGTCACGAAGTCGGGCCGGTGCAGGTCGGCCTCGACGCGGACCTCGTAACGGGCCAGATCACGCTCGAGGGCGGCATCGGCCGCAGGCCGTTCGATCTGGACCGTCCAGCCCTCGGTATCACGAGGCCCCGAATGGGCGCCGGCGGTGTCGAGCAGTGTGAGCGTGTCGAGCTGCTGTGCCGGGTCGTGGCGCGCCAGTCCGCGTAGCGCCGCCCAACCCGCGGCGAACAGCGCTTCAGCCCACGCTCGAGTCGCGGGACGATTCCGGCTGCTGTGGATCTCGCCCGTCACGCCGTAGCCGCGAGCCGCTGGGCACGCAAGGTCTGCCGCGGGGGGCGTGGGCGGCGCGTCCGGGGCGACCGCAGCAGCAATACGTCGGCGGTCCAGGGCGCTGCGCGGGATGATCAGGTGCCCCTGGAACACCTCCAGCACCGCGGCCGTGCGGGTCCCTCCCAGGTAGTAGGGCACCGTATGGCTCCTGTAGACCGACCACGACCAGCGACCACTCCGCGCTGTGGCTACACTTGTGGTCACCACAGGAGGTGCCCACATGCGAGCAGTCGGTGTACGGGAGTTCAGGGACGCCGCGACGACCATGATGAGCGCAGGGGAGACGTTGGTCATCGAGCGTCGTGGGACGCCGATCGGATTCTTCGTGCCCATCGCTGCCGTCGACCGCCGTGAGGGACGCGAAGCGCTCGGACGACTGGGGGATGTCCTCGGCGACGTCATGGCGCGCACGGGCCTCGACGAGGACGAGCTCGTGTCGGAGGTGACACGCTCACCCGAACAGCCCTGATGCGCCTCGTCGTCGACACGAGCGTCCTGGTGGACGAGCTCTTGCGCGTGCGGGGACGTGAGCGCCTCGGAGAC
>JBBSMR010000031.1:0-40184 GCA_038233095.1 Euzebyales bacterium
ACCACGAGTTCCTCATGGAGGGCGGGGTCTTCACCGAGGACCTCGTCGAGACCTGGGTCGACTACAAGATGGAGAACGAGGTCTCCGCCATCCGCCTGCGACCCCACCCTCACGAGTTCCACCTGTACTACGACATCTGAGGCCGCAACGGCCGCCCCCGGACCACGCAGGTGCCCGGGGCCACGCGCGTCCAGAGGCCTTCGCATACTGTCGCGAGTGAAAAGCGATCGGCGCTCACCAAGAGTTCCTACTCGGGGTAGGATACATCGCATGACTGTGTCGAAGGTGTCGCTCAGCATCGAGGAGGACGTGCTCGCCGAGGCTCGTGAGCGCGCCGGTCGGCGCGAACTGTCGTCGTACGTGACCGGGGCGCTGCGACGACAGCTGCAGCGCGACCGGTTGGGTGAGCTGCTGGCCGAGATGGAGGTCGAGTCGGGTCCGGTCCCCGAAGACCTGATGGAGGAGGCCCGGGAGCTATGGCGAGGTCCCGCCGCACCAAGGTCGCGCCGCCGCAGCGCCTGATCCTCGACAGCGGCGCTGTCATCGCCCTGTCCCGCAAGGACCAGCGGGCGCGTGCCGCTCTCGCCGCGGCGTGGGAGGCAAGTGTCGAGATCTCGATCCCCTCCGTCGTGGTGGCCGAGACCGTGCGAGGATCGGCGAAAGACGCCCCTTTCAACCGGATCATGAAGGCTGTCGGCGAGGTGAGCGTCGCAGACGAACGGAGCGGTCGCAGGGCCGGAGCGCTCCTCGGCGCGTCGCGATCGACATCCACCGTCGACGCCTTGGTGGTGGCCTCGGCGATCGAGCTCGGGGGCGGTGTCGTGCTGACCGGCGATTCCGGCGACCTCCAGCCGCTCGCCAGCGGCCATCCTGAGGTCATAATTCGTCCGCTGTAAGGGCGATCCTCGCTGGACAGGCACTCGGGGGCTGCATCGACCCACCCGTCGATCTTGTCCGGGTCGAACCGCGTCTCTGCCTGGACGCCGCCGCCCGAGCGATCGAGCGCGTCGCGAGGTTCAGGGAAGCGCTGTTACGCTCCGCGTCACCGTGGAGCCCGGCAGGCCGCTGCACCGAGTGCGAGCAAGCGCGTGAACGACAGGACTCGTTGATGACGACTGAGCAGAGCAAGCCAACCACGACCGACGCCGGTATCCCCGTCCCGAGCGATGAGCACTCGCTCACGGTCGGTCGGGACGGCCCCATCCTCCTTCAGGATCACTACCTGATCGAGCAGATGGCCAACTTCAATCGGGAGCGGATTCCTGAGCGTCAGCCCCACGCCAAAGGAGCCGGCGCCTTCGGCCATTTCGAGGTGACCGAAGATGTCAGCGGTTGGACGAAGGCCGCGGTCTTCCAACCGGGGACGAGAACCGACACGGTCATCAGGTTCTCGACCGTGGCAGGCGAGCGGGGCAGCCCCGACACGTGGCGCGACCCCCGCGGCTTCGCCTTGAAGTTCTACACGTCAGAGGGCAACTACGACATGGTGGGCAACAACACCCCCGTGTTCTTCGTGCGTGATCCCATGAAGTTCCAGCACTTCATCCGCTCACAGAAGCGCCGCGCGGATTCGGGACTGCGCGACCACGACATGCAGTGGGATTTCTGGACGCTGTCGCCGGAGTCGGCCCATCAGGTGACGTGGTTGATGGGCGACCGCGGCATCCCCAAGACGTGGCGGCACATGAACGGCTACTCCAGCCACACCTACATGTGGGCGAACGCCGCCGGTGAGCGCTTCTGGGTGAAGTACCACTTCAAGACCGACCAGGGCATCGACTTCCTCACCGAACAGGAGGCTGAACGCCTCGCTGGCGACGACGCGGACTACCACCGCCGCGACCTGTTCGAGTCGATCAAGAACGGCGAACACCCGAGCTGGACGCTGAAGGTGCAGATCATGCCCTTCGAGGAGGCCGGCACCTACCGGTTCAACCCCTTCGACCTGACGAAGGTCTGGCCCCACAGCGACTATCCGACACACGAGGTCGGCCGTCTGACCTTGGACCGCAACCCCACCGACTTTCACACCGAGATCGAGCAGGCGGCCTTCGAGCCGAACAACCTCGTGCCCGGCATCGGTCTGAGTCCCGACAAGATGCTGCTGGCACGGGTCTTCTCCTACGCGGACGCCCACCGGGCCCGTATGGGCGTCAACTACAAGCAGATCCCGGTCAACTCACCGCAGTGCCCCGTCCACAGTTACAGCAAGGACGGCGCCATGCGAGTCCGAAACGTGACCGACCCGGTCTACGCCCCGAACAGCTACGGCGGTCCGGCAGCCGATTCCACACAGCACCCGTACGTCGAGAAGTGGAGCGCCGACGGGGAGTTCGTCCACCAGGCTTACACCCCGCGCGAGGACGACAGCGACTGGGGCCAGGCGGGCACGCTGGTGCGGGAGATCATGGACGACGACGCGCGCGACCGCCTCGTCTCCAATGTCGTCGGTCACCTCAGCGACGGCGTGTCCGAGAAGGTTCTCGAGCGTGCTTTCGAGTACTGGCGCAACATCGACAAGGAGATCGGCGACCGCATCGCCACCGCCGTGAACGGCGGCTGAGCACGCGCTCATACATCTTCCCCGCGGAGAAGATGCACTAGGGCGCCACCCCCACGAGTGCCACCTCTGCTGCGACATCTGAGCAATAGGTCGCGGGCTCTGTGCAACCTGCAATGCTCCTCGGCCACCTCGCCAGACCGCCGTGCCAGGCGAGGGGCCCTCGGCAAGGTTTGCCGTATCTTGCAGCAATGAGCACCAGACGTGAGGTGGTGGGTCAAGGGTGTCCGGCTGGTCTATGAGATGTGTGTGCCCTCAGATGCCCCCACGATGGTGTTGCTGCATGCTCTGGTGAACGGCACCGATTGGGCGCCAGTGAGAACTCGCTTCGCCGCGCTGTTCCGGGTTCTGACCCCGGATCTTCGTGGACACGGCGACAGCGACTGGACGGGAAGCTATTTGTTCCAACATCGGGGGCTCGCCATCCCTTCACGCCTCGTGGACACCGAGTCCCTGGACTTCGACTGGGCGGTTGTGCCAGCCTTCGTCGGTGAGTTGAACGCAGGCAGGTCCAGCGACCTGGGAGGGGCTGACCAAGATCACTGCTCCCACACTGCTGATTGGCGGTGGGCCCGACAGCCACATTCCGCAACACAGGCTTGCAGACGTTGCGACTCGCATTCCGCGCTGTGGCCTGGTGACTATCGCCGCTGGACATCACGTGCATTCTTCCCGGCCGGCGGACTTCGCTGACACGGTCCTCGGCTGGATGCAGGACTGAGCCCGCTGGCAGCAATAACCACGCGCTGGAAACCGTTGGGCGCGGCCAAAGACCTCACGGGTCGACACTCGCTATCCATGAGCTCGTACTCAGCGATGGTCGCGCACGATGATCCTGTCGGAGCCAAGTTCCACGAACCGCACCTCGCCAAGGACCCGGACAAGTGCGTCCAGGTGATGATCGAACAGCGCCAGGAGTTCGTGGTTGCTGATGTTTCCGGTCGCGACCACAAGCAGCTGACGAGGACTCGCACGGAGGAGGTGACTGGTACGGAAGTCCAGGTCCTTGGTGACCACGACCCGATCCCCGGCATCGGCCAGGCGGGCGATCTCAGCGTCGCCCGTCTGGTTTCCATCAGGCAGCTCGGACGTGTGGACCGCATCGTGGCCGGCCTCGGTGAGCTGTCGGGCGAGCCGAGCCGGAAGTTGCGCGTCGACCAGAAATCTCACGCAGCGCCGAGCGGCACAACCCGACGCAGACCTGCGGCCAAGGCACCGAACTCGAGAGCAGCGAGCAGATCCTCGCGCTCGAGGTCGGGGTAGTCCACGAGAATCTCCTCGATGCTCATTCCGGAAGCGAGCAGTTCGAGCAAGCTCTCCACCGGATAGCGAAGGCCCCGAACCGTTGGCTGCCCGTGGCAGACGGATGGGTCGGACGTGATCCGATCAAGACGCGACATCGCCTCCATCCTAGCGGCGGGGGCCTTTGAGAGGCGCAAAGCCGTGGGACGCTGCTGCCGGTGCAGCTAGCTCATCACGCCTGGGGGCGAGGCGTGCCCGGGAGCAGCGGGTGATGTAGGGCAGGGCGAGGTGGTCCGGATCCAGAGCTGGATGAGTGTCGACGAGCTCCCGGACGGCGGCGAGGACAGCCTGTTGCTCCTCAGCCGGCAGGGTGATGACGTAGCTGCGGGAGGCGACGAGGTCGACCAGCTCCTCTCGGGTGAGATGGTGCGTCCACTCGACGTCGGACCGTTCGATCGGCGCGAACGGCGGACCGACAGGAGGCGCGCTGGTGTCGAAGTCGTCGCTGCCGCCTGAGCCCATGATCCGCCCGAGACGGGCCACCCAGTCAACCCTTTCGTCGCGGACGTTCCAGACCAGACCGACCTGACCGCCCGGTCGGAGCACGCGCGCCACCTCGGGTACGGCGCGCTCTATGTCGACCCAATGCCACGCCTGCGCGACGAGCACGGCGTCGACGGCGCCGTCCGCCAGTGGCAGTCGCTCGGCGACGCCGACGACCGCCCGAGCACCCCGCACCACGCGGGTGAGCTGGCCCAACATCTGATCTGAGTGATCGACCGCCAGCACGTCCAACCCACGATCGCTGAGCGTGCGGGTCAGCTTCCCGGTGCCGGCGGCGAGGTCGAGAACACGCTCCGCGCCAGCCGGCAGCAACCACTCCAACGCCTGGTCGGGATACGACGGCCGGCCACGCTCGTACTGCTCCGCCGCCGCACCGAACGAGGACGCGCGCACCGCCCGCTGCTCCTGCTGTGTCATGAATTGCCTGCGCATGCGCCGTCTGAATGGCCTGTCGCCGTCGCGATCACGCCTTGGATGAAGGCCGTCTTGCCGTCCGTGTAGGCGCCGCGATCACCGCCGAACTCGGCGGCCAAGCCCTGCTTGAGCGCCGCGTAGGCCGCGGCCGCCTCAGGGTGAGTTCGCAGGAAGTCACGGAACGCCAGGCGCTCCCGCTCCCACGGCGAGTCCTTGTCGCAGACGTGGACGTGCACGGAGCGCACCTCGCCGACGGGCGGACGGAGGAAGCGATGGTCTGGCTCACGCGCCCGGAGAACGAGACCAAGGGACTCCAACCGGCTCCGGTACGCCAGCTCATCCTCCACTCCTGGGCACGGGTCGGCCACTGGGCCGAAGACGCGGCGAGCTCCACCGGCTCGCCGCCGGGACGGTCGAACCACTCGGGGGAGGGTGCGTCGGCCATCGTCTTCAGTACCGGTGGGCCTCGACGCAGCGCACGCCCTCGGGTCCGACCACTGCCGAGTGTGCGGTGCCGCTTTCGAGCTCGAGCCGGTCGCCCGGCGCCAACGCCGCCTCCCCGTCATCGGTCTCGAAGGCGACGCCGCCGCGCACGCAGTACAGCGCCTTGTCGTAGTCGTGGGTGTGCGCGGCGTAGCGCTCGTGCGGCCCGTTGCCCCAGCCATGCCCAGAGGACCAGCCCTCCTCCGCCAAGCGCGCAAGCAGCGCGGGCTCGTCGCCCGGCGGGCCGTCGCCGCGTCGCACTCGCGCTGCCATGACGCCATTCTGCCCGCTTCCTGCCGCGATGCTCTTGCGCGAGTGACGACCGGGCCGCCGGTGCGATCCGCGCCCGTCGTCACTCACGCGAATCGCAGCCACACGGCAGCCGACGAGGAGGACAGACCCGTCATGGATAGAAGAGCTGCTCGTGGGTGCGGCGTGCGCGGCGCAGGACTCGGCGCAGATCCTCGACCATGGCCTGTCCGCCTGGGGCGTCATAGCTGAGCAGCGCGGCGAGATGCTCCCGCGTCGAGCCGTCGGAGGGCACGACGTCACTCTTGCGGGCCCCCATGAGATAGAGCGCGTTACGGATCCGGGAGCAGAGCCGCCAGGAGTCCTCCAGCCGCGCCGCGTCCCCGTCACTGATCAGACCCGCGTCCGAGCCTGCCCGCAGCGCATGGAGCACGCCGGGCCGGCGCAGCGCTGCCGATGCTCCTCCGTGTTGGAGCTGGAGCAGCTGGAGCGTCCACTCCACGTCGGCGAGCCCTCCGGCGCCGAGCTTCACGTCGATTCTCTCGTCACGGCCGGAGCCTGGGCGTTCATCTCTGGCCGCACCGGAACGCGCCCCGCCGGGGCGTCGGCCGGCTCGCGGACGGCGATCGCTGCTCCGCTCGCGCTCGACCCGCGCCTTCATCTTGCGCACGTCTTGCACGCGGGACGGGGGCGCGGGCGAGGCAAAGACATGCTCGGCGGCCGCCTGGCAGAACGCCTCGCCCAGTTCGGTGTCGCCGGCGACGGGACGGCCCTGGGTGAGCGCCTGCAGCTCCCACGTCTCGGCCCAGCGCTCCCAGTACTGCCTGTAGGAGTCGAGCGACCGGGCGAGCGGGCCGTCCTTGCCTTCGGGACGTAGCCCGAGGTCGACCTGGAATGCCTGCCCCTCAGGGGTGATCCCTCCCAGCAGCGTCCTCAGCCGCTCCGCGGCGGCGAGCGCGTCGTCACGCCGCTCCGCTGGCGCGTACACGATCGTGATGTCGAGGTCCGACGCGTAGCCAAGCTCGCGCGCGCCGAGCTTGCCGAGACCGATGATCGCCAGCCGTACGTCGCGCCCATCGACCGCCAGCGCGAGCGCCGCCTCGAGGCAGGCCGCCGCCAGTCCCGTGAGCTCGTAGCCGACCTGTTCCACACCTGCGCGACCGGTCACGTCCCGCACGGCGATGCGGGCCGCCTCGCGGCGCCGGAAGCGGCGCAGCGCGTCGGCCGTGCGAGTCGGTTCGGAGCCTCGCCGAAGCAGCCCGGCAGCAGTCCGTCCGTACTGCTCGGGCGTGAGAGGCTCTGCCAGCTGCTCGGTCTCGGCCAGCATGGTGAGCACCTCGGGCTGGCGCTCCAACCAGCCCCCGACCCGCGTGCTGCAGCCCAGCACGGTGGCGAGCGTCTCGGCCGCCGGCGGCGCGTCCCGCAGCGTGTTCGCGAAGTACGGGGAGTGCTCCAAGCGCTCGGCCATCGATCGCAGGGCGGTCAGTCCCTTGTCGGGGGCAGGCGCCGACGCCAGGACGGGCAGCATGGTCGGGAGCAGATTGCGCAGCAGGCGCGCCGTTCGACCCACGCCCTCGATCATGGCATCGATGTCGGCGAGCGCACGGTCACCGGCCGCGAAGCCGAGCGCGTCGAGCCGCTCGCGCGCCGCGTCGCGGTCGAATCCGTCACCTCTCCCGAGCTGCTCGCCCGCGCTGAGCTCGGCAAAGCGCGTCAGCAGCGGCCGGTAGAACAGCTTCTCGTGGAGACGGCGGACGTAGCCCTGCACCCGCGCGAGCTCGCGGTCGAACTGCTCGAGCGCGCTCATGCTCGCCAGCTCCCTGAAGCCACAGCCGCGCGCGATGCTCACGCGATCGTCGGGGTCGCTCGGCACCACATGGGTACGGCGCAGACGCACCAGCTGCAGCCGATGCTCGACGGTGCGCAGGAACTGGTAGGCGTCGCCGAAGAGGTTCGCGTCGCCCTCGTCGACGTACCCGCCGCTGGCGAGCGCTGTCAGCGCGTCCAGCGTCGTGCGACTCCGCAGGCTGGGATCATGACGGCCGTGCACCAACTGCAACAGTTGCACCGCGAACTCGATGTCGCGCAGACCCCCCGGCGCGAGCTTCACCTGACGCGCCCCCGCGCGCTGCACCGCGCGAGAGCGCTCAACCTGACCCTTCATCCGCTGGATCTCCGCGATCGCGTCGGCCGAACGCCGATCCGGCCAGACGAAGGGCGAGACGAGCTCCTCGAACGCCGCTCCGAGCTCGGCATCGCCAGCCGCGTGGCGGGCCTTCAGCAGCGCCTGGAACTCCCACGTGCTAGCCCAGCGTTCGTAGTAGGCCTCGTACGCCTCCAGCGTGCGGACGAGCGGACCGTCGCGCCCCTCAGGGCGCAGATTCGCATCGACCTCGTACACCCGGCCGAGCGGGGTCGGGCGTCCGAGCAGGCGCAGGAAACGCTCGGCGACGCGGTTCGCCGTCCCCCATTTGCCCTCCGCGACGAAGACCACGTCGACATCGGAGACGTAGTTGAGCTCCCGCCCACCGAGCTTGCCCATCCCGATGACGGCCAGCCGCAACGGCTCGCCGGCCTCGCGGAGCAGCAGATCCAGCACGCCCTGGAAGACACCATCGGCGAGGTCTGACAGCTCAGCGGCCGCCTGCGAGGTGTCGCTCATGCCGAGGAGATCCCGCGCGGCGATCCGCAGCAACCCGCGGCGCTGCACACCGGCCAGCGTGTGCGCGAGCACGGCGTCGTCGGGCTCATCCAACGCCACGAAGCGCTCGCTCACGGCCTCGGTGACAGCCGCCGCCGACCACGGCTCCAGCTCGGAGGCGAGCAGCTCCACCGCCAGCTCGTCGTCCGCGAGCAGATCGCCGAGCGCGCCGCTCGATCCCGCGACCATCGCGGCGCGCGCGAGCAGCCGCTGGTCTTGTGCCATGCGCTGCCACGCCGGCGGTCGGCGCTCAGCCGTGCGCACAAGCGCCTTCAGCGCCCGCGCTGGCGAGGCGGCCGCACGGAGCACAGCGATGACGCTCAGCCAGACGTCGGAGTCATCCAGCCCCAACGTGTCAAGCGCTCGCTCGGCCGCCGCGGGCGCCATGCCGAGCATGGCGGCCTCTTCTGCCCCCAGCCAGGAGGTCTCGTCCATGCCGTCAGGCGCCTAGAGCATGGGCAGGTAGCGGCGCAGCTCGAACGGCGTCACCTGCGAGCGGTACTCGTCCCACTCCACCCGTTTGTTGAGCAGGAAATACTCGAAGACGTGCTCGCCCAGCGCCTCCGCGACCAGCTCGGACTCCTCCATGACCCGAAGGGCTTCATCGAGGTTGTGAGGCAGGCGCTCGATGCCGGCGGCTCTGCGCTCGCCCTCGCTCATCTCGAAGATGTTGTCCTCGGTCTCGTCGGGCAGGTCGTAGTCCTTTTCGATGCCGCGTAGGCCGGCCGCCAGCATGACCGCGAAGGTGAGGTAGGGGTTGCACGCCGGGTCCGGCGCGCGGAACTCAATGCGGGCCGAGGCCTGCTTCGAAGGCTTGTACATCGGCACGCGGATGAGGGAGGACCGATTCTGTCGGCCCCAGGAGATGAACACCGGCGCCTCGTAGCCGGGCACGAGCCGCTTGTAGGAGTTCACCCACTGGCAGCAGACCGCCGCGATCTCGCGGGCGTGGACGAGCAACCCGGCCATGAACTTCTTGGCCATGTCGGACAGGTGGTACGGGTCAGAGGCGTCGTAAAACGCGTTGGTGTCACCGTCGAAGAGCGAGAGGTGCGTGTGCATCGCGCTCCCCCAGTGCCGCTCGAGCGGCTTGGGCATGAAGGTCGCGTAGATGCCACGCTGCATGGCGACCTCCTTCACGACCAGGCGGTAGGTCATGAGGTTGTCGGCCATGGTGAGGGCGTCCGCGAAGCGCAGGTCGATCTCGTGCTGGCTCGGCGCGACCTCATGGTGGGAGTACTCGACGCTGATGCCCATGGCCTCCAGCGTCTGGATCGCCTGCCGGCGGAAGTCGCTCTGCACATCAAGAGGCGTGAGGTCGAAGTATCCGCCCTGGTCGAGCGGGGTGGGGTCGTTCGGACCGGCGAAGAGGAAGAACTCCATCTCGGGGTGCACGTAGAACGTCAGGCCCATCTCGGCCGCCCGGGTCAGCCCGCGCCGCAAGACCTGGCGCGGATCGGCGGCGAACGGCTCTCCTTCAGGCGTGTGGATGTCGCAGAACATCCGCGCCACGCCCTCGCTGTCGGGCCGCCAGGGCAGGACCTGGAACGTACCGGCGTCGGGCATCGCCAGCATGTCGGACTCCTGGACCCGCGCGAACCCGTCGACAGCCGAGCCGTCGAAGCCGATGCCCTCGCGGAACGCGCTCTCCAGCTCCGAGGACGTCACCGCCACCGACTTCAGCATGCCGAGCACGTCGGTGAACCAGAGGCGCACGAAGCGGATGTCGCGCTCTTCGACCGTGCGGAGGACGAATTCCTGCTGCTTGTCCATGGACGCATCCTGTCGGCGACCGGTTCGGTGAAGGACCGCGATGCTACCCATCGGACTCCCCTCGACGCGAGCGCACCGGCAATAGGAAGAGGGCCGGAGGGGTCCCAGCTTCCCTCCGGCCCTCTTGACACCGGCCCCAGCTAGCCGGCGACCTTCTCCCGCGACGACCCTGATGGGTCGCGCGAGACGACTTCCCCGCTGACTGCGGTGGCGGGGCCACCGGGATAGGCCTGCGGGCCGAGGGCGAGCTCGGGGTAGCCGTACATCCCGTGCTCGTGGATGTCGAGGCCTTCGAACTCCTCCTCCTCGCTCACTCGCAGGTGACCCGTGGCCTTGAGGAGCAGCACCACGGCCGCGGTGGCAACCGCGACGAACGCGGCGACCGCGACCGTGCCGATGATCTGGTCGATGAGCAGCGCCACCCCACCGCCGTGCCACAGGCCCGTCAGGCCCTCAGCGCCGGTGTTGGCGAAGATGCCGACCCACCACGTGCCGAGGATGCCGCACGCCCCGTGCACGCTGAACGCGCCGACCGCGTCGTCGATCTTGATGCGGTCGATAAAGGCCACCGAGAGCGCGACCACCACGCCGGCCACCAGCCCAACGCCGATCGCGGCGAACGGGCCGACCTGGTCGGCTCCGGCGGTGATGCCCACGAGTCCGGCCAGCACCCCGTTGCAGGTCATCGACATGTCGGGCTTGGCGTACCGGAACCAGGTGAAGAGCATCGCTGCGCAGCCACCCGCGGCGCCGGCGAGCGCCGTGGTGAGCAGCACGTTGGCCACGACCGGACCGTCGGCGGCGAGCACGGAGCCGCCGTTGAATCCGAACCAGCCGAAGAAGAGGATGAACGTGCCCAGCACCGTGAGCGGCGCCGCGTGGCCCGGCAGGGCACGCGCCTTGCCGTCCTTGCCGAACTTGCCCAGACGCGGTCCGAGGATGGCCGCGGCGGTGAGCGCTGCGACACCACCGGTCAGGTGCACGATGGTCGAGCCGGCGAAGTCGTAGAAGCCGAGAGCGTCGAGCCAGCCGCCACCCCACTTCCAGTGACCGACGACCGGGTAGATGAACGCGGTCATCGCGATCGACAGGATGACGTAACCGGAGAACTTCATGCGTCCCGCGACGGCGCCGGAGACGATCGTGGCGGCGGTCGCGGCGAAGACCACCTGGTACATGAAGTCGGCCGCGATCGGTATGGAGTCGGTCGCGACGGGGGCGGAGAGCCCGTCGGTGTAGCTGCCCGCCGCGAGCGCGAACGTATCGGTCCCAATGAGACCCCCCGCGCTCGCCCCGTACATGAATCCGAAGCCGACGAGGAAGTACGCGAGGAAGCCGAAGGACATGTCGGCCATGTTCTTCATCATGATGTTGGCGGCGTTCTTGGAGCGGGTCAGACCCGTCTCCAGCATGGCGAAGCCGGCCTGCATGAAGAAGACCAGGACGATCGCGAGCATGAAGTAGATGACGTTGAGGTTGAGCTGGACGGTCGCGGCGTCGATGGTCTCTTGAGCGAACGCCGGGCCGCTCAGCGCCATCGTGCCGAAGAACGTTCCCGCGAGAAGCAACTTCCTGCGCATGCTGGGTGCCTCCAAAAGGTCGGATGTCCCTCCAGTGAGGGGTCGGGGCGGACCTCTCGGCCCCGATAGGCTGGCACGGTACGCAGCGGCGCTTTCCGACCCGTTGCCCTTCTGTTTCCGTTCTGTAAAACGACTCGTGGCTCGATTCGACCGACTCCGGAGGACTCGCATGCGGCTCGCGCTGGCGCAGCTCAACCCCACTGTCGGCGACCTCGCCGCGAACGCCGAAGCGCTCGGTCGTGCCTACGAACGCGGCGTGGCTGACGGCGCGGACGTGGTCTGCGCCGGCGAGCTGGCCCTCACGGGCTATCCGCCCGACGATCTCGTCCTGCGGCCTGGCTTTCTGGCCGCCACCCGGCACGCGCTCGAGGAGCTGGCTGAGCGGACGGGGCCCGCTGCGCTCGTCGTCGGGTTCGTCGAGGACGCCGGCAGCGTCGAGCTCGTCCGCGACACCATCTACAGCGAGCAGGACGACAGCCGGCCGCTGACCAACGCCGCCGCCGTGCTCCGCGACGGCCGGATCGAGACCGTGTACCGGAAGGGCCGGATCCCCAACTACGGCGTCTTCGACGAGGCCCGTTACTTCCACCCCGTGGAGGGCGCCGCGGTCGTCGAGGTCGCCGGGACGCGCGTCGGCGTGACGATCTGTGAGGACATGTGGGGCGAGGACGGCCCCGTCGCGGCCGCCGCCCAGGCAGGCGCTCAGGTCGTGCTGAACCTGAACGCCAGCCCGTACGAGGCCGACAAGCGCGCCCAGCGCGAGCACTGGGCGCGCCACCACGCCCGACACGAGCAGGTCTTCGTGGCCTACGTCAACCTGGTGGGCGGGCAGGACGACGTCATCTTCGACGGGGACTCCTTCGTGCTCGATGCGCAAGGGCACGTGCTGGCCAGGTGCGAGGCGTTCACTGAGGAGTTGCTGGTGCTCGACCTCGACGCGCCGTCGGAGGTCTTGGGCACGGCGGAGCGGCAGTTGAGCTCCGAGGCGGCCATCTACTCCGCGCTCGTGCTCGCCACCCGCGACTACGCGGACAAGAACCACTTCACCACGGCGTTGGTCGGTCTCTCCGGCGGCATCGATTCCGCGTTGACCGCGGTGGTCGCCGTCGACGCGCTCGGTCCCGACCGCGTCACCTGCGTGGCCATGCCGTCGCCGTACTCCTCCGAGGGGTCCCTCACCGATGCCCGCGCGCTCGTCGACGCCCTCGGTTGCCACTGGCTGGAGGTCGGCATCGAGCCGATGATGGAGGCGTTCAGCGACGCTCTCGCGGAGCCGTTCGACGGCACCGAGGAGGGCATCGCCGAGGAGAACGTGCAGTCGCGCACCCGATGCACGCTGCTCATGGCGCTGTCGAACAAGTTCGGGCATCTGCTGCTCTCCACCGGCAACAAGAGCGAGTACGCGGTCGGCTACGCGACCCTCTACGGCGACATGGCCGGCGGCTTCGCGGTCATCAAGGACGTCTACAAGACGGTCGTGTACGACCTGTGCACCTACCGCAACGCGCACTGGGACGAGAGCTGGCGAGGACCTGAGGCGGCGGTGGTCCCGACCGAGATCATCGAGAAGCCGCCGTCGGCGGAGCTGCGCCCCGACCAGCGCGACACCGACTCGCTGCCGCCCTACGACGTGCTCGACCCGCTGCTCATGGCCTACATCGAGGACGTCCGCTCGGCCGAGAGCCTCGTCGAGGAGGGCTTCGACAAGGACCTGGTCGAGCAGGTGACGCGCCTGGTCGACCGCGCGGAGTACAAGCGCCGCCAGGCGGCTCCCGGACCGAAGGTGACCCGGCGCGCCTTCGGCCGCGACCGCCGCTTCCCCATCACGAACGCCTGGACCGGCCGCCCCAGCCGGTAGCCCCACCCATCATCGTCCGCATTACCGTGAGTCGATCGACCAGTCGTCGGTTGCTGCAGCGTCATGCGTTCCATCGGCCGGGCGGGAAGCATCGGCCCGCCGAGGGCGACACGGCCGAGGCAGCGTGGTGGGGATAGGCGCCTGTCACAGGGCGGCGCGATGATGCGGTTACGGCCGTAACGTGGAAGTCCATCGCTGATGCGTTCGAGGACGAAGCCCTGGTCAGCATGTTGCGTCTGGCGGGTGCGTGGCCTGTCCAGCGAGGGCGAACCGCACGCTGGTGCAGGCCCGAGCGCCATACCTGAGGTGGGGAGCGATGCCACGATCTCTTGACGAGTTGCTCGCACACGCTGGCGAGCTGGCTGACAAGTTCGAACGATATGAACCCCGCGAGGCCGATCGGGGGGAGCCGGCGATGATGGCGCTGCACCGCGCGGCTCATCGGAGTTTGCTTGTAGAGCGTGAGTTGGCTGATGCGGTGCGCAACGCGCCGGCTGCCGGGGCATCTTGGTCCAGGATCGGCGCTGCACTGGACACCTTCGGGGAGGCGGCTCGGCAGCGCTACAGAAGCAAGGTCGAGGCCTGACGTGGCCAGCCAGGCACCCGTGGCTCAGTCTGCGCGGGTGCGCGTGAACTGGCCGCCTTCGACGCTGCGCGCGAGGACGAACAGGTAGTCCGACAGCCGGTTGAGGTAGCGCAGCGGCGCGGTCCGGTCGGTGTGGCCCTCGCGCAGCAGGCGCACCACCTGCCGCTCCGCGCGGCGCACGACCGAACGGCCCAGATCCAGCCACGCCCCGGCGGGTGACTCGCCGGGAACGACGAACTCCTGCGGCAACGGGAAGCGCTCGATCAGCGCGTCGATGCGTCGCTCGAGCTCGTCCACCATCTCGTCGGTGACCCGTGACTCGCCGGGGCGCAGACGGTCGGCGCTTGCTGGATCGGTCGCCAGCTCCGCGCCGACCACGAACAGCTCACGCTGCACCGCCAGGATCGCGTCGGACCATTCGCCATCATCGACGGCCGCTCGCGCCAAACCCAGGGCGCTCACCGCCTCGTCGGTCGTGCCGTACGCCTCGGTGCGCAGGTCGTCCTTGGAGACCCTGCCCCCGTACAGCAGGCCGGTAGTCCCGTCGTCGCCCCGCTTGGTGTAGACCTTCACGTGTCGTCTCCTGTCTCGGCGGCGGCGAGTGTAGGCCGCGACGCGCCGGCCGCCGCTTGGGATCGTGCGCACAATCTTGCTACGATGCCGATCGTGAACCGAGGCGAGGCGCCACCCGCCTGAAACCGGCTCACTGCTCGGACCCCACTGCTTGGAGTTGTTCCGTCGTGACCGAAGAGTCCGCTCGCCGCCACTTCCGTGTGCTCACCCGCACGCGGGGCGGCTACAACGGCGCGACGATGTACGACGTGCAACTGCAGAAGAGCAGCTCATCCGACTTGATCTGGGCTCAGACGTTCAGCGACCACGAGCAAGCCAGAGCGTACGAACAGCGGGTCTCCGACGATCTCTACGAACTCGACGACGCGAGCTTCCGCTCGAAGTACAACGTCCCGTCGGCCTGAAGGCGGGCAAGGACGTCGCCCGTCAGTCGCTGCTCACGACCCGTTCGGGCAGATCGACCAAGCCGAGCCCCACACTTCGCCCGTAGTGCTTGTTCACGGCGATCAACAGGGTCGTGAAGGTCTCCAACGCGAAGGCGAGCCGGAGCGCGCCCGCGTGGATCCCGCGCAGGCCCTCGATCGCGTCGACGAGCGCCACGACCTCGGCGCGCACGTCGTCGTCGTCGGCGCAGACCGGGACGTCGCCAGCCATCGCTGTCTCCACGTCGAGCAGCTTCTTGGCCGAGACGGTGTGGAACGCGGCGCCGACGCGGCTCTCGGGTAGCAGCAGCTGGCACTGCTGGGCGGCCGACCCCACCTCGGGACGCTGCCAGTACGGGCCGTCGCCGTCGAAGCTGATCGGGTTGACACACGACACGATGATCTTGTCAGCCAACGCCTCCGCGAGCGGGGCGAGCGTCGCATCCAGCGCCTCGTACGGCACCGTCACGAGCAGGAGCTCGGCCTGCGCAGCCACCTTGGCGTTCTCGGCGCCGGTGATCTGTCTCGGCCCGCTGTCGAGCTCCGCGGCGGCCTGCTCGGCCCGGCCGGCGTCACGCGAACCGATCACGCAGGGGTAGCCGGCTTGAGCCAGCCGCGCCGCCAGTCCCTTGCCCTGGTCCCCCGTCCCGCCGAGCAGTCCGAGCGTCGTCACCTAGGCCACTCCGGCTTCCTGCTCCTTGCGCGTCTCCTCCGACAGGCTCTCCTCGTGGATCGCGTCCGCGACGCTGTCGGGCATCTTCGTGACGCTGGCACGACCCCGCAGACGCTCACGCTGCTCCTCGGTGAGCGCCGAGCGGACAGCCGCCAACGCCTCCTCACCCGTTAGCGACTCGCGCAAGACGAGCTGCTCGGCCATGGCGTCCAGCCCGGCCCGCAGCTCACTGAAGTCGGCGATCACCTCGTCGAGTGCGACAGAGAGGATGCGCCCGACCTCCTTGTCGATGGTCTCGGCGGTCTGCTCGGAGTATTCGTGGCCCCGCGAGAGCTCCTCGCCCAGGAAGATCTGCTGGTTCTCGCCGTACCCGACGGGACCGAGCGCCTCGCTCATGCCGAACTCGCGCACGATGGCGCGGGCGAGCTTCGTGGCCTGCACCAGGTCGTGCTGGCCGCCCGTCGTGGGCTGCCCGAGCACGACCATCTCCGCGGCCCGGCCACCGAGCATGACCTTGATCTTGGCCTCCAGGTAGCTGAGCAAGTAGATGTGGCGCTCGTCGATGGGAAGCTGCGTCGTGACGCCGAGCGCCATGCCGATCGGCAGGACCGTCACCTTGTAGACGGGATCGGCCTCCTCCTCCAGGAACGCGGCGAGCGCGTGCCCGCCCTCGTGATACGCGACGGCGCGCTTCTCGTCCTCGTCGAGGCGCAGGCTGGCGCGCTCGCGACCGATGGTCTGGCGTTCGCGCGCCTGCTCCAGGTCACGCATGCGGATCTCATCCGAGCCACCACGGACGGCGATGAGCGCGGCCTCGTTGATGAGATTCTTCAGATCGGCGCCGCTCATGCCGGGTGTGCCGCGCGCCAGCACCGGCAGGTCCACGTCCTCACCGATCGGCTTTCCCTTGGCGTGCACCTGCAGGATCTGCTCGCGCTCTTCGAGTGTGGGCAGCGGCACGACGATCTGCCGGTCGAAGCGGCCTGGGCGCTGCAGCGCGGAGTCGAGCACGTCGGGCCGGTTCGTGGCACCCATGATGACGACGCCCTCGGAGCCCTCGAAACCGTCGATCTCACCGAGGAGCTGGTTGAGCGTCTGCTCGCGCTCGTCGTGCCCGCCACCGAGCCCGGCACCGCGCTTGCGGCCGATCGAGTCGAGCTCGTCGATGAAGATGATGCACGGCGCGTTCGCGCGCGCGGTCTTGAACAGGTCCCGCACCCGGCTCGCGCCGACACCGACGAACATCTCCATGAAGTCCGAGCCCGTCACGGAGATGAACGGCACGCCCGCCTCGCCCGCGGTGGCGCGCGCCAGGAGCGTCTTGCCCGTACCAGGGGGTCCGACCATGAGCATGCCTTTGGGCACCTCGGCGCCGGCCCTCCGGAAGCGGTCGGGCTCGCGCAGGAAGGCGACGACCTCCTGCACCTCCTGCTTGACCTCCTGGTAGCCCGCCACGTCGTCGAAGCGGGTGGACGGCTCGTGCGGCTTGTGCATCTTGGCGGTCGACTTGCCGATCTTGGTCAGACCGCCCATCTGGCCGCGTGCCTGCCGGCTCATCCAGTACCAGAACCCGCCGAGCAGCAGGATTGGCAGTCCGAAGAGGAAGAAGAGACTGAGCAGGCTCTCGGTCTCGACCTGGGCGTCGATGGCGACGTCGTTCTCGTCCAGGAACTGCTCCAGGCGCCCGTCGTCGCCGACAACGAGATCGGGCGGCACGGTCGACGTGAAGTTCTCCTGACCGTCCTCCGGTTCGGTGAAGGTGCCGTCGACGTTCTGCCCGGTGAAGGTGACCGCCTCGACGCGGCCGTCCTCGACCGCCGTGCGGAACTCGTCGTAGGTGAGCCGCGTCCCCTGCTGCACGCCCCCGAACAGGAAAAACAGCAGCGCCAGCATCAGCAGGCCGGTCAACAGGCGCATGCGTGTGGTGCGATTCACTCGTGTCACCCCTTCTGCTCACGCCGCCAGGCGGCGACGCGGTGTCCTCGCGCCGCGCACGGCGTTCCTACTAGGATGACAGGCGTGCGCACGACGCACACTCTCCCTGGCGTGCGCCCTCGCGTACCCCGCCCAAGCACAGGAGCCGTACCGGTGGCACGACCCCGTCGAGAGCTTGCGGGTCCGGTTCGAGAATCGGTCTGGGACTACCCGCGTCCGCCGCGGCTCGAGCCGAGCGACCGGCGCGTGCGCATTCTCGTCGGATCCGAGACGGTCGTGGACACGCACGACGCGGTCCGCGTGCTCGAGACCAGCCATCCGCCGGGGTGGTATGTCCCGTTCGAGGCCGTATCGGGCTCGGCTCGTTTGCAGCCCGTCTCGCGCACGACCGTCTGTGAGTTCAAGGGCCGCGCCGTCTATTGGACCATCGTCACGGACTCCGACGGCGCCGAGGCCGCCGCGTGGTCCTACCCCGAGCCGACGGCCGGTTTCGAGGAGCTTCGTGACCGGTTCACGGTCTATCCCGGACGCGTGACTGCCTGCTACGTCGACAACGAGCGGGTGCTGCCGCAGCAGGGTGGGTTCTACGGCGGTTGGATCACGCCCGACGTCGCCGGTCCGTTCACGGGCGGCGACGGGACATGGGGATGGTAGGTTCCCGCGGATGCTGCCCTCCCTACCCGCTGACTATCGTCTGAGCAGCGAAGACGAGCTCGTCGCCGGCCTGCGGGCCGCGGACGGCCTCGCGCTTGCCGAGGCGTACCATCGCACGAGCCACGCGGCCTACGCCTGCGCCCGCCGCTTCCTGACCCGTCCCGATGACGTCGACGCGCTGCTGTACGGCTGCTACCGAGCGCTCTGGCAGGACCCGCCGGAGGCCGAGCAGCTCGAGGGCTGGCTGCGCCGACGAAGCTACGAGCAAGCGGTCGACTGGTTGCGGAGCACCCAGACCGCTCCCGCCGCGGCGAGCGTGCACGAGCTGCTGGGCGACGTGCCCGCGCCAGCGGGTCGGATGGACCCGCTCGAACAGGCTCTCGCCCGAATGGACAGCGTCGAGCGCTCCGCACTGCTGCAGGCGCACTATGCGGGACGCCGCACCAACGAGCAGAGGTTGACGGGCGCTACGGCCGCGCTTCGGCGGGCGCTGGCACGGCTGGCCGACCCCGAGGCGCCGGACGCGGCTGACCTGCCGTGCGAGCTCCCCGAGCTGGCCGACTGGGTGCTCGGGCTGGTCTCCCGGGAGGAGGCTGCTCGCATCTCGGCGGACGCGGCGTCGGACAAGGCCTGCGCCGCGCTCACGCGGGTCCTGCAGCGCGGCCGACGACGGCTGGAGAGTCTGCCGCCCACGCCCGATACCGGGCAGCGCATCATCGCCGCGGTGCTCTCGGACGCTCCGGCCACCAACAGGGGCGCGGTAGCGGCCGGCGCGCTCGCGGCGCACACCGACGCGACAAGCGGAAGTGCGAGCGTGGATGAGAGCACCGACGACGCGCTCACCGTGCCACCCGAGCCCGGCGAGCACACCCAGCCCTGGAGGCTCTCCGATCTGCTGGCCACCGACGCCGAGATCGGGCCGGATCCCGACGCCGACATCACGCCGCCTCCGATGCTCGACGACGAGGTTGAGAAGATCTCCGCTGAGCCGGTCGCGGAGCCGGCCGACGAGGATGAGTTGCCGTCAGCGCACACATTCGACGACTCCGAGACGGACATGCTCGACACCTCCCAGTCCAGCGAGACGGCCACGCTCGACACGCCCCCGTCCGACTCTCCCGAGACCGTGGTGCGCATCCGGACCGACGGCGCTGACGAGGCGCCCGCGGACGTGGAGACGGTCGAAGAGGACGCCTACGACATCCCCCCGGGACCGACCATGGACGACGAGGGCTTCGGAGAGCCCTACGAGGCGAGGCGAGGCGGACGCTGGGGGGTCATCCTCGGCTTCCTGCTGCTCCGTGCGCTGGGCGTCGTCGCCGGGCTCGTGCTCGGCCCGGCACTGGTCAATCTGCTCCTCTAGCCACACCGGACCGTCCGGCGCGCGGGAGGGGACTGCTAGCCTGGACCGGGTCCCAGTCCCGTAGCAGAAGGATCCGCCGTGACGGACGCCCACCCCAACCTCTTCGTCCCCGCCCGCGCCGAGGACCGGCCGAACCCCTTCGAGGCCATGGCCGGCGCGAACGTCTTCCAGCGGTTGTTCGACAACCGCATCCTCTACCTGCGGGGGCCGATCGAGGACACCCTGGCCGACACGCTCGTCGCCCAGCTCATGTCCCTCGACGCGGAGTCCGAGAAGGACATCACCCTCTACATCAACTCCCCCGGCGGGCTCGTCAGCGGCATGTTCGCGGTCTACGACGTCATGATGCTGATGCGCTCGAAGGTGAACACCATCTGCGTCGGCATCGCCGCCTCGGCTGCGGCCTTTCTGCTGGCCACCGGCACCGGCCTGCGCGCCGCCACCCCGAACGCCCGGATCATGTTCCACCAGCCGCTCGGCGGCGCCCGCGGCCAGGCGGTGGACATCCAGATCCAGGCCAAGCAGATCGTCTTCCTGCGCGAGCGCCTCTACGAGATCCTTTCCGAGCGGATGGACAAGGACATCGAGACGATCCGCCAGGACGCCGACCGCGACTTCTGGCTCTCCGCCGAGGAGGCCGTCGAGTACGGCGCCATCGACGAGGTCCGCCAGCGCGGCGGCATCTGATCCTCGGCCCTCGCCAGCGCGGGAGCCATCCCAACAGCCGAAGGCACCGCAACAGCCGAAGGCCTCGGAAAACTCTGGTACTATAGCCGACATTTCGGTTATGCACCTATCGAGCAATCCCTACGAGGTGTTCGTAGGAAGATGTCAGGCCCCAGAGAGCCCTCCATTCACAACGAAGACGCCGTAGGATGCGGCGGTGCCGGACTGAGCGAAGGAGCAGCAATGCTGCCCGACCACGTGCCCCGTTGATCCTCTGAGTCGGAGAGCCTCGCTCTTGCGGGCGAGCAGTCCCGACCACACCCCTTGGTCCACCGCGCAGCGACACCCCACTGTGCGCTGACGCCGGGGCGGAGTCCCCCTGATCGCTTCCAACCATCGGATCCATTCCGATCCTTGGAGGAAGCGATGTTCTCAAGGCTTGCCGTCACCCTACGGTTGCATGCGATTCCGCGTGCAACCGAGCTGGACGACCGGGCTACCGTCCTGATCCTGTTCGCCCGTTTCATCGACGAGCTGTGCTCTGGCCTGCTCGTCGTGCTCATGCCGACGTTTCGTCGAAGGCTCGGCCTCACCGTCGAGCAGGTCGGCTGGTGCTTCCAAGTCATGTTCAGCGTCGGCGCCATCGTCGAGCCCGTGACGAGCGCAGCGATCGATCTGCGGCGACGCCGACCGCTGGTCGTCGTGGGAGCCGCAGGATGGGCCGCCGCTCTCCTGTTAGCTGCCGGCGCGCCGAGCTTCGGCTGGCTGGTGGCAGCGTTCGCCGTGGCCGGCGCCGCCTATGGGCCACTCGCCAACACAGCCGACGTCGTGCTGATCGAAGGCCATCCCGACGCCGTCGAACGGATCTCGAGCCGCTCGACCCAGTTGGACACGGTGGGAGCGCTGCTCGCTCCCGGTCTCGTGGCCCTCGGAGGGTGGGCAGGCGTCGACGGCCGCATCTTGCTGCTGGTCACGGCGGCGGGCGTGGCGGGCTACGCGGCACTGCTCGTTGGAACGGTTCTGCCTTCGGCGATGACCGCCGCAGGAGGCCCAAGGTTGGTGACTCAGATGACCGCGAACCTCCGCGTTGTCCTCAGCGATCGTCGCGGGCGCCTCGGGATCAGCGCGCTGATGCTCGTGGAGGTCCTGGGCCTGAGCGAGGTGTTCGAGCCGGTCTGGCTGCGCGATGTGGTCGAGGTGTCTCAGTCGCTCATCGCCGTGCATGTCGCGACGGGGCTCGCCGCCAGCCTGCTCGCGCTGACCCTGCTCGACCGCTGGCTGACCCGCCACGACGCACTCGTGATCCTCGTGGCCTGTTGCATCGCGAGCGCCATCGTGTATCCCGCCTGGCTGCTCGTCCCCGGCTACCCCGCGAAGCTCGCGTTCGTCGCCCTGCGCGACGCCGTCATGGCCCCACTCTGGCCACTGCTGCACGCCCGCGCGCTGGCCGCACTGCCCGGGAAGGCGGGGGCGGTGACCGCCTGGACGGCGCTGATCGCCGTGCTGCCTCTGCATGCGGTCTTCGGATGGCTCGCGGAGTCATTCGGCTTTACGGCGACCATGCTGGGTGTACCGACTGTCGCCTTCGCCGGCCTGCTTCGGCTCCTCTTGCGCGAGCGGGCGCGGCCCGAACGGTCCGCGCCTCGGTGACGCAGCGGTCTGTCTGCCGTTCAGCCACGGGCGGTGGGCCGTCGCCGGCCAACCCGCAACGCCTACCCTGAGCTCATGTTCCTCTCCTTCGACCAGACGCCGGGTGCCTGAACGCGTCTGAGCCATCAGAACCGGAGCCCAGCCCACACGCACATCACCTAGAGTAACGGACAGCATACTCGTTGCCACTACGCCATCCGGTCCAATTCACGTAGCTCGTCCGAGCCATGATCCTCCTCGGGTGCCTGGTCAAAAAGCCGACAATCCCGACGGACACCGAACCTACGAGGCGTTCGTTGGAGGGTGCCCGACCTGTGACAGACGTCCACCCTCCAACGAACCCGCCGTAGGCAGCGTGGGGGCGACGGTGGGGGCGACGGCGAGGACGGGGGCGACGGCGAGGGCGGCGGGCTGTGGCGGCGGGGCCGCCCACGGACTAGGATCGCGGGCACTGCACCACCGGGGAGCTCGGGACAGCCGGGCTGAGAGGGTGACCGCAAGCGTCACCGACCCGTACACCTGATCTGGGTAATGCCAGCGGAGGGAGGGCCGGTGAACGCCCCCACCAATCGACAGCCAAACGGCGGCACCGTGCTCGTGCTCGCGGGCGGCGAGGTGGTCTCCGAGGCGGTCGGAGCAACGCTCCCCCAGCACGACTTCGTGATCGCGGCCGACTCGGGCGTGCTGCAGGCCGAGGTGCTCGGGCTGACGGTGGATCTCGCCGTCGGTGACTTCGATTCCATACCGGACGAGGCGCTGCGCGAGCTGGACGAGCTCGACCGCACCGAGCGCCACCCCGAGGAGAAGGACCAGACCGACCTGGAGCTCGCCCTCGACGCCGCGAGGAAGCGCGGGGCAGCGCGGATCGTCGTCATCGGCGGGGGCGGGCAGCGCACCGACCACGCACTCGCCAACGCGCTGCTGCTCACCTCCGAGGCCTACCGCGACATCGCCATGGAGGCGCACACCGGCGACGCCGTGCTCACCGTCGTCCGCGGCCGCCGGGAGCTGCGCGGGGCGCTGGGCGAGCTCATCTCGCTGCTGGCGGTCGGCGGCCACGCCCAAGGCGTAACGACCGCGGGCCTGCGCTACTCGCTGAGCGACGAGAAGCTTGCGAGCGCCTCCACACGCGGGGTCAGCAACGAGTTCACGGGTGCGTGCGCCGTCGTCGAGGTGCGCGACGGCGTGCTGCTCGCCGTCCAACCCACCATGCAGGAGGAATCATGATCACCGAGATCCAGTGTTTGCCCTCACCCGCCGGCTCGCCGGAGAGCCCCTACAAGCATGTCGAGGCGGCGATCGCCGAGCTCGCCGGCTCCGGCCTCGCCTACGAGGTCGGGGCACTCGGCACGACCGTGGAAGGCCCGGCCGACGAGCTCTGGCCTTTGCTGCGGCGCGTGCATGAAGCGTGCCAGCAGGCCGGCGCCGACGCCGTCGTGTCGCAGATCAAGGTTTTCTCCCGCGCCGACGACAGCCGGACGCCGTCCATCGGCGAGCTGGTCGAGCCGCACCGATCCTCATGAGCGCCGCCAAGCGTCTGCGTTCCTGGTTGCCGGCCGGAGCGCTCCTGCTCGGCGTCATCGCGGTCTGGGAGGCGGCGGTCCGCGTGCTCGGGGTGCCCACCTACATCCTGCCGGCCCCCTCCGGGGTGGCTGAGGCGTTCCTGCGGGTGCGTGAGCTGTTGGTCGCCCACACACTCGTCACCACCGCCGAGGCGCTCATCGGGCTGCTGGCTGGGGCCCTGGTCGGCGTCGCGCTGGCCGTCCTGCTCTGGGCGCTGCCGCCGGTCCGCCGGATGCTCTATCCGCTGCTCGTGACGAGCCAGACGGTGCCGATGGTGGTGCTCGCTCCCCTGCTGGTGCTGTGGTTCGGCTTCGGGCTGACGCCCAAGGTCCTGGTGGTCGCACTCATCACGTTCTTCCCGGTCGTCGTTTCGACGGTCCAAGGGCTGGCAGGTGCTGACGAGGAGCAGATCGAGCTGGTCGAGAGCATGGGCGCCAGCCGCGCGCAGGTTCTGCGCTTGGTTCTCGTGCCCACCGCGGTCCCGGCCTTCTTCGCAGGCCTGCGGATCGCCGCGGCGTACGCGGTGGCCGGCGCGGTCATCGGCGAATGGGTGGGGGCCAGCAGCGGACTGGGGCTGTTCATCACCCGCTCGCAGGCCTCGTTCCAGGTGGATCAGGTCTTCGTCGGGGTGGGGGTGATCACGGCCTTGAGCATCGTCATCTTCGCGACGGTCCACGGCTGCGCACGGCTCGCGTCGCCGTGGCGCTACGCCGACGACGAGCCGCTGCGAGCAGAGGAGGAGACGGCGTCATGAACCGACCGACGATGAAGCGGCTGGCGCTGGTGTGCGCGTTGTTCACGCTGGCGACCGCGTGCGCGCAGGCGCCCTCGACGGCGACGCCGCCATCGAGCTCGTCCGATGCCACCGCCTCGCAGCCGCCACGTGAGCAGATCACCCTCATGCTCGACTGGACCCCGAACACGAACCACACCGGCATCTACGCCGCCGAGCAGCTCGGTTGGTACGACGACGCGGGCCTCGACGTGGAGATCGTGCAGCCGGGCGAGCAGGGCGGGCTGGCCGCGCTGGGCGCGGGCAGGGCAGACGTCGCCGTCAGTGTCCAGGAGGCGGTCGTCCCCGCCCGCGCGCAGGGCGCGCCCATCGTCTCGATCGGGGCGATCATCGCGTCGAACACGTCGGCGCTCATGGCGTTGGCGGGCGAGGGGATCAAGAACCCCGGCGATCTGCCGGGACACCGCTACGGAGGGTTCGGTGGCCAGCTCGAGACCGCGTTGATCTCCGAGCTGGTGCGCTGCGCCGGCGGGGATCCCGACGCGGTCGAGTACGTCGAGGTCGGCAACGTCGACTACCGGGTCGGCCTGCAGCGTGATTTCTACGACTTCGTGTGGATCTTCGAGGGTTGGGACGGCATCCGCCTGCAGCAGGCCGACGGCGTGAACGTCGCGCTCCTGCCCTTCGCCGACGAGCTCGACTGCATCCCCGACTGGTACACCCCGCTGTTCGCCTCGACGGAGCAGACACTGGAGGAGCGTGGTGATGCGCTGCGCCGCTTCATGAAGGTGACAGCCAAGGGCTATCAGCTCGCGATGGACGAGCCGGACAGGGCGGCCGACCTGCTGCTGCAGGCAGCCCCCGAGCTGGATCCCGAGCTGGTGCGCGCCAGCGCGCGCTACCTCTCCACCCGCTACGCGGCCGAAGGCAGCCCTTGGGGCGTGCAGGAGGATGCGGTCTGGACCCGCTTCGTCTCGTTCCTGAAGGACGCCGGGTTGATCGACGAACTCATCGACGTCGACGCCGCCTACACCAACGAACTGCTCCCGGAGCAACAGGAATGAGCGCTGACGCGGTCGAGCTGCGTGGGGTCGCGCACCGCTTCGGCGGCCGCGCGGTGCTCGAAGCCATCGACCTGCGCCTGCAGCCGGGTAGCTTCACCAGCGTGATCGGACCGAGCGGCTGCGGCAAGAGCACGCTGCTGCGCGTGCTAGCCGGCCTGCTCGTGCCGTCGGCGGGCGACGCCACGATCGCGGGACGCTCGGTCGTGGGACGGCCCGGCGAGGTGGCGTACATGCCCCAGCGCGATCTGCTGCTGCCCTGGCGGCGGGCGCTGGGCAACGCGGTGCTCGGCAGCGACGTGCAGCATGTCCCACGCGAGCACGCGGAGGCGCGCGCGCTCGAGCTCTTCGAACGCTTCGGGCTGGCGGGCTTCGAGCGCGCGTGGCCCGCCCAGCTCTCCGGCGGCATGCGGCAACGGCTCGCCCTGCTGCGCACGTTCCTGCAGGAGCACGAGGTGCTGCTGCTCGACGAGCCCTTCGGCGCGCTCGACGCGCTCACCCGCCAGGAGATGCAGCAGTGGCTGCAGCAGGTCTGGCAGGCCGACCGCCGCACGGTGTTGCTTGTCACCCACGACATCGAGGAGGCGCTCACACTCTCAGACCGGGTCGTCGTCCTCTCACCCCGCCCGGGGCGCGTCGTGGCCGAACTCGACGTCGATCTCGACCGGCCGCGCTCGGTCGAGACCGTCACCGACGAGCGCTTCATCGCCCTCAAGACCAAGCTGCTCGACGCGCTGCACGCCGCCTAGCTCCTGAAGGTCTCGACGTCGGGCGCGCCGAGCGTGCGCAGGCGCCAGTTCACGTAGGCGTAGGTGCCAACGAGCAGCACGGCGAAGACCGGCCAGCCGGTGACCAGCACAAGCACCGTCTCGCTCACGCCGAGCTCTCCTCCCGCGATGATTCGGTAACGGACCCAGGTGCGCAGGCCAAAGAGCGCCGCCCAGGCCCAGCTCACCTCGCTGTAGGCGGGACGGACGCGCGGATGGAAGTACCAGGCCAGCGGCCAGCCGTACAAGAGCGCCCCGGAGAGCGCGATGAACGGTCGGCGCACCAGGATGCTCACGACCACCCCGACCGCGTACAGCCCGTTCAGCACGAGGCTCGGACCGAAGTAGCCGCCCGCGCTGCCCGACCAGAGCGCGGTGCCCGCCGCCAGCACTGCGCCAGCCAGGCCACCCAGCGCGTACAACCGCTTGCCGCCGCGCATCAGCCGCCAGACGGTCAGCCCGAGCGCCAGGCCGATCGCGGTGGCCGCTGCCCAACCCAGACCCCACTGGCCGTTCACCACCACGAAGACCACCACCGGCAGGACGGTCTCGGTGACGACCTGGACGTTCAGCAGATCGCGAGCCGAGGCGCCCGTCTGGATCACGCCCTCACCGCGCCTGGCAGGACGGGCAATAGGTCGTCCCGCGTCCGCCGAGTGTGATCTTGCGCAGCGGCGTGGCACAGCGCGGGCACGGCCTGCCCTCCTGGCCGTAGGCGACGAGGAAGTCGGCGTTGCGGCCCGACTCGCCGTTCACCATCTGGTAGTCGCGGAAGGTGGTGCCCTCGCGCTCGATGGCTTCGGTCAGCACGTCGCGAATGGCCGCCCGCAACCGCGCCGCGCGTTCCGGCCCGACCCTCCGGCTGCGCGGGCTGATGCGGGCGCGCCAGAGCGCCTCGTCGGCGTAGATGTTGCCGACCCCCGCGACGGGCCGCTGTGTCAGCAGGAACGGTTTCATCGGCATGCGGGTGCGGGCCAGCGCGCCCGCGAACCCCGCGGCCGTGAAACCGTCCGACAACGGCTCCGGCCCGAGCTGTCGCAGCGTCGGGATGCCCGCGTAGTCACCGGCTGCCACGACGACCAGGCGGCCGAAGCGGCGGACGTCGCGAAAGTCCAAGACCCCGTCGTCGAGGGTGAAGCGTGCCCGCACGTACGCGTCGCCGCGCCAGTCCGGCCCGTGGAACCGGAACGCCCCGGTCATCCCCAGGTGCATGACGAGCTCGCGGTCGGCCGGGTGGCCGTCGGGCGTGAGCTCCGCGAGCAGGTACTTGCCGCGCCGGCGCAGCCCGGTCACGACCGTCCCCTCCGCCCGCTCGAGGTCCGCGAAACGCTCCTGCGGCGTGAACGCCACGCGCTCGATGCGCCGGCCCACCAGGCTCGGCCGGAGCTGGCGCAGCACGCTCTCGACCTCCGGCAGCTCGGGCATGGTCCCATCATCGCGCCGCGGGGTAGGCTCGCCCACCCCCAAGCGCCGAGGAGGTCGAGAAGATGAGCACGGGCCGTTTCGCCGTCCCGGAGCCTTACAACGAGCTGGTCCGCTCCTACGCGCCCGGCAGCGTCGAACGGACGTCATTGCAGGAGCGGCTCACGCGGATGAGCAAGGAGACCGTTGACGCCCAGATGCGCATCGGCGGCAAGACGATCAGCTCCTCAGAGACCTTCACCGTCACCGCGCCGCACGACCACAGCCTGGAGCTGGCGGAGGTGCACGCGCTCGAGGCCGAGCACGTCGAGCAGGCCATCGACGACTGCTTGGCCACCGCCGCCGACTGGGCGGGCCTGGCCTGGGAGGAGCGCGCCGGCGTCTTCCTGCGCGCGGCGGACCTGCTGAGCGGCCCGTGGCGCGACACCCTCAACGCCGCAACCATCCTCGGCCAGTCGAAGTCGGTGCACCAGGCCGAGATCGACGCCGCCTGCGAGCTGATCGACTTCTGGCGCTTCAACGTCGCCTTCTACGCCGAGATCCTCGCGGATCAGCCGAACTCCTCACCGGGCGTCTGGAACCGGCTGGACTACCGCCCGTTGGAGGGCTTCGTCCTGGCCATGTCGCCGTTCAACTTCACGGCGATCGGAGGGAACCTGCCGACGGCCCCCGCGCTGATGGGCAACGTCGTGGTCTGGAAGCCGTCCGAGAAGGCGGCGCTCAGCGCGCACTACACCATGGAACTGCTCCGCGCCGCGGGTCTGCCCGACGGCGTCATCAACCTCGTGCACGGCGACGGCGCGGTGGCCAGCGACGTCGCCATGGCCCGCCCGGAGTTCGCCGGCCTCCACTTCACCGGCTCCGAGGCCGTCCTGCGCGGGCTCTGGTCGAAGTCCGGCGAGCAGATCGAGCGCTATCGCACCTTTCCTCGGATCGTCGGGGAGAGCGGCGGCAAGGACTTCGTGCTGGCCCACCCCTCGGCCTCCGTGGACGCCTTGGTCGTGGGCCTCGGTCGGGGGGCGTTCGAGTACCAGGGCCAGAAGTGCTCCGCAGCCAGCCGCGCCTACATCCCGAGGAGCCTCTGGCCGCAGGTGCGCGACGGCATCGCCGACCTGGCCAGTGATCTGACTGTCGGCGATGTTGCGGATCTCACCACATTCTGCGGCGGGGTGATCGACGGGCAGGCCTGGCAGCGGCACACCGACGCGCTCGCAGCCGCCCGCGACGACGCCGATATCGAGGTGGTCGTCGGCGGCGGCTCCGACAAGACCGACGGGTGGTTCGTCGATCCCACCGTGCTCGTCACGCCGGATCCGCGGTCGGACACGATGGTGCGCGAGCTCTTCGGCCCCATCCTCACCTGCTACGTCTACGACGACGACAACTGGGAGACCACGCTCGAGCTGGTCGATACGACCAGCCGCTACGCGCTGACCGGCGGTCTCTTCGCCACCGACCGGGCCGCGGTCGACCAGGCCGCCGACGCGCTGCGCAACGCCGCCGGGAACTTCTACGTGAACGACAAGCCGACGGGCGCGGTCGTCGGGCAGCAGCCTTTCGGCGGCGCGCGCGGTTCCGGCACGAACGACAAGGCGGGCTCGGCGCTCAACCTGCTGCGGTGGACGTCAGCCCGCTCCATCAAGGAGACCGCCGCGCCCGCCGTCGACTGGCGCTACCCCCACCAGGGCTGACGGTGACCGGCGTCCTCGTTCTCGCCCACTACCAGGCCGGCACGGCCGAGCAGGAGCGGCTGGAGGCGGCGCTGCAGCGGCTGCGCGCCGAGCGCGAGACCGAGTTGGCGCTCACGGAGCACCCCGACGAGATCGACGACGTGCTCGACCGCCTGGACGACCGGCTGCTGGTCGTCGCGGGCGGGGACGGCAGCCTGCACGCCGCGCTCGGCCGCCTGCACGCCCGCGAGGAGCTGGCGGCGGCCACCGTGGGGCTGGTGCCGTTGGGCACGGGCAACGACTTCGCGCGCGGGCTGCGCCTGCCGCTGGATCCCGCCGAGGCGGCGGAGCTCTGCCTGCGCGGCCGCCCGGCGCCCATGGATCTGCTCGTCGACGACGCCGACGGGATCGTGGTGAACGCCGTGCACGCCGGCCTGGGCGCCGAGGCCGCCGAACGCTCCGAGGATCTCAAGCCGACCCTCGGGCAGGCCGCCTACCCTCTCGGGGCGTTGCTCGCAGGCGTGCTGGACCAGACCGCGGAGCTCGAGGTGAGCGTCGACGGCGAGCGCGTGCACGCCGGCCCCGCACTCATGGTCGGCGTGCTGAACGGCCCGTACATCGGAGGCGGGACGGCGCTCTGCTCGACCGCGCGGCCCGACGACGGCGCCCTCGACGTCCTCGTCGTCAGCGCGACCGAACGGGCCGCGCGCGTCGCCTTCGGCGCCGCCCTGCGGCAGGGCACGCACACCGACCGCGAGGACGTGGCGGTCCACAGGGGTGAGATGGTGACTATCTCGGGAGAGCCCGTCCGCTTCGACGCGGACGGCGAGCTGAGCGACCGGATCGCGTCCCGTTCCTACACCGTCCACCCCGACGCGTGGCGGCTCGTGATGCCAGCCGGACGCGCACCCGGTTGGGGCGCCTAGCGCGGCCCCATACGCAGGGCGCCGTCCAGGCGGATGACCTCGCCGTTCAGCATCGGGTTCGCGATGATGTGGGCCACCAGCTGCGCGTACTCCTCGGGCCGTCCCAGCCGTGCGGGATGCGGCACCTGCTCGCCGAGCGAGGCCTGCGCCTGCTCGGACAGTCCCGCCATCATCGGCGTGGCGAAGATGCCCGGAGCGATCGTCATCACGCGGACCCGCCGGCCCGAGAGATCACGCGCGAGCGGCAGGGTCATGCCGACGACCCCGCCCTTCGAGGCCGCGTACGCCGCCTGGCCGATCTGGCCGTCGAACGCCGCGACCGAGGCGGTATTCACGATGACGCCGCGCTCCTCCGGCTGCTCCTCCTCGCCCGACGACGCCGCGGCCATGCGCTCGGCGGCCAGGCGCACGACGTTGAAGGTGCCGATCAGGTTCACCGAGACGACCTTCTGGAACTGTCCCAAGGGCAGCGGCCCGTTGCGCCCGAGCACCCGTCCTGCGCCCACGATCCCGGCGCAGCTCACCGCCACGGCCAGCGGTCCGCGCTCCTCGGCGCGGTCAAGCGCAGCTGCGACCTCATCGGCGTCGACCACGTCCGCGCGCTGCACCACGATGCCGGCGTCGGCGAGCTCCTCGGGTCGTTGCGGGTCGCCGGCGTCGGCGACGCAGACGTGAGCTCCGGCGGCCGCGAGCCGGAGCGCCGTCGCGCGACCGAGTCCCGACGCCCCACCGGTCACGAGCGCGCTGCGGCCGTGCAACTCCATGGGCGATGCCTCCCTCAGCTCGTGTGCGGCCCTCCTCACCGAGCGGTTCAGCCTAACCGCCTTTGCGAGCCGCACGCGGCGATGGGACGATGGCGCCATGATCTCCGTCGCCCCCGATCTGCCGTGGACCCCGGACTCCTGGTCGCGTCTGCGCGCCGACCAGCAGCCGGAGTGGCCCGACGCCGAGCTGCTCACGACCGTGCTGGCCGATCTGGCCACTCAGCCGCCGCTCGTCTTCGCCGGCGAGGCCCGCGACCTGCGGCAGGCGCTCGCCCGCGTCGGCGCCGGCGAGGCCGTGCTCCTGCAGGGCGGTGACTGCGCCGAGACCTTCGAGGCGTTCTCCGCCGACGGCATCCGCGACAAGCTGAAGGTGCTGCTGCAGATGGCTGTCGTCCTGACGTACGGGGCGCAGCTGCCCGTCGTCAAGGTGGGACGCATCGCCGGTCAGTTCGCGAAGCCGCGCTCGGCCGCCGCCGAGACCGTCGACGGCGTGACCCTGCCGGTGTATCGCGGGGATGCGGTGAACGCGCTGGCGTTCGACGACTCGGCACGGCAGCCGGACCCCCGCCGCCTGCTGCGGGTCTACCACCAGTCGGCCGCCACGCTGAACCTGCTGCGGGCGTTCACCGGCGGCGGGTTCGCGGATCTGGAGAAGGTGCACGTCTGGAACCAGGAGTTCGTCGCGTCGAGCCCGCAGGGGCGCCGCTATGAGCGGGTCGCTGCCGAGATCGAGCGGGCGCTCGGCTTTCTGCGTGCCTGCGGCGTGGATGTGTCCTCTCATCCGTCATTCCATCAGGTCGACTTCTGGACCTCCCACGAGGCGCTGCTGCTCGGCTACGAGCAGGCGCTCACGCGCCAGGACTCGCTCACCGGCGACTGGTACGACTGCAGCGCGCATCTGCTCTGGATCGGCGAGCGCACCCGCGACCCCGACGGCGCGCACGTCCACTTCCTGTCCGGGGTCGCCAATCCCATCGGGGTGAAGCTCGGGCCAAGCGCTACGGTGGAGGACGTCGAGGCCCTGGCCGCGCGCCTCAACCCGGGCAACGAGCCGGGCAGGCTGACGCTCATCACCCGGCTCGGCGCCCGCCACGCCGCGCAGCGGTTGCCGGCGCTCGTCCGCGGCGTCCGCGACCGCGGTCTGCAGGTGACCTGGGTGAGCGATCCGATGCACGGCAACACGATCAAGAGCGAGAGCGGCTACAAGACCCGCCACTTCGCCGACGTCCTCGAGGAGCTGCGCATCTTCTTCGCCGTGCACCGCCAAGAGGGGACCGTGCCGGGCGGGGTGCACATCGAGCTGACCGGAGAGCCCGTCACCGAGTGCCTCGGCGGCGCGCAGGAGATCGCCGACATGGATCTCGCCTACCGCTACGAGACCGCCTGCGACCCACGGCTCAACAACCAGCAGGCGTTGGAGCTCGCCTTCGACGTCGCGGAGTTGCTGCGCTAGAACCGGCACGCCCCGCTCGCGACGGGGCGGTCACGTGCGACGGCGCGCGCGATCTGGCCGCGCACCGACTTGGCGGAGAGCGCGTAGCCGGTCCCCCGCTCCCCCGCAGCGGCGGCGAAGACGATCCCCGCCACCCGGCCGCCGCGGGTGACGAACGGGCCGCCGGAGTCTCCCCGGCGCACGTCGGAGGAGAGCGTGAGCACCTCGCGCCGAACGCTGCCGCGCCCGTAGATGTCGCGGCCGACGGCTGGGCCCCTGCCCCGCACGGCCGCCGGTTCGACGGCCAGGCGACGTTGCCCGCCGGGGAAGCCGAGCGTGGCGCCGGAAACGCCCCGCTCGGCTGGCCGGGGGACCCAGGGCAGCGGCGCGGCGGCGAGCCCCGGCACGGCGAGCACCGCCACGTCCTGCTGCGGGTCGAAGGCGACGAGCTCGGCGTCGTGGGTGCCGTCCGCGTCGCGCACCCGGATCCGCTCCGTGCCCGCGACCACGTGGGCGTTCGTCGCGACGAACTCCGGCCGTACGACGAACCCGGAGCCGAAGGAGACGCCGCCGCAGCCGTCGGCCTCGATCTGCACCGTGCTCGCGTCGCCCACGCGGGCGGCCGCCGCGACCGCGCCCTGGCCCGGCGGGGCGATGGGCGGGGCGACGCTGCCCCCGCGCAGCTCCGAGAAAACCTGGGGAAAGCCCTGCCGGTCGAGGTAGGCCCCCACGCGGCTGAAAAGATCCGGCGCGGGCGGCAGCGTTCGGCTCACCGCCGTGACGATTCGCGAGGAGCTCACCTGTCGCGAGACCAGCGGGATCGGCCCCTGCCCGAGCACGCTGGCGAGCAGCCAGACCGAGAGCAGCAGCCCCGCGGCGCCGACCGCCACCCCTGCCGCGCGGTCGGCCGGAGCGGCGCCGACCACGGCCAGCGCGGACCGCAGCCGGCCGCCCACGACCAGGCCCAGCGCCTGCCCGACCGCCACGAAGCCGAAGAACGTGAGCAGCGTCGCCACCGCCAGGCCCGCGCCGGGCCCGTTCACGAACGCGCCCGCCACCCTCGGCGCGACCGCCGCACCGAGGAGCAGCCCTCCCCCGGCGCCCGCCAGCCCTCCGAGCTGGGAGAGCGCCCCGCGCTGGAATCCGCGCAGGGCCGCGAGCAGCAGCATGATGATGAGCGCGAGGTCGAGCAGGTTCATGCGTGCCACTGTGCCAGCATGCGAGGGCGCTGCTGCGCAACGCCACCACCGGAATACGAAAGAATCACCGAACACGACGCTCGGTGACGCACCACTCAGTCGGCTACCGTGACCGGCGATGATCTCGCTCACCGATGTGCGCGCGGCCGCCCACGTGCTCGTGGGCGTGGCGCACCGCACGCCGGTCCTGACCAGCGCCACGCTCGATGCGCTGGTCGGCGGCACGGTCTTCTGCAAAGCGGAGCAGTTGCAGCGCGTGGGGGCGTTCAAGTTCCGCGGCGCCTACCACGCGATCTCGCGACTGGCTCCCGATGAGCGCGCCCGCGGCGTGCTCACCTACTCCTCCGGCAATCACGCGCAGGCGGTGGCGCTGGCCGCCCGCCTTCACAAGGTGCCCGCCACCATCCTCATGCCCGCCGACGCGCCCGAGGCCAAGGTCGCGGCAACACTCGACTACGGCGCCCACGTCCGCCGGTTCGACCGCTACAACGAGGACCGGGAGGCGCTCGGCGCGGAGCTGGCCGCCGAGCTCGGCCTGGTCATCATCCCGCCGTACGAGTCACCCGACATCATGGCCGGCCAGGGGACCGCCGCGCTGGAGCTCCTGGAAGACGTCGGCCAGCTCGACCAGCTCGTGGTGTGCATGGGCGGCGGCGGCCTGATGGCGGGATGCGCCACCGCCGCGAAGGGGCTCCAGCCCGAGCTGCAGATGATCGGCGTCGAACCCGCCGCGGGTGACGATCATCGCCGCTCCCTGGCCGCCGGGGAGCGGGTGCGCATCGACGTGCCCCGCACCATCGCCGACGCCCTGCAGGCCGAGACGCCCGGCGCCCTCACGTTCGAGGTGAACCGCCGGCTGGTCGACGAGGTCGTCGTCGTGAGCGACGGGGAGATCGTCGACGCCATGGTCTTCGCCTTCGAGCGCATGAAGACGGTGCTCGAGCCGGGCGGCGCCGTCGGGCTGGCCGCTCTCCTCAACGGTCGGGTGACCACGGAGGGCCGCCGCACGGGTGTGCTCCTCTCGGGCGGCAACGTCGGCGCGGACCGCTTCGCCGAGCTCGTCCGCCGCGCCTAACCGATCGAAGCGCCACGTGCCGGCTTGATCCCTGGCTGGCCCCCCCCGGCCATGCCCCGGCCTTGTCTCGCCCCAGCCCCTCATCGCAGAATCTGAACTTTCTACCTTTCTACTATGGCCTGATCTGGGACTGTGCATCTTCGGACGGCACCTTGAGAAAGTGCTCACCGTCCGGATACTTCTCACGGTGCCGTGCGGAAATGCACACCTGAGCCGTGCTGCAAAGCGGACGGACAGGGAGAATCCATGCGGTAATACACCGTGTTCGCCATCCGACGCGGTAGGTTCGGCGGCCCGCGTGCGCGCGGCCCACTCGCCGGTTGGAGGTTGACCCAACTGCCGGGTGACATGTCCAATGACGAAACTCACTCGGGAGGAGCAGGAAGAGGATGGCAGAACAGGTCAGAGGCGTCATCGCGCCGGGGAAGGGCGAGCCGGTGCGGATCGAGACGATCGTCGTGCCGGACCCCGGTCCCGGCGAGGCGAAAGTGCGGGTGCAGACGTGCGGTGTCTGCCACACCGACCTGCACTACCGCGAGGGCGGCATCAACGACGAGTTCCCGTTCCTGCTCGGCCACGAGGCCGCAGGTGTGGTCGAGTCCGTGGGCGAGGGCGTGGACGAGGTCGCTCCCGGCGACTTCGTCATCCTGAACTGGCGGGCCGTCTGTGGGGCGTGCCGGGCGTGCCGGCGCGGTGAGCCGTGGTACTGCTTCGACACCCACAACGCCGACCAGCCGATGACGCTCACCGACGGCACAGAGCTCGCGCCCGCGCTCGGGATCGGCGCGTTCGCCGAGAAGACGCTCGTCGCGGCGGGGCAGTGCACGAAGGTGGACTCCGACGCCTCCCCGGCCGCCGTCGGGTTGCTCGGGTGCGGCGTGATGGCCGGGCTCGGCGCGGCACTGAACACGGGCGGCGTCGGTCGCGGCGACAGCGTGGCCGTCATCGGCTGTGGTGGGGTCGGGTCGGCGGCGGTCGCCGGTGCCCGGCTGGCCGGCGCGGCGAAGGTCATCGCGGTGGACCTCGACGCCCGCAAGCTCGACTGGGCGAGCGGCCTGGGCGCCACGCACACGATCGACGCGTCGCAGGCCGAGGACGTGGTCGAGGCGATCCGCGACCTCACCGACGGGTTCGGCGCGAACGTCGTGATCGACGCCGTCGGCCGGCCCGAGACGTTCACGCAGGCCTTCTACGCCCGCGACCTGGCTGGCACCGTCGTCCTGGTCGGCGTGCCGACTCCGGACATGAAGCTCGAGCTGCCGCTGCTCGACGTGTTCGGGCGGGGCGGTGCCACGAAGTCGTCCTGGTACGGCGACTGCCTGCCCTCGCGCGACTTCCCGATGCTCGTCGACCTCTACCAGCAGGGCCGGCTGGACCTCGACGCCTTCGTCACCGAGACGATCGCCCTGGACGAGGTCGAGGCCGCGTTCGACAAGATGCGCGCGGGCGAGGTCCTGCGCTCGGTGGTGGTGCTGTGACCGTCCACCTCGACCATCTGACGACCTCCGGGACGTTCTCGCTGGACGGCGGGACGTGGGAGGTCGAGAACAACGTCTGGCTCGTCGGCGACGACGACGAAGTCCTGCTCATCGACGCGCCGCACGCGTTCGAGCCCATCCGCGACGCCATCGGCGACCGCAGGCTCGTCGCCATCGTGTGCACGCACGCCCACGACGACCACGTGACCGTCGCACCCGAGCTCGCCGACGCGACCGGCGCACCGATCCTGTTGCATCCGGAGGACCGGGTGCTCTGGAATCTGACCCATCCCGAACAGGCGCCTCACCGGGACCTGAGCGACGGCGACGAGCTGGAGGTCGCGAGCACCGTGCTCCAGGTCCTGCACACCCCAGGCCACGCCCCGGGGGCCGTCTGTCTGTACGCGCCGGAACTCGGGGCGGTGTTCACCGGCGACACCCTGTTCCAGGGAGGGCCCGGCGCGACGGGGCGGTCCTACTCGGACTTCCCGACGATCATCGCGTCGATCCGCGACCGGCTCTTCAGCCTGCCGGACGACACCACCGTCTACACCGGTCACGGCGAGACGACCTCGATCGGCGAGGAGCGCCCCCACCTCGACGAGTGGACCGCGCGCGGCTCCTGACGCACGACGCGCTCATCTTGGCCCTTGACGATCCGTTGAGACCAGCCCAGACTCTTCGAACAGTCCAGGTCCGATATAGGGCCCGGAGCAGATATGTCTGCGAGCCAGCCGGCGATCGCTGCGCTCCAAAGCGCCATCTGCACACCGACCGCTGACAGGCTGCAGCCTCTCACGAGGAGGTTCACCGTGCATCGAAACCGGATCGGCGTGCTGCTTGCCCTCGCACTCACGTTAGCCATGCTCGCCGTCCCCGCGGCGGCACAGTCTGAGGCGCCCGCGGAGAGCGAGGACATCGAGGAACTCTTCCGTGCCCCCAACGGCCGCCAAGCGACGAATTCAGACATGGCTTTCTGGGCTAACCGTGCGTACCAGGGCGACTATGGCGGATTCCGGATCTTTGACGTCTCGGATCCCTCGGCGCCCGATGAATTGAGCAACTTCGACTGTTACGGACCGCAGAACGATCCGGTTGTATGGAAGAACAAGCTGCTCTTCCTGGCAATCGATCGCACCTTGACGGGGCCGGAGTGCGGCTCAGAAGCGACCGAGGAGCACGATGACCCGTACGGCTGGGAGGGTGTCCGCATCTTCGACGTCAGCGACCCCGCGAACCCGGAGTACCTCACCGCTGTCTACACCGACTGCGGTGCGCACACGATCACGATGTATCCGAAGAACGCTCAGGAGATCCTGCTCTACGTCTCGTCCTACCCGTTGCGGCCGGGTCCGACTTGCGGGCCGGAGCGCGGTCCACTCACTGGCAACAACCCGTTGCATGAGAAGATCTCTGTCATCAAGGTGCCGGTGAACGCTCCGCAAGCCGCGCGGGTCATCGCCCAGCCAAAGATCTCCTATCCGGGGGACCTCGACAACCAGTTCGATCCTGGCGAGCACGGGTTGGCAGGATTCAATCCGCTCACCGCATGCCATGACATTGGTGTCTTTACGCCGCTGCGACTTGCCGCTGCTGCATGTGCGGAGCAGGTACAGCTCTGGCGCATCAAGCCGAACGGCATCCCCGACACCAAGAACCCGCTCTGGGTCTACGACGACAACGTCGATCGTGACGGACCTGGCGGCGGTGACGTGGCCGTGGACTTCTGGCACTCCGCGACGTTCAGCTGGGACGGCCGCACGATCAACTTCATCGACGAGTCCTTCGGCAACGGCTGCCCGACGGTCACGCCGGGGGTCGGCGACACCGGGCGCATGTTCTTCCTCGACACGGTGACCGGGCGCAAGCTCAGCCACTTCATGATTCCCCGCGAGGAGGAAGAGGCCTATTGTTCCGCGCACCTTGGATCGCCGGTGGCCAGCATGGAAGACGATCTGCTCGTCAACGCCTGGTATGACGGCGGCATTGACGTCATCGACTTCAGCGATCCCACGGCACCCGAGGAGATCGCCTGGTACGACGCGCTGCCGGCAGGTGCTGAAGGATCGAACAACTGGTCCGCGTACTGGTACGAGGGCCCGTCGCTGCCTGGATCGAATCTCACGATCTACGGGACGGACATCAGCTTCGGCTTCCAGTCCCTGCGAGGCGACGTTCCGGCGGAAGAGGTGCGTCTCCCGCGTCTCAACCCGCAGACGCAGGAGTTCATGCTGGGTGAGGGTCCGGACATGCAGCGCCTGCGGGCACGCGCCCGCACTGGTGCCGGTCTGCGGCCTTTCCAGGCACCGTTCGCAACACCGAGAGCGGAGCTCTCGCCCGAGGCACGCGAGCGCGTTGTGGAGCATCTCGCGCCCTGACCACCACGGCGAGGCAGGTGGGGCCCCGTGAAGGGGGCCTCACCTGCCTCGACGCCGGCGTCACTGACCTGTCAGACCAGGCGGCAGATCCGGCCGTCCGAGGCGCGCAGGACCGCCTTGGCGGCGTGGTGCAGCGCGGCGTGGTGCCTTCGGAAGAGCGCGATCTCGTCGCCACCGCCCTGCTCAGTCGAGGCATTCTCAGCAACGTCACCTTCGTCGAGCTCCGCGAGCGCGGCGTCCCAGTCCGTCTCGGCCGCCTCATGACGCAGATGGGTGTTCGGCGCCTGCAGCAGGGCACGTTCGAGGTCCTGGATAACCGTCAGCACGACGTCGGTGGTGGTCGTGACCCCCGGAGTGGTGAGCAGGTGCAGCGCCTGCAGCTTGCGCATCGCCATCGCCATGACGAGCTCGGGTTCGCCCAGCTCGGCGACCGCGGAGTCGATCTCCCGCAGGTCGAGCGTGACGGCGTTGGGCACGCCGAACCACGACCGCAGGAGCGCGAACAGCACCTCGGCCGACTCCCGAACAGCCAGGAGCTCGTGCGGCTTGGGGATCTCGTCGGTCATCGCGGCTGCAGAGCCTACCGGTCGGGTACGCTCGCGCGCGCATGGACGACGCGCACGCACTCCTGCTCACGGTGACTGGCCGCGACCGGCCCGGTCTCACGACGTCGTTGTGCGAGGCGCTGGACGACAGCGGAGCCCGGATCCTCGACATGGAGCAGGTCGTCATCCGCGACCGGCTGGTTCTCGGCATCCTGACCTCACCGTCGGACGACGAGCTCACCCGCGCCCGCGTCACCGCGACGGCCGCGGGGCTCGGGATCGACGTGGAGTTCGAACCGGTCGCCCGCCACCGGCCGACACCGCGCCGGGTGCGCCACTCGGTGGTCGTGCTGGGACAGCCGCTGCGCGCCCGTTCGCTGGCGGCCGTGACGCGGGCCATCGCCGAGTGCGGCGCCACCATCGACCGCATCGAACGCCTCTCGCGCTACCCCATCATGAGCTTCGAGTTCCTCGTCTCCGGCGGCGACGCCGGTCGGCTGCCGAGTGAGCTGGCCGCCGCGGCCGCCGACGAACGGGTCGACATCGCGGTCCAGCGCACCACCCTCTACCGCCGGGCCAAGCGCCTGGTCGTCATGGACGTCGACTCGACGCTCGTGCAGGACGAGGTGGTCGAGCTGCTCGCGCTCCGGGCGGGGCACGGCGAGCGGGTCGCCAGCCTCACCGCGCGCGCCATGAACGGCGAGCTCGACTTCGAGCAGGCGCTGCGCGAGCGCGTCGCACTCCTCAAGGGGCTGCCGGTGGAGGCGCTGGAAGAGACCTACCGGGCGCTGCGCCTGACACCGGGGGCGAGAACGCTGGTGCGCACGCTGAAGCGGCTCGGCTTCACGCTCGCGATCGTGAGCGGAGGCTTCAGCCAGATCACCGACCGGCTGGCTGAGGAGCTCGGTCTGGACTACGCCTACGCGAACACCCTGGAGATCAAGGACGGGCGCCTCACCGGTCAGCTGGTCGGGCCCATCGTCGACAGCCTCGGGAAGGTGGACGCGCTCGAACAGGCCGCTGCCGCAGCGGGGGTTCCGATCGGCCAGACGGTCGCGATCGGCGACGGGGCCAACGACGTGGCGATGCTCGCTCACGCGGGCCTCGGCGTGGCCTTCAACGCCAAACAGGCGGCTCGCGCCGCGGCCGACACGGCCGTCAGCGTGCCCTACCTCGACGCGATTCTCTTCCTGCTCGGCATCACGCGCGAGGAGATCGAGGACGC
>JBBSMR010000032.1:0-37400 GCA_038233095.1 Euzebyales bacterium
GGAACGCGATGCCATCGATCGGCAACCCGAGGGCTCTTTCTCATCATGATGCGTTAGCATCACAATGTGCGAACGACGGTGGATCTCGACGAGGATGTCATGGCGGCCGTCCGTTCGCTCGCGAGGGCGCAGCGCCGGTCGATGGGTACGGTGCTCTCGGATCTGGCACGCCGAGGCCTCGCCTCCGATCGTCGTCTCACCGACGGTCCGGGCGGCTTTCCAGCCTTCGATCTGCCAAGCGACCCGGGCGTCCTGACGGTCGAGACCGTGCGCGCTGCCTCGTAGCGGGTGGGCCGCCCGTTTCTGACCTGAAGCCGACCGTGGACAGCGGAATCGTCTGAATCGGTGGGACTCGGCCGTTCAGCGGTCGGGGTGGGCCAAACGCTGTCGGAACCACTCGGTCGTGCGGCTGAGGCCGTCGGCCAGCTCAACCTGCGCCTTCCAGCCCAGCTCGCGTTCCGCGATGGTGGTGTCGGGCCGGCGGACGGAGGGGTCGTCGGTCGGTCGCGGATGGAAGGCGACGCCCGGATGCGACCCGACGGCGTCCTGGATGGCCTCGGCCAGCTGCAGGATGGTGACCTCCTGGGGGTTGCCGATGTTCACCGGTCCGGTGATGTCGGCCTGCAAGAGCCGCAGCAGCCCCTCGACGAGGTCGTCGACGTAGCACAACGAGCGGGTCTGCGTGCCGTCCCCATGGATCGGCAGGGGCTCGCCACGCAGCGCGGCGGCGAAGAACGCGGGCACCGCCCGGCCGTCCTCGACTCTCATCGTTGGTCCGTACGTGTTAAATATGCGAGCTATGCGTACTTCGACCCCATGTTGGCGGTGGTAGGCGAGGGCCATGGCCTCGGCGAAGCGCTTCGCCTCGTCGTACACGCCCCGGGGTCCGATCGGGTTGACGTTGCCCCAGTAGGTCTCGGGCTGCGGGTTCACCTCGGGGTCGCCGTAGACCTCCGAGGTCGAGGCGAGCAGCAGGCGGGCGCCCTTCACGCGCGCGAGACCCAGCGCCTTGTGCGTCCCGAGGGAACCCACCTTGAGGGTCTGGATCGGCCAGCGCAGGTAATCGACGGGGGAGGCCGGCGAGGCGAAGTGCAGGATCGCGTCGACCTCACCCTTCACATGCAGGAAGTCGGTGACGTCGTAGTCGATCACGCGGAAGCCGTCGCGTCCTATGAGGTGCGCGAGGTTCTCGGGCCGGCCGGTGATGAAGTTGTCGACCGCCGTGACCCGGGCGCCGGCTGCGACCAGGCGTGTGCAAAGATGCGAGCCGAGAAAGCCCGCGCCACCGGTCACGACGACATGCGATTCGTTGAGCGGCTTCATGGCGGCCATGCTACGGGGTAGGCTGCGTGCCCGTCGGTGCGCGCCGTATGCCATCGTCGTCATGAATGTCCCGCCCCGTCGTGAGGCGACGGGCGTCTTGCTCTGTTCGATCGCTCGCGCTCGTGCGCCCCGCCACGGGCCTGACAAAGGGCTCTGGATGCCGTTCTTTCCCAGCAGGGAGTGGATGGAGGCCTATTGCGGCCACCTCTCCGCTCACGCCGGTTTCGATACCTTGGCGAGTCGCATGGAAGGCGTCTATCGGTTCGTGGTCGAGCCCAGCGGCCCGCTGACGGATCGGCACGGCTACGACGTGAAGGTGCAGCCCGGCGACGATCTCGAGGCGGCGTGCGCCCAGCTGCTCGCCGAACCGGCGCCCTCCCCCACGCTGGCCATGACCGCCACCTACGAACGCTGGCGTCAGCTCATCGTCGGCGAGCTCGATATCGGCATGGCGGTGATGTCGCGCCGCCTGAAGGTGAGCGGGGACCTCACACGGCTACTCAGCCGGCTGGAGAGCGCCAGCCCTCTGATCGACTCGCTGCGGCAGGTCGAGACCGAGTGGGCCTGACGCGCAGCATCCACGGCCAGGACGCGCGTGCCTCAGGACTCCATGAGCCCGAGCAGAGGCGGCACGCCGGCCGTGCGAAGCACCCGCGCGACGTCGTCCTGCGACCATCCGTGCTCGAGCAGCAGCCGGGCGATGCGGGCGGGGGCGAGATCATGACCGCACGTCGGGCAGAAGCTCGCCTGCGCGCCCTTCTCCGGCAGGCTCGCTCCGCAGAACGGACACCCCCCCTCGGGTGAGGTCAGGAGACCGGCCTCACCGACGGTGGCGGCGACGCCCGCGTCGGCGAGCCCGTCCAGGTAGCCCTGGGCGTACTCCCAGTCCACGTACTCGTCTGGCCGTGGGTCGAAGGCGGGTTCGTGGACCGGGCTCTCGCCGGACTCCAGCAGCGCCTGGAGGTTGTGCTCCAACATGTCCCAGCCGTAGTAGTGCTCCTCGACGCAGTCGGCGCAGAACAGGCTGACCCCCTTGAAGCCCTCCGCCTCGAAGGCCTGGCGGAAGGAAGCCAGGTCGTCCAGATCGCGCCGGACCAGGGCGGCCTCGCGTTTGTCGAGCCGCCCCGGCGGCCGCTCCGGGTCGAAGTCGTCGTCGAACTCTTCGTAGTCGTCGTCGCTCATCGCCTGCCACGATAACCGTCCGCGCGGCGCGAGTAGCATGGAGCCCCTCTTCCCCTGTCTACGAGGCCCGCGTGGGCCTGGTTCAACGTCCTCCACGAAAGGGTGCACCGTGGCCGAGATCGAGATCGGAATCGGGAAGAGCGGGCGGCGCGCGTACGGCTTCGACGACATCGCCATTGTGCCGTCCAAACGCACGCGTGATCCCGAGGACGTCGAGCTTGGCTGGCAGATCGACGCCTACGAGTTCTCGGCGCCGGTGCTCGGCGCCGCCATGGACGGGGTGATGTCACCGCGGACAGCCGTCGAGCTGGGACGGCTCGGGGGACTCGGGGTGCTCAACCTCGAGGGGCTGTGGACGCGCTACGCCGACCCTGACCCCATCCTCGAGGAGATCTCGTCGCTGGACCCGGCGTTGGCGACGGCGCGCATGCAGGAGCTGTACAAGCAGCCCATCCAGCAGGAGCTGATCGGCCGGCGGGTCGAGGAGCTGCGGGCTGGCGGCATCACGTCCGCCGCCTCGCTCACACCCCAGAAGGTGGAGCAGTATCACGCGGTCGCCCTTGAGGCGGGCCTGGACGTCCTCGTCATCCAGGGCACGGTCGTCTCGGCCGAGCACCTGAGCAGCAAGACCGAGCCGCTCAATCTCAAGCGCTTCATCGCCCGGTACGACCTGCCGGTCATCGTGGGCGGCTGTGCGTCCTACGCCACGGCGCTGCACCTCATGCGGACGGGCGCCGCCGGCATCCTCGTGGGCGTCGGGCCCGGCAACGCGTGCACCTCCCGAGGCGTCCTGGGCATCGGCGTGCCGCAGGCGACCGCCATCGCTGACGCGGCCGGGGCGCGCAGACGGCATCTGGAGGAGACCGGGCGCTACGTGCAGATCATCGGTGACGGTGGGATGCGCACGGGCGGCGACGTGGCCAAGGCGGTGGCGTGCGGCGCCGACGCGGTCATGCTCGGCTCACCGCTGGCCCGCGCGACCGAGGCGCCCGGCCGCGGCTATCACTGGGGCATGGCGACCTTCCATCCCGACCTGCCGCGCGGGGCGCGGGTCCGCGTCGACCAGATCGGCTCGCTGCGCGAGATCCTGCTCGGTCCCGGGGCCGAGAACGACGGCACGCTCAACCTCTGCGGCGCGCTGCGCACGTCGATGGCGACCTGTGGGTTCGCCACGATCAAGGAGTTCCAGCGCGCCGAGGTCATGGTGGCGCCGTCGCTCATGACCGAGGGCAAGCACTACCAACGTCAGCAGGGCGTCGGCATGGGCCGCCGCTAGCGGCGTAGAATCGACGGGCGGACCCAGGCGGCGGTGACCTGGGCGGCACGTCGTGCGGTGGTGTCATGCAGGTAGAGGAGCAAGCGGGGGCACGTACCGGTCCCCGTCACAGCGTCCGGCGGCCCCAGCGGCGCTGGCTGCTGGTGCTGGCAGGCGTGATCATCCTGGGCGTGCTCGCCTGGGCGGCCGTCGTCGCGTCGGCCACCATCACGACGCGCGCGGCGCTGCTGGCCGCACGCGGTCATCTCGAGCGTGGTCAGCGGCAGGGCCTGGCCTTCGAGCTCGACGACGCAGCGGCGAGCCTTGAGCAGGCACATGCGGAGCTCTCCCTGGCCGAGCGCCAGCTCACCCGGCGCTCCGTTCGAGCGGGCACGGTGCTGCCGGTCGTCGGTGCGAACCTCGACACGGCGCTGGGCATCACCCAGGCGACCAGGCGGACCGTCGACGCGGGTCTCGGCCTGCTCGACGCGTCGGAGGGCCTGCTCGACGGGGCGCGCGAGGGCGCGGGCTTGCCGACCGGGGAAGTCAAGGTGGTGGCTGAGCGTCTGGAGCGTGCGAGCGAGCAGGTCGCGAGCGCCCGACGGATGGTCGCTGGCGCCCCACCGCCGGGGCTCCTCCCGGTCGTGGTGGACGCACGGGCTGAGCTCGCGACCGAGCTCGCCGATCTGGGGGGCATGCTCGACACCGCGCGGGATGTCACCAGGGTGGGAGCGTCGCTTCTGGGCGCCGACGAGCCGCGGCGCTACTTCTTCGCCGCGCAGAACCCCGCGGAGCTGCGTGGCACCGGCGGCTTCATCGGCGCCTGGACGATCGTGACGGTGCGCGACGGCGGGCTCAGCTTCGGCAACTTCCGTCCCATCCAGCAGCTGGTCCAGGCGCCGCCCGGCACGGTCCGCTCGCCGAGCCGGGCGTTCACGCGCCGCTACGGGCGCTACGGCGCGCTCTTCGAGTGGAAGAACGCCAACATGACGCCCCACTTTCCGTGGGCCGCAACCGTGCTGGAACGGCTCTACAAGGAGGTGCGCGGTGACCGGATCGACGGGGTGATCGCCGCCGACCCCCACGGCTTGGCGATCCTCGGGGCCGACGAAGGCGGGGTGATCGGCCGCAACGGGCGGCGACTGCGGGGCGAAGCGCTTGTCGACTACCTCGCGAACGAGGCGTTCTCCGAGATCGAGGATCAGGCGCTGCGCAAACGCGTGCTCGGTCAGCTCGCCACGGGTGTCGCCCAGCGCTTCCTCGGCGGTCTGGGCGACGGCCCGCGCGCGGCCATGGCGGCGCTCTCCGAGGCGGTGGAGGGCGGCCACGTGCAGCTTCACCTGCGCGACGAAGCTGGGCAGGAGGCGCTGGAGCGCCTCGGGGCGGCGGGAAGCTTCGGCGCGGTGGGCGACGACTTCCTCTCCGTCATCGTCAACAACGGCGCGGCGAACAAGGTCGACTACTACGTGCAGCAGGATCTTCGCCACCGCGTCGAGCTGCAGCCCGACGGCTCGGCCGAGAGCCTGACGGTGGTCGAGATCCAGAATGACGCGCCGAGGGCCGGCGCCCCGAAGCGGGTGCTCGGTCCGTCTGCCCCGGGTCTGGAGGTCGGGGACAACCGCAGCCTGCTGACCTTGTATTGCGCGCGCACTTGCGAGCCCGGCCTGGTGCCGCCGTTCACCGAGATTGACCGTGAACGGGATCAACGCGCGTTGGGTGTGCAGCGCATCATCCGCCGCAAGGAGCCGTTCGAGCTGCGTTTCCCCACCACCACCGCCCAGGCTTGGACGGCCTCGGAGCGCAGGGGCCGGTACCGACTCACCTTGCGTGGCCAGCCGGTGCTGCGTCCCACCTCGTTGGAGCTGCAGGTTCGCATTCCGGCTGGTTTCCGCGTGACCCAGGCCCCCACCGGAGCGCAGGTCGACGGTCGGACCGTGCGGTGGGAGGGCACTATGCCGTTCCGCCGTACCATGTCAATCTCTTTCGTGAAACACTGATTCTCGTCAATCACTTGCGCTGTCTCGATGTTGTGGGGTATAACGGTGCTGACGGGTCCGGCGCTGCCGCATCATGGGGTGCGCGTCGGCGGGAACCCGGGCGGGGGTACCGCCCTTCGGCAAAGGAAGCTGGCATGACGGGAACCACAACCGGCGCAGAAGCGCCCCTTCGCATGAGTGCGCTGCGACGCGCCGTGCTGCTCACGGTGGCGGCGCTGCTTGCGCTCGCGACGTTCGCGATGCCCGCCGGGGCCCAGGAGGCCGACGAGCAGGACGTCTATCCTCCCGCCGGGGCGCGCGTCTTCATCGGCGTGATCGGTCCGGTGCCGCACACGGCCATCGAGTCGGCGGTCTCGGGCTCCTACGTCGTCACGCTCGAGGGCACGACGCTGCAGATCAGCTTGAGCGCCTTCGGCGCGACCCCGAATCTTCCGCACGCCATGCACATCCACACCGGTTCCGCGTGCCCTGCCGCCGGCGCCGACGCCGACGGCGACGGGCTCATCTCGGTGGTCGAGGGCATCCCCTCCTACGGTGCGATCAGGGTGCCGCTCACCGTGACCGGCCCGACCGGTCCCGAGAGCGCGCTGGCGCTCGACCGGATGCCGGTGGCCAACGCGGCGGGGGCGATCTTCTACCGCAGGACCATCGAGATCCCCGCGGAGTTCGCGGCGAACTTCGGCGCTCCCCACGTCGTGGTGCACGGCTTCGATGGTCTGAACGCCACGCCGGGGTACCAGACCCCGCCGGTCTCCCCGCTCGGCCCCGTTCCGCAGGAGGCCACGCTGCCCGTTGGGTGCGGCGAGGCGGCCGAGTTGTAGGCAACTCGCCCAAACGACACGACGAACCGCCTGCGCCCTCTCCGGCGCGGGCGGTTCGTCGTTTTGGGCGAGACGAGGGGCGGAGGGCACCTGGCTCAGAAGCCGGCGGCGAATGCCTGCGCGCCCTCCTCGTCGAGCGCGACCAGGCGGATCTCCGAGGGCTGACCGTCGTGCTCGTCGAGCCAGCGCAGCGCCGTCTCGGCGATGACCGCCGCCGCCTCGTCGAGTGGGTAGCCGAAGATGCCGGCCGAGATGGCGGGCAGCGCGATCGACCTGGCCTGCTGCTCCACCGCCGCCCCCAGCGCGGCCTCGACGGCCCGGGTCAGCATCGCCACATTGTCCTGGCCTTCGGCGTAGCGTGGCCCGACCACGTGGATGAGGTGCTCGGCGGGAAGCTCGCCCGCGGTCGTGACCGCTGCTTTGCCCGGCCCAACGGGCCCGTGACGCGATACCCAGTCGTCGGACTCGTTCTGGATCTCCGGGCCACCGGCGCTCGCCAAGGCCCCCGCGACCCCGTCGCCGTGGCGTAGGTACTCGTTGGCGGCGTTCACGACCGCGTCGACCTGCTGGGCGGTGAGGTCGCCGACGCCGGCCAGCACAGTGGCGCCGGCTCGTTCGGTGCTCGAGATCTCGCGAAAGTCACTCATGCCCCGTGCTATGCCCATCTTGGCGGTCGCGGTAATCGAAACTCGGCGATCGGGTTCGGTTCGGGTGCGCGCGGGCATCCAGACCCGCAGACCACCCATGCGAAAGGACACCACGATGGACGCTGACCACGCGCGCGCGCTGTTGGAGCAGGAGCGCGAACGGCTCGAAGGCATCGCCGAGGAGCAGGGGGAGCAGGCCGAGCGGGAGAGCGCTCCCGCTCCCGAGGCGGTGCGCGGGGGTGAGTCCGACAGTCCGAGCAACGTCTACGACCGGCAGGTGGCGGCTTCGGTCGCCGGTCACGCCGAGGCGGAGCTGGCCGAGGTAGATGCCGCCCTCGAGCGCGTGGAGGATGGCAGCTACGGCCGTTGCCAGGAGTGCGGCAAGGAGATCCCCGACGAGCGGCTGGAGCTCATGCCGGCGACCCGCTACTGCGTCGAGCACCAGGAACTGGCTGAGAAGCGCGCCGGCGTCCCCGACGACCGCGCTGCTCGGTAAAGGACGCACACACGAGAAACGCCCACGTGTCCCTCAGCACGATCACACAGGACCGGGCGAGGCCATATCATCGTGTGAGACGTCGTAGAGCGGCGGGTTCTCGACCTGTCTGCCAATCCGTAGAGAACAGAAAGCGAGATCACCTTGTCTGACCACCTCATCGCGCCCCACGGCGGCGAGCTCGTCGACCTCCTGGTCGACGAGGCGCGCGCTGACGAGCTCAAGCAGGCATCGTCTGAGTGGGCCTCGTGGGACCTGACCGAGCGCCAGATCTGTGACCTGGAGCTGTTGGTCGTCGGCGGCTTCTCGCCGCTGCGAGGCTTCATGGGCCGGGCCGACTACGAGTCGGTCCGCGACCAGATGCGACTCGCGGACGGCACGCTGTGGCCGATGCCGATCACGCTGGACGTGAGCGCCGAGACGGCGGAGAGCCTGTCGCCAGGCGACACCCTGGCGCTGCGCGACCCCGAGGGTGTGATGCTGGCCGCGTTGCACGTCGAGGACGTCTGGCAGCCCGACCGCGAGGCCGAGGCGCAGGAGGTGTTCGGCACGGCCAACCCCGAGCACCCCGGCGTCGCGCACCTGCTGGAGCGCACCAACCCGTACTACGTCGGCGGGCGCATCGAGGCGCCGCAGGCGCCCCTGCACTACGACTACCGCGAGTTGCGTCGCACGCCCAGCGAGCTGCGCTCCTACTTCACCGATCTCGGCTGGCGCAAGGTCGTGGCGTTCCAGACGCGCAACCCGATGCACCGGGCGCACTACGAGCTCACGCTGCGCGCCGCCAAGGACGTCGAGGCGAACCTGCTCATCCACCCCGTGGTCGGCATGACCAAGCCCGGGGACGTGGATCACTACACCCGCGTGCGCTGCTACTCCGCGCTGCTCGACAACTACCCGCGCAACACGGCCATGCTCTCGCTGCTGCCGTTGGCGATGCGCATGGGCGGACCGCGCGAGGCCGTCTGGCACGCCATCATCCGCAAGAACTACGGCTGCACGCATCTCATCGTCGGCCGGGACCACGCGGGTCCCGGCAGCGCCTCTGACGGCGAGCCGTTCTACGGTCCCTACGACGCGCAGGAGCTGCTCAGCAAGCACGAGGACGAGCTCGGTGTGGCGATGGTGCCGTTCCGGATGATGTTCTACCTGCCTGACGAGGATCGCTACCTGCCCGACGACGAGGTGCCCGAGGGCGCGCGGACGGCCTCGATCTCCGGCACCGAGCTGCGTGAGCGCCTCGCCCACGGCCGCGAGCTGCCCGAGTGGTTCACGTTCCCCGACGTCGCCAAGCAGCTCCGGCTCACCCACCCTCCGCGCAGCCGGCAGGGCGTCACCGTCTTCTTCACCGGGCTGTCCGGCTCGGGCAAGTCGACCATCGCGAACGTGCTGCTGGTGAAGCTGCTGGAGATGGGGGGGCGGCCGGTCACCCTGCTCGACGGTGACCTCGTGCGCAAGCACCTCTCCAGCGAGCTCGGGTTCTCGAAGGAGCATCGCGACATCAACATCCGTCGCATCGGTTACGTCGCCAGTGAGATCACGAAGAACGGCGGCATCGCCGTCTGCGCCCCGATCGCTCCCTACGAGGCGTCGCGGCGGGACGTGCGCGCGATGGTCGAGGCGGGCGGCGGCTTCGTGCTCGTGCACGTCGCCACACCGCTGGAGGTCTGCGAGGAGCGAGACCGCAAGGGCCTGTACGCCAAGGCGCGCCAGGGAATCATCAAGGAGTTCACCGGCATCTCCGATCCCTATGAGGAGCCAGTCGACGCCGAGCTGAGCATCGACACGACGCAGATGAGCCCGGAGGAGGCCGCGCAGGAGGTCGTCCTCTACCTCGAGCGCGAGGGCTACATCGGCCCGGAGAGCCAGCTCTAACTCTTTTGTCCAGCATCATGAGCCGGGGTGCTGATCCTCGGCTGCTAGCGTGCCGGTTGTGGCAGAGCAAGCGCACGGCGGATCCGACTCCGACACCGTCTTGGTCGTCGACTTCGGGGCGCAGTACGCCCAGGTGATCGCCCGGCGCGTCCGCGAGCTGCACACCTATTCCGAGATCGTGGCGCATGACACCCCGGTCGAGGAGCTGCTCGCGCGCCGTCCGGTGGGGATCATCCTCTCCGGCGGTCCCAAGTCGGTGTACGCCGAGTACGCCCCGCGCGTCGACCCGGCGCTGTTCGGGGCGGGCGTGCCGGTGCTGGGCATCTGCTACGGCCAGCAGTTGATGGCCGTCGAGCTCGGCGGGAGGGTGGCCAAGACCGGCGTCGCCGAGTACGGCAAGACAGGGTTCACCGGCGAGGCGACCAGCGTGCTGCTCGCCGATCAGCCCGCCGACCAGACCGTGTGGATGAGCCATTGGGACACGGTCACGCAGGCCCCGGAGGGGTTCCGCGTGATCGGTGCGACGGCCTCCTCGCCGGTGGCGGCCTTCGAGGACAGCGAGCGCGGCTTCTTCGGCGTGCAGTATCACCCTGAGGTGAGCCACACACCGCACGGCCTGGAGGTGTTGCGTGCCTTCCTCGACCACATCGGCGCGCGCCCGACCTGGACCTCGCACTCGGTGATCGAGCGCAGCGTCGCGGCGATCCGCGAGCAGGTGGGCGAGGGCAGGGTGCTGTGCGGACTCTCGGGAGGCGTCGACTCCGCGGTCGCGGCGGCGCTCGTCCGCGAGGCGGTGGGTGATCAGCTCACGTGCGTCTTCCTCGACCACGGGCTCCTGCGGCACCGCGAGGCCGAGCTGGTCGAGGAGGCCTTCGGGCGCTACTCCGAGACGCCGTTGGTCACGGTGAAGGCCGCCGATCGCTTCCTCGAGCACCTGGACGGGGTGACCGAGCCCGAGGAGAAGCGCAAGATCATCGGCCGCGAGTTCATCCGCGTCTTCGAGGACGCGGCCGCCGAGCACGCGCCCGACGCGAACTTCCTCGTCCAGGGGACGCTCTACCCGGACGTGATCGAGTCCGGCCACGGCACGGCGTCGACCATCAAGAGCCACCACAACGTGGGAGGGCTGCCCGAGGATCTCGACTTCGCGCTCGTCGAGCCGCTGCGCTGGCTCTTCAAGGACGAGGTGCGCAAGGTCGGCGAGGAGCTCGGGCTGCCCGCCGAGATCGTCTGGCGCCAGCCGTTTCCCGGACCGGGATTGGCGGTGCGGATTATCGGGGAGGTCACGCGCGAACGGCTGGCGCTGTTGCGCGCGGCCGATCGGATCGTGTTGGAGGAGCTGCGCCGCGCCGGCCTGATCCGCGAATCGCCGCCAGGCGATTCTCACAATCTCGGTCGTGGCGCTGCGAAGCAGGACCCTCGGATGCTGGAGCGCGAGATCTGGCAGGCGTTCGCGGTCCTGCCGGCGATCCGGTCCGTGGGCGTCCAGGGTGACGAGCGCTCCTACGGCCATCCCATCATCGTGCGCGCGGTCACCAGCGAGGACGCGATGACCGCGGACTTCGCCCGCATCGACTACGCCGTGCTCGAGCGCATCGCCGCGCGCATCATCAACGAGGTGCCTGGCCTGAACCGGGTCGCCTACGACATCACCAGCAAGCCCCCCGGCACGATCGAGTGGGAGTGACTAGCGCTGGTACAGGCCTCGGTAGAGATCGACGTGCTGCTGAGCGCATGTCTCCCAGCTGAATCGAGCGGCGATCTCAGGGCCTTGTGCGGCCAGCGCCGACCGGAGTTGAGCATCGGTGGCGAGGCGCAGCATCCCGCCGGCCAGCGCCCGGGAATCACCGGCCCGCACCAGCAGCACTCCCTCGCCTTCCGTCAGATACTCACGAAAGACAGGGATGTCCGTCGTGACCACGGGCAGTCCAGCAGCGAGAGCCTCGAGGACGACCAGTCCGAAGCCCTCCTTGACCGAGGGGAACAGGAAGGCGTCAGCGGCGTGATACCAACTCGGCAACTCCTCGTCCGGAACCGTGCCGACCAACTTCAGCTCTCCATCGAGCGCGAGCTGGTCCGCCCGCTCAAGGACCTGTTGCCGATAGGCGGTGTGGTCCTGAAAGGAGTGGCCCCCGACGACGGCCACCACCGGCGGTGGATCCAGCGTCGCGCGGACCAGGGCCGTCGCCTCGACGAGCTGGCGGCTGCCCTTCCGGGGTTCGATGCCCCCGACGGTGAGAAAGAGCATGCGCTCTTCGGCCCCGACACGGGCGCGCAGCTCACGGGCCTTCACCGTCGGTGACCCCGCGAAACGGGCGGCATCGACGCCGTTCGTCACCACCGTGGCGTCGACGCCGAACTCGGACGCCAGCCGCTCGCGCCAGTGGCGACTGACGACCACCAGGTGATCCGGGTCGAAGATCGAACGGCGCTGGCATTCGACGAGCGCCTCGGTGGTGAAGTCATCGACGTGGTGGACGGTGCGGAGCACCTCGATCGCAGCGCCCGCGTCGCGCAACCGCACGGCGGCTCGTGCCGAGATGCAGTCCTGGACGTGGACCAGCGGGTAGCGATCGCCGAGCGCGTCCGGGAGCCCGTCAGCGAGTGCGTCGATCGCCGCGAACACCCGCTCCTCGAGGGTGGCCGCGCGCGGGGGCGCCGGGATGATCTTGTACGAGGCCGAGACCGGTCGGGCGAAGCCCTCCTCGGGGTCCCCGAGTCCGATCACCGTGACGTCGCAGCCGAGCCTGGTGAGCGCCTCGGCGAGCTGCAGGGTGTGGACCACACCGCCGCGAAGTCGCGTCGAGTAGGTCACGAGCGCGACGGGAGGCGGCGTCGTGGTTCCTCGTATGCCGGCTCCCGGCGCTGTCACGTCACCGTCCGTCACGCCGGTGATTCCGCGATCTCGGGCTGGCGTGCCGCGATCGCCGTCGCGAGGAGCGCCGCGCGGGCGTTCGTGGGTGCGACGAGGCATCCGGCGTCACGCAGTGCCTGGCGCTGCTCCTCCAGCCCTTGAGGATCGGCGCTGGTCCCCAGAACGTAGGCGACGACCGCGGGGCCGTCGTCCTGACCCGTGATCTCCTCGCACGCGGGCGCCAACACGCTGGCGGGATCGGAATGGGCGCCGTGGCCGAGCACGACGTCGAACAGCACGACGGCGCAGGCCGGGTTGCGCCCGTGCTCGAGCAACTGCTCCACGCGCGGCTCGGGATCGATCATCGGATGCGGACGACCCTGCGTGAACTCTTCCGCTCCCAGGTCGAGGCAGATGTGGCCGTCATCAGGCGCCGGCGGGCTCCAGTCCTCCTCCAGCGGCGTGTTCGAATGGACCGGCCCCAGCCGTTGGGAGGCGATGACCATGGTCTCGTAGCACAACGTTCCACCTGAGAACAGGCCTCGCAGAGATCGGCGGCCCTCACTGAGGCCGTCCGCAGCCGTCGCGGCAACCTCGGCCAGACCTTCGGCTGGATCGGGTGTTGGGCGCCCGAGCACCTCGAGGCAGGCGAGCGCCGCCTTCTCCAAGGTCGTCACGAGGCGGACATCGTCGGGGACGGAGAGCTCGCGGTCGTCCAAGCCGATGAACGCCGCAACGACCGGCTTCTCTTGAAGGCCCTCGACCAGTGAGGCGGCGATCTCCGGCGCAGGTGGTTTGGAGACGATCAGCAGGATCTCGGTCGCGTCGTCGTCCTGCAGCGTCCGCAGTCCGAGCTCGAGCATCCGACCGGCCACGTCGCTCGACGGGTCACGCCCACCTGCGCCGATGACATGGGAAGGACCGGCGCCCCAGCGGTCGAGGAGCGTCATCACCTCCTGCGCCCCGGTACCGGCAGCAGCGACGACCCCGACGGGACCAGGCTCCACGACGTTGGCGAAGCCGAGGCCGACACCGCCGAGCATCGCAGTGCCGGCATCGGGGCCCATGACGAGCAGGCCCAGCTCCACCCCGCGTTCCTTCAGCTCGATCTCCGCCTCCGGCGAGACGCCGCTCGAGAACAGCAGCACATGCAGCCCCGCCGTCAAGGCCTTGTGCGCTTCGAGGGCCGCGTACTCGCCCGGCACCGAGATGAGCGCGACGTTGGGGTCGGTGAGCTGCTCGACGCCCTGTTCGAGCGTCCGCGCCGGTCGCTCCTGGCCGAGCTCGACGCCGCCGCCGGCGCCGCCGGAGAGCGCCGACTCACCGGCGGTGATGGCCTCTGTGGCCACCTCGTCGGAGTCCGCGGTCACCGCAAGGACCAGGTCGTTCGCACCGGTCCCGGAGAGCTCGTCGGCATCGAAGTCACGGTCGCGCAGCTCGGACCGGTTGGCCTCGGTACCCATGACCGCCGCCGCGAAGCTCACGCCGTCGATGTCGAGCATCGACCGGCGGGCCGACATCAATCGGACTGAGTCGGTGTAGGACTCCGGCTGCACCTGCAGACGCTGCGTGCTCATGCCCCGCCCTCGCGATCGTGCGCTGCCCCGTTCGGGACGATCCTGGTTCCGTGCTGCCCGTCAACGGCGGCGAGGACGAACTCGTCGGACGTGATGATGGCCAGCTCCCCGCCGTCGTGGAGGAATTCGACGGCCGACTCGACCTTGGGCCCCATGCTCCCGGCAGGAAACTGACCCTCCTGCTGGAGCTTCTCTGCTTCATCCACCGTGACCTCCTGCAACCACCGCTCGTCGGCGGTGTCGAAGTTCACCGCTACCGCTGGGACGCCGGTGACCAGGATGAGCAGCTCCGCTCCCAACACGGACGCCAGCAAGCGCGCGACGGGGTCCTTGTCGATCACGACCTCGACGCCCTCCAGGCGCGGCCCTTCGCACCGCACCACCGGCACGCCGCCGCCCCCGCCGGCGATCACCAGGGTCTCCTCGTTCAGCAGGGTCCGTATGCTGCCGGTCTCGAGCACCTCGATAGGCGCCGGCGAGGCGACCACACGTCGGTGCTGGGAATGCTCCACCTCGTGGACGGTCCAGTCCCGCTCACGGGCGAGCCGCTCGGCCTCGTCACGCTCGAAGAACGGTCCGATGGGCTTGGTCGGTTCCTGGAAGGCGGGATCGTTCGCGTCGACCACCGCATGAGTGATCAGGCAGGTCACGGAGGTGGCGCGATCGACCAGACCGCGTATGGCCAGTCCCAGCAGATGTCCGAGCTGGCCTGCGGTCATCGCGCCGAGCACGAACAGGGGTTGGGGAGGAACGAGCCCAGCGCCCTCCTCCTGCTGAATCGCCAGCGCACCGACCTGCGGCCCGTTCCCATGGGTGATGACGACTCGGTAGCCGCGTTCACGCAGATCCACGACGACGCGTGCCATGCGCTGGATGGTCGCGAGTTGCTCGCGGTACGCGCCGGATTCGCCTTCACCGACGAAGGCGTTGCCTCCAAACGCCAGCACGACCGTGCGCACAGCTAGCGGCTCCTGATCGCCATCCAGACGGCACGCGCCTGGTGGTCAGAGGGGTTGCACCAGCTGTGCGGCCGATCGGTGCGAAAGTGCAACGCGTCTCCCACACCCAGTCGATGGCGGTGACGCTCGACGGTGAATTCGAGTTGGCCTTCGAGGAGCAGCACGAGTTCCTCGCCAGGATGCTCCATCGGTTGCGACCCGCTGATGGCGTGAGGCTGGATGATCGCGACAGCCCCAGCCAGCAGGAACTGCCCGTACGGCCCGCTGAAGCCCTGCAACTGCAGTCCCTGTCGGGAGGTCATGATCGGGAGGCGTTGCGCCGCGGGGGTGAAGACGACCGGCTTGCCGATGTCATCCTCGCCCACGAAGGAGGCGACCGAGCGACCCAGCGCCACCGCGAGCTTCATGAGCGTCGTGATGGTCGGCACCATGCTGCTGTGCTCGATCTTGTGGATGGTCGCAGCCGACACGCCCGACAGCTCCGCCAGACGCTGCATGGACAGGTCCTTCTCGCGGCGCAGTCGGCGCACCTTGCCGCCGATCTCACCGACGGTCGCGGTGGTGGCAGCGTCGTCCATAGACGCCCTTGTCATCCGTCCGGGTTTCCGTCTAGGATCGTATCCGATATGAAAGATACGGTCCACTATCAGATACACGTCCTCGAATTCGGGAGAAGCCGGTGCGGATAGCCATCGTGGGGGGAGGGGCCTCCGGTATCGGTGCTGCAGGGGCTGCCGAACAGACTGCGCGCGATGCCGATGTGGTCGTGTTCACGGAGTTCGAGGACGTCGGCTACAGCCCGTGCGGCATCCCCTACGTCCACGGCCAGGAGATCGACAGCTTCGAGAGGCTGTTCCTGCAAGACAAGGAGTTCTACCGCGAGCGCGGTATCGATGTCCGCTACGAGACGAGAGTGAGCGCCGTTGATCTCGACCGCCAGCGGTTGGTCGTGCAGGGCCAGCCGCCGGAGGGCTTCGACCGGTTGGTGCTTTGCACGGGCTTCGAGTGGGTCGTGCCCGATGTGCCCGGCAACCATCTGGCGGGCCTGCACTTTCCCAAGAACATCCGCCGGTCGATGGAGTTCGACAAGGTCCTCGACGATGCGAAGACCGCCGTGGTGATCGGGGCGCAGCCGCTCGGCGTCGAGTTCGCGGGCGCCCTCGCCAAACGTGGTCTCGAGACCCACCTCGTCGACCCCCACGCTTGGGTGCTCAGCAAGGTCGCGGATCCCGACATCGTGGAGCTGGTCGAAGAGTCGCTCACCGAACTTGGCGTGACGCTGCACCTGCGCACCAAGCTGGAGGCGTTCGTGGGCAGCGAGTCGGTGCGGGCGGTGCAGACCTCCGCTGGCGAGATCCAAGCCGACGTTGTCGTCGTCTGCGCCGACCGACGGCCGAACACCGAGCTCGCGCGCGCGGCCGGGTTGCACATGGGCTCGACCGGCGGGCTCATCGTCGATGCGCGGATGCAGACGTCATCGTCGATCGTCTACGCGGCGGGGGACATCATCGAGGCTCCACACGAACTCACGAACATCCCCATCCAAGGTCTGACCGGCAGCCATTCCTACGCCGAGGGCAAGGTCGCCGGCACGAACGCGGCGGGAGGTGACCGACGGTATCACCCGGTCTACGTCCCCTGGGGGCTCGTGGCGGGGACATGGTCAGTCGGAGGCGCCGGCTTCGGGGAGAATCTCGCCAATGCCCTCGGTATCCCGTATGTGATGGGCAAGGGTCAAGGCATCTCTCGGGCCCGCTACTACCCGGGGTTCACGCCGATCCACGTGAAGCTGCTGGCCGACCCCAAGACGCACGCCCTCATCGGTGCGCAGATGGTCGGCGGCGAAGGCATCAAGGAACGCGCCGACTTCCTTGGCATGGCCATCAAGAAGCGCGTCACCATCGAGGAGCTCGCGTGGATGGAGAACGTCTACGCCCCCCCGATCGGCGCCGTCATGGAGCCGATCGCCATCAGCGCGCAGGGACTGCTCAGTGATCTCCGATCCAACGGTGGTGGGCCATGAGTTGGCTGTTGCGCGCCGCGGCGTGGTTGCGGGAGAACGCGGAGTACTACCTCACCGAAGCGTCCGAGCAGGAGATGGCCGCCAAGTACCGAGGCGCGGGCGGCCCCGTGCCTCAGAGCAGGCCGGGTGACCGCTTCTGGCGGGAGTTCTTTGTCCCGGTCTACCGCAAGTTGCCCTGGCGGATGCGACTGCTGGCCATGCGCGCCATGCCGGGAAGCCACTGGAAGCGGTGGAGAGGAGGATGAGGCGCGGATACCCCTGACCAGGCGGCGGCCGAACCGTGAGAGACCTTTCGACAGAGCAAGGAGGAAGTGATGGTTGACATCGTTGGTGAGCGCGTCCAGAAGGGCGACGCAATCGTGGACTACGAGGACAAGGTCTTCGAGGACATCGAGGCCGAGGAGGGCGAGAGCGCCTATGTCTTCATGCACACCGTTCCCTTCGAGGGATCGGTGGGACTTGTGAACATGCTGACGACCACCCGCATCAGAAGGAAGGGATTCGACACGCACCTGATCCTGTACGGGCCTGGGTCGCTGATGGCCTCCGCCACCCGAGGCTTCCCTAAGGTCGGCGACGAGGCCTTCCCCGGCGCCATGGCCTACAACAAGCAGTTGCAGACCTTGATGGACGAAGGTGGGCATGTCTATGCCTGCCGGTTCTCCGCGGCTGCGCTCTACGGCATGCGCGAGGTCGACATGATGGAGGGTGTGCGACCCCTCGGTCCGCTCGACATCCTGGACGCCGTGCTCACCGCGCGCCGTTCCGGCGCGCTCATGCTGCAGACCTTCACCGTCTAATCGTCTCTGGCTTGAAGGATCCAGATGGCGCCGCAACCGCCGGGCTCGTCGCCGAGTGGCGGCGCGCGGAGGAACGGCTGTACCCGGTCGCGATGATCGACACAGAGCGGTATGCCCAGTTCGTGTCGGTCGTCCGGGCCACTGCGGACCGTCTGAGTTCCTGCGAGACGATGCAGGAGCTCGCGGAGACGTACTCAGGCGCACACGAAGTCGTGACGCGTGCCGTCGGCGACGTTGGCTCGAGCACCGAGGAGTTCGGTGACGTCAGTCTTGTCGCCGGCGCCGCGTTTCACCTCCGCTATCGCGAGCTGCTCGTCGAGCAGCATCGCCGCGACGTGGCCGCCCGCATCGAAGCCGGGCGCGAGCGTGGCGACCGCTGGGTCGTCCTGCACGAGTCCGGCCGAGAGCAGGACCCCCTCGCCCAACCCTACGAACGCGTCGAGATGTGCTTTGCCGACGGCCGGGGGCTGCGGGCCTCCGTCGACGTGGATCCTGACACCTACCGACCTGTCTACCGTCTCGACGAGCTGCGGTTCGATCTCGGCACAAGTGCGCTGCATGAGGCTGCGGCCGCTACGCAGGCGGGCCGAAGCTTCTCCCAGCGTGAGCCGTGGGAGAGGGCCACCACCGAGCTGCGTGACCGTGCGGCCGCCGAGGTCGACGCCGATGCGGGCGCCGTCCCGTGATCACGAACGTCTCTTGAGAAGGTGACTGCTGTCTGCAGAGCCGCCAGTTCGTCAAGAAGACACGAACGGAGAGGATGAAGACTCATGGCTACACCTGAGCGCGTCGACCGTGATGTGTTCGATGCACACGGCCACATAGGAGAGCTGCCGCCATTCGCCTTCTACGATCTTGAGGAGCCGGTCAAGCCGACCGTCTACGACTTCCCGGACAAGCAGGCCTACCTCGAGCACATGGACCGGCTCGGCGTTGAGCGTGCGCTCATCCTGCCCAACTATGGCGTGCCCGACCAAGAGCACCCGTTCTCCTTGAACCCGGTCATGCTCGACGCGGTGACGTCGTCTGACCGGCTCATCGGCGGACTCTGGGTCTCATTCCTGCCGCAGAACAAGGAGATGACCCTCGAGGCCTTGGAGCACGCCAGTGAAGACGGCATCGTCGCGCTCAAGACCACCTTCCTGCTCGGCGGCAACCCCAACCCCGAGGAGTGGGACAGCGACACAGAAGAGGTCGCTGACGCCTGCTTCAATGCCGCCGAGGAGCACGACCTGACGTTCCACTTTCATACCAGCCCGGGTGGTGCCTCGGACATCACGAACTTCATTCCGCTCGTCGAGCGGTACGGCAAGCGAGTCAAGATCTACCTCGTGCACTTCGGCGGCGGCGTCAGTGGGCACATCCGGCTTGTGCCCAAGTTCCTGGATTGGGTCGAGCAGGGTTACCGCGTCTACACCGACACGTCGTGGTCGATCGGTTTCGGCGCTCGGTGGCTGATGACGGAGATCGAGCGCCGTGGCATCGGCTACGATCGCGTGCTGTTCGCGTCCGATGAACCGTGGAGCGACTTCTGGGGCGAGTACTACAAGATCGCCGGTGCGCCAGTGGGCGACGAGCTCAAGGACCGAATCCTGCATCGCAACGCCGTCGAGCTGTACGGGGGTTGATTTCATGAGCACGACGACACGAGCAGGCCTTGGCCCCCTCCTTTCCGAGCTCCAGAGCTACGGGGCCAGGGTCGAGCGCGCCATCGATGGTCGCAAGGGTGGAGCAGGCCCATCTGATGCTGGCATGATCTGGGTGGAAGGTGTGGCCGTCACCTTCCCGTTCACCGCTGACTATGTCAGCGAGTCACCCTTCGTGCTCCGCGAGAGCGACAGCGGCTGGGACCTGCTCCGCGAAGGTGAGCGCGTCGCGGGTGCCAGCGTGCCGCCTCGACCGAAGTTCTACGATTTGGAGACGGCCGACGGCGTGCCCTACTGGCAGATCGCGCTGCTGCACATCGACTCACTGGCCAGCACGGTGATCCAGACCTGCCGGCACTGGGGCACGTCCGACCAGTGCCAGTTCTGTGGGATCGAGCTGTCGTTGGAGGCCGGCGCCACCATCCCGGTCAAGCGTCCGGAGCAGCTCGCCGAGGTTGCACGGGCGGCTCAGGATCTGGATGACATCGTGGACGTGACACTGACCACGGGCACGACGGGTGGCCGCGACAAGGGTGCGCTCTACCTGGGCCGGTGCGCGGAGGCGATCAAGGATGCCACCGAACTGCCCGTCCAGGTGCAGTTCGAGCCGCCTGCGGACCTCTCCGTGTTCTCCACTATCAAGACCCAGGGCGTGGACTCGGTCGGGATCCACGTCGAGTCGTTCGACCCCGAGGTCCTCGCCCGCGTCGCGCCGCCGAAGGCGCGCACCGGCATCGAGGGCTACTTCGCCGCGTGGGAGCGTGCGGTCGAGGTCTTCGGGCCCGGGCAGGTGTCCACCTATGTGATTCTCGGCATGGGCGAAGATGAGGAGCTGACCGTCGAGGGTTGTCGGCGAGCCGTCGACATGGGTGTCTATCCCTTCGTGGTGCCGCTGCGGCCCGTCCCGGGCAGCCTCATGGAGGGCTGGCTCCCACCGGCGCCCGACTACGTCGAGTCTCTGTATCGCCAGGTCGGTCCGTACGTGGTCCAGCGCGGCCTGGGCTCGTGGAACGTCTCGGCGGGTTGCGCGCGCTGCCAGGCGTGCTCGGGAATCGCTGCTTTCGAGGAGTCCGACAATGACGCCGCTCGATCTCATCTCCCCGTTCTCCGCGCCGGTTGACGAGGATCTGTCCGCGCGCGCGGGCGGTGCGGTGCACTGTCGTATCGTCGCGTCCGCGAACGAGCGCGACCTGCACTGGCGCATCCGCGAGGCGGTCTTCGTGCGCGAGCAACGCCTGTTCGCACTCAGTGATCGCGACGAGCACGACGACGAGAGTCAGACCCTGCACGTGCTGGGCTGCTACGGACGGATGGCTGCAGGCACGGTTCGCCTGTATCCGCTCGACGAGACGGGACTGTGGAAAGGGGACCGGCTCGGGGTGCTGCCCGGATTCCGCCAGCACGGCCTCGGTCGTCCTTTGGTGCGCTTCGCGGTGAAGACGGCCGGCGCCTTGGGAGGGCGCGAGATGATCGCCCACATCCAGTTGCCGAACATCCCGTTCTTTGAGCGCCTCGGTTGGCGTTCAAGCGGTGAACCGGTCGACTACGTCGGACACCCGCACCAGAGGATGACGATCGGACTCCAGCCTCCCGGCTAGCTGATTTTCGACACCTCACCGCGCAACGACCAGGACGCGCTACGCGAGCTGCTCATCGAGGGCGCGCAACGCCTGCTGGAAGCACGCGATGGGAGCGTGTGCGATGCCCGCACCGATCTGCCCCCGGCCTTCGGTGGCGTCGAGGATGCCGGTGTTGATCGTCGGCGTCTCGGTGAGCTCGATGACCCGGCGTGCGTCCACTCCCACTGGAGAGCCACGGAAGTCGAGGGTCGGGAGCTGAAACCGCCGGCTGCGTCCGAGGCAGAGCTGCTCGAAGGTCTCGGTCGACTCGACCGCCTGAGCCAGCGTGCCGCCGAGGAAACCGGCCACGGCGGGCGAGGCGGCGGCGGCCGCGCCGCCGAGCCCGACGAGCTCGAGCACTGCGCTGTCGCCGATGTCCTTCGCGGCGTCCTCCGGCTCGTAGCCTTCGTGCAGGAGCGCGTCGCCCACGTCGGGGGCCGGAGCGACGAACCAGCGGTCGCCGGTGCCTGCGAGGCGGATGCCGAAGGTCGTCCCGTTCCTTGCCATCGACACCACGACGCTTGAGTGCTCGATCTCCGAGGCCCACTGCGTGGTCGCCTTGGCCGCGGCCATCGCCACGTTGAGGAAGAACAGGTGATTGGACGACAGGAACCGCGCGACGTCCACCGCCCGCGGATCGTCTAGCTCGACCAGGAATGGCATCAGGTCGCGGACCAACAGGTTCGTCGCCGCCTGGCTGCGCATGTGTACGTCGTCACCCATCTGCACGCCTTGAGCGGCCAGCGCGAAGACGTTGATCGGCCCGTGCGCGCCAAGGACAGCCGCGAGCACGGGACGGGCGACGTCGCTCAGCCACCTCAGGCGGTCGATCGCCTCCTCGGCGTCTGAGCCCATCCAGGCCACGGTGCCGGGGCCTTGGTTCAGCGACGAGAAACCCCGGGCGCCGTCTTCTGTCTCGGCCACGAGCGCCGGGGCGGAGGGACCGACGGCGGTCGCCATGGGCACGACACCCCCGTGGTGGTTCGCCGGCGCGAGCTGCGCGTGGCCATCGGCGACGGCCGCATCGGCCTCCTCAGGGTTCGCTGCCCACCCCTCCGCGACGATCGCCGCTCGCACCGACCGGCGCAACGGGTCGCAGAACTCCTCCCATTCAAGCGGTGGACCCGAGTGCAGGATGGTGCGGTCTGCCAGGTCGGTGGCGGCATCCGCGACCGTGGTGATCTGTACGATAGAGGGCACTGCTTGGTCGAGGCGGCGGAATGCCTCCGCGTTCGCCTCGTCGACCACGCGCCCGTGTCGCCCGTACAGACGGGTCAGCAGAGCCACGAGGTCGGGGTCGCCGTCCGCGGGGATCTTCCAGTCCACGTCCACCGCCTCGGCGCCTTGGGTCTCGACGGCCTCCGCGAATGCGGACAAGCCGACGTTGACGATCTGGACCTGCTCCGGCAGACAGACCGGCGTGCCGGAACCCTGTGGTGTGTCACTGGCCATCGCTGACTGGCACCTCCCTGAGTGCATCCGCAGCCGCCCGGGCGAGCAGACGGTCTTCGGACTGCACGTACCGCTCGCGCCGCTGTTGTGTCTGATCGTGAAGCTGTTGCACTTCGGTTCTCAACGAGTGAACCATCTCGCGGACGACGCTCGGGGAGGCGCCGCCCTGGACGGTGCGATCGGCAACCAGCCGCCGCGGATCCAGGACCTCGGTCAGGTCGCTGCCCGTGAGACCGAGTGGTCGCCCCACCTCTTGGTGGGCGGCGTCATCGAGCATGGCACCCGTAAGATCCACCCCGCGAAGTCCGTCCTCCGCCGCGGCTCGCACCGCGCGACCCACGACGAGATAGGCGGTGCGGTAGTCCACGGCGCAGCGTTGCATGACGAACTCGGCCAGATCGGTGGCCTGTGTGAAGCCCGCGAGCAGCGCCTCCCACATCCGCTCGGCATTCACCTCCAGCGTCGCGACGACCCCGGTCATGAGCGCGGTGGTCTTGCGAGCCTGGATGAGTGCCCGGGGCACCTCGCCGTAGGCAAAGATGAAGTTGTCGCTCCGGGCCGATGGGCTCTTCGTGACCGCCAGCAAGCCCGCCAGCCGTCCGATCAGCATGCCCGTGCTGCCCCGCACGACGCTCAGCGAGTAGGGGTTGCGCTTCTGCGGCATGAGCACGCTGGCGCGGGTGTACGCGGGCGCGAGGGCCACGTAGTCAAACTCGCGACTGTCCCAGATCTCCAGGTCCTCGGCGAGCTTGTCGAGTCCGGTCAGCAGGCTGGCTGCCCCGGCCACGATGTCGATGAGACCGTCGGTCTGCCACATGGCGTCGCGGGTGTGCTCGATCACCCCGTCGAAGCCGAGCAGATCGGCGATCCGTTGGCGGTCGAGCAGGAGGCGGCTGCCGTTCGCGCAGCCTGCGCCGCCCGGGCTGCGGTTGAGCCAGTCGAGGCCGCCCAGCAGTCGGTGGCCTTCGCGGACGGCCGGGTAGGCGAACGAGAGGAGGTAATGCCCCAGGGTCGACGGTTGAGCCTGCTGGAGATAGGTCTGGTCCGCCAGGTACGTCTCTGCGTGTCGTTCTGCCAGGTCGGCCGCGGCGGCGGCGAAACCCGCGGCGGCGTCCACGAGGTCGGCGACGACGTGACGCAGGCGCAATCGCAGCGCCAGCCGGACCGCCTCACGACGGGGGCGGCCGGCATGCAGCCAGCCCGCGTCGTCACCGAGCCGTTCGGTGAAGTGGCGCTCACGGCAGTTGTAGGCTTCGCCATACCGAGGGTCGTAGGGGAAGGCGTCCGGGGGCACCCGCTCGGTCTCGAGCAGCAGCTGCAGTAACCTGGCCGCGGCCCTGCCAGGCAGCAGACCCTGCTCGGCCAAGACAAGAACGTGCGCAAGATCGGCGAGGTTGAGGCCGTGATGGAGCTCCGGGGCGTCGGCGACCTCGAAGGCGAAACCCGCTTCGATAAGCACAGGTGCGGGACCGACAGCGCCCGGGTCGGTGTCTGGCTCAGTCACGGTGAGCTCGTGCTCGTGCGCGCGCCGTGCGCTGGATCGGCGCTCTCCTCCGGCGTGCCTCGGGATGGCGAGAGCACAGCCGGCGTGCCGCCGGTGTGCCAGAAGACCACGGGACCGGTCAGTCCCTCGGCTGCCAATCCGGAGAGCTCAGCCATGGCTTTAGCAGTATAGAAGGGGTCCAGTAGCAGCCCCTCAGCCTCGGCGGCCTGTCGCGCGAGGTCCTCGCCGGGCTGGGAGGGCTTGCCGAACCCCGGCCCGCGCGCATCGCGCAGGACCACCTCGTCCCGACGCGGCGGTCGACTTCCCAGCCGTTCCGCACAGGCTGTGGCGAGCGTCAGGACTCGCTCGGCGCACTCGTCGACGGGCCGACTGACCGAGGCGCCGACGACGCGCCAGGGGTGACCGCCGGCGATGCTGGCGGCGAGCAGTCCTGCCTGTGTGCCGCACGATCCGGTGGCGACAAGGAGGCACTCGGCCTCGAGCTGCCGGCTCGCCAGCTGCGCGGCGAGCTCTTCGAGCGCTTGGACGTAGGCGAGACTCCCGACCAGCGTGGCCCCCCCACGCGGCACGACGGAGGGGCGCCGGCCGCCCGCCCGCTGCTGGCGGGCGACCGCCGGCAGCCACCGGTCCACCGAACGGCGGTCCGGATCGCCGGTGAAGCGCAGCTGAGGACCGAACTGTCGCGCCACGTGCAGGGCCGTGGGCGGATGCTCCGGCGGCTCGCCGTAGAGGACGAGAATGCAGCCGAGGCCTGACACCCGGGCGGCGGCTGCGGCCGTCATACAGTGGTTGGAGGTGGGGCCACCGCCCGTGATCAGCACGTCGGCGCCCTCGGTGAGCGCACGGCCGAGCAGGTACTCGAGCTTGCGTACCTTGTTGCCGCCGAGCGCGAACCCGGTCAGGTCGTCCCGTTTGACATACAACGGCGGACAGCCGAGGACGTGTTCCAGCCGTGTGGCTCGCTGCAGCGGGGTCGGAAGCTGCGCCAGGACCAGCCGCGGCGCTCCGCCCACACCCTCTAGAAGCACGTGCTGACCCGTCCGGCTCATGCGCGTCGGCGAGCTCAGCGCCACGGGTTGGTCTCCTCGGCCCTGGCCGTGCGGGCGCGCTCGAGCACGGCATCCACCATGGCCGGTGCGGCTCCTGTGTCTGCGGCGGCGTCGAGGAGGTCTCGCAGGTCGTCGGTGGACAGGTGCGTGATCACCTCAGACGACGCCATCAGACCTGCCCTGGCCGTCGTACCGTCTCGGCGTGCGGCGGCGAGCGTCTCCTGCAGCGCGCCCTGCGCCGCGTGCTTGCCCATGCGAGCGGCGAGCGCGGCGAGCACGCGCTCGGAGGCCAGTTCGTCTTGCTGAGCGGCCACGTTGGCGAGCATGCGCGCCGTGTCGACCTCAAGGCCGTCGAGCAGCTCCCGAGCGAAGGCGACCGCGGTGCCGGTGAGCAGGCAGACCTCCGGCAGTGCCACCCATTCGACCTTCCACCCTCGACCGTCCCGCTCGTGCTCTTGGATCGCTGAGCCGAGCAGCAGGTGCGCCTGGGCTGCGACCAGGCGGCTGAGCGTGACGAGGTGCTCCGAGGCTTCCGGGTTGCGCTTGTGCGGCATGGTGATGCTGCTCACCGCGTCGGCGCCGGCCGGTTCGCGCACCTCTGCGACCTCCGTGCGCTGCAGCGCGTAGATCTCATTGCCGATCCGTCCCGACGTCGCGGCGATCATGGCGAGCGTCATGGCGAACTCGATGATCCGGTCACGGGCCGTCAACCACGAGATGAGAGGGTCTGCCAGTCCCAGACGCTTGCAGAAGCGACGTCGCAGTTCGAGGCTGGCGTCACCGAAGAAGGCGCCCGCGCCGACCGCCCCGCCCAGCTGGCCGACGAGCCAACGGGGTGCGCCGTCACGCAGCCGGTCGACGTGGCGCCGGAGGTCGTCGGCCCAGGCGGCGGCCTTCCAACCGAACGTGACCGGTGCGCCGGCCTGGCCGTGGGTGCGTCCGACCATCACGGTGTCGCGATGCTGGTCAGCGAGCTCCAGCGTCCGTGTCTCCAGGGCGTGCAGGTCGCGCCAGATGATCGCACCCACCCGACGCATGACGAGCGCGGTCCAGGTGTCGGTGACGTCCTGCACCGTGGCGCCGTAGTAGACGTGCTCCTGCGCCTCTCGCGGCAGGACGCGGTGCAGGCCGCGGATCAGACCGAGCATGGAGTGCCCCGTGCTGCGCGTCTCGCGGGCGACGAGCTCCAGGTCGAGGCGGTCGACGTGCGCATGCTCGCGGATCGAGCGCGCCGAGGCTGCCGGGATGAGCCCCAGCTCGGCCTGCGTCTCGGCGAGCACCGCCAGGATGTCGAGCCAGCTCTCGAGCCGAGGCCGTTCCGCGAAGATGGCACGCATCTCCTCAGTCCCCCAGAGATGGCCATAGAGCGCCGAATCGCTCAACCGTGCCGACACGTCTACTTCGCCGCGCCGGCCTGGCCGACGGCCAGCGCCAGGCCTTGTCGGACTTCCTCGAGGCTGGCTCCCCATGGGATCACGACCGTCGCGCCAACATGCCGAAGGCCCTCCTCCTCCAGACAGCAGCGCACGATGGTGGGTGCGTCGCCGTTGGCAGCCCGTGTGAGCGGACAGGTGTCCACCATCGGCGGGTCGTCGCCGTAGAACCAGCGATGAATCTGCCGAGAGCGCGCACATCCGATGAGCAGCCATTCCTCGCGTGGCGGGCGCCGGTCGAGGTAGGCCACCCGCCGGCCGTCGACGGCGAGATCCGAAGCCTGGCAGGGAAAGAGCAACGACGGGGCTTCCTCGGCCGCGGCCAACTGGTGCACATCCAGCAGATCGGGGACGAGCGCAACTGGCGGCAGCTCCTCGGCTATGTCCAGGACACGGCGCAGCTGATCGAGAAGCTTGGGAGGGTGTGGGGGCCCCACGTCAACGACCCGAATCCTCAGCGGTGCGGGATCGAGGATGAATCCGAGATGCTCATACCGTCCCTCGACGACGACGCAGCGCGCGCCTGGCGCGCTTGCCGCTGCCGCGGCGAGTTGCGAGGGGACAGCGGTATCGACCTCGGGGTCGGTGACGAGCACGCAGTCATGCGGTCCCGCCAGGAGCTGGACGTCCGTGATCGGCGAGAACAAGGCGTCGTCGGACTCCTTGCGCAGCTCGACGAGCGCCAACGCGTCGTCGCGGCGAACGATGAGGAACCGGGTGCGCCGGTAGGCCTCGCGACCGACGAGAGCCCGACGGAGAGCTGCGATGGTCAGAGGGACGTCGATCTCCACGGACGAGACCTCGCGTTCGCGACCCGGAATGGTGTTCATCGGGTTCCATCCTCGTCGCGCGACGGGCTTGTCGCTGACGGCGCCGGTGCACCGTGCAGGGTGTCGGCACGCAGGCCCAGGCGGAGCGCCTCGAGCGCCAACACCTCGGAAGCTGCCACGTTGCCGAGGTTCACCTCGGCGCCCAGCCGGCGGACAAACCACGACTGCTGACGGTGGAGTGGCGTCTCGAAGATGATCTGCTCGCTGCCCACAGTCGACACGAGCAGCTCGACGACGTCGTCGCGCACCGAACCGTCGGACTCGTAGAGACCGACCATCCCGCTGGCCCGGCCCTCGGCCAGCGAGAAAGCGGCGCCGGCGTCGAGATCGCCGAGCATCTCGTCGCACCACGCTTCCGGCTTGACCGGCGCGGAGGGATCCTTCGAGCCAACCTCGGACACGACCGTAAAGTCGGCGGTCCCTCTCGTGATGAGCCGGCGCTTCTCCTCACGATCCATGGCGACCGCGCCATTCGAGACCTCGATGCAGGAGAAGCCGCTCTCCGCCGCCCAGGCCAGGCACTGCTCAGCCTTTCCCTGCAGCCAGGCGATCTCCAGGAGGGTCCCACCGACGCAGGCGGTGATGCCATGCTCCTTCAGCAAGGTCAGCTTCGCTGGGAGGGCCGGATCCAGATAGGCGATGCCGAAGCCGAATTTCCAGAAGTCGGTGAACGTTCCGATCGTGTCGAGCAGCGCGCGCAGCGCTTCCGCCGGAAGTCCGGTGTCGAGGACGTGCGTCAGACCGGAGGTGCGAGGTTGCGCGCTCCGCGACGGAAGGTCAAGGAAGCCGGGCGGATCGGAGGCTGACATCGATGCGTCTCGCCCTATCCTATAGTGGATGAACCTCTAGTATAGTCGGTAGCTTGGCAAAAGGAGCACCTGCCGTGGTCGCAGACGCGCGGGCCGTGCTCGACACGGTAGTCCAGCGCTTCGCCGCAAACCCGGGCCGCGCCGCCAAGGGTGCCTTGCATCACGTCACCGAGGCGCTCGGGCCGACGGACTGGGTGACCGGGCCCGGCGATGACGCGGCCGTGCTGCCGCGTGCTCGGGGCAAGCTGCTGGCGGCAGGGGAAGCTTTGTACCCGCCGTTCGTGTCCCGTGATCCCTTCGGCGCGGGCATCGGAGCGGTGCTCGCCAACGTGAACGACATCGCGGCGATGGGAGGGCGACCGCTCGGCATCATCGACACGATCGTGGCATCCGCACCGATCGCTCGTTCGATACTGGCAGGTCTGAGACACGCGTCCGAGCTTTACGACGTTCCCATAGTCGGTGGTCATCTCACGGTCAGTGAGGCGGAGCCGTCGCTATCCGCCTTCATCGTCGGAGAGGTCACCTCGCCGCTCCTGACCCGCAACGTCGCTCCCGGGCAACCTCTGCTCGTGGCTGCCTGCCTCGACGGTCGGTTGCGGGAGGATTTCCCGTTCTTCCCTTCTTTCGAACAGCGCGCCGGGCGCATGCGGGGCGATGTCGAGCTCCTTGCCCGGCTCGCCGAGCGCGGATGCTGCGTGGCCGCCAAGGATGTCAGCATGGCCGGCACGCTCGGGTCGCTGGCGATGCTGCTCGAACCGACCGGGACCGGGGTGGTCGTGGACCTTGACCGGCTGCCGCGGCCGCAAGACGTCGCACTCGAGACCTGGCTCGATGTCTTCCCCGCCTTCGCCTTCCTGCTGTGCGCGGCCCCAGGGCGGAGTGAGGAGTGCATCGTTGCGTTCGAGGAGCGCGGGCTCGTCTGTCGGCAGGTCGGCACCATCGATGACCTCGGAACGCTGCGGGTTCGGTTGGATGGCCACGAGACGGCGCTGATGCACCAGACACGTCGCGCGACCACCGGACTCGCCAGCTCAGACTCCCTCGGCGACAGCGGAGCATCCCGGGGAGGATCCGACGGTCAGCCGGCGTAGCGGAACGGCTGCCGACCCGTGACGCCCGGCTGGCAGGCGAAGACACCGCCGGCGTGGCGTTGCTCGCGCAGTTCGTCCTGGTCCATCCCTTCGCTGGCGGTGGTGATGAACAGCGTGGCGAGGTCCTCACCGCCGAAGCAGCAGCTTGTCACCTTGTCGACGGGCACTCGCACGACCGTGTCGAGCTGGCCGTCGGGGGTGAAGCGGCGGATCTCGCCCTGGTGGTGCACCGCCACCCAGAGGCACCCGTCGGCGTCCAGCGTCATGCCGTCGGGCGAGCCGTCATCGACGTCGACGACGCGGCGCCGGTTGCGGATGCTGCCGTCGGCGACGTCGTAGTCGAAGACGTCCACTCGGCGCGTCTTCGTGTCGATGTAGTACATGCGGTCGTCGAGCCAGTCCAGACCATTGGAGTTCGTCACCTCGGTCACCATGGCGCGCACGGCGCCGTCGGGGTCGAGTCGGAACAGCGTGGCGGCGCCCGGCGTCTGGTCGTAGGCGATGGTCCCCGCCCAGAAACGCCCTCCCGGGTCCGGCTTCCCGTCGTTCATGCGGATGTTCGGATCGGGGTCGGCCTCGGCGAGCATGCGGACATGCCCCTGCCGGTCGGTCGCCGCGAACCCGTCGCGGACCGCCATGACAAGCCCGCCGCTCGCCCGCAGACCGACCGCGCCGACGTGCTGGCCGACGTCGAAGTGCTCGTCCCGGCCCGTCACCGGATCGAGGCTGTGCACTCGGCTTTGGGTGATGTCGACCCAGAGCAGCCGGTGCTCGCGTTCGTCCCAGACGGGTCCTTCGCCCAGCTCGGCATGGGCGTCAAGCAGCAACTCGGTGTCGAGCGTGCGCATGGCAGACGTCTCCTTGCTCGTCGAGGTCGAACGAGAGTCTCGCACGAGCTCGCGCCGGCGCCCGGCGGCGTCAGGCTAATTCGTCGATGTCGGCGGCGCACTGCAGCCGTGCCGCTGTCGCCGCAAGGCGTCGATCCGCGGTCAAAAGTGCCGCCTCCGGAGTGAGCCGCGTGGCTGCAAGCAGTTGGGCATCGACGTAACCGATGCCACTGCCGTACAGCTCATGACGTTCCACGAGCGTCAAGACCTCTTCGGTGGTCGCGACGCAGGCCTGCGGCAAGCTTGACAGCAGTCCGAGGATCTCACGCCGCTGAGAGAGGCGGCCAAGTGCGAGCTCGCCGGTCACCCAGGGGTGACCCAGAACCAGGCCATGCTCGAGCAACTCCGAGAGTCTCGCGTGTCCGGCGCTGAGATGGTCGACCCAGATCGAGGTGTCGACCAGGATCACGTGGGCTCAGAGCGGCGGCGGGGAGGTGGTGTCAGTTCGGGTTCGCTCTTGCCCAGGCGGGCCAGACGACGTGCGCTCTCCCGCTCGATGAGAGCCCGCAATGCTTCCCGCACCAGCGCGCTCTTCTCCTTCATGCCGGTGAGTCGCTGTGCCTCCTCAAGCAGTTGGTCGTCGAGCGCAAGGGTCGTTCGCATCGCCGTTCGGCTCCTTGGATCACTTGGGCATCAACAACGTCATCGTATGATGCCATGGATCGTGCCGCAGGGTGAGACGAGGTTCCCGCGATCGGTGCGCGTGTGAATGGTTACGGCGGCGGGCATCCGTGGTCTCGCCGAGGGGTCCCCGCACCCGAGAGACGCAAGGAGCGCAACCGTGGCTGACTTCAACACAGGTGACCGCGTCACCTGGAACACCCCGCAGGAGGAGACCGTTGGCACGGTCGTGGAGATCGTGACCTCCGAGACCAAGATCAAGAGACAGAAGCTCGCGGCGTCCGAGGACGACCCGCGCTACATCGTCGAGTCCGAGAAGAGCGGTGAGCGCGCCGGGCACACCGCGGAGGCGCTGTCGAAGGCCTGAGCCCGCATGAGCGTCCAGCGTGTCGAGACCGACGGCCCCGGCTTCACCCGCAAGGGGCGAGGCAAGGGCTTCGAGTACTTCGACGCGTCGACGGCGGAGAAGATCACCGACGCTGAGCAGGTGCAGCGCCTGAAGGACCTGGTCATCCCCCCCGCCTGGCAGGATGTGTGGATCTGCCCGGACCCCAACGGTCACATCCAAGCGGTCGGCTACGACGAGGCGGGGCGCCGACAGTACATCTACCACGAGCAGTGGCGCGCCCAGCGTGACGCCGAGAAGTTCGATCGCATGCTCGACTTCGCGCGATGGCTGCCGGCGTTGCGCTCGTCCTGCTCGTCCATGCTCGAAGCCACCGACAAGCTGACCCGTGAGCGTGTCCTCGCCTGCGCGGTGCGGCTGCTCGACCTCGGGTTCTTCCGCATCGGCGGGGAGAGCTACGCCGCGGAGAACGAGACCTACGGGCTCGCCACGATGCGCAAGGAACATGTCAGCATCCGCGAGGGCGGAATCATCGAGTTCGACTACACCGGCAAGCATGGCAAGCGGCGTCTGCAGAACGTCGTGGACGAGGCGATCCTCGTTGTGGTGAAGACGCTGCGACTCCGGCGGACGGGCGGCGATGAGCTGCTGGCCTACCGCACGTCGAAAGGGTGGCGCGACGTGACCTCGGCCGACATCAACGAGTTTGTCAAGTCCGAGCTGGGCGAGGAGCACACCGCGAAGGATTTCCGCACCTGGAACGCGACGGTGCTCGCCGCGGTCGCCGTGGCGGTCTCCGGTCCGGCCACCCGCTCCGCACACGCCCGCAAGCGCGCGGTCAGCCGCGCATGCCAGGAGGTCGCCCACTACCTCGGCAACACCCCGGCGGTCGCACGAGGCTCCTACATCGACCCACGCGTCTTCGAGCGCTACGAAGAGGGATGGACAGTCCTGCCGGCCCTTGAGCGCCTGGGAGACGAGGCCGTGTTCGGGGTGCCCGCGTATCAGGGTGCTATCGAGACGGCCGTCATCGCGCTGCTCGAAGACCGCCGCGACGCCGACGGTGTCGCGGCGGTCGAAGACGTCTGAGCCGGACAACGCAGGACAATCTGGTCGGCCCGCTTCCAAGACCTCGGAAGAGGGGCTATACTGATCAGGTGAACGTCGATACTCTGGGTAGCGGGATGCGACAGAGGGTAGGCCGGTAGAAAGCGAATCGGAAGGCCGCGGCGGGCCGGGGAGATGAAGTGATGGCGGAGAGTTTGCATCGACGCAAGATCCTGTTCGTGGCGGCCGCCTGGCCGCCCTACCGCGCGCCTGAGGCAGACCACGCCTTGCAGGAGTGCGTGCACCTGGCGGAGCAGGGGCTCGAGGTGCATGTGCTCACGACGCGCCGCGCGGAGGTTGCGCGGCCCGAGGGCGTGACCGTGCACGACGTCATCGACGACTGGTCGATGAGCGAGCTCGGCAAGGTCGCCACCGTGATTCGCGCGGTGCGGCCGGACGCGGGCTTCATGTTCTTCCTCGGCCATCTCTACTACTACTCGAAGATGGCCACGCTCATCCCGGCGCTCTTTCGGTTGCTGCGACCGCGAGCGCCGTTCGTCTCGCAGTTCTCCAACCTCGGGAAGGGCGCCCCGAAAGGAGACGATCTCAAGACGCGCATCAAGCGCGAGGCCTTTCACCGCGCGGGTCGTTGGCGCTACGGCTCCATGCTCGTGTTGAGCGATCGCATCCTGCTGATGAGCCGCCCGCACCTGAAGCGGCTCGCCCGCATCCACCCGTCGCTGCTCGCGAAGGCCGAGCTGGTGCCGCCGCCCTCGCTGGTCGGCAGGCTCGATGACGCGGTCGGGGCTCGGCTGGCCGGACGCGAAAGTCTGGGCGTCTCATCCGAGACCTTCCTCTTCACGTACTTCAGCCGTCTCTATCCGGCGAAGGGCATCGAGACCTTGCTCCGTGCGTTTCGGCAGGTCGTCGACGAGCTGCCGCAGGCGCGCCTGGCGATGGTCGGCGGCTATCACAGCGCTGACGCGTGGTGGCAGGACGATGACTACCCCACCCAGCTTGCGCGTCTCGTCGACGAGCTCGACCTGCGTGAGCAGGTGATCTGGACGGGCGAGTACGACTGGGAGGGCGGCGCAGCCAGCGAGTACCTGCACGCCTCCGACGTGGCGATCCTTCCGTTCGACCGTGGTGTCTACCTGCACAACAGCTCGTTCGCCGCGGTGGCCGCCCACGGTCTGCCGGCGATCGTGACCGCGCCGCGCGGCGGGTTCGAGCCAGAGATCGTCCCGGGCGACAACGTCTACGGCATCGAGCCACGGGACCAGGACGCCCTGCGCGACGGCATGCTCGAGCTGCGCGGCGACGCCGAGTTGCGCGCCAGGCTCGGGAAGGGCGCCGCTGACCTGGCCTACCGCTGGTTCTCGTGGGACGGCTGCACCACGGCCATCCGTTCCGCGCTCCGAGTCTGACCGCTCGGAGCTCCCGGGGCTGCGCGCGTGCGTTCCATGTGCGCGCCCGCGGGTACATGGACGGAATGACCGTCACCTTCCGCTCCGGCACGGGTCTCCTCGTCGTCGATCCCGTCGGGGCGCGCGTCGCTGAGCTGCGCCTCGACCCGGACGGGCCGAACCTGCTGTGGCGCGGCTCGGCCACGCCCTTCCCCGGAGGCGACCGGCTGTGGGTCGCCCCGGAGGTCCCGCTCTTCTACGACGGCGACCCGACCGACAGGGCGAACTGGCGTGTCCCGGAGGGCCTCGATCCCGGGGATTGGCAGGTGCACGAGCACGAGGGCTCGGTGCGCTTGGAGCAGCAGGCACTGGGCGCGACGATGCGGCGCAGGATCGAACCGCTGGTTGAACCGCCGGTGCCGATCGACTTGTCCTGGGCGGGCTACCGCCTCGCTGACGAGGTGAGCGCCGACGAGCCGTGGTCGGCCTGGCATCTCGTGATGGTGCCGACGCCGGGCGATGTCTTCGTGCGCGGAGCCCGCGATCCTTTGGAGATGGTGGCGCCCGCTGCGCCGCTCGAGGACGGCTGGGTCCGACCCCACCCCGAGGACCAACCCTGGAAGCTCGGGTTCGACCCGCCGGGCGATGGCAGGGTCGTGCTCGCGGTCGTGGGCGACGACGACCCGGGCCCCTTGGTCGTCGTGCTTGCGGTGGCGGACCCCGCAGGCAGCTACGTGGACGTGCCGCCACAGGGCGGGCGCGCCACGGCGGTGCAGGTCTGGAACGCCGGCGCGGACGGCTTCACCGAGATCGAGCACCACGCGCCGCTGGAGCAACCGGTGCTCTCCTCGACCGTGCTCGGTGTCTGGGGGGCCCGCTCGGAGCGGCTCGGGGTGTTGGCGGCGTTGAGCGGTGCACCGGAGGTCACGGACAGGGCGGCTCCGCCCACGTCGTGACGGTGGGTCAGGTGGGCGCCGGCGCGATGGTACCGACCACTTCGCCGAGGCCGATCGCGGGCCGGCCACCGCCTCCTGCCACGCCTCGCAAGATCACCGTGTCGCCATCTTCCAGGAAGGTCCGTTGCGCGCCGGACGACAGCGTGAGCGGCTCGGCGCCGCGCCGCGTCAGCTCGATCAGGCTGCCCTCCGTCCCGCGCTCGGAGCCGGAGATCGTGCCCGAGGCATAGAGATCCCCGGGGCGCACGGCGCAGCCGTTCACGGTCGTGTGTGCGAGCTGCTGTGCGCAGCTCCAGTACAGACGGCGAGCGTTGGTCCGGCTGATCGTGGTCGGCTCGCCGCCGGCGGGTTGCAGCACGACCTCAAAGTCGATGTCGAACGCCCAGTCGCCGGTCGTGCGCAGGTAGGGCAGGGGCTCGGGCTCCTGGGCTCGGTGGGGGACCCGGTGCGGCGCGAGCGCCTCCAACGGCACCACCCACGGCGAGACCGAGGTGGCGAAGGACTTGCCCAGGAACGGTCCCAGCGGCTGGTACTCCCACGCCTGGATGTCCCGGGCGCTCCAGTCGTTCACGAGTACGACGCCGAAGATGTGCTCAGCCGCCCGGTCCGCGGGGATGGGAGTCCCGAGCGTGTTGCCGGGTCCGGTGACAAAGCCGAGTTCGAGCTCGATGTCGAGCGCCTCCGTCGGACCGAACGGCGGGATTCCGCCTGGCTCGGGCCGCCGTTGGCCGCGCGGGCGGATGATCGGCGTGCCGCTCACGACGACGGTGCTCGACCGTCCGTGGTAGCCGACGGGCAGGTGGCGCCAGTTCGGCAGCAGGGGATCACCGTCGGGCCGGAAGAGCCGCCCGAGGTTCGTCGCGTGCTCCAACGAGGAGTAGAAGTCGACGTAGTCACCGGGCTGGAACGGCAGATGCAGCGTGAGCTCGTCCCGCACCAGCAGCGCCCTCTCGGAGAGTCGGGAGTCCTCGCGCAGCCTGGGGTCCACCCCGCTGAGCAGGTCGCTGATGTTGCGCCGCACCGTCTGCCAGGTCCATCGTCCGCGGCCGAGAAACGGGTTCAGACTGGTCGCCTGGAAGAGCTGGGCCGCCTTCGGCACCTCCAGCAGGTTGGCCCAGGCGAGCGCGGCAAGGTCGAGGACGCGATCCCCGATCGCCACGCCCACGCGTGGCTCCTCCTCGTCGTGGCTGAAGACCCCGTAGGGCAGGTTCTGGATCGGGAACGGACTGCCCTGGGCGCTGGGAACCCACGAGGTGAGCTGCGGGTCGGTGTCGGCCGGTGCGGTCATGCGTTGGCGCCGGTCGGCAGCAGCCCGAGCGCTCGCAGCGCCTGGGTCGGCTCGTCGAAGCTGCAGGAGCCGAAGCCGGCGACGAGCTGTTCGCGCGCGTCCGCAATGGCTCTGGCGGTGGCGCGGTGATCCCGCCATCCGAGCCCGTCCGCGTCGAGTCGCCATGCGCGGGGGTCGGTCTCCGTCAGGACGGTGGGCAGGTCCTCCGGTGTGATCGCGCCCGCGTGCAGGAGCACGGCGCCGCCCAGCACGCCGAGGAAGCCGTGCTGTCGGTCGCCGGTGGCCGGGTCGTCGTGTGGGAGCGGTTGGTGCAGGCCGGCGGTCGCTTTGAACGCCACGCCGTGCCGGTGACACGCGGTGAGGAACGCCGCGACCCGCTCGACGCTCGGTACGTCTCCATTGTGGACGCCGCCGCAGCGCAACTTGGCGCGGGGTGCCACGACGGGTCCTTTGGGCCCGATCGCCGCGAGCGTGGCGAGGGACGCGTCGAAGCCATCGTTGATGGGGAGCTCGAGATAGGCGAGCACCGGCTCGGGCAGCCGCGCGCCTCGGAGCGTTTCGGTCAGGTGAGTGACGTCGCGCGTGAGCGTTCTCGGGGTGCCGTCGGGCAGACGCACCTCGACGGCGTCGACGTAGGCCCTGCCGTCTGACAGCGCCGCGAGCTCCAGGGCGCTCGCCAGGTCCGCCTCGACTGCCTTCTGCCATGTGGAGGCGTTGCCCGGACCGTCGAGGATGGCGCCTACGCGCCAGGATGCGCGCCCTCTCTGTTGCTTGAGGACACCCGCCAGCTCGTCCAGTCGGGACGCCGGGCAGAGGAAGCGTCCCTGCATCCAAGCCGTCGTCCCTTGGCCACGGGCTCCGTGGTCGTCGACCGCCTGCACCATCGGCAGGCGTGCGGGCGGGAACAGTCCCGCATCATCGATCAGGCGAGCCAGGAAGATCGTGCGCGCGTCGTCGGTGCTGGTGGACATGCCCGCACTCTAGTGCTGTCTTGTTGCTCTACTCACAGGCTCTCGCCACCATCTCGTCGAGGACTTACGATCGGTGCGTAGGGTCATGCCGGATGAAGGGCAGACCATGGACTCCACGACCGAGCGGCGCTACACGTTCAATGACCTGTGGGACTTCCCCGACGACGGGCGTCGGCGGGAGCTCATCGACGGGGTGCTGTACGTGAGCCCCCAGGCGCGGGTACGTCACCAGTATGGAGTGGGAAGGCTGACGTACCGCTTCAACTTCTGGGTTGACTGGCATGGGGGAGCTGTCTTCCCCGGAGCGAACCTCGACTTCGCGGCCGATACCCACCTCGAGCCTGACGTTGTCTTCTTGCGGCCGGAGCACCTGACGCTGGAGGGTCTGTCGCTGACGGAGCCTCCGGATCTCGTCATCGAGGTCTCATCGCCGTCGACGCGCCGGTATGACCTGCTGGAGAAGCGCGCGGCGTACGAGCGCTTCGGAGTGCCCGAGTATTGGTTCGTCGACCTGAAGGTCGACAAGGTCTTCGTGTATCTCTTGGTCGACGGCCGTTACGGCGAGCCGGTCGTGCATGGGCGCGGTGACGTGATCACGACCGCTCAGGCCCCGGGCCTGGTCATCGACGTCGA
>JBBSMR010000033.1:0-37202 GCA_038233095.1 Euzebyales bacterium
CCGCTCCGCGCCCCCTCCCCCCCCCCCGGTTGCGCGGGGGCCCGGCGCGCGGTTTCGGGGCCCTCCGCCCCCCCCGGCGGCCCGCCCCCCGCGGGGGGGCGGGGGGCGGTGCCCCCGGCGGGGCCCCCGCCGCCCCCACCGCAGTGCCCGAGAGTCCCTACGGCAGGCTGAACTCCTGCGTCTGTGGGTTCAGGTGGTCCAGCGTGAGCGACTGGCGCCGCACGTTGCGGCGCAGCAGACGGAAGACGTTCAAGCCCTCCGTGATGTCGCTCTCGAAGATCGTGCGGTTGTACCAATACGACGACCACGCACCACCGATGTCCAGGGGCTCCAAAGGCAGCGGGTCAGACCAGCCCAGGACCTCGGGTGAGCTCGGGTCGGTGAACTCGGTCACCCAGGTGCCGGCCTGGTAGTTGCCGCTCACCATGATGTAACGGCCGTTGCGCATCGGGATCACGTTGTAGTTGTGAATGGTGCAGTTCTCGTCGGAGGACTGCGCCCGTGGCAGGGTCCACTGGCCCAGCTTCTCGCCCGTCTCGACGTCGTAGAAGAAGGCCGTCCTCTTCACCTCCGAGTCGGTGGCTTCACATTCGGGCTGGCCACCGCCGCCGGGCTCCCAGCCCAGCACGAGCACCTCGCCGTCCCAGGTGAAAGCCGCGGAGTGCCAGTTGCCACCCTCGCCGACGCCTTCCTCCTCGACGGTGTAGAGGAACTCGGGGTCCTCCAGGCTGCCGCCAGGGTGGTCGTTCTCACCGATGTCGTAGACGTTCGCCGCGCTCCCACTGGCGCATGCAGCCAGGTTGACCGAGCCGAGGATGACGCCCACGTCGTGGCAGCCGTGCTGACCTCGGACGGGCTCCTGCCACAGCAAGCTGATCGCGGCGGGGTCGCTGAGCGGCAGCTCGACGACATCGAAGAAGTAGCAGGGGCCGCCACCGGTACCGGAGTTGTAGATGATCAACCGGTCGTTCGCGAGGTCGGGCACACCGGTCGCCGTGTGGGTCCCGCAAGGCAACGCCAGCGAGCCGATCAGCTCGGGGTCGCTCTTGTCGCTCACGTCGAAGACGTGCAGGCCCTCGAAGCCCTCGGGCACGGGCTGCCCGTCGCAGGTCGCGCCCTCGGGCGCCGGTGAGTTCCACGTCCGGACGAGGACGTTGTCCCAGACGATGACGTCGCCCTGGTTGCCACCGCAGCGCTCGTGGGAGAGCTCCACGGGATCGCGGCGGTCAGAGATGTCGATGATGCGGAAACCGTCATAGTTGCCCTGGTAGGCCAAGTCGCCCCAGAACGCGAGATCGGAGTTGATCTCCGGTGGAGCGATGTCGGGGTTCAAGAAGCTCGCGGGGTTGGGCGCGTGTCCGAGGGCACGCAACCGGACGTCAGGACGTTCCTCGTGATCGGCCACCGCGCGCTCCCCGGAGTCCGCGGGCGCTGGGTCGACATCGGGCAGGTTGTCTTCGGGGTCGGCGAGTGCCGCCGACGGCAGGGCCAAGAGCAGGATGAGACCGAGCATGAGCACAGTGGAGCGGGCGAGTCGCATGTATCCCTCCTTATCCGCCAGGACCTTTTCGGTCCATGTAGGGAAGGAGCCTTCACATCTCGACAGACGCTGTCAAGGGGTAGAAAGGGCACTCACCGAGAGTTGGCAGAGACGCAGCAGCGCGTCGGCGCGCTCGCGCTCGGCTTCGGTGAAGCGGTAGGCGCGCTTCAGCACCAGCTGCAGCTCGTCGAACGGGAGGACGAGGGTGCGTCCGTCGGGGGGAGGCGCGTCCCCGTGCGCGACGAGCTCCGCGGCGTCGGCGCGGAGCAGGCCGCCGACGAGCGTGCTCACCGCTCTGGCCCGCTCCATCGTGCCGAGCAGGAGCGCCTCCAGCCCGACGGCAAGACGGGTCACGGCGTCACCGGGGTGTCCGCGCGACGGTCCCGCGTGGATGAGGTCGACGCTCGCGAGCCCACGGACCCGATCGAGCAGCTCGCCGATCTGTGGTTGGTCGACCACGACCATCAGATCGTCGAGGACGTGGCCCTTGCTCGCCGCTTCGACGATGTTCACCGCCTGGATATCGCCGCCGGCTTCGCTGATCGCGCCGGCGAGCGCCGCGAGCGAACCGGGTCGGTCGGCCAGTTCGCACCGCAGCATGATCTCCATCGATTCCATGTGACAAAGGGTACGGGTTGCAGGTTTCGAGCGCATGACAGCGCGGCTCATCGGTGTGACGAGGCGGCCGCCGGTTGACGCGGCGCGTCGAAAGCCGTACAACGGTGCGTGATGCAGGCTCCGGACAGCTCTTCCACTATCCGTCGCCCCCACGCGGGGCTGGCGCGTTCCGGTCTGCCCTTCGCGCTCGAGCGCGCTCTCGGCCTCCTTCTTCTTTGACGCCGCGGGGCGGACCTCACACCGCACCCGAGCCCCCCGCGGAGCAGCCCTCGCCAGGGTGCAGCACCCGTCAAAAATCTCCCGAGGAGCACGCTCATGAGCGCCACCCCCGACGTCCGCATCTTCGACACGACCCTCCGCGACGGCGAACAGGCCCCCGGCATCTCGCTGGACACCAAGGAGAAGCTGGAGATCGCCGAGCAACTTTCCCGCCTGCGGGTCGACGTGATCGAGGCCGGGTTCCCCATCACCTCCCAAGGCGACTTCGAGGCGGTCAAGGCGATCGCCGACGAGATCGGCACGGCACCCTCCGCCCCGGTGATCGCGGCGTTGGCGCGCTGCCACCGCGACGACGTCGACCGGGCCGCGGACGCCACGAAGGGCGCGGACCGCAACCGCATCCACGTCTTCCTCTCGACCTCGGAGATCCACCGGCGCGCGATGCTGCGCTCCAGCGAGGACGACATCGTGCGCATGACCAGTGAGGCGGTGCGCCAGGCCCGCTCCTACACCGACGACGTCGAGTTCAGCCCGCAGGACGCCACCCGCACCGAGTACGACTTCCTGTTGCGGGTCGTGGACGCCGCAGTGGAGGCGGGGGCGACGACGATCAACATCCCCGACACCGTGGGCTACGCGCTGCCCCACGACTTCGGGCGCATGATCGCCGACGTCGTCGCGCGCGTCGGACCGGAGATCACCGTCAGCGTCCACTGCCACAACGACCTGGGGCTGGCCGTGGCCAACTCGGTCGAGGCCGTGCGCAACGGCGCCCGCCAGATCGAGGTGGCGGTGAACGGCATCGGCGAGCGCGCCGGCAACTGCTCGATGGAGGAGGTCGTCATGGCGCTTGTCACGCGCAACGACTTGATCGGTCGCGCGACCGGCGTGAACACGACCGAGATCGCGCGCACCTCGCGACTGGTCTCGACGTTGACCGGCTATCCGATCCAATTCAACAAGGCGGTGGTCGGCAAGAACGCGTTCGCGCACGAGTCCGGCATCCACCAGCACGGCGTGCTGGCCGACCGGCTCACCTACGAGATCATGCGGGCCGAGGACATCGGCATGGTCGGCTCCCAGATCGTGCTGGGCAAGCACTCGGGCCGGCACGCCTTCGCCCAGCAGCTGGTGGAGCTCGGCTACGAGCTCACCGAGGAGGAGTTCGCCCGCGCCTTCGCCCGCTTCAAGGAGCTGGCCGACCGCAAGGTCGAGCTGGGCGACGCGGATCTGGAGGCGATCGTCGCCGACGAGGTCTTCGCGACGACCGGCGAGGCCTACGAGCTGGTCTCGCTGCAGGTCAGTGGTGGGACCGCGACCGCACCGACGGCGACCGTCCGCGTCCGCCGCACCGAGGAAGATGTCGAGGTCGACGAGTCCGCCATGGGCGACGGCATGGTCGACGCCGCGTGCGGGGCGATCCGCCGCGCCGTCGGCATCGACGCCACGCTCGTCACTTTCCACGTCGCCGCGGTCACCCAGGGCATCGACGCGCTGGGCGACGTCACCGTGCACGTCGAGGTGGGCGGTCAGCGCTTCACGGGCCGCGGGATCTCGACCGACATCGTCGAGGCGAGCGCGCGCGCCTTCCTGAACGCGCTGAACAAGTCGGTACGCCTGCAGCACCGTGTGGGCCACACGACCCAGACGCCATCAGCGCCATGAGCTTCGAACCCACCGCCGAGGAACCTGTCATGACCACTGTGAAGCTGACCGTCGGGCCTGATCAGACGCCGGAGGAGGAGGCCGCGCTCGTCGCGCGGGTCGCGGCCGCCGTCGCCGAGCAGACGGGCTCGGAGACCATCAACTTCGAGCTCATCCACTCCGAGGAGTTGAACATGCGGGGCGAGGTCGCGGAACGGATGCAGGCCAGCTCGCGTTGGAGCGCCTGATGGCCCGCACCCTGATCGAGAAGGTCTGGGACGCCCACGTCGTGCGGGCCGAGCCGGACGCGCCCGCGCTGCTGTACGTCGATCTCCACCTCGTGCACGAGGTCACCAGCCCTCAGGCCTTCGAGGGGCTGCGCCTGGCGGGCCGGGACGTGCGCTGTCCGGACCTGACCCTCGCCACGATGGACCACAACGTGCCGACCACCGACCGTTCAAAGCCGGTGAGCGACGAGCTCTCCCGCGCCCAGATGGACGTGCTCGAGGCGAACTGCGCTGAGTTCGGGATCCGGCTGTTCTCGATGGCCTCGCAACAGCAGGGCATCGTCCACATGATCGGTCCCGAGCTCGGACTCACCCAGCCGGGCACGGTGATCGTGTGCGGCGACTCCCATACCGCCACCCACGGCGCGTTCGGGGCGCTCGCCTTCGGCATCGGCACGAGCGAGGTCGAGCACGTGCTGGCGACCCAGACCCTGCCGCAGGCCAGGCCGCGCACCATGGCGATCGAGGTGGGCGGCGAGCTGCCGTTCGGGACGACGGCGAAGGATCTGATCCTCGGCATCATCGCCCAGATCGGCGTGAACGGCGGTGTGGGCCATGTCGTCGAGTACCGGGGTCCGGCGGTCGAGGCGCTCTCCATGGAGGGCCGGATGACGGTCTGCAACATGTCGATCGAGGGCGGCGCCCGTGCCGGTATGATCGCCGCGGACGAGACGACGTTCGCCTATCTGAAGGGCCGTCCGCATGCGCCGGGAGGCACGCACGGCCGAGGCTCCTGGGACGACGCGTTGGCTGAATGGCGCGAGCTGCGCTCGGATCCTGGCGCGCGCTTCGACACGGTCGTGGAGTTCGACGCGACCGCGCTGGAGCCGACCGTCACCTGGGGCACGACGCCGGCGATGAGCGTGCCGGTCACCGGCCGGGTGCCCACCGTCGAGGAGACCGCCGACCCGGAGCAGACCCAGCGCGCCCTGGCCTACATGGGCCTGTCCGGGGGCGAGCGCATCGAGGATCTGCGCGTCGACCGCGTCTTCCTCGGCTCGTGCACGAACGCGCGCATCGAGGATCTGCGTGCGGCGGCACGCGTGGTCGACGGCCGGCGGGTCGCCGAGTCGGTCCGGGCGATGGTGGTGCCCGGCTCGTACCCGGTGAAGCTGCAGGCCGAGAGCGAGGGACTCGACGCGATCTTCACCTCCGCCGGGTTCGAGTGGCGTGAGCCGGGCTGCTCGATGTGCCTGGGCATGAACCCCGACATCCTCGCTCCAGGTGAGCGCTGCGCGTCGACCTCGAACCGCAACTTCGAGGGCCGGCAGGGCCGGGGCGGTCGGACCCACCTCGTCTCACCGGTCATGGCGGCGGCGGCGGCCGTGCACGGGCACTTCGTGGACGTCCGCGCCGAGGCGGACCGGCTGGAGGAGAGCGCATGAACCCGGTTACCGTCATCACCGGCACGATGGTGCCGCTCGACCGGGCGGACGTCGATACCGACCAGATCATGCCGAAGCAGTTCCTGAAGCGCATCGAACGGACCGGCTTCGGCGAGCACGTCTTCCACGACTGGCGCGCCGATCCCGAATTCGTGCTCAACGACGAGCGCTACGCGGGCGGCAACGTGTTGGTCACCGGCCCGAACTTCGGCTCCGGATCGTCCCGCGAGCATGCGCCCTGGGGTCTGCAGCAGCACGGGTTCGACGCGATCGTCGCCCCCAGCTTCGCCGACATCTTCCGGACGAACTGCGCCAAGATCGGGCTGCTCACCGTGACGCTGCCCGCCGACGTCTGCAAGCGGCTGGTCGCGATCTCGCTCGACGACCCGCGCGCGCCGATCCGCATCGACCTGCCCGAGCAGCAACTCGTCACGGGCGACGTCCATGCCGCCTTCGAGATCGACCCCTACACGAAGCACCTGCTCACCGAGGGGCTCGACGACATCGGCCTCACGCTCGCCCACACCGAGGCGATCGCTGACTTCGAGGCTGGTCGGCCGAGCTGGCTGCCCCGGACCCTCGCGTCGGGGACGTAGCCACGTGGCGGATGCCGTCGGCGAGCCCGTGGGCCTGGACCCGTTCGGGCTCGAGCAGCTCGATCCGCGCCAGCTACGCGGCCGGCCGGACCTCAAGTGGGCCGACGCCGGCGAGGCAGAACTGGCCGCCTGGGTCGCTGACATGGACTTCCCCCTCCCCCCGGTGGTCCGATCCGCGCTCACCGCGCTGCTGGAGAACGGCGACCTGGGCTACCCGGCTTGGTTGTACGAAGAGCCGTTGGAAGCGTCCTTCGTGTGACGGATGAGCGAGCGGTTCGGATGGCGGCCCCGGGGTGGGCGGGTGCGCGGGTTCACCGACATCATCAGCGCGCTCAGGTCTGCCTTGACCTGGGAACCCGTCCCGGCGACGGCGTCCTGTTGCACGTGCCGTCCTATCCGCCCTTTCTGCAGACGTTGACGCGGATGCAGCGAGAGCTTCTCGCCCTGCCCATGGTGCGCGGAGCCGAGGGCTACGGCCTCGACACGGAGGTCCTGCGGGACCGGGCGGCGTCACGTCCGCCACGGCGCTGATCGTCGTGAATCCTCACAACCCGACTGGCCGCGTGCTCTCGCGAGCGGAGCTGGAGCAGCTTGCCGACGTCGCGCTCTCCCGGGATCTGCTCGTGGTCAGCGACGAAGTCCACGCCGACCTCGTGCACGCCCCCAGCCACCATGTTCCCTTCGCGTCGCTCTCGGACGAGATCGCCCGACGCACCGTCACGCTGTACTCGGCGACGAAGGCGTTCAATCTCGCGGGCCTCCGGTGCGCGGTGGCGCACGTCGGCGGTGATCGGATTCTGGCCCGTCTCGACCGAGCTCCCGATCACTTCTACGGGGTCACCAGCGTGCCGGGCGTCGAGGCGACGCTGGCCGCCTGGCGTGACGGCAACCCGTGGCTCGCCGCGGTGACCGCGCTGCTGGGACATCATCGCGCGCTCGTGACGCGCCGGCTCGACGCCCTGCACGGCGTCGACCATCTCTCCCCGCAGGGCACGTATCTGAGCTGGATCGACTGCCGGCGACTGGAGCTGGACGTCGACCCTGCGGCGTGGTTCCGCCAGCACGGCGTGGTCTTGAGCCCGGGAGCCGACTTCGGCCCCGGCGGTCAGGGCCATGTCCGGCTGAACTTCGCGACCTCGACGGCGATCCTCGAGCAGATTCTGGACCGGATGGCCGGCGCGGTCGGTTCGCGCTGAGGGCCGACCTGATGTCTTCTGCGTCCTTCGTGGCTCTCGCGCAGGCGCGGCGCAGCGCCATCGCCGCGCAGGGTCTGACGGGCACACGCCCCGCCGGCCGCGTGGACATCCGCCATCTGCGCCGGCTGCTGCGGCAGGTGAAGCTGCTGCAGATCGACGCGGTGAACGTCGTCGCGCGCGCCCACGAGCTGGCGCTGTTCTCCCGGCTCGGCCCTCACTCACCGGAGCTGCTAGCCGACGCTGCGTACACCCGGCGCGAGCTGCTGGAGGTCTGGGCTCACGAAGCCAGCTACCTGCCGGTCGAGCACTGGCCGTGGCTCGCCTACCGCCGTCGCGCGGCGGCCGAGCCCGGGCGGCGGGTGCGCGCGCTGCTCGAGTCCGATCCCCTGTATCTGGAGCGCGTACGCGACGAGGTCGCGGCCCGTGGACCGCTCACAGCCAGCGAGCTCGGCGACGCCGGCACCCGTTCCGGTCCCTGGTGGGGGTGGTCGAAGGGCAAGATCGCGATGGAGCACCTCTTCGCCACCGGCGAGCTCGCGGTCACCGGACGGCGCAACTTCACGCGGCGGTACGACCTGGCCGAGCGCGTCATTCCCGCCGCGGTGCGCGCCGAGCGGCCGGATCCTGAGGCGTGCTACCGCCGGCTGCTGGTGCTGGCCGCCGAGGCGCACGGCGTCGGGACGGCCGGCGACCTGGCCGACTACTTCCGACTGCACCGTCCGACCGCGGGTCGCGTCGTCGCACAACTGGCCGCTGAGGGCGCGCTTGAACGCGTCGAGGTCGAAGGCTGGCGTCAACCGGCTTATCGGTGCATGGGCGCGAGCACGCCTCGCCGCATCCACGGTTGCGCGCTGCTCAGCCCGTTCGACTCGCTGATCTGGGATCGGGCGCGCACCGAGCGGCTGTTCGGGTTCATCTATCGGCTCGAGATCTACGTGCCGGCCGACCGGCGCGTGCACGGCTACTACGTGTTGCCGTTCCTGCTCGGTGAGCGACTGGTGGCGAGGGTTGACCTGAAGGCCGACCGAGCCGCCGAGCGGCTGCTCGTGCGGGCCAGCTGGGCAGAAGCGGGAATCGACGCCGCCGCGGTGGCTGCGGCCCTGGCGACCGAGCTGCAGACCCTGGCGAGCTGGCTTGCGCTGCGCGAGGTCGAGATCGCGGACTGCGGCGACCTCGCGGCGGCGCTGCGCGTTCAGGTGTGATGGGACGGACGTCGTTTTCCGTCCGATTCGTGCCATTTGGCCTGAGTGGGGCATACTGGTCAGCGGCCATGCCAGCCAAGTCCCTGCAGGTGTGAGAGCCTTGGAGAGGTCGTGAACAGTCTGAGTCAGACGACAGGTCCGCAAGCGCCGCCGGCCATTCCAGGCGGCGCGACGCTCCTGCCGGACGGACCAGCCCGTTATCGCGCGGTGCTCGATCAGTTGAGCGAGGTGGTCTTCCAGACCGACACCGAGGGCCGCTGGGCCTATCTCAGTGCCGCCTGGGAGGAGCTGTTCGGTTACCGGATGGAGGACTCGCTGGGGCACGCCTTCCTGGAGTCCGTCCATCCCGAGGAGGTCGAGGCGACGGTCCAGATGTTCGAACGGGTCGTGGACGGCGAGCTGGACAGCTGCCGGCACGAGACGCGTTACCAATGCGCCGACGGCAGCTACCGCTGGATCGAGGTCCGCGCCTCCTTGCTGCGGGATGCCGAGGATCGTTACATCGGCAACGTCGGCACCATCGTGGACATCTCGGCGCGCCGGTCAGCACAGCAACTGCTGGCGACCGAGGCGCGCGTGCTGGAGGCGATCGCCGCCGAACAACCGCTGGACGAGACGCTGGCCACCATCGGCGAGGAGTTCGGCGAGCACCTGGCGTGTCACCTGCGGGTACACAGCGCTGTCGAGACCGCTTTGCCGCACAGATCGAACGGCGAGCTCGCGCGCCTGAACCGTTCGCCCAGTCGGAACCTGAAGGAGCTGCCACCGGTGCTCGAACCCGGCCAGTGCGTCGAGATCGCGTTGCTCCCGGAGCAGGAGAGCGGGCAGCGGGGCAGCGCCATCCTGTGCGCGCTTGGTGCCCAGGCGCTCCTGGATCGCGACCAGTGCCGGTTGCTGCAACGCGCTCTGCACCTGGCAGAGGTGGCCATCGACCGGCGGCTGGCGCTGCGCAGCGCCCGCTTCTACCGCCTGCACGATCCGCTCACGGGGCTGCCGAACCGCACCCTGGTCATGGACCGGTTGGATCAGGCACTCGGACTCAGCCGCCACCGGGGGATGCGTGTCGCTGTGCTGGTCGTCGACCTGGACGACTTCAAGGCGCTGAACGAAGCGCTCGGTCATGAGGCCGGCGATCAGGTGCTGCGCCACACGGCGCAGCGGCTCTCAGACGCGATCCGAGCGACCGACACCGTCTGCCGCATGGATGGGGACGACTTCGTCGTCGTGCTGACCGAGATCGAGAGCGATGCGGAGGCGGAGGAGATGGCGCGCACCGTGCGCACCCGGCTCGCGGATCCCCTGCCTCCGCCCGCGCAGGGGCACCGGCTCACGGCGAGCGTCGGGGTGGCGTTGTGCACGCCTGGCGCGGACGACGATCCGCACGAGCTGGTCGGACGCGCGGACGCGGCGATGGTGCGGGCGAAACGACTCGATCTGGGCGTGGCCACGTACGCCACACGCGTGGACGAGCGTCGCGCTCGCAGCCTCGGGCTCGTCGGAGAGCTGCATCGCGCCGTGGAGCACGACGAGCTGCGGCTGGAGTTTCAGCCCCAGTGGTGTCTTCGCACCGGCGTGCTCGCCGGCGTCGAGGCGCTCGTGCGCTGGGAGCACCCCACCCGAGGACTGCTCATGCCCGGCAACTTCATCCCGTTGGCCGAGAACACCGGTGTGATCCGCCCGCTCAGCTATTGGGTGCTCGAGCACGCGATAGCGGCGGTCCGCGACTGGCTCCCGCCCCTGGACGCGATGTTGGCGGTGAACGTCCCGCCGCGGCTGCTGCATGATCCACGCTTCGTCGACGAGCTGTCGCGACTCACCTCGACTGGCCCCCAGGTCCGGCTGGAGCTGGAGGTGACCGAAGGCGCCGTCATGATCGACCCGGAGAGCGCCATCGAGACGATGACCGAGCTGGTCAATTGCGGCATCCGGTTCGCGCTGGACGACTTCGGCGTCGGCTACTCCTCGCTCAACTACCTGAAGCGCCTGCCGGTCCACGCCCTGAAGATCGACAAGTCCTTCGTGCTCGAGATGACGAACGATGACCGCGACGCCGCGATCGTCCGTTCGACGATCGACCTTGCCCACCATCTCGGGATGGCCGTCGTGGGGGAGGGGGTCGAGTCGCAGCAGGCGCTCGATCTGCTCATCGATCTCGATTGCGACCTCGCGCAGGGCTATCACCTCTCTCGTCCGATGCCGAGCGGGCCGCTCGCCGACTGGCTGGTCGAGGCGCGGGTGAGTTGAGGGTCCTTGCGTTCGCGTCTCCGAAGGGCAACGCTGCTCGGGCACATACCGCCAGTCGGAGGAACCCGAGGGGGTGCACGAGGTGGAAGCGTCGCACCCGAGCCCCTCACCGGTGCGGGTTCCCGGTTACGCGTGGGCCTGGCTGCAGCGCTCCCGTCCCGTCCTCGTCGAGCTGGCGCAGCGGCTGACGGGAGCGCCGCCCTCGCCGGGCTTCGTCGAGGATCTGCGGGCCACCTTTGAGCGTGATCCGTTTGTCCGCGGGATTCTCGCCGACGTCGTGGCCGAGGTGGCGTTTCGGGGGCGCGTGCCACGCCGCCGGCCCCCGGGCGCCCACTGGGACCGGGGGTTGACCTGGTGGGCCGCGACGCTCGCCGGTGTCAGCCTCACCGAGTTCGACCATCCCCGGACGGCCGGAGCGCAGCGGTCCGCGCAGCCCGCGCTGTTCGCAGGCCCCCATGAGCAGCAGCCGGCCGGTCCGGTGCCGGGCGAGCGACGTCCGCCGCTCTTGCCCGTCTCCTCTGAACGCGCCGCCTTCGCCGAGGCGCTGCGCTCTCTGCTGGACCAGGCCGAGGCGGGAGTGATCCCCGTGGCGGGCGTCCGCCAGTTGCTGGCCAGCCTCGAGCATGAGAGCCGCCCACCGGCGGACTGACCGGTAGCCTGGAAGGTCTGCCCGCGTGCCTGCGCACGCCGTCCCCCGGTCATCCACGGCCCGAAAGGTCTCTTCGCTGTCCGTACAACTGGTGTACCTGCCGGCCACGACCGTGCCGTCCCACGGTCGCGTGGCGGCCTATGAGGCCGACGCTGAGCCGGAGCTCGGAGGACCCTCGCTCTCCTCCCTCTCCCCACTCGGCTCGTGGGGCCTGCCGGCGGGCAGGATGGAGGAGGCGACGTTGGCCTTGCCCCGTGAGGGCAAGCTCGTCGCAGCACGGGTGCTGGTCTGCACGTTCACCCTCGCTGAGGCTGTGCCGGCGCTCCTCCGACTGCGCTCTGAGCGACAGCCGGAGTACCGGCGCCCTCCCGACAGCGTCCGCGCGTGGGCGCTCGCGGCCAGGTTGGGCGCGCAGCTGGCCGAGGCCGGGCAGCTGCTCCCAGGACTGAAGCTCGACGAACAGGGACGTGCGCACGGCGTCTGGTCCGCCAGCTCGACCGGCGAGGACGCCCTGCGGCGCACGCGTGACTGGCTCGCCGCCGCCCTGCCGTTCAGCGCCGTGTGCGTCCTGCGCGAGGACGGACGCATGTGGGAGCCGGTCGACGTCGTGCAGGCCTTCCTCGACGGCGTGGTCGACCTCGCCGTCCGCGCCGCCGCCGAACCGCGGCGGCCAGGCAGACCGCGCGCGCGGGTGCTCCCGTGGACCGCGCGGTGGACGGAGGCACTGGTCGACCCCGAGGACACGGTGGTGCCGCTGCGCGACGACGCGGCCGATCTCAGCGCCGCGGTGACGGGCTGGCAGCACGCCGGGGCGTCCGACGCGCGCAACGGCCTGACCGAGCTGCACCTGCACGCTCCGGAGGATGCGACCGGCAGCTGGTTGCTCGAGCTCGGTGTCCGCGCGGCCGACGGCACATACATGCCGGCTGAACAGGCGTGGCGTGAGCGTGACGAGATCGCCGAGGTGTTGCTCACCGGACTGGGACGGGCGGCTCGGATCTTCCCGCCTCTGGACGCGACCCTCCGTCAGACCGCGCCCGTGCGTGCCGAGCTCGATCTGGACGAGGCCTGGCAGTTCGTGAGCCAGGCGGCCGGGGTGCTCGAATCCGCGGGACTGGTCATCCGTCTGCCCGATGTCCTGAGCGAGCTGGGTCTGCGTGCCCGACTCCGTCTCGGTCTCCCCGACGATCCTCAGGCCACCGGCGCCGACGCAGTCTCCGCAGCCGAGAGCACCGTAGGCGCGCGTTGGGAGGTAGCGCTCGGCGAGGACCCTCTCGACGAGGCTGAGCTCGAGGAGTTAGTGGCCGCCCAGAGCCCGCTCGTACGTTGGCGTGGTCATTGGGTGCGCGTCGACCCCGAGCTCGTCGAGCAGATGCGACATCTGCCCGCGGCCGGAACCCTGCCCATGGTCGAGGCGCTCGGACTCGGGCTGGCCGGCGAGACGACGATGGCGCCGATCGAGCAGGTCAGGCAGCCGACCGCCGATGTCGTCGTCGATGGCGCACTCGCCGACCTGCTCTCGCTGTTGACCGACACGACGGCGCAGCCGCCGCCACTGGAGGGCGACCCCGCCGGTTTCGTGGGAACGCTGCGACCGTATCAACGGCGCGGCGTCGCCTGGCTGCACGCCATGGGTAGCCTGCGTCTCGGCGCGGTGCTCGCTGACGACATGGGCCTCGGCAAGACCGTCCAGCTGATCGCCTACCTGTTGCAGCGCGGCGGCGAGGGCCCGCATCTCGTGGTCTGCCCGACCGCGGTGCTGGGGAACTGGGCGAGGGAGGTGCGTCGTTTCGCACCGGAACTCCCGGTGGGCGTCCATCACGGTGAGCAGCGGCTCGACGCGGAGGTCGCGCCCGCAGGCGTGGTGATCACGACGTACGGCACGCTGCGACGCGATGTGGAGGAGCTCGCCCGGATACGTTGGGACGTGCTCGCCCTTGACGAGGCACAGCAGGTCAAGAACCCCACTACGCTCGGTGCCCACGCCGTCCGCCGGTTGGAAGCGGTCCACCGGCTGGCGCTGACCGGCACGCCGTTGGAGAACCGGCTCGCCGAGCTCTGGGCGCTGCTCGACGCGCTCAATCCCGGCCTGCTGGGCTCGCGCGCCGGCTTCACACGACGTTACGTCAGACCCATCGAGCAGCGCCGGGACCCGCGGGCCTCGGAACGACTCCGGCGAGTGGTCGCGCCGTTCTTGTTGCGCCGCGAGAAGACCGATCCCGCCGTGATCAACGACCTGCCCGAGAAGATCGAACGCACGGTGATCTGTCCGCTCACGCCCGAGCAGGCGCAGCTGTACGAGCGGGCGGTCGGCGAGGCGTTGGGCGAGGACGGCAGCGTTCGCGGCGAGACCGGGATGCGCCGCCGGGGACGCGTGCTGGCGCTGCTCACCCGGCTGAAGCAGATCTGCAACCATCCGGCGCAAGGAGTCGAAGGGGATCGCGGACCTTTGCGGGGGCGCTCCGGCAAGCTGGAGGTGACCCGACAGATCGTCCGGGACGCGACAGCCGGCGGCGATCAGTTGCTCGTCTTCAGCCAGTTCGTCGTGATGGCTCGGTTGCTGGCAGAGGAGCTCTCCGACGAGCTGGGCGTGGACATTCCGGTCCTGCACGGCCAGCTTACGGCGTCGGCGCGGGATCGCATCGTCGATCGTTTCCAGGGTGGCACTGCGGACGCGCCGCCACCCGTGCTCGTCGTGAGCCTGCGCGCAGGCGGCACCGGGCTGAATCTCACGGCGGCGACCCACGTCGTCCATTACGACCGTTGGTGGAATCCCGCCGTGGAGGATCAAGCGACCGACCGGACGCACCGCATCGGCCAGCTCCACACGGTCGAGGTGCACAAGCTGGTGACCGCCGGCACGCTCGAGGAACGCATCGACGCGTTGCTGGAGCGCAAGCGCTGGCTCGCCGCCGCGGTGGTCGGCGCGTCCGAGAGCTGGGTGAGCGAGCTTGATGATGAGGAGCTGGCCGAGCTGGTCGCGCTCTCGACCAGCGCGGAGGTCGCAACTCTGGACGACGAGGACGACGACCTGAAGGAGGCGAGTTGACCGACTGGCGTCAGGCGTGGCGTGAGCTGATGCGACCTTCCACGGCCGCCGCCGAGCGACGTCTGGCACAAGGAGTGGCGTACAGCCGGTCGGGGCGCGTGAACGACGTGCGCTGGTCCACCGGCACGCTGCGCGGCTCCGTGCAGGGGACGAGGGCCACCCCCTACGTGGTCGAGGTGCGCGTGAAGCCGCTCACTGCCGAGCACTGGGAGCGCATCACCAATGTGCTGGCGAACGAGGTTGGCCATAGCGCGCGGCTGCTGGCGGGACACGTGCCGGAGGGGCTGGAGGGCGAGCTGGCTCGCAGCGGCGTGCGGCTGCTGCCGCGACGCGAGGATCTCGACACCAACTGCGCCTGCGACGACACCGTCTGGCCCTGCGAGCATCTCGCTGCCGTCTGGCTCCACGCCGGCGAGGCGCTCACCCACGATCCGTTTCTGCTGTTCCGGCTGCGCGGCAGGGGCAGAGCCCGGCTCTTGGAGGACCTCAGTGAAGCGCGTCGCGCTCGCGGGCAGCGAGATCGACCACTTGGGCTGGCCCTCGCGGATCTCTCTGCCGAGGGATGGACCCACCAAAGGGCGCCGCTTGAGGAGGTGCCGCTGCCCGACCTCGAGTCAGCGCGGCTTGGTGCCGCGCTGCGTCTGCTCGGTGATCCCCCCGGTTGGTCGGGGGGGCCTGGAAGCGAGCAGGTGTTCGGTCCGGCGCTCCGCGCGGCGGCGGAGCGGGGGCGGCGGTGGCGGTGCGAGGCTGAGGACCCTGACCAAGAGGGCTAGCCGACGTCCTGCAGGCCTGGGGGCAGCACGCCCATGAACCGTCTCCAGCCCTCGGCGGCGCCGCGGGTGGCGACCAAGCGTGCGATGCCCACGCCGATGCCGGTCACGATGGTCCAGCCGAGCGCCTCCATCCACTCGGTGTCAGGGGCGGCTGGGTTGTTCGGCGGATCAGACTTGCGCGCCGCCTTCCACACCGCCATCAGACCGTTGCGGGCCGCGATGCCCGCCACGACGGCGGCCATGGTCGCCGCCGCCTTCCATGTCGCTTTCTCCATCTGCTCACCCATCGTCGCACGGACTTCCACGGTTAGTTGGTCGAGGTCGCGTCCCAGTCGTTCCCGGGCGCGCTCGACGGCCTGGATCTGGGGACCGAAGCCGTTGGACTCCGCTCCCGCCGCCTGGGAGCTCATCGGCTCGGTAGATGTGCTTTGGCCCATTGCACGTCCTCCTGAACGTTCTGCTTCGTCGTATCGAGGTTGGCGGGTTGCTCGAGCTTCTTCTTCCCGATCAAGCCCGCGATACCCGCGCCGAGCAGCAGGACGAGCGTGACGATCAGCGCGCCCGCCCACAAGGGCAGCCAGATCGCGATGACCAGGGCCAGGGTAATCAGCAGCCCTTGTAGGCCGAGCCAGCCGAAAACACCGGCGACGACCAGCGCGGCGACGCCAGCGGCCTTCGCCTTGGCCCCCTTGGCCAGCTCCGCCTTCGCCAGGGCGAGCTCGGCCTTCACGAGATCCGAGGCGTCCTGCACGACCGCCTTGGCAGCCGCCCCGGCACCCACGCCGGGCCGTTGACCGAAGAAGCGCTTGATCCGCTGATCCAGCGGCGCTGGGTCCCGGTCTGGCGATGACGTCGACTGTGGCGCTGGCGCGCTCATGGGGAACTCACGTGCGCCGAAGCGCGGAGTGCGTTGCTCATCCGGTCTCCTCTTCGTGCTCTTCGGTCCACGGTCAGGTTCCGTCGGGCGACAATGGGAATCGCCTACCCGACTGTGACCGGCTCAACACTGCCAGCCGAGGTTTTGTGCGCGCGCCTATGCTGGTGCGCGGCTCCCTCATTCGGGGGGGCGACGAGAAAGACAGAAAGTGCTGGCCGGGTGAACGGTTCCCGTCGTAGGCTAGAGCGTAGTCGTCCGCAGACCACTACGACAGCGGGCCGGTGTCGGTTGTGCCGAGGAGGGTGAGCGCCATCGTGGCTCAAATCGTCGAGGAAATGCCGCTGCACGACCACGTGCAGCTCTATCTGCGGGAGATGGCGCGCACCGCGCTGCTGACAGCCGAGGAAGAGGTCGACCTCGCCAAGCGGTACGAGGCGGGGCTCGAGGCGGAACGACTGCTGGCCATGAAGCGGGCGGTCGAGCGTGCGCGCCGCCGTCAGCTCAACCAGGTGGACCGCGACGGCAAGCGGGCGAAGGAACGCCTGGTGCAGGCCAACCTGCGGCTCGTGGTCTCTGTCGCGAAGCGCTATCAGGGCCAGGGCCTCCCGCTGCTGGACCTGATCCAGGAGGGCAACCTCGGGCTGCTGCGGGCGGTTGAGAAGTTCGACTACCGTCGGGGCTACAAGTTTTCGACGTATGCGACCTGGTGGATCCGCCAGGCCGTCGGCCGCGGTGTCGCAGACAAAGGCCGCACGATCCGCTTGCCGGTCCACATGATGGAACGGGTCCGGCGCGCGCTCTCGATGCAGCGCGATCTCGCGGAGGCGCTCGGGCGGGAGCCAGCGATCGAGGAGCTGGCCGAAGAGCTGGGCGAGGACCTCGCCACGGTGGAAGAGCTGTTGACCTACGCCCGGACACCGACGTCGCTGGAGACCCCGGTGGGGGAAGATGGCGATGCCGAGCTCGGCGACTTCATCGAGGACCGCAACGCCGACGACCCGCTCGAGATGGCCGCGAAAGGGCTCGCCCGCCAGGAGCTGCTGGACGTCGTCGCCGGGCTCCCGGAGCGGGAGCGCATCATTCTTGAGCTGCGCTTCGGCCTCTTGGACGGCGAAGCCCGCACCCTCGACGATGTCGGTCGGTACTTCGGTCTGACGCGCGAGCGCATCCGCCAGCTCGAGGCACGGGCGCTCAGCAAGCTGCGGCACCCGTCCCGCGGGCGCGCCCTCTCCGACACGGCGGCGTGAGCCAGACGGTCCGGGCGGCGGGCGCCGTGTTGTGGCGCTGCGGCGACGACGGTCTTGAGCTCGCGGTGATCCACCGACCCAAGTACGACGACTGGTCGCTGCCGAAGGGCAAGCTGGATCCGGGCGAGACCGAGGTCGAGGCGGCCGTGCGCGAGGTGCAGGAAGAGACGGGCTACACCGGCGAGCTCGGCGGCGATCTGGGCGAGGTCTCCTATGTGCACGAGCGACGCGGTGAGGCTCGTGACAAGCGCGTGCGCTACTGGAGCATGCGGGCGGGCGAGGGCCGGTTTGTCCCCGGTGACGAGGTGGACCTTCTCGAGTGGCTCGCCCCCGAGGACGCCCTCGACAAGCTGAGCTACGACCGTGACCGCGACGTCGCCCAGCGCTTCCTCGCACAGCTCGGAACGCCGTAGACATCGTGGGGACGTAGACGCAAGCCTCCGACAGGAAAGTCGCTCGCATGGTGATGACATCGATGGAGGCGTTGGCTCGTAGCGAGCCGTTCCGCGCTTGCCGGGCGAGGTCGCGGAGGAAATTCCGGTGCAGACCGATCAGTTCTGAGCTGCCCCCTCGTCTACCCCTGCAACGGGGCGCATCCGGCGCACCCCTACGAGGAAGGCACTCCCACCATGGCGCGCACCACCACGGCTCACATGTTCTCTGCCGTCAACGGCGTCTCCGAATCACCCGATCGCTTCCAATTCGACGCCTTCGGGGAAGCCGAGGGCGAGATCATGGGCAAGGCACTCGCTGGCGTGACCGATGTCGTCATAGGCCGCAAGCTCTGGCAGGAGTGGTCCGAGTACTGGTTGTCGGCTGATGCCAACGACCCCTTCGCCGGGTTCATCAACCCGGTGCGCAAGCACGTCATCTCCAGCTCTCTGAGCGGGGAACTCGGCTGGAACAGCGTCCTCATCGACGGCGATCCGGTCGAGTACGTCCAGCAACTGCGCGAGCGGGACGGTGGGGGGATTATCGTCGCCGGGGGCATCGAGACCGTCCGCAGCCTGTTCCTGGCCGGCGCGATCGACGCCCTGACCCTGACCATGCACCCGGCGATCACCGGCGATGGCCGGCGACTCTTCGATGAGTCCGTACCGCTCACCCGGTTGCGGCTGATCGATAGCACCATGACGCCCGTAGGCAACGCCGTGCTGACCTACGCTTTGCGCGCCTGAGACCATGTGCACTGGGTGTGCACCACGCACACCCGGTGCACACGCAGCCCTCAGTTCAGGTCGGGTTCCAGCAGGTCCATGAGCAGGCAGTCGCGCCACTCGCCGTCCTCGTGCCGTTCGAACTGCCGCATGACACCGACCGGACGGAAGCCCACCCGGTTGAACGTCTTGATCGCCTGCTCGTTCTCGGCGTCGGGATACAGGACCAGGCGGTGGTGGCCACGGTCGTGGATGAGATGACGCGCGAGCGTGCGGACGGCGTCGGTGCCCAGGCCCTGTCCGTGGATGCGTGGATCGAGAAAGACATCCAAGCTGGCGTGTCGGAAGTTGCGCGCGGGTTCCTCGATGTAAAGCACGGCGCCGACCACGTCATCCTCGTACTCGATCGCGTAGACCACCGCGTCGGTCGAGCCGACGATGCCTTGCTCCAGATGCTCCGGATCGACGTCGGTCCACCAGCGGGAGACCTCAGGCGTCGAGAGCACCGCCGCGAACCGTGGGCCATCGTCGGGCAGGGCCGGTCGCAGCACCACCGCGGTGCCGTGCAGCATCGATCCCATGCGCGCCTTCCTCGTCGGCCGACTGCGTGTCGCACCCCATCACGCCTAGAGGAGATGATGATGCCCCATGCAGGCCTGGACATGCAGGGCGCCGCGCAACGCGCACCGAGAGCGAAGCCGTAGGATCCCTCCATGTCCTCCTACCAGCTGGCGGTGATCGGCGGGGACGGCGTCGGTCCCGAGGTGACCGAGCAGGCCGTCCGGGTGCTGCGGGCCGCCGCCTCGACCTTCGAGTTCGCCGTCACCCTCACCGAGTACGACTTGGGCGGCCGGCGCTATCTGCGCACCGGTGAGGTCCTGCCGGACACGGTCCAGGCGGAGCTGGCCGGCCACGACGCCATCCTGCTCGGCGCCGTCGGGACGCCCGATGTTCCACCCGGGGTCTTGGAGCGCGGCCTGCTGCTGCGCCTGCGCTTCGACTTCGACCAGTACGTCAACCTGCGACCAGTCAAGCTGCTGTCGGGCGTCACCTCGCCCATCGCGGGCCTGACGCCAGAACGTTGTGACCTGCTGGTGGTCCGCGAGAACACCGAGGGTCTATACGCGGGGGCTGGCGGGGTGGTGTACCGGGGCACCCCGCACGAGGTGGCCACCCAGGAGTCGCTGAACACCCGCCATGGCGTGGAGCGCATCGTCCGCGACGCCTTCGCCAGGGCGCGCCGACGGCGCGGCCGGCTGACGCTCTGCCACAAGACGAACGTGCTCGCCTATGCCGGTGACCTCTGGCAGCGTGTCGTGCAGGAGGTCTCACGGGAATTCGCGGAGGTCACGGTCGACTATGTGCACGTCGATGCGGCCTGCCTCTACCTGGTCACGAGCCCCGAGCGGTTCGACGTGGTCGTCACCGACAACCTCTTCGGCGACATCGTCACGGATCTGGGCGCGGCCATCCAGGGGGGGCTCGGCCTGGCCGCCAGCGGCAACCTCAATCCCGCGCGCACCACTCCGAGCATGTTCGAGCCGGTGCACGGCTCGGCGCCCGACATCGCCGGCAAAGGCTATGCGAACCCGGTCGCGGCCGTGCTCTCGGTCTCGCTCTGCCTCGAGCATCTCGGCGAGCACGAGGCGGCCCGTGCGGTCGAGCAGGCGGCCGCTGCCGTTCTGCCGGAACTCAGCGCCATGGCCGGCCCCGACATGGGATACTCGACGGACGAGCTCGGAGGCCGGATCGCGGATCGTGTCGCCGGCGCGATCGTGACGGCCAACAGGTGAGACCCGAAGCGAGGAGAGTGCAGGACTGATGCCCATTCCCACCACCCCCAAGATCTGGATGGATGGCGAGCTCGTCGACTGGGACGCCGCCACCGTGCACGTGCTCACGCCGACGCTGCACTACGGCTGGGGCGTCTTCGAGGGGGTGCGCGCGTACGCCAGCGATCGCGGTCCGGCCATCTTCGGCCACCGCGCGCACATGGAGCGCCTGCACCGCTCCGCTCGGATCCTGCAGATGGACGTGCCGTACACGGTCGACGAGCTCATGGAGGCGACCCGGGAGATCGTGCGCATCGCCGATGTCGACTCGTGCTACATCCGTCCGCTCGTCTACCTCGGCTATGGCGAGATGGGGCTGAATCCGCTGCCCAGCCGGGTGCGGGTCGCGATCGCCGCCTGGCCGTGGGGGACGTACCTGGGTGATGAGGGCCTGCGCAACGGCGTGAAGGCCAAGACCTCCTCGTGGGTCCGGATCGGCGCGAACATGATCCCGACCGGCACGAAGGCCTGCGGGGTGTACATCAACTCCTCGCTTGCGAAGGTCGAGGCGCTGAAGGCGGGCTACGACGAGGCGATCCTCCTCAACGAGCACGGCCAGGTCGCCGAGGGCTCCGGGGAGAACATCTTCATCGTGCGCGACGGGACGCTGCTGACGCCGCCGCTGTCGGCGGGCGTGCTCCGAGGGGTGACGCGCGACGTCATCATGGCGTTCGCCGGGGATCTCGACATCCCGTGCGAGGAGGCGGTGCTGCTGCGCCAGGACCTGTACTTGGCGGAGGAGGCCTTCTACACGGGCACGGCCGCCGAGGTGGTGCCTATCCGGAGCGTCGACGACCGTGAGATCGGCGCGCCCGGACCCGTGACGAAGCAGCTGCAGGACCTCTTCTTCAACGTGGTGCACGGCAAGAACTCCGACTACCTGCACCTGCTGGATTTCGTGCGCCGCTAATCTGTGAGCCAAAGCACTTAGGTCGCTGGGAGAGCGGCCGACTGGCTTGCGGGATGCCAGGGCGTTGGGCGGAAGGTGTGGGGAGTTTGCGTACGAACGCGTATCGACGTGTGCTCACGCTGGCGGCGACGGCGGCGCTGCTGGCCAGCGCCGGGCTGCCCGAGCCCGCCGTGGCCGTCGGCCGCACGTCCCAGCGGGTCTCGAACCAAGGGCCAGCTCGTGGTGAGCGTGCGCAGCGCAAGACCCAGACCGGGACCCGACAGCTCATCGTGCGGTATCGCCAGCGTGCCGACGCCGCCGACCGCCGCGAGGCTCGGATCGACGCCCGCGTGCGGCGCACCGACTCGCTCTCGCTCTTCGAGCAGGAGGTTGTCCGGGTCCCACCGGGTGAGCGTGTGACCAACGCGATCGCCAGGCTGGAGGCTGATCCCGACGTCCTCTACGCGGAGCCCGACCATCGCGTCTACGCATTGGGGCACGGCGGCGATGTGCCGGACGACCCGGGATGGAGCGACCTCTGGGGCCTGGAGAACCGCGGTCAGGTGATCCAGGGCCATGGCGGACAGACCGACGTCGACGTCGACGCCCTGCGTGCCTGGCGCGAGACCGAGGGTGATTCCGATCTCGTGGTCGCCGTCGTCGACTCCGGTGTGGACATCGAGCACCCCGACCTGCGCGACCGGATCTGGACCAACCCCGGCGAGATCGCCGGCAACGGCATCGACGACGACGACAACGGCTATGTCGACGACGTGCACGGCTGGGACTTTCTCAACGACGACGCCTCCGTCTTCGACGACGATCAGATCGACGCGCACGGCACCCACGTGGCCGGCACCATCGCGGCGAGCGTGGACAATGCGACCGGTGTCGCCGGCGTGGCGCCCGCAGTGCAGATCATGCCGTTGAAGTTCCTCGGCCCCGCGGGCGGTGAGCTGTCGGACGCGATCGCGGCGCTGGAGTACGCCTCCACCCAAGGTGTGCGCATCTCCAACCACAGCTGGGGCGGCTACGAGTTCAGCGCAGCGCTGCGCGACGCGATCCGCCAGTCGGGCCAGATGTTCGTCGCCGCGGCGGGCAACGAGGGCAACAACAACGATGGGCAATACCCGTCGTACCCGGCGAGCTATGACCTGCCGACCATCGTCTCGGTCGCGGCGGTGGACAACGCCGGGGAGGTGCCGCGCTTCTCGAACTACGGGGGCGACAGCGTAGATGTCGGTGCGCCCGGCGTGGGTGTGCTCAGCACCGTGCCGCGCAGACGTGACGCCGTCTTGGGAGTCGGCACCGCGGCAGCGGCGTACAGGACGATGTTCTGGGGCTTCGGGTTGGAGGACGTCGCGGGGGCGAGTGCGCGGGCGGACCTGCTGCAGCGAGGCCTCGAGTTCCTCGACGCGGTTCCTTTGACGCCGATCCTGCTCGTCGACGACGACGAGGACGATCCGGACGTGGTCGGCTTCTATGAAGGCGCACTGGTGGCGGCGGGCTTCACCGATGTGACCGTGCGGACCGTGGCCCCGGATGAGCGCGGGCCGGTCGCCGCCGAGATGAGCGGCCGGACGGTGATCTGGCAGACCGGCGCGGCTTTCGGTGATCCGTTGGCCAGACCTCCCGTTCGCACGCTCAGAAGCGCCGATCTCACCGCCCTGCGCAATCATCTCGGCGGTGGCGGGCGGCTGCTGCTGGCGGGCAGCGACGCGCTCTTCGGGCAGGAGGGCAGCGACCTGGTGACGCGGGATCTTCGCATCCGGTTCGTGAGCGAGGGGGATCTGCGCGCGAGTCTGCAGGGCGCGCCCGGCTCGGTCTACGCCGGCGAGGCGTACACGCTCGACGGCAGCGATTCGCGGGACGGCAAGCCGAATCCCTACCACGACGAGGTGAGTCCCATCGACCCGGCCGCGACGGCAGCGCTCGTCCTGCCTGCGGAGGCCGACTACGGCAAGGCGTACGAGTACTACAAGGGCACGTCGATGGCGTCTCCTCACGCAGCCGGGGTCGCCGCGCTGATCGCCTCGATCCGACCGAACGCCACGCCGACGCAGCTCGCGGACCACGTCCTGGTGACCGGCGTGCCGCTGCCGTCGCTCGCCGGCAGGACCGCCACGGGTCGGATGGTGAACGCCGCCCGTGCGCTCGTGGGCACGGATCTGGGGCTGTTCGCGCCGGCGACCATCGTCGACGGCGAGGCGGTCTTCCCGCTCGCTCGCCTGGTGCGCCCCGGTTTCGACGAGCCGGTCGCGGGCGCGACGCTGGTGCTGCAGGCCCGCCAGCCCGAGATCTCACCGCAGTGGAGCCGCCTGCGGGTGCGGTCCACGGACTATCGGGGCGAGGTGGCCTTCGGGCACCGCCCGCGCGTCGCGACGGAGTACCGGGCGCGCTTCTACGGCGACGGCAAGCTGCTGGCCGCGATGAGCGACGTGATGCGGGTCGCGGTGCGGCCCAACGTGCAGGCCGCGCTCAGCACGCAACGCGCCACGGTGAACGAGACGGTCGCGATTCGCGGCAGCGTGAGCCCGCGTCACCCCGGCTCCCGCATCCTGTTGCAGCGCTACAACGGCCGCTGGCGCAGCATCAAGGCCACCCGTCTGGACTCCTACGGCCGCTACGGTTTCCGGCGGCGCGAGCGGCGCGCGGGAACCTATCGCAATCGTGTGGTGCTGCCGCGGCATGACGACCACGCGGCCGGCATCAGTGAGGTTCTGACGCTGCAGGTACGCTGAGCGCGCTTGAGCGCTCCACGTCGGCGAGGCAGACTCACCGGCTGGTGGGTGACATCGCGACGAAGGCGTGCTTGTGATGGTGGACCTGTACGACACGACGTTGCGGGACGGAACCCAGCGCGAGGGGATCGCGCTCACCGTCGACGACAAGTTGAGGGTCGCGCGCACGATCGACTCGCTCGGCGTGGGCTACATCGAGGGCGGCTGGCCAGGCGCCAACCCGAAGGACACCGCCTTCTTCCGGCGCGCGGCCGAGGGCGAGCTCGTCCTGCAGCGCGCCACGCTGGTCGCGTTCGGCATGACGCGTCGGCCGGGGCGCCAGGCGAGCGCCGATCCCTCGTTGCGGGCGTTGCTGGACGCGGTGACGCCGGTCGTCTGCCTGGTCGGGAAGGCCTCGAGCCTGCACGTCACCGAGGCCGTCGGCACCACCCGCCAGGAGAACCTGGCGATGGTGGCCGACTCCATCCGGCTGCTACGCGACGAAGGTCGCAGAGTCTTCTTCGACGCTGAGCACTTCTTCGACGGGCACCTGCAGGAGGAGTCCTACGCGCGTGACGTGCTGACCGCGGCCGCCGAGGCCGGCGCGGAGTGCGTCGTGCTGTGCGACACGAACGGCGGGATGCTGCCCGACCGTGTCGAGCGGGTCACCGCGGCGATGGTCGCGCACGTGGCGGGCACCCAGATCGGTGTCCACGTCCACAACGACACCGATTGCGCGGTCGCCAACTCGCTCGCCGCCCTGCGTGCGGGCGCCACCCACGTCCAGGGCACGATCAACGGCATCGGGGAGCGGTGCGGCAACGCCAACCTCGTCTCCATCATCCCGAACCTGCGCCTGAAGCAAGGGCTGGAGGTCGTGGGCGAGGAGGATCTGCAACGCCTCACGACCGTCGCTCACACGGTCGCCGAGGTCATGAACCTGACGCCGGACCCGCACGCGCCCTACGTCGGGCATGCGGCCTTCGCACACAAGGCCGGGTTGCACGTCTCGGCCCTCGCGAAGCGCAGCGACACCTATCAGCACATCGAGCCGGCCAGCGTGGGCAACTCGCTGAGACTGCTCATGAGCGAGCTCGCGGGCCGCTCCACCATCGTCTTGAAGGGACATGAGCTGGGCCTGGACCTGCAGGACGACCGCGAGCTGATCGACAGGGTGCTCGATCGGGTGAAGAACCTGGAGCACGCGGGCTACAGCTTCGAGGCCGCTGACGCCTCCTTCGAGCTGCTCGTGCGGGAAGAGACGGGCACCGCGCCGACTTACTTTCGGCTGGAGGGTTTCCGCACGATCGTCGAGCGCCGCGAGGACGGGCGCGTGGTCGCCGAGGCGACGGTGCGGGTCTGGGTGGACGGAGAAGAGGGGGGCCGGGAGCCCGAGCGGCTGATCGGCGTCGGCGAGGGCAACGGACCGGTCGACGCGCTCGACGCGGCCTTCCGCGCGGCGCTCGACGGCCGCTACCCGGCGCTCGCGAAGCTGCACCTGGCCGACTACAAGGTCCGCATCATCGACGCCCAGGCGGGCACCGGTGCGACGACCCGGGTGCTCATCAGCTCCACCGACGGCGAGCGCGACTGGGAGACGGTGGGCGTTTCGCGCAACATCATCGAGGCTTCCTGGCAGGCGATGGCTGACGCGTACGCCTACGGCCTGCTCCGAGCCGAACAGGGATGAGGCGCCCGCCGCCGGCACGCGTGCCGGCGGCCAAGCTGGCGGCCGTGCTCGCGGCGATGCTCTGGGGCACGACCGGGACGGTGCAGGCGCTCGGGCCGGAGGCGTCCCCGCTCGCCTACGGGACTGCGCGTCTGCTTGTCGGTGGCTTCGGGCTCGTGCTGCTGGCCGTGCCCGCCGGTCGCTCGGTCCGTGAGCGGCCGGTCGTTCGTCCAAAGGCAGTGCGCAGCCGCACTGGCAGGATTGCGGTGGTCGCCGGCGCACTGGCCGTGTACCAGCTCTGCTTCTTCGCCGCCGTGCAGCGCGCCGGCGTCGCGCTCGGCACGGTGATCGGGATCGGCAGCGCTCCGGCCTTCGCGGGTCTGCTGAGCTGGCTCCTCTTGGAACAGCGACCCGACCGGCGCTGGGCCGGGGCCACCGGGCTCGCCGTCGTCGGGCTGGCGGTGCTGCTGCTTCCCGGCCGGATGGGCGCCGTGACGCTCAGCGGGATCGTGCTGGTGCTCGGCGCGGGGCTGGCCTATGCGGTCTACGCGCTGGCCAGCAAGGTGCTCATCGAGGCTGGCCTCGGGCGGCGCGCGGTGATGGCCGCCCTCTTCGGCGCTGGTGGACTGTTGCTCTCACCGCTCCTGTTCGTGGTCGACCTGGCGCCGTTGGGCAGCCTGGGCGGCGTGGCGGCGGTGAGCTGGCTGGGGCTGGCGGCGACCACCCTCGCCTACGAGCTCTTCGCCCGCGCGCTCACCCAGCTCACCGCCGCCACGGTGGCCACGTTGAGCCTGGCTGAGCCGCTCACGGCCGCGCGTGCTTGGCCTCGTCGTGCTGGGAGAGCGTGCGTCTTCCGCCACGCTGCTCGGGGCCGGTTGCGTGCTGGCGGGACTCGTGCTCGTGCTCCGTCCCGCCCCCGGGCGCTGACTGCTAGCCTCTCGCAGTCCTTGGAAGCCGTGGAACACGAAAGGTCACCGTGCGCATCGTGCGAGTCGCAAGGCCCGACGGACCGGCGTTCGGGGTGCTGCGTGACGACCATGTGATCCTGCTCGACGGTCATCCGTTCGCCGGCGTGGAGCTCACGGATCTCGTCGCGCCGCTTGAGCAGGTGCGGCTGCTGGCCCCGATCATCCCGTCGAAGGTGCTCTGCGTGGGGAAGAACTACGCCGACCACGCCGCTGAGATGGGCGGAGACCTGCCCGCGGAGCCGCTCATCTTCTCCAAGCCCGCCACGGCGGTCATCGGCCCTGAGGATGAGATCCGTCTTCCCGGGCTGAGTGAGGAGGTGCACCACGAGGCCGAGCTGGCCGTCGTGGTGGGCCGCCTGGCGCGCAAGATCGCGGCCTCCGAGGCGATGGACTTCGTGCTCGGCTACACCTGCGCGAACGACGTGACGGCGCGCGACCTGCAACGACGCGACGGCCAGTGGACACGGGCGAAGGGCTTCGACACGTTCTGCCCACTGGGGCCGTGGATCGAGACCGACCTCGACCCCGGGGACGGTCTGGCGGTCCGCTGCCATGTGAACGACGAGCTGCGGCAGGACGGCTCGACGACCCAGCTCGTCTTCGGCGTCGGCGGGCTGCTGGCCTACGTCTCGGCCTTCACGACACTCCTGCCCGGCGACATCCTGCTCACGGGCACGCCGGCGGGTGTCGGACCGCTGCGTGCCGGCGACCGGGTCGAGGTGGAGATCGGCGGGATCGGACGACTCGCGAATCCGGTCGCCGCGGACGAGCCGAGCTGAGCACCGTGCTTCGGCCCGCGCTGATCGCGGGAGCGGTGGGCTTTACCGCCTGGACGCCGCGCCTCTTGCGGCTGCGGCGGCAGGTCCCGAGCTACGCTGCCTACTGGCGGGACCGCGCCGAGCAACCGGGCGCCTTTCGCTACCTCGCGCTCGGTGACTCGGTGGCGCAGGGGATCGGCGCCAGCGCCCCGCAGCACGGTTACGTCGGCCTGCTCGCCGAGCGCGCGGCGGCGCGCCTCGGCGTCGAGGTGGCGGTGGAGAACCTGAGTCGCGGAGGCGCGCGGGTGACTGACGTGCTGAGCGAGCAGGCGCCGCTGCTCGCGGGCCGGCAGGCTGATCTGGTCACGCTGGCCATCGGCGGCAACGATGTCGCCCACTACGGTGAGCCGACCTTCGTCCGCGCGCTCGCCGAGCTGCTCGACGCCCTCCCCGAAGGCGCGTTCGTCGCCGATCTGCCCGACTTCGGCGGCGGTCCGCGTCTGCTGCGCGCGCGACGCGCCAGTGCGCTGGTCCGTGCGTACGTGGCCAATCGGCCCCTGCGACCGGTTCCGCTCGAGCAGGTCACCGCTGCGCGCATGCGCGCGTTCGGCTCCTACGCCGCCGATTGGTTCCATCCCTCCGACCGCGGACACGAGGTCTGGGCGGACGCGTTCTGGCGCGAGATCGAGCCCACCCTCACCGCGGATTGACCCCAGAGCCGGTCCCAGCGCTACCCTTCTCCCGTCCGCCGAGTCGACCCGAGATCGAGCTGATGACGACCACCGAAACCGTTGGGCGGCGCCTGCGCTTCAGCCCTGCGCCGAGCGGATGGCTGCACGTCGGGGGCGCGCGCACCGCCCTGTACAACTGGCTGCACGCGCGCCGCGTCGGCGGCGCGTTCGTGTTCCGCATCGAGGACACCGACGCCGAGCGCGCCACCGAGGCGTCGATGCACGGCATGATCGCGGCGTTGCAGTTCCTCGGTCTCGACTGGGACGAGGGCGTTGGGGTCGGCGGGCCGTACGGCCCGTACCGGCAGAGTGAGCGCTACCCGCTCTACCAGGCGGTCGCCCGTGAGCTGTTGGCCGCCGGACACGCCTACGAGGCCTTCGAGACGCCCGAGGAGCTGGAGGCCGACCGCCTGGCCGCTCAGGCGGCGAATCGCCCTCCCGGTTACAGCGGCGCGCACCGCACGCTCGACGAGACCCAGAGGGCCGCCTTCCGGGCGGAGGGGCGCGAGCCGACCCTGCGCCTGCGCACCCCCGACGAGGGCGTCGTCGCCTTCGACGACCAGATCCGGGAGCGCGTGGAGTTCGCCTGGAAGGACATCAGCGACTTCGTCGTCCTGCGGGCGGACGGCACTCCCACTTACTTCCTGGCCAACACCGTGGACGACCTCGCCATGGGGATCGAGCTGATCGCCAGAGGCGAGGACCTGCTCTCGGCCACTCCGCGCCAGCTCCTGCTGATCGATCTGCTGCTCGCCGACGGGCTGCTCGACAAGGCGCTGGCCGAGACCGGCTTCCCCGCGCGGCCCGACGGCGTGCTGCGTCCCTCCTACGCGCACCTGCCGCTGCTGGTCGGCGAGGACCGCCGCAAGCTCTCGAAGCGCCATGGCTCGGTGGCCGTGGAGGAGTTCCAGCGGCAGGGCTTTTTCCCGGAGGTGCTCGTCAACTTCCTCGCCATCTGCGGCTGGAGCTATGACGGTTACCGGGAGCGCTTCTCGGTGCCCGAACTGGTCGAGGTCTTCCGCTTCGACCGGGTCGGGCGCAACCCCGCCTTCTTCGACGTCGAGAAGCTGCGCTCGCTGAACGGCGATCGGATCCGTGAGCTGGAGCCGAGCGAGCTGGCCGAGCGGCTGCTCCCCCACCTGGCGATCGAGGGCGTGCTGTCGGAATCGGTGACGCCTGAGCAGCGCCGGCTCCTGGACGGGCTGGCGCCGTTGGTGCAGGAGCGTGTCCAGACCCTGGCGGAGGCCCCTCCCTTGATCGCGTTCTGCTTCCGGGACGAGGTCGTCTACGACGAGAAGGCGGTCGCAAAACACTTGAAGGGCCGCGCGGGTGAGGTGCTCGACGCCGCGGAACCCGCCTTGGCCGAGCTCGATGCGTGGACCCCTGAGACGGTCATGGCCGCGCTCGACGGGGTCGCCGAGCAGCTCGGACTCGGCCGTGGCAAGACCTTCCAGCCCGTCCGCGTCGCGGTCGCCGGCACGGCCGTCAGCCCGCCGCTGCCGGAGACGCTCGCGCTGCTCGACCGCGAGCTGGTGCTCGCGCGGATTCGCGCCGCACGCCCGCTCGTGGCCACCGCCGAGTAAGCCGGCATATGGAGAAACTCGCGCCGGCGCGAGTTCTTACCTCCCCGGGCGCGACCCAGACCGGACAAAACTCGATGTCGACCAGGAAGAACTCGCGGATACGCGAGCTTTGCCGTAGCCAGGCTGAGAGTCGTTCACGCTTCAGCATCTCATGGGGACTGGCGTTCCCTCGTCGGCGCCGATGGAGCGCGCGATCTCCCATTCCGCGTGCCGCCTTCCGCAGAGTCACCTCGACCCCGGATTCATCCCGGGGGAGCACCGTCCGCCGAGCCGCCTGCGCCGACCGGCACGAGTCCCTCGTACTCGTCCAGCGCCGGTCCGCCGTGAGGCTGGTCACTGCTCTCGAAGGTCACCCGCGGCTGGAGCCGGTCGAGCCAACGAGGCAGCCACCAGTTGGCCCGTCCCATCAGCGCCATGCTGGCCGGGACCACCAGCATCCGGACGATCGTGGCGTCGAGCGCGATGGCGGTGGCGAGTCCGAGACCGAACATCTTCGTCGTCGGTGAGGGGTTTGCGACGAAGCTGAGGAAGACCGCGACCATGATCAGCGCCGCGGAGGTGATGACGCGGCCCGTCGCGGCCAGGCCGCGGGCCACCGACTCGGCGTTGTCGCCGGTTCTGGCGTGCTCCTCGCGAATCCGCGAGAGCAGGAAGACCTCGTAGTCCATCGACAGGCCGAAGAGGATGGCGAACATGATGACCGGGATCGGCGAGGCGATGGGCACCGGCCCCTCGAGGCCGAACAGGTCACCGAGCCAGCCTTACTGGAACACGGCGACCAGCACGCCGTAGGCGCCGCCGATGGACAGCAGGTTCATCAAAGCAGCCTTCAGCGGCACGACGACCGAGCGGAACACCACCGTCAGCAGCAGGAACGACGCGGCCAGGATCGCGGCGATCAGGATGGGCAGGGTGTCGTTGAGCTGCGTGGTGAGGTCATCGACCATCGCCGTGAGACCCGACACGTACACGCCGGTGGGGACGACCTTGCGGAGCCGTTCGATCGTGGACGACGTGGCCGGGTCCGCCGGACCGGTGGTCGGCATGGCCGGAAGCACGGCGGCGTCGCCCGAAGGGGCGGCCTGCGGCTCGCCGACCAGCGCGATACCGGGATCTGCTGCCAGTCGCTCGCTCAGCGCGGGCAGGGCCGTGGTGTCCAGACCCGGCGTCCGCAGGTCGACGACGACGAGCAGCGGGCCGTTGACGCCCGGACCGAAGCCCTCGGCCAACAGGTCGTAAGCGCGTCGGTGCGTCGTCGTCGTCGGCTCGTCGGCAGCGTCCGGGAAGCCGGTCCGCATGCTCAGCGTCGGCGCGGCCAGTGGCGAGCAGGACGGCCGTCGCGACGAGCAGATAAGGCCAGGGCCGTCCCGACACGCGATGGGCGAAGCGCCACCAGCCACTGCCGGCTGCCACCGCGATCAGCACGACCAGCGCCGTCGCCAGCCCGATCGAGGCCAGCACGCCTAGTCCGGTCAGCGTCAGCGCGGCCATCGCGACGACGACGGTGCCGCCGGCGAGCACGACCGCCGCTCCGGACGAGCCCATGGCGCGGTGCAGGGCGGCCGCGTTGTCCTGGCCGCTCAATCGGTTGTCGCGGTAACGGGCCACGGTGAACAGGGCATAGTCGATGCCGACGCCGAGCCCGATCATGGCCGCGACCTCCGGCGCACCGGTCGACATGTCCGTCGCGTTGGCGAGCAGCGTGATGCCGCCCAGACCGACGGCGACGGCGACCGTCGCCAACCCGATGGCCACGAGGGCGGCCACGACCGTGCCGAACGCGACGACCAGCACGACGAGCGCGGCCACCAGGCCCACCGCCTCCGCGCCGGACGGCTCCGCCTCGGCGTTGAGGAACACCGCGTCGCCGCCCAGCTCGGCGGTGACGCCGGCTGCGCGCGCCGGCTGGAGGGCGTCGGCCAGCGCCGCGAATGGTTCCGGCCCTCTTCATCGGCGCCGCGACCGTGAAGTCGCACGTCTTGAGCATCCTCACGAAGCTCGGCTTGCGCGATCGCGCGCAGATGGTGGTCTTCGCCTACGAGGGCGGGTTCGTCGAAGCCGGCGAACGCGACATCGGTCACTAGGGAGCACAGCCACGTCGGCGCGGGCGGTCGGATGCCCTCGTGCGTGGCTCGCCGGTCACGCACTGTACGTGACAGGCGTCAACGCCCGGTCTGAGGTCCGCGGTTCGACGTTTGAAGGGCTGCTGGGCCGCTGCTATCGTCGTGAACGCCCTTCGGGGGTGGTGTAATCGGTAACACGGCTGGTTCTGGTCCAGTTATTGAGGGTTCGAGTCCTTCCCCCCGAGCATAGTTCACCGCCTTTGCCGTCTTGTTATTGGAAGCCGGGGCCTTGTCATAACCCCTTGCGTACTCTCCCCGCAGCGTGTCGGACTGGAGAGGAGATGGCGTGGGCAAGAAGCCGTGTGCGGTCGAGCCGTGCGACCGCGTCGCAACCACGCGCGGGTTGTGCACCGCGCACTACAGTGCTGGAACCGCTATGGCGACGAACCGACCTCACGATCCCACCGGCGGCACGCCGCGACCGGTGCGGTGCACACTACCGTCGGCTCGTTCGGTGGGGTGACATTCGGGAAGATCTTCCCGTCGGGGGGATTGACGGGCGGCCACTCGGAGAACCGCGCGAATGCAGCTACGGCGGTTGCCCGTCAGCACCGACGAGCCGCGACTGGTGCCACAAGCACTATCAGCGGATACGCCGTCTCGGCGTGCCTGACCTGCCGGAGAGAGTGCGCAAGCAGACCATCGATCTCGCCAACGGATACCGCGCGTGTACGCGCCGGATCACCCGAACGCGAACACGTCCGGCTATGTGCTCGAGCATCGGTTCGTCATGAGCCGGGTCCTTGGACGCGCTCTGCTCGAGGATGAGAGTGTCCATCACCTCAACGGGGACCGACGTGACAACCGGCCAGACAACCTCGAACTGTGGTCGACGAGTCAGCCGGCCGGTCAGCGTGTGGAAGACAAGCTGCGTTGGGCAGAGAGAGCTATTTCGTATGATTTCGTAGCCGCGAGCGGATTCGAACCGCCGTTACCGCCTTGAGAGGGCGGCGTCCTAGGCCCCTAGACGACGCGGCCATACCTTGAGGAGTTGCCTGCTCTGTCTCGCGACTGGGTCGTGCCCTGCCGCGCACTGTGAGACTACCCTAACGGGCACTCACGACAGTAGCAGCGCTGGGGCATCCATCAACTAGCGCTGCAGGCCCGACCAATCCGATGAATGCGGGCGAACGAACCGGTTCGTGTAGACACTCGACAGCCCCCTACTCAGAGAGGTCTCCATGCGCTCCGTCGCCGCCAAGCTCAACGCCCTCGCGCCCGCCGTGCCGCTCGTGCTGCGGCTCGTGCTCGGGGTCGTGATGGGATACCATGGCTACCAGAAGCTCGTCGGCGGGCCGGCGAACTTCGGCAACGGCATGCTCGGCGGGATGTTGGGCCTGCCCGCGCCCGTGTTCCTGGGCTGGGTTGTCACCCTCGTGGAGCTGGTCGGCGGGGTGATGCTGATCCTCGGGCTGCTCACGAGACTCGTGGCCATCGCGGACATCGTGCTGCTGGCGGTCGCGACGATCGGCGTGAAGACGGACCTCGGGCTGATCGCTCCCGGCGGGTCCATGCTCCCGGGCGCGGAGCTCGACCTCGCGCTCATCGCCGGGTTCGTCGCCTTGCTGCTCCTTGGACCCGGCCGGCTCTCGGCGGACGCGGTGCTCGGATTCGAGCCGACCAGCAGCACGCGCGAACCGGTCGCCACCGTCGCCTAGTAGGAGGCGGCGCCTCGCCAGAGCCGGGTGGTCAGTGGTCTCAGGCTCGCGTCAGCGCCCCAAGACCGGCCGCGGGTCGATCGCCTGACCGTTGACGCGCAGCTCCAGGTGCAGGTGAGGGCCGGTCGCGTTGCCGGTCTCGCCGACCAGGCCGACGACGTCGCCAGGCACGACGGCCTGTCCCGGCTGCGCGGTGATGCGGGAGAGGTGGGCGTACAGCGTCGTCACCTCAGAGCCGTGATCGATCTCGACGGCGTTGCCGTAGCCGCCCATCGCAGCGGCGGCGCTGATCGTGCCGGCCGCCATGGCCTGAACCGGCGTGCCGGTGGGAGCCGCGAGGTCCAACCCCGTGTGCATCCTGCGGTCACCGAAGATGGGATGGACGCGCCAGCCGAAGAACGAGCGCGGCAGGCCCGTGGGGAGTGGGTCGGCGAGTAGTGGACGGGCATCGGAGGCCGCCGCGACCTGCTGCTCCGCGCCTGCCGCCTGGGGTGTGGTGGGCGCTTCACCCGGCCGGGGCGCCGACCAACGTCCGTTGGCGGCGGCGCGGCGTTCGGGCAGCGCCCAGCGTCGCACGGGCTCGCGCGCCCCCGTCGCCAACGCCAGCGCCGTGCCCGTCAGCAGGTCGAGACGGGCGACCCGCTCACCGGCGCCGTTCGCCTGAACGGGGGGGAGGTTCTGCGGGTCGACTTTCGTGACGCTGGCGGGAGGCGGAGCTTGCGTGGGCGTGGCGGCCGGTCCGCGGGGGGCGCTCAAGGCCGAGCCTGCCGGCATGAGAAGAAGCGCAGTTACGACCGCCGTGGTCGTCCAACGACTACGCCTCACGTCTCTCTCCCGTGCATCGAATCGGTGGGAGCCCCGTCCACCCACGCAAGAGCAGTGTACGGCGAAACGGGCCGGGTTGTCTTGTCTCGGTTGCCGCGCCGTGGTGACGCTGCCTGCTTCCCCTTCGTCGGCCGTCACGAGCCGGCCTTGAGCGCCGGTCTGTCCTGCACCGACGAGAGCGCGCGCAGGATCGCCGCGAGCCCGGCACGGGAAAAGATGACGTTCTCATGGCGGGTTCGGGGCGCCAGGATGAGTTCTGCGGGATATCCATGCTGTTGCAGCGTTCGCTTGAAGCGGCGGGCGGACTGCCGTGGGACGACCGAGTCGTCGGCACCGTGCACCAGGATCATCGGGATGGGGCCGCGGGCGTCCCCTCGGGTCGAGTCCAGCAGGCCCACCGCCAGCAGTGCCGCCTCTGGCCCCGGTAGGGTGTACTCGTAGAACCCCGCGATCCCGATGAAGCTGTCCGGCCGTGCGGATCCTCGTCCGATCGGGCACGGACCGAGGAACCGTTCACCGGCGATGGCGACGGCCGCACCGACGGATGCTCCGAGGTCATGACCGATCAGCGTCACCGCGTCGTCTCGGCCCCCGAACTGGTCCGCCGTCGCGCGGGCGAACCGGACCGCGCAGGCAATCGTGCCCACCGCGGCGTGATAGTCGGAGGCGAGCTGCGGTGCCTCGTCATGCCAGGTGACGTTGTAGACGACCGTTCCCGTGCTGGTGAGACGGCGTACGAGACCGTTGTAGCCGGCGCGGTCCCTGCTGCGACCGTGCAGGAGCACCGCGACCGGAAAGGGACCGCTACCGGCGGGAGACCACACGTCCAGGGCGAATGGCACCTGATAGGGAAGACCGCGCTGCACCGTCAACTCGCTGCGAACCCTGATCGAGCCGGCGCGCGGCTCTGCCTCCTCACGAGGCTGAGCGGGGGCCTGCACCTGAAGATCGTCTGCTGAGGGGGTCACCTGCTGGTCGAGCAGCAACACGGCGCTCAGCACGACGATGAACAAGACGGCTGAGCCCAGCAGGCCCGCTCGGCGGTCAGTGCGTTCGGGCCGATCCCAATCGTGATCGGCGTGCGGCGACTCCGGAGCAACGGGCCGCGTGCGGCCGCTGCGGTGAGCCACGGCGTCCTCCTCTCGCGCGAGCGTCCTTCAGCATCTCACGGTGAGGGTGGCGGCGCCACGACGCAAAAGGGTCGTCTTCACGTCACATGCGGCGACTCAGGCGGTTCGCTGGTCTCGATGAGCGCCTCGCGGCCTGGGCGGGACGAGAGCACGACGATCGCCAGCAGCGCGCCCACGATGCCGATCGCGCTGCCAACACCACGGTAGGGGAAGGCCGCTCCGACGAGCGTGAGCCCGAAGACAAGCAGCCCGAGCGGCCACGCCCACGGACGCAGTCCCGCGGTCGCCGCCGCCACGACGACGAACAGCACGGCGCCGACGGTGAAGAGCCCAGCCGCCACCGGGACGGGTCGGTCCCCGCCAGGGCCCAGGGCTGAGACGAGCGGCAGCGAGACGCCCGCATGGCCGACGGCCAACAAGGCGGCGCCGAGGGCGAAGGCGCCCGCCAACCAGGCCACAGCTTTCGCCGGCCAGGGAAGGTCGTGGCGACGGCGAGCAGAAGGAGTCGTCATACCAGGAATGTAGCTTCAGTCACCAGGAGAACGCGCCGAAACTACGCTGCGTACATTGCTATCAAGGGGGTGTAATGAGTGCCGAGACCACCGCGCAGCTAGCGGGCCAGGTCGACGCACACGCTTTCCTGCGGCTCGATGCCGTGCTCAAGGATTGCTACGGCCGGATCTCTCGTTCACAGCTCCCCGAAGGGCGCCGCCGCCGCCTTCAGTGGCGCCTCGCCCGCATCACAGATCGCGGTCTGGATGATCTGACGGCTGCCGTGCTCGAGAGCGAGCGCTTCGCACGCGAGCTCGACGATGCGCTGTAGCGCGGGGCGCGGCCGCGCAGGCAAGCCTGTTAGAGGCTGACCAGACGCAGCTGCCGGACTCGGCGCTCCTCGGCGTCCTCCTCGAGCTCGAACCGCACCCGCTGGCCGAGTCGCAGCTCCAGCAGGCCCGATCGGGCGAAGGTCTCAGCGTCGATCGGCAGCTCCTCCTGCGAATCCAACAGCACCGTTCCGGTATGCGTCTCAACGTCGAAGTGCTTCACGGTGCCCTGCGGCATCGGCTTTGGCTCCTCACGGGCGATGGTGGTGCTGGCCTCACAAGCCTAGAGGTTCTGCCCATGCGTCGCGGCCGGCGCGCATCACTCAGCCGCGGATGAGATCGCGGCAGATGATGGTCCCAGGCGCCCGGTATGAGGGTCGCGAGCGGTGACGCAGTAGGCGGTGGCGGAGGGGTCTGCCATGAGCGTCCAGTGCTCGAACACCGCGGTGATCTGTGCTCCGAGCCGCTCGTGATGGGCGGCCACCGCGGGAACATCGCTGCTGGCAGGTCGAGGTGCGCCCCCGTCAGCTGGCGCTCGTCGCAACGCTGCAGCAGCAGACGCAGGGGGAGCCCCTCGGGACGGACGAGGTAGCGAAACTCAAGCCGCGCCGACGAGTCGCGCAGCCCCCACCCGGTGACGCGAGACCAGAACGCGCACTCCTCGTCGAAGCGCGTGGCGGGGATGTCGATGCAGACCTGGTCGACGAGGTGGATGTGGCCGCTGTTCCCGGCCGGCTGCGGAGCGGGGCGGACCTGCTCGCCGCGGTGTGGCACCGCACACCCGGGCATGCCCGTGAGGGAGCGCAGGACCA
>JBBSMR010000034.1:0-36673 GCA_038233095.1 Euzebyales bacterium
CATGGTGAGCGCGGGGGCTGTCTCGGCTGAGCCTGCCATCTCTCCCCCTTCCGGAGACTCCGTAACGGCCGCCGGCGAGCATGGTGCCGAGAAGCAGGAGAAGGCTGAGAAGGCCCGGGAGAAGGCGGAGAAGGAGGCCGAGAAGGCGCGCGAGAAGGCGGAGAAGGCGCGGGAGAAGGCGGAGAAGGAGGCCGAGAAGGCGCGGGAGAAGGCGGAGAAGGAGGCCGAGAAGGCGCGCGAGAAGGCGGAGAAGGAGGCCGAGAAGGCGCGCGAGAAGGCGGAGCGGGAGGCCGAGAAGGACCGGGCGAAGGCGGAGGAGGCCGAGAAGGCCCGCGAGAAGGCGGAGAAGGAAGCCGAGAAGGCCCGCGAGAAGAAGGCCGAGAAGGCACGCGAAAAGGCGGAGCGCAAGGCCGAGAAGTCCGAGAAGAGCTCAGAGAAGACCGAGCCGCCGAGTAGTTCAGACCAGGATGAGCCGAGCGACGAACCTAAAGCGGATCGAGACTCCCGCGAGCAGCAGCCAGAAGCGACGCGACGGAGCCCCGACGAGCCCGGCACCGACAAGGGACAGACGGCGGTTCGCCAGGTGTCCGCTCCACAGCGCGAGCGTACGCCAGCCCGCAGCAATTCGCGAGGCGGCGCTCAGCCGCCCCGGACTTCTGCGACTCAGCAACGGGCGGGTCAGCCTTCCCGCGCACACCCAGACCGCACGACATCGCGCCTCGCCAGCGCGCAGGACGGTCAGAGCCCGCCCCTGCGAGCGACCGTGCGCATCGAAGGACGCAAGCCCTTCAAGGCCGACGTCGGCATCACGAAGCGTCCTGACCGCACGCTGGATGTGGATCTGAGGCCTCGAGGACCTGGGGACGCGGGTCGGCAGACGGCCGGTCAGACGAGCGCGGTGCCAGCGACCGTGGAGGTCGATGGCGACGGAGGCCCGTTCGCGGCGGCGGTGCGGCTCGCGTTCGGGGGCACCGGGTTGCTGTTCCTCGATGTGCAGCCGTTGCGCGAGGCGCCGGCTGCGCTCCTTGCGTTCACGGGGCTGAACGCCGGTGTGCTCGCTCTGCTCGCTTTCCTGGCATGGGGTCTCGGGCTGCTGCTGCTCGTGCGCTCGCGGCCAGACCGGAGTGCGCAGCGCTGACCGCGAGATCCTCCAGCGCCCCCCCGAAAGCAGCGCTGACTGAGCGCCCGACCTCGGCGATTACCAGGAGTCGACGACGGCCACCTGCCGCTCGATCGTGTTCAGCAGCGCTGATGCGACGAAGGGCTTTGTCAGGTAGACCGCGCCGAGCTCACGCCCGGCCGCGATGTCGGCGTCATCGACGCGACCACTGGGGAAGATCACGGGCATGTCGCGCAGGCTCTCGTGAGCCCGCCACTCACGGACCAGATCAAGGCCGCTCTGTCCTGGCAGGCTGACGTCGACGACGGCGATCTCAGGGATACCTCGGTCGAGCACCGCACCGACCTCCTCGGCTGAGCCGATGCCGAGCACGCGATGGCCCGCCGCTCGCAAGCGCGCTTCGATGACGCCGCGGACGATGTTGTCGTCGTCGATGGCCAGGACGCGTACCATGTTGCCTCCCAGGATTGTGTTGTTCCGGTGATGAGCCCTCAACTTCGGTTCCTTCGCCCGACGCGCGCTGGGTGATGGTCCCCAGCGTGACGGCAAGCTTGCGAGGTACAACGGTCTCGAGGCACTTGGATTCGTCAGGTTGGTCAGACCGAGACAGCCATCCTCGTCGTGGGTTCGCGCGCGTCGGCAAGAGTCTCGCGATGTGTACGGCGAGCCGTACGAGGATGGAGGCATCCGCTATATCCTCGACTACCGGGTGGACTCCGACGAGCTCATCGGCGTGGATCTGCGGCGGGTGCGTTCACGGCGGCGTCTGCTCGAGCGAGCCAGGGATACCGGAAGGGCTGCCGGGGCGGCTTGGCTTGGACCGCTGCGGTCGACCCAGGACGAGGAGCTCGATGCTGTCTTCGCGATCTATGTGCCGGTCTATGGGACCGAAGAAGGTGCCGGCGACCATCCGAGCCCGGCGCGACGCGCTCATTGGATGGGTCGCGACGGGGGTCCCGGCATCGCGATTCCTCGACATCGTGAGTGAGGACTTCGGCCAGCTGCAGCTGGTCATCCTGGCCGAGGACGGCAGCGTTGTCGCCAAGCAGGGGCCTTCGATACGAGGGCACGCTCTCGAACGGATCGTCCAGATCCACGCGTTGCAGCAATCGTGGACCATTGAGGTAAGGGTCGCAGCACCCATGTCAGGCGGCATCTTGCGCGGTCCTGGGGCGGTGTTCGCCGTCGGTATCGCCATCACGGTCTTGCTCGTCGCGCTGATGCTCGTGTTGGTGCGCTCCAGGAACCGTGCCGAGGCGTACGCCCGGAGGGCGACCCTCGACCTGCAGCAGAGCGAGCGGTCGCTTCCCCAACTGGCCGAGAACGTCTCGGTCGGCATCTGTGACATGCAGCCGGACGGGAGCGTGACGTGGGCGAACTCGATGCTCCGTTCGATCCTCGGTTTGCCCAACGACGAGCCCGTCGCGAATCTTGGCCTGCGCCGGATCGTCGAGGAGGACAGGGAGGCGGTGCGGCGAGCGTGGCAGCACATGCTCGACACGGGGGAGGCCTCGCGGCTGCGTCTCCGTTTGCGGCGGGCAGATGGGCCGATCCGCTGGGTGGAGCAGCGCAGTGTCCCCATCCTCGACGAGGACGATGAGATCGATCGGATCGTGATGTAGGTGAACGACGTCGGGCTCGACGTCGAGCTGGAGCGGCAGCTCGGCTACGCGCGCGACCGTGCGATCGAGGCGTCGCGTCTGAAGTCGGAGTTCCTGGCCAACATAAGTCATGAGATCCGAACGCCGCTGAACGGCGTGATCGGGTTTGCCAGCCTGCTGCTGGACTCGCCGCTGAACGCTGACCAGCGCGAGCAGGTCCTCACGCTGCGCACGGCGGGCCAGCAGCTGCTCAGCTTGCTGAACGACGTCCTGGACCTGTCGAAGGTCGAGGCCGGCCGCATGAGCCTGGAAGAGATCGCGTTCGACGTCACGGCCTGGCTGGCCGAGACCGTGCAGATGCATGCCTCCGCGGCGTTCGACAAGGGGCTGCCGACCTCGCGTTCAACGGGGCGGACGCCGTCGACATGGTGAGCAGCGGCGTCTACGACTTGGTGCTTATGGACTGTCAGATGCCGGTCATGGACGGTTTCGAGGCGACCACCCGCATCAGGGCGCTCGGCGATGAGCGGGCGCTCGTTCCGATCGTGGCCATGACCGCCTCGGCGATGAAGGGTGACAGAGAACGCTGCATCGCGGCCGGCATGGACGACTACGTGTCCAAGCCGGTGAGCCTCGACGCGCGCTCACGACGGCCATCCACCGGGCGCTGCGGGCCTCACCAGCGCACGAGGCCTCGGCGCCCCCCGCTCCCGCGGCGCCTCCAACCGGCGATGACGGCGGACCGATGGAGCCGGCGGTGCTGGATCGCGCCACCGTGCAGGAGCTGGTGGACATCAGGCCGCTCGCCTGGCGCACAAGCTGCGCGGCGCTGCGGCGACGATCGGCGCGACGCTGCTCGCCCACCGCTTGCAGCAGTTCGAGGACGCCTGCCATGTCGGGGAAGCGACCGATCTGCATGACAGGATGGACGTCCTCGTGCTGGCGTACGAGGAGGCTCGCTCGGCGCTGCTCGTCACGGCTTGAGCGCGCGATCTTCGGCGCTCAGTCGCGGCTCTGGCCGTACGAGCGCAGCTTCTCGGCGACCTTGGCGATCTCCTGCCCATCGAGCACGCGCGGCTGGCCGAGCGCCGCGGCTTCACACCAAAGCCTGGCCGCCCACTCCAGATAGAGCGAGCGCATGAACGCCTCGTGCAGCGAGCCCTCGATCGTGGTAGCCCCGTGGTTGCCGAGGATGACGCCGGTGCGTCCCTCCAGACCGCGCACGGAGCTCTCGGCCAGCGCTTGGGTTCCGTAGGTCTCGTACGGCGTCACCCGGACGGCCCCGCCAAGCAGCGCCAGCATGTAGTGCACGGCCGGCAGCTCGTCGCGGAGCACGCTCACCGTGGTGGTGTAAAGAGGGTGGGTATGGACCACCGCTGCCGTCTCTCTCGCCTTGTACACCGCCGTGTGCATCGGCACTTCGGAGGAAGGTTCCAGGTCGCCCTCGACCTGTTCGCCGTCGAGGTTGAGCACACAGATGGCGCCAGCGTCCAGCTCAGCGTAGTCCACGCCGCCGGGCGTGATGGCGATGAGCTCGTCCGCACGGCAGCTCACGTTGCCGGAGGTCCCGACCGTGAGCTGCTCGGCGACCATGCGTTGGCTGTATTCCACGACCAGCTCGCGCTCGCGCTGCAGGCGCATGCAGGACTCCCTTCTCGCTGCGCTCAGGACGAGGCACCGTAGCGCAATGGCGCCGAGCATCCTTGACACCCGCCGGCGAACCGACGTAGCGTCGGCTCGTCCCGGAGTTCGCTGGGACAGAGGATCCGGCAGCGGTGCGCCGCGATCGTCTCCACGAACCGGCAGCGGAGGAACGGCACATGGATTTCAGCTGGCTCACCCTTGGAGCAGCATTCGGCGGCGGTTTGTTCGGCGCCGCGATGGGCGGTCTGCCCGCCTTCGTCTTCACCGGCCTCACCGTGCTCATCGGTGTCGCGCTCGCGCTCGCCGGCGTCGAGTACGACTTCCTGGGCAACGTCGCGTTCGGGCCCGTCTTCGGACCCCATATCTCCTTCGCCGGAGGCGCCGCCGCCGCCGCGTACGCCTACTGGCGCAACGAGCTGGAGGACGGCGCCGACATCGTCACCCCGCTGGCCGGTCTGGCGACGGCGGATGTGCTGCTCGTCGGAGGTGTGTTCGGAGTGGGCGGCTACCTTCTGCAGGTGCTGCTCACGCCGTTGGTCGGAAGCTATCTCGACGTGATCGCCTTCATCGTGTTCATCTCCGACCTGATCGCTCGCCTCATCTTCGGCAAGACCGGACCGTTCGGAAAGGTGCCGGAGAACAGCAGCCACGGGCTGTTCACACCCGGGGAGAACAGCGCCTGGGTCGAGTTCCAGCAGGGCTGGCTGCAGTCCGGTGTGATCGGCCTCGGCACCGGGCTGTTCTCCTCCTACATCGCCATCACCATCCTCCAGTTCAACCCGGATCTCGGCGGTGCGGCGACCGTGGCGGGCTTCGGCATCTCCGCCGCCACGCTGGTCTTCCTGGCGCTCGGTCTCGACTTCCCCGTCACCCACCACATGACGATCTCCGCCGCGTACGTCGCCGTCGCGACCAACAACCTGCTGCTCGGGACATTGGCGGGCATCGCGGGCGCGCTGGTCGGTGAGGTCTTCTCGCGGGTCTTCTACGTCCACGGCGACACTCACGTTGACCCTCCGGCGGGTGCGATCGCGGTGATGTCGTTGTTCGGCCTCATTCCGCTGGCGCTGGCCTGACGATGAGCGCTCGTCAGTACCGGGAGGGCAACGATGGCTGACGTCGTGCTCGGCATCGACTGCTCCACGACCGCCTGCAAGGCGGTCGCGTGGGACCGTGACGGGAACGCCGTCGGCGAGGGCCGCGCGTCGTTCGAGGAGCTGGCGCCGCAGCCGGGCTGGCACGAGCAGCGCGCGCCCGACTGGTGGCAGAGCCTGCGCACGGCGGTGACCGAGCTCATGGAGGAGCTCGACGCCGATCAGGTGAAGGCCATCGGCATCACGCATCAGCGTGAGAGCTTCGTGCCCCTCGACGGCGAGAACGAGCCGCTGCGCAACGGCATCCTGTGGAACGACGAGCGCAGCCGTGAGCAGCTCGACACGCTGGCGGATCGGTTTGGCGGCGATCACATCCATCAGGTCACGGGCCGGCCATTGTCCATGACCCAGTCGCTGCCGAAGCTGCTCTGGCTGCGCGAGCACGAGCCGGAGGCGCTGGAGCGCGCCGAGCGTGTCGTCGAGGTGCACGCCTATCTCGTGCAACGGCTCACCGGTGAGTGGATCACGAGCGCCGGGTCCGCCGACTCGATGGGGATCTTCGACATGCAAGAGGGTCACTGGGACGACGAGCTCGTCGAGGGCGTGGGGCTGCGACGCGACCAGCTCGTCGAGACGCGCCCGCCCGGTGACGTGCTGGGTGAGGTGCGCGGCGACGTGGCGAGCGAGCTCGGTCTGGGTGAGGGCGTGCCGGTCGTCGCGGGCATCGGCGATGGCCAGGCCGCCTGTCTGGGGGCGGGCGTGCACCGCCCCGGCCTCTCCTACTTCAACCTGGGCACCGCCGTCACCGGAGGGCCGATCTCGAACGAGTACGTCGTCACGTCGTCGTGCCGCACCATCTACGGCGGCATCCCGGGCACCTACGTCCTCGAGTCGGTGCTGCGCGGCGGGGTGGCGACGGTCGCCTGGTTCATGGACGCTTTCTCCCAGCACAGCGGCGATGACGCGTTCGAGCGCTACGAGCGCGAGATGGCCGACCTGCCGCCCGGCGCCGACGGTCTCGTCGTCGTGCCCTACTGGAACACGGTCATGAACCCGTACTGGGATCCCGAGGCCAGTGGGATCACCGTGGGATGGCGGTCCTCCCACACGCCCGCGCACTTTCTGCGCGCCATCGAGGAGGGCATCCTCTTCGAGCATCGCCTCGCCATGGACGGCATCGTCGAGACGAGCGGCGAGCCGATCGAGCGCCACATCATCCTGGGCGGCGGCTCGAACAGCGATAGCTGGTGTCAGATCGCCGCCGACGTGCTCGGTGCGCCCATCGTGCGGGCCAGCACCGTCGAGGCCACGAACCTGGGCGCCGGGATCCTCGCCGCCGCCGGCATCGGCTGGTACGACGACGTCGCCACCGCGGCCGAGGCGATGACGGCCACGAGCGACGAGTTCGAACCGCAGACGGAGAGCCAGCAACGCTACGATGAGCTCTTCAACCAGGTGTACCGACCGCTGTATCCAGCGTTGACCGAGCCGCTGCAGGCGTTGGAAGCGTTGCGCCTGGCCGGCCGCCGCGGTTGACGTTCCGCCACGACCCGACCGACCTCGAGGCGCTCAACGCGACGCTGCGGTCGTGGTCCGAGGAGCTTCCGCCCATCGAGGTCCAGCAGGTCGTGCTCGCCCGGGACGCGCTGGAGCGCATGGGAGAGGTCCTCGTCGCCGTGGGGCGCGGGCGCCGACACGTCGTGCTCGTGCAGGACGCCACCGTGATGCAGCGGAACGGAGCATCGCTGAAGCCGCTCGTCCACGAGATCCTGGAGCGTGAGGGCTTTGAGCTCTCGGTGGTCGAGTTGCGCGGCGAGCAGGGCGGCGACGTGCACTCGACCGAGGAGCAGATCGACAGGGTGCGCGCACAGATCACGCCGGAGAGCGTCGTGCTCACGCTCGGCTCAGGCGTCGTCACCGACGTCGGCAAGCACGCTGTCTATCGGCACGACGAGCAGTCGCGGGAGGATGGCGAGACGACTGAGCCGACGCCGCTGGTCTTCTTCGCCACGGCGCTCAGCGTGGTGGCCTACTCGGCGCCGCTGGCCCCCGTCACCGGCGGGGGAGTGAAGCGCACGCGGCCGTCGCGTCAGCCGGACGCCATCGTGATGGATCTGCCCACGCTCGTGGCGGCCCCGCGCGAGCTCACGCTCTCCGGCATCGGCGATCTGTGCGCCATGTTCGTCTCGTACGGCGACTGGTACCTGCACTGCCAGTTCTCCGACGACCAGTGGGAGGAGGCCTGCTGGCGCCTCGGCGAGGACATCCGCCGGCTCCTGCCGCCGAACGCCGCGGCCATGGGACGGGCCGAGCCTGAGGCGCTCGGCGTGCTCGCCAAGCTCATCCTGCTGGCCGGCTTCAGCGTGGGGCTCATCCAGGCGTCCGCGCCGCTCTCGGGCTACGAGCACGTGACCGGGCACCTGCTCGATCTGCAGGCTGAGTACGGCGACCGCGACGTCGGCCTGCACGGCCTCCAGGTCGGTCTCGCCACGCTGCCGTGCGCGCTCGCCTTCGACGCGCTGCTGCAGGAGTTCGACCCGGGGAGCGTGGACGTCCAGGCGAGCTCTCCAGACGTTGACACGGCACGCGAGCGGCTGCGCGCGACCTTCGACGCGCTCGATCCCAGCGGCGAGGTCTCGGAGCGCTGCTGGGAGGCGTACGCCGAGAAGCTGGAGGCCTGGCGGGCGGCACGTCCGCGCTTCGAGCGCTTCTTGGCCGAGTGGGAGGAGGAGCGCGCACGGCTGCGCGAGCTCACCGCTCCGGCGGCCGAGGTGGCCGGCGTGCTCGCCGACGCCGGCATCCCGCTGCGGTTCGAAGACCTGACCGTGCCGATTCCGCGCGCCGAGGCGCGCTGGGCATTCGCCAACGCCCACCGCTTCCGCGACCGTTTCAGCTCCGTGGACCTGCTCTTCGTCACGGGCTTCTTCGACGACGCGCTCGTGGACCGCATCTTCGCCCGCCTCGACGAGCTGGCGGCCACGGCACAGCGCTGAGACGGCGCGGGTACGGGTCCCCTCATATCATGGGATACATGACGGTGGTGTGTGTCGACGACATCGGCTTGAGCGAACCGACTCGTCGGTCAGGGCACGGTCACCCGTAGGCCTTCCTCGGCGATGACGATCTCGCCGCCAAAAACCTCGGCTGCGTCGGCTCGAGACGCTTCGCGATCGTTGCCTGGCCAGAAGTGGGTCAGCAGCAGGCGACGTGCACCGGCTGCCTGTCGGCCTTCGCCGGCCTGTCGCGCTGACAGATGCATCGCGTGCCCCCGCGATGGCGGCATGGTCGTCTCCTCACGATGGTCGGGAGAGCCACAGTGGCCCACAGGCGCATGCAAGGTTTGGCCCGTGAGGCTCAAGAGCCAGCGCGAACATCTCCATGTGTTATTGTGTCATTCGTAACGAACACATTGTGGAGGGCCGCCTCACATGGCCGACAGCACGTTCACCTTTCGCGTCGATGACGAGCTCAAGGCGTCGTTCGCCAAGGTCGCCGCTGCCCAGGAGCGTACGGCCGCGCAACAGCTGCGCGTCCTCATGCGTGACACGGTTCGGCAATGGCATGAATCACAGCAGCACGATGCCTGGTTCCGCGGGGAGGTCGCCCAGGCCGTCGAGGAGGCCGAGGATGCCGGTGTTGAGCGCATCTCGCACCATGAAGTCATGTCAAGCTGTCGCCAGCAGCGGACGCAATTGGAGCGTCGTGCCGCCGGCCGGACGGCGTGAGGATCGAGTGGCTCCCCGCAGCCGAGCGCAACCTCACTGCTCAACTCGAGTGGATCGCTGAACACAACCTCTGGGCAGCCATCGACATGGGCGACGCTATCCATGCGGCGGTGAGCCGCCTCGCCGATCATCCAGCCATGGCACGTCGGGGCCGAGCCGTCGGCACCCGCGAACTCGTCGTGGTGGGGACGCCCTACATCGTGGTGTATCGGATCGAGACATCCGCTGAGATCATCCTACGAGTCCTTCACGGCGCTCAACGCTGGCCAGCCCAGTGATCCGACCGCGCCCTACCGCTCCTCGTCGAGGGAGGGCACGACCGCGGTCTTGATGCCGTCGTTGCGTTCGACCGCGGCGATGGCCTCCTCGGCCTCGGAGAGCAGGAAGCGATCGGTGAGCAGGGTGGCCACGTCGATCTCGCCACGCTCGATGAGCTGGACGGCCAGCGCGTAGTCGCGCCGGCGGGAGCCCGTAACGCCCGTGACGACGAGCTCGTTGTAGTGGATGAGGTTCGCCGCGACCTCGCTCACGCCATCTCCTGCCAGGCCGGCGAAGATGTTCACCGTGCCGCCCACGCGCGTGAGCTCGAGTGCGGTGCTGACCAGCGCCGGGATGCCGATGGCGATGACCGTGGCGTGCGGGCCGAGGCCGTCCGTCTCGGTCGCCACGGCCTCGGCGAGATCGTCGGACTCGGGGTCCACCACCACGTCGGCGCCGAGCTCCGAGGCGAACCGGCGGCGCTCAGCCAGCGGCTCGCTCACGATCACCTTGGAGGCCCCGGAGCGGCGGGCGAGCTGGGTGTGCAGCAGCCCGATCGGACCGGCGCCCAGGATGAGCACGGTGTCGCCGACCGCTACGCGGCTGCGTTCGTGACCGTTCAGGCAGCACGAGAGCGGCTCGGCGAGGCAGAGCTGCTCGGGGTCGAGGGCGTCGTCGGCCGCGACGACGTTGCCCCTCCGCACCGCGCGCTCGGGGACCGTCACGTACTCGGCCAGCCCGCCGTCGAGGTTGTAGCCGATGATGTCGAGGTTCAGGCAGGCGTTCTCCCGGTCCGCCCGGCAGTGCACGCACCAGCCGCACGCGACCAGCGGGGCGACGCCGACGAGCGCACCGACCTCGAACCCCTCGACGCCCTTCCCGACCTGTTCGACGTGGCCGGCGAGCTCGTGACCCAACACCACCGGCGGTTCCACGTGGGAGGTCTTCTCTCCCCGCAGGATGCGCAGATCGGTCCCGCAGACGGTCGCCGCGGCTATGCGCAGCAGCAACTCACCGGGTCCAGGCTCGCGCTGCTCGCGGTCGTCGACGAGCTCAAGCTCGTCGGTTCCGTGGAAGACGGCGGCGCGCATGGGCTACCTCGATCCGGGTTTGGGGTACGTCTGCCTATCCTGACCAACGAAAGGTGAAGCATGCGCGGCGCCAAGCTCAATGCCGGCCGGTTGTTCGACGCCGACAGCGGCCGCTCGTTCATCGCGGCCATCGACCACGGCCTGGCGTTCGGGGTGGTGCGGGGTGGCGAGGACGCCGAAGACGCCATGACCACGGTGGTGAGAGACTGCCGCCCGGACGGGGTGCTCGTGGCGCCCGGTCTGCTCGACCGTTACTGGGAGCTCTTCGCGCACCGGGGCGCCCCCGTGCCGATCTGCCGGCTCGACTTCGTGCACATCGCCGATCAGACCCGGCCGCTGGGCGAGCAGCACCGGATCGTCTGCTCGCCGCGCGAGGCCGCGGCGCTGGGCGCAGGGGCCGTCGTCACCTACCTCATCCTCGGCCCCGCCCAGGGCGAGATGTTCGCCGGCAACGTGGCGGCGCTCGCGGGGGTGCGCGAGGAGGCGCACGCGCTCGGCCTGCCGCTGGTCGTGGAGGCCGTCGACTGGGGCTCCCGCGCCGGCGACGAGCCGGATCCCGAGCTGCTCACCTTCGGCTGCCGGATGGCCGCCGAGCTCGGCGCCGACGTAATCAAGACGGAGTACACCGGCGAGCCGGAGACGATGCGGCCGATCGTCGACGGCTGCCCGGTGCCCGTGCTTGTGCTGGGCGGCCCGCAGGCCGAGACCGAGGAGGCGTTGCTGGAGGACACCCGCGACGCGATCGGCGCGGGGGCGGCAGGCGTGGTCTACGGGCGCAACGTCTGGCAGGCCGACGACCCGGTGGACATCTCGCAGCGCATCCGCGAGGTTGTCCACGGCTGACCCCGAGCTCCCCGCTCAGTCCGCCAGACCGAGCAGGTCGAGGAACGCGGCGATCTGGGTCTCGAGCCGCTCTCGCGCGCGCTCGCGGGCGGCGGTGACGTCCCCGTTCCCGTCGACCGGCTCGACCACCTCGAAGTAGCACTTCAGCTTCGGCTCGGTGCCGCTGGGACGCACCTGCAACCGGCTGCCGTCCGTGAGCTCCAGGGCCACCAGCGGGGTCGCGGGCACCGCCAACGGCTCGGTCTCCCCTCCGCTCAGCGCGCGTGTCCCGGCCTCGTAATCGGCGACGGCGCTGACCGCGACGCCCGCGACCTGGTCGGGCGTGTCCTCTCGGAGCTGTCGCAGCACCCGGTCGGCCAGCCCTTCCTGAGGGTCGTAGCGGATCGAGCGCTGGCCTGTCAGATGAACGCCGTGGCGCCGGGCGAGCGCGTCCAGGCGGTCCGGCAGGCTCTGACCGCGCGCGCGCCAGGTGGCCGCGCAGTCGGCGATGAGCAGCGCGGCGGAGAGGCCGTCCTTGTCCCGCACCGCGTCGCCGATCATGATCCCGAGAGCCTCCTCGTAGGCCAGCACCATGCGCCGCCCCTCGGCCTCGGCCTGCGCGGCCGCCTGCGCCAGCCACTTCAAGCCGGTCAGCGTTACCGTGAACGCCACACCGTGGTGCGCGGCGATGCGCGCCAGTTGCTGGGAGGAGACGACGGTCGTGGCGACCATGCGCTCCGGCCCGCCGGGGAGCTCGGTGAGCAGGTAGTCGGCCAGCAGGCAGCCGAGCTCGTCGCCGGTGAGGACCCGCCACGCGCCGCGATCGGGCACCGCCGCAGCCACGCGGTCGCCGTCGGGATCGTTGGCGATGACGAGATCGTCGTCGCCCTCTTGAGCCAGGGCGATGGCCAGGTCGAGCGCGCCGGGCTCCTCGGGGTTGGGGAAGGTGACCGTCGGGAAGTCCGGGTCGGGCGCGAACTGCTCCTCGACGCACGCGACGCGGTCGAAGCCGGCACGGCGCAGCACCGCGATCGCCTGCGGGCCCGCCACGCCGTGCAACGGGGTGTAGACGACGCTGAGGTCGCGGTGCTCGGGGTGGAGCGCGAGCCGGAGCACCGCCGCGTCGTAGGCGTCGAAGAGCTCCTCTGGCAGCGCCCGGCCCGCGTCGTCGCTGAGCTCGACGGGCGTGGCCGTGGCCGCGATGGCGGCGGCGATCTCGGCGTCCAGCGGCGGCACGATCTGCGCGCCGCCGCGCCAGTAGACCTTGGAGCCGTTGTCCGGCGCGGGGTTGTGGCTCGCGGTGATCTGGACCCCGGCGCCCGCGCCGAGCAGCCGCACGGCGTACGCCAGCAACGGCGTCGGCACCGGCTCTGCGAAGAAGCGGACGTCGAACCCGGCCTCGGCCAGCACGGCCACCACGTCGCGGGCGAAGACGTCGGACTTGTGCCGGGCGTCGCGACCGACGACGACGATGGTTCCGCCCGGCGGGGCGTCCTGGGCGAGCCGCGCGGCGAGCCCCGCGGTCGTCTGGCGGACCACGACGCGGTTCATGCGGGTCGGACCAGCTCCCAGCTCACCGCGCAGCCCAGCCGTGCCGAACGCCAGCCGGCCGTCGAAGCGCTCGCGCAACGCCGTGTCGTCGTCGCCATCCAGCAAGTCCTGCAGCTCGGCGCGGGTGTCCGGATCGGGGTCCAGCTCCAGCCACTCCCGCGCCCGCTGACGTTCATCCACTCGTGTGTCCTCTCGCCGGTCCTGTCCGTGGCGGTGCGCAGCCTAGAACGGTTCCTCGACAGGCAACGGCGCTACCCGAGCTTTCGTCACGTTCGGTGATCAGCGGGGCACGGAAGTGGTCTGTACGCGCGTGCTGCTCTCCACTAGGTTGCCCGACGTTGGCGGTGTCAACATTCCGACTCTTGGGGCGGGAGGAGAATACAATGTCCGTATCGTCTCGAACGTCGTTCTCGAAGGCTCGACCTCCGCGCTGGCGCGGTCCGCGCGGTGGATGGCTAGTCGCTGCTCTGCTGCTTGCGCTCATCGCGCTGCCCGCTGTGGCCAAGCCGAGGGCACGGCCGGTCTCGATGAGTTCCTCAGCCGCGTCTCGCAGTCGGTGGCGTTCCGCCACTGGTTGAACCACCCCGAGCAGGCGCCGGCGCCGCTCGACGATCGCTTCGCTGGTCTGCGACAGGAGATCCAGGCAGGCGCCAGCGGGCAGCTCGGGGCGCTGAACAATCCCGGCGGCGTCGCGAGTGAGATCAAGGACCTCTTCAACCGAGACGTCTTCGGGCTGCCACAGAACGAGGAGTCGGTCTCGGCCTGCATGGACCGGCGGGACGTCGTCATCGGCGGGACGAACGACTACCGCGGTCTGCTGGATCCGCAGCAGAGCTTGACTGGCTGGCACCTGTCAACCGACGGCGGCCGGACGCTGGAGGCGGAGGGGCTGCTTCCACCCGTGGAGATCGCGGGCACCCAAGTGCCCTCGGGCGGGGACCCCATCATGGTCGCCGGTCCTGACTGCACGCTGTACGCAGCCAGCTTGAACTACGATCCCGGCCCGGATTCGTTCGCACTGCCCAACGGCATCGGCGTGTACCGCACCGACGTCGAAACGCTGCGTGACTGCGACGGCGGCTCGGTCCCCGCATGCTGGCCGACACGTCGCGCCGTCTCGATGGCGAACACGCCGCCCCCGGATCCCGAGGCCGGCGATGATCTGGTCTTCCTCGACAAGGAGTGGATGGACGTCGGGCACAGCGGCGACGCCGGGACCGTGATGTGGGTGGCGTACGCGGAGTTCACCTTCCCGACGGATCCGTTGGTGGAGGTACCGTTCACGGCCAGCATCAAAGCCGTGCGCTGCAACGCGGACCTCAGCAGCTGCACCGACCCGATCCTCATCTCCGGTGACGACACCGACGTGGAGTTCGCGGATGTGACCATCGCCGAGGACGGTCGCACGTACATCACGTGGAGCGAGGTCACCGGCGAGCTCGAAGGAGAGCCGCAGACGTTCATTCACAAGCTGAGGGTGGCGCAGCCCGGCTCGACCGATTTCGGCCGTGAGCGGATCGCCGCCGTCGAAGGCGAGGCGATCCCGTTCGGCGGCGCCCTCAACGCCAATGACTTCCGCGTCGCGACGTATCCGAAGAATGCCGTGCGCGACGTCGGCGACGACAACCGCGTGTACGTGGTCTGGGATGCCTGCAGCGAACGGGTGATCGGCGAGAACGTGTGCGAGGAGCCGGTCATCAAGCTGGTGTGGTCCGACGACGACGGCCGCAACTGGACGTCTGAGCAGATCATCTCGAAGGATGGGGAGAACTACTTCCCGACCATCGCCGATGATCCCAAGGGCAACCGGCTGGCGGTGGCCTACTTCACGAACCGTCACGACGAGAACTTCGACCATCGACAGGACGTCGAGCTCGTCAGCCTGAGGCCCAACGGCACGGTCGCCAAGCGCAAGCGGCTGACGCGACCGTCGAACGAGCCGAACGCCGACCCGTTCCTGGGGGGCTTCTTCATCGGGGACTACATCGAGGTCGACGTCGTCGGCGGCCGGGTGTACACCCACTTCAACGCCAACTACCGGCGCATCGAGGCCCTCGGTGAGGGCATCCCGGTGCCCCAGCAGGACAACTTCCTCGACCGGCGTCACCTGTAGCGCAGCTCCGGCAGTCCGGGAGTCTCGGTCCCTGACCGGGACTCCCGGGTCGCGCTGCGGGAAGCCCGGCAGCGCCGCGAGCGTCGACTCAGCGATCAGCCCCACAGTCCAGCGCGGGGGCGTATGACTCACGGACCGTGAGGGGCTTCCCGCCCATGATGGGCTTCCCGGTCTTCATCGCGTCGGCGTACTTCCAGACCTCACTGGACCAACCGCCCAGGGGCCGCAGCTCCTTGAGGATCGCCCAGTCGCGAGAGCTCGGCATGGCCTCGACCGCTTCCCGCGCGCGGACGGTGTCGCCCGTCTTCCGCGCCCGGAGCCACTGCTCGACCCACCCGCACGCGACCGCGCCGGTGACCTCCGCGCCGAGCTGGTAGCGGTCCAGGACCGTGTCTGCACGGATGAGCTCCTCGGCGTCGAAGCCGTCGGGGAGCGGGACGTCGGCCAGCATCTCCTCGACGACCGCCGCGTGGCTGTCGGGCCGCACGACACTCGCGGGCATCGCCGACAGCCAGCGATCGATGTCGACCGATTCGAGCATGGCCAGAACTGGATCTCGCCCTGTTCTGCGCTGAACTCATCGGCGCGAATGAGCTCCCATGCCGGATCGGCCAGCAGATAGCGGGGTGAGGACTTCGCCCACCGCGATCGCCTCCGCCGCCCACGCCGGTTCCTTGCGGCGAATGGTCGATCCCACACCCACGATTCCTGCGATCAGGACCAGGGCCACGCCGGCCACGGCCAGCAGGCGCTGACGCGGTCGGCGCTGGACCTCGCTGGGTTGGAGAGCTGGGGTGCGCTCCTCGCGGGAGGACGCGGTGATCACCGCGAGCATCTGGTCGTCGAACTCGTCGAGTGGGAGCGCGGCGAGGAGCTCCTCCGTGCGTCGCGAACAGTGCACGGAAGCGCCGATCAGCGTCGCCGTCCCTCTCGTTCATAGCACGCACCTCTTCATCTGTCTGGTCCGGTCACCCTTTCATGTCCGGCAGTCCGTCGGGCGTTCGCGGGCCAGTTGAAGGCCGCGTTGAAGCGCAACTCTGCCCGGAAAGCGGGCGAGGTTGTAGGTGGGACCAAGGGCTTCCGAAGACTATCGAGGAAGGAGGTACCCTATAGGGCATGGTCAAGACGAGTGTGTACCTGTCAGAGGACGAAGCCGCCGCGCTGCGTCAGGCGGCGTTGCGCAGCGGCCGCTCACAGGCTGACCTCATACGCGAGGGCGTCCGCAACGTCGTGGCGGGACAACCTGAACGCAGGTTCGCGAGCCGCGCGGCCGGGTCGGGGCCAGCGTATGAACGGCCTGATCCGGATGAGATCCACCAGCGTGTAGTCGGTCGCGAGTAGTGGTTCTGCTCCTCGATGCCGGCGGACTCTACGCGCAGGCGAACCGGTCGGAACCGCTGCACGAACGCGTCATCGCCGCAATCGATGACGAGTCCGGCGCACTGGTAACGTCTGAGGCGGCGGCTCAGGAGGCTGATTACCTCATCGGCGCTCGCCTGGGAGTCGACGCCGAACTCGCGTTTCTCGAAGATCTCGCGACCGGCGCATTCCAGGTCGAATGCCTCAGCCCCGTCGAACGACGAACGGCGCATGAGGTAGCGCGACGTTACCGTGACCTCCGTCTCGGGTTGGCTGACACATCGCTGATCGTTCTCGCGAAGCGCTTCGGCACGGTTCGGCTGCTGACCGTTGACGAGCGCCACTTCCGTGCCGTGTCGCCTTTGCAGGGAGGACACTTCACGATACTGCCGGCAGACACGCCATGAGATGCGGTGGCATTGCGCCCGGGTTGCGGGACGAGCTCAGCGGTGGCATGCTCGTACCTCGAACGTAAGTTCCTACCGGTGCTCCTTCCTCGCCGGAGCTTGAGGGCGAGGAGTGCGCGTGCATCGGTTTGTGCATCTGGGGGCGTCGACCAGCTACTCGCTGAGGGACGGGGTGATCCGGCCCCGTGAGCTGGCTGAGCAGACCGCGGCGCGGGGCATGGAGGCGGTCGGGGTCACCGACCGCGACGGGCTGTACGGGGCGGTCCGGGTGGCGCAGGCCGCCACGGCGGCGGGAGTGCGTCCGCTCTTCGGCGCCGATCTGGCGCTGGCGCCGCACCCGAGCCGGCCGGGATGGCAGGCCACCAGAGGAGGCCGGGAGCGCGCCCCTGGACAGTCGCGTCCCGGTGCCGGGGCGGCATGGCTCACCGACGATGCGCCCCGGATCCGGCTGCTCGCTCGCACCCAGACCGGCTACGCCAACCTCTGCCGTCTCGTCTCCGACGCCCATCTGGAGTCCGCCCGCTCGTCTCCGCATGTGACGTGGGAGCAGCTCGGCCGCCGGGCGGGTGGAGATGCCGGGCTGTTCGTCCTGTTCGGCGACGAGTCGCCACCTCAGCGGCTGCTCGACGCCGGCCGGCCCGACGCCGCGGCGGCCGAGGCGCGCCACTGGATGGGGCTGTTCGGGCCGGACTCGGTGCTCATCGGCGTCACCCATCATCTGGCGGATGGGGACGACGCGCGGGCGCGGGCGCGCTTCGCGCTGGCCGACCGACTGGGCCTGCGGGCGGTCGCGCATCAGGCACCCCGCTATCTGGATCCCGGCGACGCGCGGCTCGCCGACGTCATGGACGCGGTGCGGCAGCAGACGCCGCTCGCGCCGCGCCACGGCCGCCGGCGCAACGCCGAGGGCTACATCAAGTCGCCCCCGCAGATGGCGCGGGTCTTCGCCGAGCGGCCCGACGCGCTCGCGAACACGGCCTGGGTCGCCGAGCGCTGCTTGGTCGATCTGGGGCTCGGGCGGTTGCGGCTGCCCGACTTCGTGGCGCTGCGAGGGGAGCGGGCCACCGCCGAGCTGCGTGCGCGCAGCGAGGCGGGCATCCGGGAGCGCTACGCCGCGCCGACGGGCCGGCACCGCGAGCTGCTCGAGCGCGAGCTCGCGATGGTCGCCCAGCTCGACCTCGCGCCGTACTTCCTGACCGTGGCCGAGATCGTCGAGCGCATCCGCGCCAAGCAGATCATGGTCGCCTGCCGCGGGTCGGCCGCCGGCAGCCTGATCTGCTACGCGCTGCGGATCTCCGACGTCGACCCGATCGCACATGACTTGGTGTTCGAGCGCTTCATGAACCCCTACCGCGACGCGCTGCCCGACATCGACCTCGACGTCGAGTCCGCCCGTCGCGAGGACATCTACCGCGACCTGCTCTCCACCTACGGCGAGGACCGTGTCGCCTGCGTCTGCATGGTCGAGACCTTCAAGGCGCGCATGGCGATCCGCGAGGTCGGCAAAGCGCTGGGGCTGCCCACCGGCGAGATCGGCGAGATCGCGAAGGCGTTTCCCCATGTGCGCGCCGGCGACGTGCGCGCGGCGCTGGAGCACATGCCCGAGCTGCGCGGCCTGAACCTCGAGCACCCGCAGTTCGCCCTGCTGTTCGACGTCGTCGAGCGGCTGGACGGTCTGCCGCGGCATCTCGCGCTGCATCCTTCCGGGGTGTTGCTCGCCGACGCGACGCTGCGCGACCTCGTGCCGGTCGAACGCAGCGCGGCCGGGTTCGCGATGGCGCAGTTCGACAAGGACGACGTCGAGGCGCTCGGGCTGTGCAAGCTCGACGTCCTCGCGGTCAGGATGTTGTCGAGCATCGCCCACTGCCGCGATGAGCTGCGGCGCGTCCGAGGCGTCGAGCTCGACCTGGACACCGTCGCGTGGGACGACGAGCAGACCTATGAGCTGATCCGCTCGACCCGGACGCTCGGGATGTTCCAGATCGAGTCACCGGGTCAGCGCGAGCTCATCGGCAAGTTCCAGCCGGAGCACATCGGCGATCTGGTCGTCGACATCTCCCTCTTTCGGCCCGGGCCGGTGAAGGGCGACATGATCAAGCCGTTCCTGCTGCGGCGGCTCGGCAAGATCAAGACCATCACGCACCACCCGCTGCTCGAGCGGGCGTTGGGCGAGACCTACGGGGTCATCGTCTATCACGAGCAGGTCATGCGCTGCGTGGCGGCGATGACCGGGTGTGACCTCTCGACCGCCGACCTGGTGCGCCGCCAGCTCGCCGACCCGGCCGAGGTCGACCGGCTGCGCGCGTGGTTCCTGGCCGGCGCCCACGCGCGCGGCGTGCCTGACGCCGACGCCGAGGCGCTCTGGAAGGCGCTGGCGCAGTTCGCCTCGTTCGGGTTCTGCAAGGCTCACGCCGCGGCGTTCAGCGTGCCGACCTACCGCTCCGCCTGGCTGAAGCGCCACTACGCACCGGAGTTCATCGCCGGTCTGCTCACCCACGATCCGGGCATGTACCCCCGCCGGCTGCTGCTCGACGACGCGCGTCAGTTCGGCATCGCCGTGCTCGGTGTCGATGTGAACCGCTCCGCACGCGACTACCGCGTGGAGCGCCTGCCCGCCGACGATGCCTACGCACTCCTCGGCCTGCGCCCAGATCGCAGCCCCCGCGGATGGACCGCACAAGCTCCTCCCTCGGGCTTCGATCTCGGCGCGGACCCCGACAACCCGGCATGGCGGTTCGGCATCCGCCTCGGCCTGCAGGACGTAGCGGGCATCGACGAGGCGATGCTCTCCTCGCTGCTCGCCGGCCGGCCGTTCACGAGCGTCGCCGATCTGCGCCGGCGGTCGGCGCTCTCCGCCCCTGTCGCCGAGGCGCTCGCCCACGCCGGCGCGCTCGACAGCCTGGCAGGCCGGACCGTCAGCCGGCGCGACGTGCTGCTTGAGACCTGCGAGCGCTGGTCAGGTTTGGCCCGCCACCGCCCCGCGCAGCCGGGCGCGCCGGAGCAGCTCGATCTGCTGGCCTCTGAGCCGGCATCCGGTCTGGCGGGATATCGGACCAGCGAGCGCGTGCGCGCGGAGCTCGAGGTGCTGGGGCTGGACGCCTCGACGCACGTGATCTCGTTCTACGACGGTCTGCTCGACACGCTCGGCGTGACCCGGGTGGTGGATCTGGCCGGCACTCGGGACGGTCAACGGGTGCGGGTGGCCGGCGTGAAGGTCGCGACGCAGACTCCGCCGGTCCGCTCGGGGCAGCGGATCATCTTCCTCTCCCTGGACGACGCCACCGGGGTGAGCGACGTGACGTTCTTCGAGTCCGTCCACGAGCGGTGCGCCTGGACGGTCTTTCACTCCTGGCTGCTCGTCGTGGAGGGCACCGTACGCCGCACCGGGCGACGGGGGATCGCGCTGAACGCCGAAGCGGTCTGGGACCTGCGCCGGCTCATGCGCGCCTGGCGCTCCGACCGGCTCGACGCCGCGCTCCGAGAGGGCAGGGTCGCGTCGGCTGGGAACGCACAAGACAGCGACCCGCCGCGCCACCTCTGGCATGCCTCTGGCGGTTCAGCCGGATGACCGCGCAGCCCTCGTGCGGTCCGCATGCCTGCTGCGCTCGTCGCCCGCCTCCAGGTCGGCCAGCCAGACGACGGCTTCGAGTCCGCCACCGGCTGCCTCGGCCAGCGCCGCCCAGCCCCCGTGCGCCTCGGCCAGGCTGCGGACGGTGTGCAGCCCCAGACCCTTTCCGCCGCGTCGTCCGGGATCGGCGCTCCGCCGGAACTTCTCGAACGCACGACGGCGCTCGGCGGCCGGCATGCCCGGGCCGTCGTCGGTGACAACCAGGAGCACCCCGTCCCGCTCCCTCTCCGCCGCCACGGTGATCGTGCTCGCGGGCGGGGTGTACTTGACGGCGTTCTCCACCAGGTTGCCGAGGACGCGCGCGACGACGTCAGGGTCCAGGCACGACGGACGTGCTCCCGACGCGGCCTTGACCACCAGCGTGTGCCGCTCGACCAGAGGGCCGAGACCCGCCGCCAGCTCCTCGACGAGCTGGCCGAGCTCGCATGACCGCGGTCGCAGCAGCGAGCCCGCCGACACGGCGGCGGTCGCCTCGAGCTCCTCGATCAGCCGCTGCAGCCGGCCACCCTGGTCCCGGGCGGTCAGGGCCAGCTCACGCAGCCGTTCCGGGGGCAGCCGGTCCGCCGCGCTCGCCACCGTGCTGACCAGCCCGGTCATCGCGGTGAGGGCGGTGCGCAGGTCATGCGTCACCGTGAGGATGTGTTCTCGCTCCACCCGGTTTCGCTCATCCATCGCGGTCACCCGTCGGTCGAGCTCGCGATGATGCCTCGACACGACGGCGGTGACCGCGCAGGCCGTCGCGGTGAGCAGAATGACCATATGACCATCTCCTTCGGGCGGACTAGTCATGTTCTGAAGCCGGAATCTCGATGGCAGCACACGGCACTCGTAGGCTGGTCGCCGTGAGCGCTCCGCCGCGACCGGCCGAACCGATCCTGCACGTCGACATGGACGCGTTCTACGCGTCGGTCGAGATCCGGGAGGCGCCGGAGCTCAAGGGACGCCCGGTGCTCGTAGGCGGCGCGGGTGGCCGCGGCGTGGTCGCCAGCGCCTCCTACGAGGCCCGCCGTTTCGGCATCCACTCGGCGATGCCCATGGCACATGCCCGCCGGCTCTGCGCGGACGCGGTCGTGGTCGCGCCGAACTTCGCACGCTACCAAGCGGTTTCGGAGCAGTTGGGCGCCATCTTCCGTGCGGTCACCCCGCTGGTGGAGCCGCTCTCGCTCGACGAGGCCTTCCTGGATGTGGGCGGCAGCGTCCGGCTGTTCGGAGCGCCGCCCGAGATCGGTGAAATGCTGCGCGGGCGCATCCGGGACGAGCTCGCGCTGGAGGCCAGCGTGGGCGTGGCGGCCAACAAGTTCCTCGCCAAGCTGTGCAGTCAGAAGGCCAAGCCCGAGGGGCTGTTGCACCTGCCTGCGACCGAGGCCGAGCGCTTTGTCGCCGGCCTGCCCGTGGGCGACCTGTGGGGGGTCGGGCCGCAGACGGCCGCGAGGCTTGAGCGGTTCGGACTGCGTGTCGTCGCCGACCTGACCGCGATCGGCGAGCCGACCCTGCAGCGCATCGTGGGACCCGCCGCGGGTGCGCACCTGCGAGCGCTGGCCCGCGGCCGTGATCCACGACCGGTGATCCCCCATGAGCCGGCCAAGGGCATGAGCGCCGAGGAGACGTTCGAGCGCGACATCGATGACCTCGCGATCCTGCGTGTCGAGCTGCTGCGCCTCGCCGAGCGGATCGGGCAGCGCCTGCGTCACGGTCAGGTCGCGGCGCGCACTGTCACGTTGAAGCTCCGGCACGCCGACTTCACGACCGTGACGCGTTCCCGCACCCTCGCGCTGCCCACCGATCAGGCGACGGAGCTGCACCATGAGGTCGTAGGGCTGCTCGACGCTCTCCGGCTTGAGCGGGTGCGCGTCCGGCTGATCGGCCTGGGAACCAGCAATCTCGTGCCGTCGGATGTGGCGCGTCAGCTCCGACTGCTCGGCGAGGAGCGGTGGAGCCAACTGGACCTCGCGGCCGATCGTGCGCGAGCGCGCTTCGGGGAGCACGCCCTCACGCGGGGAGTCCTGCTGGACGATCGGCTGCCCCAAGCGGCCGCGCGCCCAACCCCAACACGAGAACAATTGTCCCAATCCGGACACACGGATGGCCCGACAGGAGAACGTTCAGAAAACTGAACGCGAATTTCAGGTGCAACGGGCCGCTGGATGGCGCACAATCGGAGGCAGTCCCATACTGGGGATGAAAGACAGACGTGGAGACTGCGATGCCCCTGTCCGACCGTGAGCAGAGGATCTTGAGCGACATCGAAGCGCGGCTCCGCGCCGATGACCCGAAATTCGCAAAGACCGTCGGCACCACCACGGTCTCATCGCAGATCCGCCGCCGCATCAAGCTCTCGGTCGCGGCCTTCGTGCTCGGCTTCCTGCTCATGCTGTTGATCATCGCCCACATCGGCTACGGCATCGCCGGCTTCGCGCTCATGCTTGCCAGTGCCGTCTATGGCGGGAACCAGCTGAAGCGCTTGGGTCAGGACCAGACGAGCCATCTCGGCGGCCAGCTTCGAGGCGGGTTCGACCGCTACCGTCAGGATCGCCGTGGTCGGGGCCGCAGCGACGACCCAAAACCGTAACGGGAGTTCTTCGCAGCGCGGCCGGCTCGGCGCGTCGTCGTGCGTCGCGCACGCAACGCCGACCACCCTGTCGCCGCGGTGCCACGGACGGCCACGACGGCCCTGCTCGCGCGTCCGAGCGGATCAAGCAGCCGGGTCACGAGCGTGTGCGCGGCTGACTCGGCTTCGGCCGCCGCGGTGGGAGTCACCGCCGGAGCCCAACGGGCCTGCTCGAGCCGGGTGGCCAGCCGCGCGGCCAGGGTCGTGTCGCCGGTGGCGGCGGCGGACAACCGTCTGAGGTACTCGCGGTCGGTCTCGCTGGTGAGCGGTGGCTGCCCGAGTCCCCGGCCGACGCGGTCGAGGTGCGCTCGGGTCGCGAGCACACGGGCGGTCGGATCGGCGTGGCCAGCGTCGGAGCGGCGCAAGCGCACCGCGATCAGCAGCGCCAGCGCCGCGGCGCCCAGCAGCGCGAGCGTGAGCGGGAGGCGCGTCGTCGGGCTGCCCGCCTGCGCCTCACCCTGGGGGCCGATGCCCCCGGTCAGCTGATCACCGCTCGCCCGGTTCGCGAGTCGCTGCTCCTCGCCGACCTGGGCGAACGGGAGCTGCTGCTCGCCGGCCGCTGCGCCGTCTCCCAACTGCGTCGGGTCGCTCTCCGTTGAGGATGGCGTGAGATTGGTGGCGGTCGGGACCAGGACGTTGCCGTCACGCCGCGGGGTCGGCTCGAAGCTCACCCAACCGTAGCCGGGGAAGAGCACCTCGACCCAGGCGTGCGCGTTGGCGTTCGAGACGTTCCAGATTCCTTGTTGCGGGTCGACGAGCTCACCGGGCGTGAAGCCGACCGCCACCCGAGCCGGCAGCCCGAGGGTGCGCAACATGACCGCCATCGTGCCGGCGAACTGCTCGCAGTACCCGGTGCGCGTCCGCAGGAACTCCGACATGGCCGCGGCGCTGTGACCCTGGGGTGGTCGCAACGAATAGGTCCAGCTGCGCAGTTCGCGCTGAATGGCCAGCGCCTGGCGGAACGGCGACTGCGCGTTGGCCCGCTCGACGATCCGCCGGGCGGTGGCTGCGACCTCGGGGGGGATGTTCTCCGGCAGCGCCGTGAGCGCACCCGTCGAGCCCAGGCTGGGGAGCTCGTCGAGACGGTCCGCCGCGGGCGTGGGCACCGCCGCGGTGACGGAGTAGGAGTCACCGCGCGACAGCGTCGCGCCATCACCGGTGGTGAACGTCGCCGTCGAGGTGTCGTACTGCAGCCCTCCGGCTGCGGGTCCCGTCACGAGACGCGGCTGGTAGGGCGTCGGCGCCAGCACGGCGCCGTCGAGGCCGACGAGCTCGACGGTCACCCGCAAGGGAGACGCGCTGCTCAGCTCCTCGGCGAACGGCACGATCCCGGCGTGCACCGGCCGCCCTCGAATGCCGCCGTTGGTCCACTCCTCGTTCTCGTCGTAGATGTCGAGCGCGGTGGTCCGCAGATAGACGGGCTGATCGCTCGTGACGCGCAGCACAGGACCGGTGTCCTGCGCCGTCAGGCTGGGGCGCAACGACACGATCGGGTTCGTGGTCAGCGTGACACCGCTGCGGCCGCGCAGCTCATACCAGGCCCGCCCCTCGTAGCCCGGCATGAGCGGCGCCGCCGCGACCGCGGCGATGAGCGCGACGGCGGCCACGGCCCAGCCGGTCGGCCGTCCGAGCGAGCTCACCCTCTTGGTGTGGCGCAGCTCGGCGTCCGCGAAGGCCAGCAGCAGGAGCGCGATAGGGACGAGGAGGACGAGCGCCCACAGCCAGGGTCGAGCGGACGAGGGCGCCAGAGCGAGCGGGACCGACCACAGCAGGATGGCCGAGGCGCTGGCCCGTCCCGGGGCCGAGGCCTGGTGCACGAACGCGTCGACGGCCATGGCGACCAGCCAGACACCGCCGACCGCGAGCATCATGAGCGGCGGGTCGGCGAGCGCGGGCGCCGGCCGCAGCTGCACGAGCTCCAGCCCCATGTCGATCAGCCCCGAGAGGCCACGCAGCGTGGAGAGGGTGGGGATCACGCGTACCGCGAGCGTCTCCGGCAGGAACAGCAGACCCGCATACACGCCGAGGCCGACGAGCTGGACGAGGCCTTGGACGAGCGGACCGCCACGCAGGCGGCGCACCACCCATCCGAGCGCGAGCACCCCGAGCGTGGCGCCCACGACGGGCCGCAGGACGTCCGGACCCACCAGCACCCGGGTCAGGGGCAGGCTGGCCGCCACGATGAGCGCGGCGGTGACAGCCAGCAGGCCGAAGGGCTGGGATGGCGTTGTCCGCGGCCGCGCACGGTGCTCGTCGCGGCGGTCGCGTCCAGGTGACGGCTGAGCAGGCGAGTGGTCAGCGTGCGTGCGCCGCAGCGTGGAGGAGGCGCTCATCCGACACGCTCCGCCGCGAGCCCGGCGCGGGCGGGCCGCACCGTCAGCGCCCTCCACGCCTCAGGAAGCGATTGGTCGACCGCGAGCGGGCTCGCGCGCCAACCACGCGCGCTGAGGAGCAGACACGCCCGTTCGGCCTGCCGGCGCTCCTGGGTCCCGTGCCCGTGCACGAGCAGGGCGATCCGGGCGGAGAAGGGGCGGCCAGCCTGCACCAGCCCAAGGAGATCACGGTTCGCTTCCAGACCGACGCCAGGGACTGGGGCGGGCATGACGGCGACGAGCAGACCGTCCTCGCCGCCACTGCGCAGCCGCTGCAGGATGCAGTCCAGTGGCGTCGAACGCGACGGCTCGAGCACGGCGAGCCGCTCGAGCAGCAGCGCCGGCGCTTCGTTCCCCGGTCGCTGCGTGGTCTCGCGCTCGGTCACGAGGCGCAAGCGGTAGCCGCGATCGAACAGGTGGGTCGCCACGCTCGCGGACGCGCTGATCGCCCGCTCCAGGGTGCTGCGGCGTCCACGCCCGCGGTGGGCCTCGTGTCGGCTGTCGAGCAGCACGACCGCCTGGGTCTGATAGGGCTGCTCGTTCTGCCGCACCATGAGGATGCGTCTGCGGGCCGTGGACGGCCAGTGCACCTGCCGCAGGTCGTCGCCCTGCTCGTACTCGCGGAGGATGTAGAACTCGTCACCGGTGTTGAACAGCCGGCTGCCGGTGCTCGATCCGGAGCCGCGGTGGGCGCCGCTGCCGGCGATGGGGTCGAGCGCCTCGACGCGCGGATGCACGATGAGCTCGTCGGTCGCCTGGGTGCGCCGGAGGCGTTGCACCAGCCCGAACGGATCGCGCGCGCGGATCCGCACGGGACCCAGTTGATACCGGCCCCGCCGCTCGCCCCGCACCACGTAGGCGAGCTCGGTGTGCTCGGACCGACGCACTCCCAGCCCCCCCACGAGGAAGCGCGGGCCACGCCCGGACCGCTCCGGGACTTGCGGGGTGTGCAGCCCGTCGGGGCAGCGGTCCTCGACGAGCAGGCTGACGGTCGGCAGCCGGCCCTCATTGCGCAGCTCCAGCAGCACCTCGGTGCGTTGATCAACGCTCAACCGCGGCTGTCCGAGACGGCGCCGGACGGCCACGTTGGTGCCCGAGAGCCAGACCATGACGCCGGCGGTGACCACCAGCAGGAGGCCTGCCGCGGCGACCACGATCAGCTCGTCCACGGCGAACGCCCTGCCGAGCCCCCAGCACAGCACCGCCGCCACGCAGGTCGCCACACCGCGGCGGGTCAGCAGCATCAGCGGCTCACTCCCTCTCGCGTGCGCGGGTGCGGGCGCGAGTTGCCGCGCGTCTCACGAGGTCGTCACCGGGACGGTCTCGAGCAGCTCGGCGACGACATCGCTCGCGTCCCGGCCCGACAGCTGCGCCTCGGGGGAGAGGATCATACGATGCGCCAACACCGGCGCCGCGAGCTGCTTCACGTCGTCGGGCACCACGTAGTCGCGACCGTACACGCCGGCCAACGCCCGCGCCGCGCGCAGCAGGGCGAGAGAGGCGCGCGGAGAGGCGCCCAACTCCAGGCCGGGATGCGCGCGCGAGCTGCGCACCAGCTCGACCACGTAGCGCCGCAGCGGGTCCGCGGCGTGGACCTTCTTCACGGTCTCGATCATGGCCGCGACCTCGGTCGCGTCGGCGACCGGGCTGAGCTCCGCGAGCCGGTCGCCACGTCCATGCACCTCGAGCACCTCGAGCTCAGCGGAGACCGAGGGGTAGCCGATCTCCAGACGCATGAGGAAGCGGTCGCGCTGCGCTTCAGGGAGCGGATAGGTGCCCTCCAGCTCGATCGGGTTCTGGGTCGCGATCACCATGAACGGCACGCCGAGCTCGTACGTGGTCCCGTCGATCGTGACGGTCCGTTCCTGCATGGCCTCCAGCAAGGCGGACTGGGTCTTCGGACCCGCGCGGTTGATCTCGTCGCCGACGACGAGGTTGGCGAAGATGGCGCCGGGCTTGAACTCGAAGTCCCCGCGCTCCTGGTTGTAGACCGTGACGCCGGTGATGTCGCTTGGCAGCAGGTCCGGTGTGAACTGGACGCGGCGCACGCTGCACGCGATCGAGCGGGCGATCGCCTTGGCCAGCAGGGTCTTGCCGACACCGGGAACGTCCTCCAACAGCACGTGGCCCTCGGCCAACAGCGCGACCAGTGCCAGCTGCACGACGTCGGCCTTGCCCTCGAAGACCGTCTCGACGTTGGCCTGGATCCGATTCACCGCGGCTGCGAGCTCGGTCACACCCCCGAGATCGAGCTCGTCAGCCTGTGGATTGCTGGTCACGCGCACCTCCCGTCGCGGTCGGTGCCCGTGCCACCAGAGTGCAGCAGGATTTGCCGGGCGAGGCCGGGCACCCGTCGGCCATGGTAGCCGCGGAGCCGGGGGCAGCGCCCCCGTTCTGCAAGCTCATCCGTCCGGCGCGACGAGATCGCTGGTGGCTGTTCCCTTCTGCCGCCCGTTCGTGTACCCTCCGACACCACTCGTAGGAAGACCAGGCGCTGCGGCTCGGCATCGGGGCCGGGCAGCATCCTGATCGAGGAGGACCTCATGCGTCAGCAGACAAGGACACGGTGGCTCATCGCCCTCATCGCGGCCCTCGGGCTGCTGGCCGCCGCGTGCGGTGGAGGGGAGACCGGCTCCGAGGCCGGTGGAGGCGCCACCGCGGACGGGGCCGAGACCGGGGGGACCGCGGCGGAAGGCGGGGATCAAGCCGCCGCCGGCGGAGACCTCATCGTGGGCACGACCGACACGGTCCAGACGGTGGACCCTGCGAAGTGCTACAGCTACTACTGCTCGAACGTCTTCTACAACGCCGGCAACACCCTCGTGGGGTTCGAGCCCGGCGAGGTGGACGTCTCGCCGCAGCTCGCCGCGGAGATGCCCGAGATCAGCGACGACGGACTGAACTACACGTTCACGCTGCGCGAGGGCGTGACCTTCCACGACGGCTCGGAGCTGACCAGCGAGGACGTCGCCTTCTCGCTGAACCGCTCACGCTGGATCAACCACCCCGAGGGCGCGGGCTTCCTGCTCGCGGGCATCGAGAGCATCGAGACACCCGACCCGACGACGGTCGAGATCACCCTCAGCGCTCCCGACATCACGTTCACGTCGAAGCTCGCGTACACCGTGGCCACGATCCTTCCGTCGGACGCCTACCCGTCCCCGGACGGGCCGCTGGAGGAGGGCGCCGACCCCGAGGAGTTCGTCCAGGAGGAGTTCATCGGTTCCGGGCCCTACCAGCTCACCGACTTCCGCGAGAACCAGTCGATCACGCTGGAGTCCTTCGGGGAGTACTGGGGTGACGCCCCGGCCAACGACCGCGTCCTGGTCCGCTTCTTCGAGCAGGCCTCCCAGCTGCAAGCCGCGCTGCAGGCCAGCGAGATCGACGTCGCCTTCCGCAGCCTCACCCCGCAGCAGCGCCAGGAGCTCGAGGGCAGCGACGAGATCGAGACGATCGAGGGGGCCGGCGCGAGCATCCGCTACCTCGTCCTCAACACGCAGCTCGACCCGGTCAGCGACGTGGGTGTCCGCAAGGCGCTCGCCGCGGCTGTCGACCGCGACCGCATCGTCGAGCAGGTGCTCGCCGGCGACGCCGAGCCGCTGTACTCGATGGTCCCGCCGGGCTTCGACACCAGCGAGCCCTTCTTCGAGGAGATGTACGCCGACACCGAGCCGAGCGAGTTCGTCGACGGCACGGTGCAGCTGGACCTGTGGTACTCCACCGACCACTACGGCGACACCGAGCCGTCGCTCGCTCAGACCTTGGAGCGCACGCTCGAGGAGAGCGGCGCGTTCGACGTCACCCTGCAGTCCACCGAGTGGGCGCAGTTCACTCAGCAGGCCTGGCCCGGTGAGAGCGGGCGCTACCCGGCGTTCCTGCTGGGCTGGTATCCGGACTACCTCGATCCCGATGACTACCTGTACCCCTTCTATCACTCGGAGCAGAGCTTCCTGCAGACGTATCAAAGCGATCAAATGGATCAGCTCATCCAGCAGGAGCAGACCGCTGACTCGATCGACTCCGAGCAGCGCGCGCAGACGTTCGTCGACATCCAGCAACTTGCGGCGGAGGATGCACCGATCATCCCGCTGTACGTGGAGACGCCGTTCGCCTTCGCTCGCTCCGGTGTGGAGGGCGTGCAGGAGACCATGGACCCGTCGCAGATCTTCCGGTATTACGTCATCTCACCTCCGAGCGAGTAGTCGCTTGCAACCAGTGACCAGGGGCTCCTCGCGTCGTGGTGAGGGCCCACGCGGCCGGGGCGTAGACTCCGGCGGGCACACCGGATAGAAGAGGTAGGAGGGCCGCGTGGAGGGGAGTTCGCTGCGCCGCTACCTCGTGGTGCGGGTGTTGCTCACGCTGCCGATGCTCCTCATCCTGCTCACGCTCGTCTTCCTCCTGCTGCGCGTCGCGCCCGGCGACCCGATCACCGCCTCGGTCGGTGCGAGGCTGCCGCCCGAGGAGGTGCAGGAGAGGCGGGCGGCGCTCGGATTCGACGACCCGCTCTACGTGCAGTACGGGCGCTATCTGGCCGGGGCGGTGACCGGCGACTTCGGCAACCCGGTCACCGACCGCCGCGACGTCGTCGAGATCGTGCTGGACACCGCCCCCGCCACCTTCGAGCTCTCGGTTGTCGGCTTCCTCGTCGCCGTGATCGTCGGCATCTCCGTGGGCGCGGTCGCGGGCCGGCTGCGCGACACGCCGTTCGACGTCACCGGCCGGTTGTTCGGCATCGTGATCTACGCCACACCGATCTTCTGGATCGGCCTGCTCGCGCAGCTGTACTTCAGCGTCAATCTGGGCTGGTTCCCCTCCTCGGGGCGCGTCGGCGGGTTCGACGCGCCGCAGGACATCACGGGGTTCTATGTGCTGGACTCGATCATCACCGGCGACTGGACGGCCCTGGGCAGCACGCTGCACCATCTCGTGCTGCCCGGCGTCACGCTGGGACTCGTGATCGGAGGGATCTTCGTGCGGCTCGTGCGGGTCAACATGCTGCAGACGCTGCGCGCCGACTACGTGGAGGCGGCGCGTGCACGCGGCGTCCGCGAGCGCAACGTCGTCTTCCGCCATGCGTTCAGGAACGCGCTCGTGCCGATCGTGACCGTCATGGGCCTGCAGCTGGCGCTCCTGCTCGGCGGGGCCATCCTCACCGAGACGGTCTTCTCCTGGCCCGGCCTCGGCACGGCGATCGTCGAGTTCATCGGCTCGCGCGACTACCCTGCGGTGCAGGGCATCGTCACGTTCATCGCGGTCGTGATCGCGGTGATCTCCCTGCTCATCGACGTGGTCAACGGCCTGGTCGACCCGCGGGTGCGCTACTGATGCGGGCCGGTCTGGTCCGAGAACCGGCGCGCGTCGTGCGCGCCGGTTCTCCCAATAGCGCTGGTGGCGCTCCGCACGAGCGCCCTGGATGGCTGCCATGAGCCGCCTGCGCCGCCGGCTCGAGCACGCATGGCGCCCGTTTCGCCGCTCCAGTCGCACCTCGCGCGTGCTGATCTTCGTCGGGTTGGGGATCGCGACGTTCTTCGTGCTCGTGGCCTTCGTCGGCCCGACGGTGTACCGCTACAGCGGCGTCCAGTACCGCGTCGAGGTCGCCCCAGAGGAGTTCGAGTCGCTGCCGCAGCTTGCTCCGCCGGACGACGAGCACCCGTTCGGCACGACCCGCGACAACTTCGATGTGCTCGCCCGCGTGATCGGAGGAGCGCAGCTGGCGCTGTCCGTCATGATCCTCGCGGTCGCGTTCGGGATGGTCATCGGCGTGTCGCTCGGGCTGGCCAGCGGCTACCGGGGCGGCCGGCTCGACCGCGTGCTCGTCACCGGGATGGATGCCGTCTACGCCTTCCCGCCGCTGCTGCTCGCGATCATCGTCTCCTTCCTGCTCGCCGCCTACATCGAGCCGGGCGTGCTGTCGGCCGCCGGTGCCGTGGGACTGGTCTACATCCCCCAGTACTTCCGGGTCGTGCGCAACCACACGTTGTCGGTGAAGGAGGAGCCGTTCGTCGAGGCCGCTCGGTCGCTGGGGGCGAAGGAGCGCACGATCCTCGGCCGCTACGTCTTCTTCAACGTCGTGCAGAGCGTGCCGGTCATCCTCACGCTCAACGCCGCCGACGCGATCCTCACGCTGGCTGCGCTCGGCTTCCTCGGCTACGGCGTGCAACCGCCCACCCCCGAATGGGGCTACGACATCTCGCAGGCGCAGAGCGATGTGGCCTCAGGGGTGTGGTGGACGGCCTTCTGGCCCGGCGTGGCGATCGTGCTGCTCGTGACCGGGCTGACCCTGCTCGGCGAGGGCTTGAACGACGTCATCAACCCGCTGCTGCGCGCCCGAGGCGCAGCCGGCCGGGAGATCGGCGAACCGCCGGGCGACGAGGATCAGAGCGATCGCGACGCCGACGCCCAGCGGGACGCCGAGCCGATCGACTCCGGGGCGGAGAACCGGTGAGCGAGACCGCGCTGGACGTGCGCGACCTGCGAGTGGCGTACCGCACCGCGCGGGGGCCGCTGTGGGCGGTCGACGGCGTCGACCTGCAGGTCCATCCTGGCGAGAGCCTCGGGCTGGTCGGCGAATCCGGCTGTGGCAAGTCGTCGCTGGGCCGCGCGCTCATGGAGCTCATGCCGCCGGGCGGGGTGGTCCGCGGCAGCGCGCGCATCGCAGGCCAAGAGGTCGTGGGGGCGTCCGGCTCTGCGCTGCGCCACCTCCGCGGCGAGGAGGTCGCGCTGATCTTCCAGGAGCCGATGAGTCGACTGAACCCCTTGATGCGGGTGAGCGACCATTTCGTCGAGGCGATCCGTGCCCACCGTCCCAAGGTGGCGAAGGAGAAGGCCAGGTCCATGGGCCGCGAGGCGCTGGCGCAGATGGGCATCCCGCCGACCCGCGTCGACAACTACCCCCACGAGTTCTCCGGCGGCATGCGCCAGCGGATCATGATCGCCATGGGGATCGTCCTGCGGCCGCGGCTGATCATCGCCGACGAGCCCACGACCAGCCTGGACGTCATCGTCGAGGCGCAGATCCTGGACATCCTCGACCGGCTGCGCCGCGACGAGCAGATGGGCATGATCCTGATCACCCACAACCTCGGCATCGTCGCCGAGACCTGCGACCGGGTGCTCGTGATGTACGCCGGCAAGGTCGTCGAGCAGGGCACGGTCGAGCAGGTCTTCAACACCCCGAAGCATCCCTACACGCGCGGCCTCATGGCCTCCACGATCTCGCTGGAGACCACCGAGCTGCACTCGATCGACGGCTACCCGCCCGACCTCGTCTCTCCGCCGCCAGGCTGCCGCTTCGCCCCCCGCTGCCCCTACCGCATGGACCACTGCACGGACGCGGTGCCGGAGTATGCCGAGCCGGAACCGGGTCAGCTCGCCGCCTGCTACCTCTACCCAGGCGCCGGCGCCCCCGTGCCCGACGACGCGCCTCAGCCAGGCTCGATGGAGCCGAGCCGGTGAGCACCGACGCGGTGCAGGCGAGCGCGGCGAGCGCGGGCGGCGCCGACGACGAAGTCGTGCTCGACGTGGTCGACCTGCACATGCACTTTCCTGTGCGCACCGGGCTGTTCTCCCGCGGCTCGCAGGACGTCGTGCGGGCGGTCGACGGCGTCTCGTTCGGGATCCGCCGCGGCGAGGTCTTCGGGCTGGTGGGGGAAAGCGGTTCGGGCAAGACGACGCTAGGACGCAGCGTGCTCAAGCTGGCGACGCCGACCAGCGGGCAGGTCTGGTACAACGACCGCGACCTCGTGCCGCTCAGCGAGCGGGAGATGCGCCCGCTGCGGCGTCAGCTGGCCCTCATCTTCCAGGACCCCAACGCCTCGCTGAATCCGGCGATGACGATCGTGCAAGGCGTCGGCCACCCGCTGCGCATTCACGGCGTGGCCTCCCGATCTCAGGTGCGCGAACGGGTCGCGGAGATGCTCGAGCGCGTCGGGCTGTCGCCACCGGAGACGTTCCTCGACAAGTATCCGGAGGACCTGTCCGGCGGGCAGAAGCAGCGGGTGGTGATCGCGCGGGCGCTGATCACCGAGCCGGAGCTGGTCGTCGCCGACGAGCCGGTCGCCGCCCTGGACATGAGCGTCCGCGCGCGGGTGCTGGAGCTCATGCTCGACCTGCAGCGTGACCTCGGCCTGACCTATCTCTTCATCACCCATGACCTCGCGACCGCCCGCTTCGTGTGTGACCGCATCGGGATCCTCTACCTGGGCAACCTTGTCGAGCAGGGCACGGCCGAAGCGCTCTTCGACAACCCCCAGCACCCCTACACCCGGTCGCTGCTCGAGGCCATCCCCTTGCCCGACCCCTCGCGGCGCGACCGGGACAAGCGTCTGCCGGTCGGCGAGATGCCCGACGCGCTGCACCCGCCGGCGGGCTGCCGGTTCCATCCCCGCTGCCCCGAGCGGTTCGAGCCCTGCGGGTGGGAGGGCCGCGACCTCGTCGACTTCCTCGAGCAGCGCTGGACCGAGGTACCCCCTGAGACCTTCGAGGAGGAGTTGGCGCTCACCGGCCCGCTCGAAGCCGCCGACGTGTCCCGCTACGAGGTGCGCTTCCCCGCAGGTGACCCCGACGGCCTCCGCGAGCTGCTCTTGAGGCTGCGGTCGGAGGAGGCTGGGGTCGTGTTCAGCGCCGTCGAGGCTGTCGAACGGGACGGCGGCGACGTGCTCGTCCGCTTCGGCGAGGGTCCCGAACCGGCGCTGCAGCCCGTCGAGGGCCGGCAGGTCGCCTGCCACCTCCACGGGATCGTCCCCCGACGCCGTGAAGGTCAGTGACCCTGACGGGGCAGCCCGCTACCATGCGGGGCGCGATGTCGGACACCGCATCCAGCGACGAAGATCAGGCACGCGGGCGCGGGGCGCAGACCGCCGCTCGCCTGCGTCAGGCTGCCCGCGAGGCGTTCGGTGAGCTCGGCTGGCACGCCACTCGCGTCCAGGACATCGTGCAGCGCGCCGGCGTCAGCCATGGCACCTTCTACACCTACTACGAGAACAAGGCGGCCTGCCTGGACGATCTGGTCCGCGCGAGCCAGACGGAGTTCGTGGCGCTCGCGGCGGCGCCGTGGCAGGCCGATGACGTCCGCGGCGCGTTGGAGCGCGTCATCGGCGGCTTTCTGGACGTCTACCAGCGCGACGCGGTCGTGCTGCACACCTGGTTGCAGGCAGCACGCGAGGAACCCGACTTCGGCACCCTGTACCGGAAGTCACGCGGCCTGTTCGTGGACCGCGTCGCCGAACATGTCCGGCAGGTCGTGGTCGCGTCGGGCCGACGCTCTGGCCCCCCGCCGATCACCACCGCCTCGGCGCTCGTCGCGATGGTCGAGCACTTCGCCTACTGCTGGGCGGTGCTGGGCGAGGAGCACGACCGCGGCGACGCCGTCGACGGCCTGGTGCTGATCTGGGGCAGCACCCTGAACGCGCTCGCGGGCTTCGACGTCGTGAAGCTGTAGACCGAACGGTTCTTGGCGCCCCATCTCCTTATCTCCTCCCGAGTTCGCAGGGCGCACTTGAGGTCGATCCAGGGCTCCAGGTAGCTGGCAGAGGAAGAAACTCGCGCATGCGCGAGTCTTTGCCTTCCGGGCGCGCCACATACCCGGCATACGGGATGTCGACCGGGAAGAACTCGCGGATACGCGAGCTTTTGCCGCAGCCGAGCTTGAAGGCTGTTCACGTGTCAGCACTTCATCGCACCTGACGGCGCGAACCCGGGAGGATGAGAATGCGACGGGCAGGCGTTGCGTGGTAGAAGGTGCATACCGGCTACAAACAGAGTGGACAGAGGGCTCTTCACGTTTCAGCGGAGTGCTCGGAGTCGAAGTCCGGAGATGGGCTTGAGGTCTGCGTGGTTGCGTGTCGCGAGCTCAGTCCGTGCTCGAGTGCGTGGCTGCGATGGGGGCGTCAGGCAGCCGGGACCGTGTGTCGCGGCGGATGCGCCCGGCCCGCTCTGGCACCGTACGCGTGACATAACGCTTGGCGTTAAGGACGCCAGACGTTATCATTCGCCATGATCAAGAGCTTCCACGACCCGGACACGGAACACGTCTTCTACCGTCGACGCGTCCGCGGGTTCGGAACCGACGTGCAGAAGCCGCGCTCCGCAAACTGCGCATGCTGGACGCCGCGACCAGCATCGATGACCTGCGCGTGCCGCCCGGCAACAGCCTAGAGCGCCTACGCGGCGACCGTGCCGAGCAATACAGCATCCGTGTCAACCGGCAATGGCGGATCTGTTTCCGCTGGGACGCTGACGATGCCCACGATGTCGAGATCGTTGACTACCACTAGGAGGCTGTGATGCCGACCGACCTGCTGCCGCCCGTGCACCCGGGTGAGGTTCTGCTGGAAGAGTTTCTCGGTCCCATGGAACTGAGCCAATACCGCTTGGCCAAGGACATCGGCGTCCCGCCGCGTCGCATCAACGAGATTATCCACGGCAAGCGCTCCGTCACCACTGACACTGCGCTACGACTGGCGCGGTACTTCGAGACGTCGGCTCGGTTCTGGCTGAGCCTCCAGGCGCAGTACGACCTTGACGTCCAGAGCGATCTGTTGGGCGACCGACTCGAACGCGAGGTCACTCGGCGCGCTGGATAGCTCCGGCGGCAGTCAAGGCCTGCCGACTTGGCCTGCGTGTCGCCCACCGCCCAGCTCCCACCGACCGAGGTGCGATAGCCTGACGACGGTGACGCCCGAGAGCTCAACGTTGCGTCGTCGAAGCTCTGACGAGCTGGGTGGCGGCCTGCACGAAATCCTTACCTCACCGACCGACCACGGGACGATCGAGATGATCGTCAGTCGACCTTACGTCGACGCCCGGCACGTGCTCGACGTAGGCACCTTCACACGGTCAGACGGGTTGGTGGGCGACAACTGGCCGACCCGCGGCAGCAGCGGTTCCGCCGACGGCAGTGCCCTCTTGGATGCCCATCTGACGCTGATCAACCGACGCTTCCTCGACCTGATCAGCGACGGCGACCGATCCCGCTGGCCGCTCGCCGGCGACCAGGTAGTCGTCGATCTCGAGATCGGTCACGACAACCTCGCGACCGGCGACCGCCTCACGCTGGGCACGGCGATCGTCGAGGTGACGGCCAAGCCCCACACCGGCTGCATCAAGTTCGTCCGGCGCCATGCGTTGACGCCCAACGGTTCGCGAACTCCGAGTCGGTCGCCGCCATCGATTGCGAGGCATCTACGTCTGGATCGTCGAGGACGGCAGGGCAGCCGTCGGTGATCCTATCAGCAAGGTCGAGTCGACGAGCTGACCGGCAACGCCGAACTCGCCCGGGGA
>JBBSMR010000035.1:0-35806 GCA_038233095.1 Euzebyales bacterium
GCAGCAACCTCGGCACGCCCGCGCTCTCCATCCCCGACATGGCCCGCACTCACGGCGTGCTGAACGCGTTCGGCTTCGCGCTGGCCGGCGTCTTCGGCTGGCGCCTCCTCACTGCCGGTTCACGCCAAGAGCGAGGACTCACCAGGCGTTGAAGCGCACGACGTCGTCGAACGGGCGGCGTCCTCGTCGCTCTGACGCCGTGATCGGCTGGTCGGGATGGGAGTGGCCGAGCGTGACCAGGCCCACGGGCAGCGCCTCCACCGGTATGTCCAGCAGCGCCTTCACCTCTTCAGGCCGGCTGAGGTCGAGGAAGCCCGCGCCGAGCCCCTCGTCGACGGCGGCGAGCAGCAGCAGCATGAGCGCGGCGCCGGCGTCGACCCACCAGAACGGGACCTGCCAGTTCGCGGGCCGGTCCGGCGCTGCCTTGTCGGGCTCGGCGTAACGAGCGTCGTAGGCCGACGGTTGCGTGCAGACGACGACGTGGACCGGCGCGACACTCAGCCACGGCTCGAAGCCGCGCGCGGCGTACTCCTCCTCGTCGCAGAGCCGCGCGAGCGCCAGCCGGCGGGCGCGGTCCGTCACGACGACGAACGTCTGCCCCTGACTGAAGCCCGCGCTCGGGGCGCGCCGGGCCCGGTCGAGGACGCGTTCGAGCGCATCGGGGTCGACGGGCTCACCGAGATAGCGGCGGACCATCCTCCGTCGCGCGACGAGCTGGCCGAGCTCCATGCCTCCCACCTTTACCGTCGACGTTCTCCGCGGTTGGCCAGCACGAGCACGATCAAGGCCACGAGGCCGACGAGGGCGGTCAACCCGACCAGCGCCACGAGCACCAAGAGCAGGGGCACGGCGGCTACATCGTCTCTGCGACCACGCCGGGTTGCAGGGCTGGCAGCGCCTCCGGCGGTCGGCCGGCCCTTCGGACCGCCTCGGCCTGGCTGGCGCGGATGACGAGCGACTCGTCGCCGTCGCGTGACCGTGCGTGCAGATCGGCGGCCAGACCGCACCACGCCAGATGATCCGCACCGGTCTGCACGCCCTTGCCGGAGCGGCCCTGTACGGGGTACTCGTCCAGCGGCGTGCGCTTCGCGCCACCATCGAGCGCGACCGTGAGCACCTCTCGCTCGACTTCGTCCGCAGCGGGTATGACCGAGACGGCGACGACGCGCGCGCCGACGGGGACGGCGACGCCGGCCACGCCCGTCGCCCCCCGCCCCATCGGCCGCGCGTCCTCGGCGTTGAATCGGATGACCAGCCCCTGGTCGTGGGCCAGCATGATCTGGTCGGTGTCGCCGCAGCTGGCGACGGCCACCAACTCGTCGTCGTCACGGACGCCCGCGGCGATCATCGCACGGGTGCGGCCCTCGTACTCGGCGCGTTCGGTGCGTTTGACCAGCCCTCCGGCTGAGACGGTGAGCACCGACGAGACCTGGTCCGACAGCACGATCCCGCCGATCAGGGCTGCGTCCGGACCATCGCCGAGCAGCTGGGCGACGGTGACCCCGCGCTGTCGCATGGTGACCACCGGGACGTCGGCGAGGTCCAGCCGGTAGCCGGCGCCGTCGGCGTCGAGCAGCAGCACCGTGTCCTCGGTGGTCGCCCGCAGGACCGCGACCACCGGATCGCGCGGGTGCGAGTGGGGCGCGGAGATCCGGCGCTGCGCGACCGCCTTCAGGTAGCCGGAGGACGTGACGTAGACCGTGACCGGTTGCGCCTCCAACATGGGCAGCGGTGTCGCCTCCTGGGCCGTGTCCTCCTCGCCAGTCGCGGGTGTGGCGCTGATGCGGCTGCGGCGCGGGTTGCCGTGGCGGGCGCGCACCTCGCGCAGCTCCTCGGTGAGCACCGCGTCCAGGCGCGCCGGGTCGGCGAGGATCGCGTCGAGCTCGGCGATGAGCGCGGTCAGCTCGCGGTGCTCATCGGCCAGCTTCTGGCGTTCGAGCTGGGCGAGCCGGCGCAGCTGCATGTCGAGGATCGCGGTGGCCTGCACCTCGGTGAGCGCGAAGCGCTCCATGAGCTGGGTGCGCGCGACGTCCGCGCTCTCGGCGGCTCGGATCAGGGCGATGACCTCGTCGAGGTGATCCAGCGCGGTGAGCAGCCCCTCGAGCACGTGTGCGCGCGCGGCCGCCTTGTCGCGGCGGTACTGCGTCCGGCGGGTGAGCACCTCGCGCTGGTGGCCGAGATAGGCGACAAGGCACTCGCGCAGCCCGAGGGTGCGCGGCTGCGAGGCCGCGTCCTCCGACGGCTTGATCAGCGCCACGCAGTTCACGTGGAAGCTGGACCGCAGGTCGCTGGAGTCGTACAGCCGGGCGAGCACGCGGGCCGGGTCCTCGCCGCGCTTCAGCTCGATGACGATGCGCATCCCGTCGCGGGAGGACTCGTCGCGCAGGTCGCGGATCTCGTCGAGCTTCTTCGCCTTGACCTGATCGGCGATGCGCTCCAGCAGGGTCGCCTTGTTGACCTGGTAGGGCAGCTCGGTGACCACGATGCGCGGCAGCCCGCCCGAGCGGGTCTCGGTCGAGGCGATCGCCTCCATCGTGATCGTGCCGCGCCCGGTCAGGTACGCCTCACGGATGCCGGAGGTGTTGACGATGCGCGCCCCGGTCGGGAAGTCCGGCGCGGGGATGAAGCGCATGAGGTCGTCCACCGTCGCCTCGGGCCGCTTCACGAGGTGCAGGCAGGCGTCGATCGTCTCGACCAGGTTGTGGGGCGGGATATTCGTGGCCATGCCGACCGCGATGCCGCTCGCGCCGTTCACGAGCAGGTTGGGGAAGCGTGCCGGCAGCACCACCGGCTCCTGCTCGTACCCGTCGTAGTTCGGGGCGTAGCCGACGGTCTGCTCGTCGATGCCGGCCAGCAGCTCCATGGCGATCGGCGAGAGTCGCGCCTCGGTGTAGCGCATCGCCGCGGCGGCGTCGCCATCGACCGAGCCGAAGTTGCCGTGGCCCTCGACCAGCGGCTCGCGTGTGGAGAAGTCCTGCGCCATCCGCACGAGCGCCTCGTAGATCGAGGAGTCCCCGTGCGGGTGGTACTTCTTCATGACGTCGCCGACGGCCGAGGCGCACTTGCGGAACGGCCGGTCGGGCAGCAGACGCGCCTCCCACATCGCGTAGAGGATGCGGCGCTGCACGGGCTTCAGCCCGTCGCGCACGTCGGGCAGCGCGCGCCCGACGATGACGCTCATCGAGTAGTCGAGGAACGCCTGCTCCATGCGGTCGGCGATGTCGACGTCGACGATGTTGGGATCCTGCGGTCCGCCGGGACGCGGGTCGTCGCCGTCCAACAGAGAAGGTTGCGTGCTCACGATGTGGCTCCGAGGGGTCGCTTCAGGCTCTGTTTCGCTTGCGAGCCATATTGTGCCCGGAGCCAGAGCCGGGTCAGCGGAGGCGCCCCGCCCGCGCCGCCGCTGGCGTTGGGGTCAGGCGAGACTGGCGTCCAGCGAGACCTCGGTGTTGCCCGCCACGAGCTGGGAGATCGGACAGCCCTCCTTGGCGGCGTTGGCCGCGTCGGAGAACTCCTCCTCGGAGACGCCCGGCACCGTGCCCCGCACCGTGAGCGCGATGCTCTCGACGTGAGGACCGCCGTCGGTGCTGAACGTCACCACCGCGGAGGTCTCCAGACGCTCCGGCGGGTTGCCGTCGTCGGCCAGTGCCTTGGAGAGCGCCATCGAGAAGCACGACGTGTGCGCGGCCGCGACGAGCTCCTCGGGACTGGTCCGGCCGTTCGCCTCCTCCGCGCGTGAGGGCCACGAGACGTTCAGCGGGCCCGCCGCGTTCGAGGTGTCCAGGGTCAGCTCGCCGCTGCCCGAGGACAGGTCCCCTTTCCAGACGGTCGTGGCTTTCCGGTCAGCAGCCATGCAGGCGCTCCTTCTTCGAGAGATGTACGGACCCGTCCTGCATACCCTGCGGGTGCCCAATCCTACGCCTGCCGGTTCGCGAGTTGCTCAAGCGCGTCCAGCGCCCGGTCGCCGTCCTGCTCGTCGTGGTAGTGCACGAAGCCGATGCGCACCGCGCCACCCGCGTCGAGCAGCCCGAGCGCCCGCATCGGCTCGACGGCGTAGTAAAGCCCGGACCAGACATGGATGCCCTGCTCGGCGAAGGTCTCGGCGACGGCCTCGGGCTTCCAGCCCTCGACGGTGACGGCGAAGGTCGGTGTGCGCTGGGCGGCGTCCCGTGGCCCGTGCAGTCGCACGTGATCGAGCCCGTCGAGCCCGTCGAGGAAGCGCTGAGAGAGCGCCCGCTCGTGGTCGCGGATCGCCTCCATGCCGACCTTCTGCAGATACTGCACCGCCGCGCCGATGCCCGCGATCGCCTCGAAGGAGGCGGTCCCCGTCTGCCACCGCTCGGGGCCCTCGTCAGGCGCGGGGCGCAGCTTCGCGGGGTGCAGGCGCGCCAGCAGCTCGGGATCGGCGGCGAGCAGACCCGCGTGCGGGCCGAAGAACTTGTACGGCGAGCAGGCGATCACGTCCACGCCCATCCGCTCCCGGTCGAGCCCGACGTGCGGGGCGGCGTGGACCGCGTCCAGGAAGGTGAGCGCGCCGACCGCGCGGGCGGCCTCCACGAACGGCGCCGGATCGACCAGCGTGCCGAGCGCGTTCGAGGCGCCCGGGAAGGCGATCAGTCGGGTCCGCTCGGTGACTGCGGAGTCCAGCGTGGAGAGGTCGAGCGTGCCCGTGGCGGCATCCAGCTCGACAAAACGGACGCTCGCGCCGGCCCGTTCGGCCGCCGCGACCCAGGGCGTCACGTTGGCGTCGTGGTCGAGGCGGGTGCAAACCAGCTCGTCGCCCTCGCCGAGCCCCTCCCCCAGCGCATCCGCGAGGTGGAACGCGAGCGTCGTCATGTTCGGCCCGAAGACCACGCCCTCGGGGTCGGAGCCGAGGAACGCTCCGACCTTCCCGCGCACGTCCGCGCAGAGCGCGTCGGTGCGCTCGGAGGTCGCGAACGCCCCGTGCTGGTTGGCGGTGCCCTCGCGCAGATAGGAGGCCATCGCCTCGATCGCGGCGTCGAGGAGCTGCGTGCCGCCGGGGGCGTCCAGATGCAGGGCCGGGCGGCCGTCAGGCCCCGCTGCGCTCAACGCGGGAAAGCGGCGGCGTGCGGCGGCGACGTCGATCATGCAGGCTCCTCTTCGTTGCGCCGGGTCACGAGGTAGCCCGGACGAGCGGTCAGCCTGAACCGAAAGGAAGCGATGCGCAACCAGGTGCAACTCATCACCTACGCCGACCGGCTGGGTGGCACGCTGCCGGGGCTGACCAACCTGCTGCGCGACCGGCTCGAGGGGTTGTTCGGCGGCGTGCACGTGCTGCCGTTCTTCACACCGATCGACGGTGCCGACACCGGCTTCGACCCGATCGATCACACCGCCGTCGATCCCAGGCTCGGCGGCTGGGAGGACCTCGCCGAGCTCAGCGAGACCGCCGAGATCATGGCGGACCTGATCGTGAACCACGTCTCCCGAGACTCCGCCTTCTTCCAAGACGTGATCGAGCGCGGCGAGGAGTCGACCTACGCGGGCATGTTCCTGTCCTTCGAGCGCATCTTCGGTGACGGTGCGACCGAGGACGAGCTGCTGCGCATCTACCGGCCGCGGCCTGGCCTGCCGTTCACCGAGGTGAAGCTGGGCGGACGCCGGCGCATCGTGTGGACCACCTTCACAAGCCATCAGATCGACCTTGACGTGGACCATCTCGAGACGCGGCGCTACCTGCGTAGCGTGCTGGAGCGCTTCGCCGAGCACGGGGTGCGCATCGTCCGGCTCGACGCGGTCGGGTACGCCGTGAAGAAGCCCGGCACCAGCTCCTTCATGATCCCCGAGACCTTCGCCTTCACCGACGAGCTGACCACCTGGGCGAAGGAGTTGGGCATCGAGGTGCTCGTCGAGGTGCACGCCTACTACCGCCACCAGGTCGAGATCGCCGGCCAGGTCGACTGGGTGTACGACTTCGCGCTGCCTCCGCTCATCCTGCACGGGCTGACGGCCGGCGACGCCGGCCCGCTGCGGCGCTGGCTCGACGTGCGGCCGCGCAACGCGGTGACGGTGCTGGACACCCATGACGGCATTAGCGTGCTCGACGTGGCCGCCGACGCGTCCGACTCGGGCTCAGCAGGCCTGCTCGACCCCCAGCAGATCGACGACCTGGTCGAGGCCGTGCATGCCAACTCCCGTGGCGAGAGCCGGCTGGCAACCGGGACGGCCGCCTCAAACGTCGATCTGTACCAGGTCAACTGCACCTACTACGACGCGCTCGGACAGGACGACACCGCCTACCTGATCGCTCGCATGATCCAGTTCTTCACTCCCGGCGTGCCGCAGGTCTACTACGTCGGCCTGCTCGGAGGCACGAACGACATGCAGCTGCTCGAAGCCACGGCCGTGGGACGCGACATCAACCGCCACCGGTATCTGACCGACGAGCTCGACGAGGCGCTCCAGTCACCGCTCGTGCGCCAGCTCATGGGCCTGATCAGGCTGCGCAACACCCACCCCGCCTTCGCCGGCGAGTGGCGCCTGGCCGACGGCGACGACGAGGTGGTGGAGATGCGCTGGGAGCACGACGGCGACGACGCCACGCTGCGGGTCGAACTTGGCGCCCGCACGTTCGCGCTCTCGGTCAGCACCCCGGACGGCACCGCCACCGCGACCGAGCGTGAGCATCTGGAGACGCTCGGCCGCTGAGTCCGATCTCGCTTGGCGGTCGGTCGTGACGCTGTGCAGCGCGGTCAGCGCCGAGAGCGTCACATACAACGCTTGCCGATCAAACCGGACCCGTCCCGGCGTGCACAACTGGCGGTACCGGCAGAAGCGTCCGGACGGTGAGCGTGTTCTGGCGGTCCCCCAAGAAGAGCATGGGTACAATCCGCTGCAAAGCGGACTCTTCGGAGCTGACTGGACATCCCTCCGAGCCGCGCGTCGCGCCCGCGACGACGGCGACTCGACCTCCAAAGCGCTCGGGTCGGGCGACCACGCCGGCGCAGTGTTGCGTCCACAGTCTCGTCAACACTCCGTTGAGAAGAAACTCGCGCATGCACGAGTTCTTGCTGCTGGCTGAAAACTGCGGCCCGGACAATTCCGACGTCGGCAGGGAAAAGCTCGCGTATGCGCGAGCTTTTCCGTCGGGGGCGCTCCGGATGAACCCAGCGCGAGCGGCGAGGGCGCTCCGGGTGAACCCAGCGGGAGCGGCAAGGCTGCTCCGAGCGACCCTGCGGAACGGCTCAGTCGTCGTCGGCGAGGCGCGGCGGGAAGCCACCGGTGGCTATCGGGCCCCACTCGTCGATGGTGATGCGGATGAGGCACTTGCCCTGGCGTTGCATCGCCTCGCGGTACTCGTTCCAGTCGGGATGCTCGCCAGAGATGGAGCGGAAGTACTCCACGAACGGCTCGAGCGCTTCGGGCAGATCCAGCACCTCGGCCTGGCCGTCGACGCGGATCCAGGGGCCGTCGAACTCCTCGGAGAGCACGCAGACCGAGGCCTGGGACTCGCGGCGGAGGTTGCGCGCCTTGGCGCGCTCGGGATAGGTCGCGATCACGATCCGGCCCTCGGGATCGACGCCCATCGCAACCGGCGACATCTGCGGGCGGCCGTCCTGGCGGGCCGTGGAGAGGACCCCGTTGCGACGGGACCGGATGAAGTCGAGCAGCTTGTCGCGGTCGACCTGGTCGGTGGTGGCAACGCTCATGGGGCGGCTTCTACCCACCCTCGGCCGGCTCGACGCCACGCAGCAGCGCCAGCGCCCGTTCCAGGTCCACCGGCAGCGGCTCGGCGACATCCACCGCCTCGCCAGTCACCGGATGGCGGAAGGCCAGCCGCCGGGCGTGCAGCGCCGGCCGGCTGAGCTCGAGGCGGGTCGCCAGCGCCCGCGACGCCCCGTACGCCACGTCGCCGCTGACCGGGTGGCCGACCGCGCTCAGGTGCACGCGCACCTGATGCGTCCGGCCGGTCTCCAGCCTGACGGCGAGCAGCGCGGCGTCCGCGAACGCCTCCCGCACGTCGTAATGCGTCACAGCCCGCCGCCCCGTCTGGTCGACGCGGAAGCGCGTGCGCCGCGTCGGATCCCGCCCAACCGGCGCCTCGATGGTCGCCAGCGGCGAGTCGGGCACACCATCGACGATCGCCGCGTACTCACGCCGGACGTCGTGCTCGCGCATGAGCGCCGACAGACCCTGGAAGGCCGGCTCCGAGAGCGCCACGGCGAGCAGCCCGGACGTGCCTCGGTCGAGCCGGTGGACGATGCCGGGACGGTCCGAGGGGCCGCCCGCCAGCTCCAGCCGCATCGCGTGCAAGGCGTGCACCAGCGTGCCGTCCGAGACCCCCGCCCCGGGATGCGTGACCAGCCCCGCCGGCTTCACGACCACCGCGAGGTGCTCGTCGCGCCAACGCACGTCCACCGGCGGTGGCGCCGCGACCTCGGGGACCACAGTGGGCGCCGTGACCACCACCCGCTCCCCCATCACCAGGCGGTGAGACTTCGCCACCTCCACGCCGTCGACTGCGACCTCGCCTGCCACGAGCCGCCGCTGCGCCGCCGCGCGGGGCTCGTCCAGCCAGACGGCCAGGGCGACGTCGACCCGCTCACCTTCGTCCGCGCCGCCGACGACGCGTTCCAGCAGCGCCGTCACTGCCGCGGCGAGCCCGTCCCCGGCCGCACCGAACGGTGCGCGGTCGGCGCCTCGGAGGGCTCGGTGCGCTCGACCCACCAGGCCAGCACCGCGATGAGAATCGCCCCGCTCACGATGGCGGAGTCGGCCAGATTGAAGACCGGCCACCAGCGCAAGTCCAGGAAGTCAACGACGTGCCCCCTCGGAATGCCGGGAAAGCGGAAAACCCGATCCATGGCGTTGCCGAGCGCCCCGCCGAGCAGCAGACCATAGGCGAAGGCCAGCGAGAGCCGGTCCACGCTCGGTAGCGTCCGCACGACGATGAACACCACCACGACCGTCACGATCAGGAACAGACCTGGCGGGCCGGGGATGCTGAAGGCGGCGTTGGGGTTGCGGACCAGATTGAGGTCGAACCAGCCCATGTCGATCTTGCCGTCGGCGAGCAGCTGGACGGCCAGTTCCTTCGTCGCCTGGTCCAGCACGAGCACGATGCCGGCCACGCCGAAGCTGACCACCCAGCGAATGCGTCCGGGCAGCGCGCGCCGCGGCGGGACGTCAGAGGGCGGGGAGGGCTCAGTCATGAAGGGCCCGAGTGTATCGGTGGGCCCGCGCGTGGCCCGCAGCGGCCTCGCTACTATCTGCGCACGCGGCGTGCCGCACGCGAGGCACTCCGCGCAGCGCCACCAACAGTCAGACACCCACCTCGGAGCACGCTTTGCCCTTCCCGCCCCTGGATCAGCAACCGGACTTCGCCGCGCTCGAGGAAGCGGTCCTCGCGCACTGGAAGAAGCGCGACGTCTTCGCGCGCTCGCTGCAACGCGGCGAGCCCGATCAGCTCTACAGCTTCTTCGAGGGACCGCCGACCGCGAACGGCCGTCCCGGGGTGCACCACGTCGAGGCGCGGGTCTTCAAGGATCTCTACCCCCGCTACCACACCATGAAGGGCAAGCGGGTCCCGCGCATGGCCGGCTGGGACTGCCACGGGATCCCCGTCGAGGTGGAGGTCGAGAAGGAGCTGGGCTTCAGCGGCAAGCAGGACATCGAGGCGTACGGGGTCGCCGCGTTCAACGAGCGCTGCCGCGAGTCGGTGCGCCGCTACGTCGACTCGTTCGAGCAGCTCACCGAGCGCATCGGGTTCTGGGTCGACACCGAGGACGCGTACTGGACGCTGCAGCCGTCCTATATCGAGAGCGTCTGGTGGTCGCTCGCCAAGCTCTATGACGACAACCTCATCTACTCCGGCTACCGGGTCGTCCCCTACTGCCCGCGCTGCGGCACCGCGCTTTCCGACGCCGAGGTCGCCCAGGGCTACGAGCAGACGACCGACCCCAGCGTCTTCGTGCGCTTCCCGGTGAGCGAAGGACCGCTGGCCGCCGAGGCCGCCGCGCTGCTGATCTGGACCACGACGCCGTGGACGCTCATCTCCAACACCGCCGTGGCTGTCGGAGAGGGCGTCCGCTACGTGCTGGTCCGCACCGGGGAAGAGCTGGTCGTCATGGCCGCCGAGCTCGTTGAGCGCGTCCTCGGCGAGGACGCGCGGATCGTGCGCGACGTCGGCTTGGACGAGCTGCGCGGCCTGCACTACCGCGCGCCGTTCGACTTCCTGGAGGCCGAGCCGGGCAGCGACTGGCACTACGTCACCGTCGCCGACTTCGTGACGACGTCCGAGGGCACCGGACTCGTCCACCTGGCGCCCGCGTTCGGCGCGGACGACATGGCGGTGGCGCGCGCCCACGACCTGCCGATCCTCAACCCCGTCGACACCGAGGGCCGTTTCGACGAACGGATCACCGCGTTCGCCGGGGAGTTCGTGAAGGCGGCAGACCCCGAGATCATCTCCCATCTGCGCGACGCCGGGCTGCTGCACGCCGCCGAGGAGTACACCCACACCTATCCGTTCTGTTGGCGCTGCGGCACGCCCCTGCTGTACTACGCCAAGCCCTCGTGGTACATCGCTACGACCCGGCTCCGCGACCGGCTGATGGAGATCAACTCCGGCGTCGACTGGCACCCTGAGCACATCCGCGACGGACGCTTCGGCGACTGGCTGCGCAACAACGTCGACTGGGCGCTCTCCCGCGAGCGTTACTGGGGCACTCCCCTGCCGTTCTGGCGCTGCGAGACGTGCGAGGACGTCACCGCGGTCGCCTCCCTGGCGGAGCTCGGTGAGCACGCCGGTCGCGACCTCTCCCAGCTCGACCCGCACCGCCCCTACGTCGACGAGATCACGTTCCCGTGCGAAACGTGCGAGGGCGGGACGAAACGGCGCGTGCCGGAGGTGATCGACGCCTGGTACGACTCGGGGGCGATGCCGTTCGCCCAGTTCGGCTATCCGCACGCCGAGGGCAGCCGCGAGCGCTTCGCGCGCCGCTTCCCCGCCGACTTCATCTGCGAGGCGATCGACCAGACGAGGGGCTGGTTCTACTCGCTCATGGCGGTCGCGGCGCTGCTGTTCGACGAGAACAGCTACCGCACCGTGCTCTGTCTCGGCCACCTCGTCGACGCCGACGGCAAGAAGATGTCGAAGTCGGTCGGCAACGTCATCGACCCGTTCGAGCTGATCGCCGAGAAGGGCGCCGACGCGCTGCGCTGGTTGCTGCTCACCGAGGGCTCTCCCTGGGTGAGCCGGCGCGTCGGTGCCGGTCCCGTCGACGAGGTGGTGCGCAAGTTCCTGCTGACCCTGTGGAATACCGCCTACTTCTTCACCACCTACGCGCGCATGGACGGCTGGGAGCCCGCGCGGTCGCACGCCGCGCCGGTGGCCGACCGCCCGCTGATGGACCGCTGGGTGCTGGCCGAGCTCGCCGCGCTGACCGCCGCGGTCGACGCCGCGCTCGCCCGTTACGACGCGACCGAGGCCGGGCGTCTGCTCAGCGCGTTCGCCGACGACCTGTCCAACTGGTACGTGCGGCGCACCCGGCCCCGTTTCTGGCGACCGACCGGCGAGAACGACGCCGACAAGGACGCGGCCTTCGCCACGCTGCACACCTGTCTCGTGACCTTGTCCACGCTGCTCGCCCCGTTCGTCCCGTTCCTCGCCGACACCCTGTACGAGCAGCTCGTGCTCAGCGTCGACGAGTCGGCGCCCGACAGCGTTCACCTGCTCGACTATCCGACGCCTGACCCCGCGGCCGCCGACGACGCGCTGCGCGCGGCGATGGCGGCGGCGCGTCAGGTGGTCGAGCTGGGCCGGCGCGCGCGCAACGACGCGCAGATCGGCGTCCGCCAGCCGCTGCGCCGGGCGCTCGTCACGCTCCCGACCGCGGTCCGGGCGGCCTTCGACCTCGTCGCCAACGAGGTCGCCACGGAGCTGAACGTGAAAGCCGTCACGCTGCCGGAGGCGCACGACACGACGGTGCGACGCCGCCTCAAGCCCAATTTCCGGGCGCTCGGGCCGAGCTTCGGCAAGCGCACGCCGCAGGTCGCGGCGGCGCTGGAGGCGGCCGACGCCGAGGCGGTAGCGACTGCGTTGGAGGCCGAAGGCCACGCAGAGCTCGCCGTCGACGGTGAGACCGTGCGGGTGAGCGTCGAGCAGGTCGAGGTGGTCGAGGAGGCCCAGACCGGCTGGCAGGTCGCCTCCGACGGGGCCTACAGCCTGGCGCTGGACCTGCGCCTCGACGCCGAGCTGCGCCGCGAGGGGCTCGCCCGCGAGTTGATCCGCGCCCTGAACGACCTGCGCAAGCGCGAGGCGTTCGAGCTCAGCCAGCGCATCGCGGTCGAGGTGGCGGCCACGGGCGAGCTCGGCGAGGCGCTGCAGGCCCACCGGGAGAGCGTCGCCCGCGAGGTGCTCGCCACGACGCTGGAGCGGGGCGAGGCCGATGGCGGCCACGATCTGGAGGTGGCGGGCCACACCGCCCGGGTGCGGTTGACGCCGGTCGGGGCGTGAGGCTCGGCCGCTCGCGCGCGGTTCTCGGCGCGCTCGCCGGCGCCGGGGTCGTGCTGCTGCTGCGGCAGCGACCCACCGTGCGCGGCGCCGCCGCCGACGTCCCGCCGGCCTGGGAACCGACGAGCCTGCGGCGACTGGCGACCTGGGTGCCGCCCGCGCCGCGCACCCCGGGGGGCTGGGCGGCCGCCTACGCGTGGGCGGCCCCGCTCACCGCCGTGGGGACGGGGCTCGGCCTGGCATCGGGCACGTTGCCGCACGTCGAGCGTGGCGTGCTGGTCTTCGCGCCCGTGCGGGGGCTCGTCGGGGCGGTGCTGCGCCACCGCGGCTTCGTCGCCACGACGCTCGGCCACGCGATCATCGCCATACGCGTACCGGACGCGGAGCTGCTGCGACACGAGCTCGCCCACACCCGCCAGAGCGAGCGACTCGGGCTGTTCTTCGCCCCGGTCTACCTGGCGCTCACCGCGCTCTACGGCTACAGCCGCCATCCGTTCGAACGGGCGGCCAGGGCCGCCGCCCGCACCGCCGAAACGGCCCCTCAGCAGCCTGCCTGAGCGGCGTCCTCCGGGCTCACCGGGCGGGCTGCTCGCCTCCTGATTCGACGACGTCGTCCGGCGCGCCGTGCACCGCCGGTATCCGTCCGAGCCGCCCCGCCTGATAGTCATTGAACGCCTGCAGCACCTCGGCGCGGGTGTTCATGACGAACGGACCCATCCAGGCAACCGGTTCGCGGATGGGGTGCCCGCCGAGCAGCAGGACCTCCAGGTCGGGCTCCTGGCCGGACTGGCGCGCGGACGCGGCCAGCGTGAGCGCCTGGCCGGGGCCCATCACCGCGAGCTTGCCCTTGTGGATCGGGCGCGCTTCCGTCCCGACGCTGCCCTGGCCCGCGAGAACGTAGACGAGCGCGTTGTAGTCGGCGCGCCAGGGCACCACCAACCGCGCCGATGGTGAGACGGTCGCGTGCACCATCGTCATCGGCGTCGAGGTGGAGCCCGGCCCGGTGTGCCCGGCGAGCTCGCCGGCGATCACACGCACCAGCGCCCCGCCGTCGTCGGAGGAGAGCAGCCTCACCTCCTGGCCGCGCAGGTCCTGATACTTCGGCGCCGCCCACTTCTGGGCCGCGGGCAGGTTCACCCAGAGCTGCAGCCCGTGGAACAGGCCTCCGGTCATGACCAGCTCCTCCGGCGGGGTCTCGATGTGCAGAATGCCCGACCCCGCGGTCATCCACTGGGTGTCGCCGTTCGTGATCAGCCCGCCGCCGCCGTGGGAGTCCTGATGGGCCATCGCGCCGTCCATCATGTAGGTGACGGTCTCGAAGCCGCGATGCGGGTGCCATGGGGTGCCCTTCGGCTCGCCCGGCGCGTACTCGACCTCACCCATCTGATCGAGGTGGACGAAGGGGTCGAGCTCGGCCAGGTCCACGCCGGCGAAGGCCCGCCGCACCGGGAAGCCCTCGCCCTCGAAGGCGCTCGGCGCGTCCGTGACGCTGCGCACCGGACGCTGCACGGTCGTGGCCGGATCAGGAACGCTGATGCGCGGAAGGACGGTGAGGTCTTCAACGGTGACGGCTGGCATCGCGCTCTCCTTCGGCTCTGCGCCCGAACGATACTTGCAGGTGCAACGAACGGATGAGACGAACTATTCCGCGGCGCCGGGAGGGCTAGGCCGGAGGCTCGGGCCCCTTCTTCGCGCCCGACCACCGGACGGCGGACGGCCAGCGGCGGGAGGGGCGGGCGCGAGCGACCCCGATCGCCAGCACCACCGCGGCCGCGAGACAGACGACGATGGCCAGAGAGACGAGCTCCAGCACGCCGGCGACGATGCCAGCCACGAGTGCGACCGCCGCGAGGACGATGAGCAGGACGCCGCTCAGCAGCACGATGCGGCGCGCGTCAGCGCGCGGGCTGCGCCGGTGTCTCGCTCACCTGGCGGGCCAGGTCCTGCAGATCGGCCGAGACCTCTGGCAGCTCGGTGATGCGGTCGAGCACCGCGAGCTGCTCGGTCACGACGGCCTGCACCCGCTCGCGGTAGTCGTCGCGGAAGCGGCGCAGCTCCTCTGTGGCTTCGCGGATCCGTTCGGCGGCGGCACGGGTGGCCTCGTGCTGCAACTCGGCCTCCCGCGCGGATTCGGTCTTGACGCGCTCGGACTCGGCGCTCGCCTCGGTTCTGAGGCGCTCGGCTTCGGCGCTCGCCTCGGTGAGCTGCTGCTCGCTTTCCTGACGCGCCTCTTCGCGCAGCTGCTCCGCCTCGCCGCGGGCCTCGCGCACGACCTCCTCGGCGGTGCGCTCGGCGGCGATGAGCGTGCGCCGCAGGATGCGCTCGGCCTCGCCCTCCTCGTCACCGCCGCGCTGGTCGCGCTCGGTCAATCGCTGCGCCAACTGGTCGCGCTCAGCGGTGAGCTCCCGCAGGCTGGCCGCGACTTGCTCCAGGAACGTGTCGACCTCCTCCTGGTTGTAGCCGCGAAACTCCTGGCGGAAGAGCTGGTTTTCGACGTCCTGGGCGGTGAGTGCCATGGAGCGCTCCTAACGACAGAAGAGACCCTGGAGGATGATGATGATGAAGAACAGCACGATGGGCGAGAGATCGAAGGCGACCGCGCCCATCCGCACCGGCGGCAGCACACCACGCAGCGGCATCAGGAGCGGGTCGGTGAGGGCGCTCACCCCCCGGGCGATCGGCAGCACCGGCGCGGGCGGATTGGGCACCCACGACAGGATGATGCGCACGATGAGGATGAGGTAGTAGGCCTGCAGGATCCAACAGATGATGAACACACGAACTCCTGTGGTCAGGCCTGATTGAAGAAGCCACGCTCGCCCAGGCGGCGGCGCTCCTCGCTGGAGACCTCGACGCCGAGCGGGGTGAGCAGAAAGACCCGGTCCCCCACCCGCTCGATGCGCCCCTCGAGGCCGTAGATGAGACCCGAGGCGAAGTCCAGCAGCCGCTTGGCGACCGGCTCGCTCGCACCGTCGAGGTTCATGATGACCGGCACCCCGTTGCGGAAGCGCTCACCCACCTCCTCGATGTCATTGAACGTGGTGGGGTTGGTCAAGTGCACGGTACCGGACGGGACCGGACGCACGTTCGGCGTCGAGGGCGCAACGCGCGCGGATGACGGCTCGGCGGTGCGGGTCGGGGCGATGCGGCGCACGTTCGACGGCTCGGAGCGCGCGGGAGCCTCCTCGACGCGCGCCTCGTCGGTGACGTCGACGTACTCGCCCTCGTAGTCCTCCACCAGGCCCAGGTAGGCGCCTACTCTTCTCCACATAGCTCGGCTTCCTCGCTCCGGCGGATCGAGCGGACCCGCATCACGTGCTGGCTAGCGCGTCGGACGCGGCCCAAAGATGGCCTCGCCCACACGAACGATCGTCGCGCCTTCCTCGATCGCGACCTCGAAGTCTTGCGACATGCCCATGGACAGGTGTTGTACTTCCGGGTAAGCCTGACGCACGTCGTCGCGCAGCGCCCGCAGGTCGGCGAACAGCGGTCGCGGGTCAGCCTCCAACGGCGGGATGGTCATGAGCCCCTGGCAGCTCACCCCGTCGAGCTGACGGAGCTCGGCGATCAGCTCGGCAGCCTCGTTCACGGCGCAGCCCCCTTTGGCCGGATCGTCACCGACGTTGACCTGGACCAACACCGGTTGGACGCGCTGCTGCTCGCGCGCGCGTGCGCCGATCGCGGCGGCCAGCTCAAGCCGATCCACCGAATGGATCAGCCCAGCCGTGCCGACGACCCGCGAGACCTTGTTGCGCTGCAGCCGACCCACGAAATGCCAGCGCGCGCCGGTGACGTGCGGCGCTTTCGCCACGAGCTCCTGCGCCCGGCTCTCGCCGAAGTCGTGCTGTCCGAGCTCGTGAACCCGCTGGACCGCGTCCGCGTCAAAGCGCTTGCTGACCGCTACCAACGTGATGGCAGCCGGCGAACGATCGACGCGCGCCGCCGCGGCGGCGACACGCTCGCGCGCCGCCGCCAGCCGTTCGGAGGCGCCGGTGGTCACAGAATCGGTCGCAGCCATCACGCCGACCAGTCTAGGAAGACGCGGCGATCAGAGGGGGGAGGCACTGCGCGGACGACGGCGGTGAGCTGACGTCCCGATCCCGGGGCGGCCCGATGGCTGAACCAGGCGCCGGGTCCGCACGCGGTGCAGGCGCTCACCGTCGTCACGTCGTCCACGCCGGCCGCGGCGAGCTGGCGCTCGACCGTGCGTGGCAGGTCCAGCGCTGGAGCGTGAGCGCGCGTGCGCGCGTCGGGGCCGCCGACGGCAGCGCGTACCTGCTCGGCCAGCGCGGACGGCACCTCGTAGCAGCAGGGCCCGATCGCGGGGCCGATGAGGGCGCTCACGGCGGGGGCCGCTCCTGCGCTCGGGCCGGCTTCGCGGACGGCTTCATGGCCACCTTCGCAGCCGGCTTCACGGCGCAGCGCGGCGACGGTGTTGGCCACCACCCCCGCCACGATCCCCCGCCGGCCAGCATGGACCACGCCCACCGCGCGGCCCGCGGCCGCAAGCACGACCGGAACGCAATCGGCAGTCAGCGCGACGAGCGCCGTGCGCTCCGCCCCGGTCACGAGCGCGTCGACGTCCGCGACAGCCTCGCCATGATCGCGAGCGCCACGCCCCGCGTCGCCGCGGCCCACAACCGCCACCGCCGCGCCGTGGACCTGCCGCATGAAGACCGCGTCATCCAACCCGAGTCCGAGCGCGCTCAGCAGGCGCGCCCGGTTGGCCACCGGCTGACCGCCACCGACGAGCATCGAGACGTTGCCGGCCCCTGACGCCTCGAGATCGCGGCCCGAGAAGAGCGCGCGAAAGCCTCGTCGGTCATCCGCCACGACCTCACGTCGGACGGCGGTCAGCCCCGGCCGGCTCACCGCTTGAGGAAGCTGGGGATGTCGAGATCGTCGTCCTCGTCGGTGATGACCAGCGGCGGCCGCTCGGACCGCAACTCGGCGGAGACAGACTCTTCACGCGACCGCACCGCGGCGGCGGGTTGCCGGAAGAGCTCGTCATCGTCATCGTCATCGTCCAATCCGAGCACCTGCAGGTCGTCGATGACGTCCCGCTCCGCTGTCGCGCCAACGGGACGCAGGCGTCCAGTGCCGGCACGCTCCGATGCTGCGGAGCCTGTGTCGGCAAAGCCAGCGGCGATGACGGTCACCTTGACCTCGTCTCCCAGAGCATCGTCGATCACCGCGCCGAAGATGATGTTCGCGTCAGGATCGGCGGCCTGAGCGATGATCTCGGCGGCCTCGTTCACCTCGTACAGACCCAGATCGCTGCCACCGGCGATCGTGAGCAGGACACCTCTCGCACCGTCGAAGGCCGCTTCGAGCAAGGGTGAGCTGACGGCCATCCGGGCGGCCTCGACCGACCGCTGCTCTCCGCGCGCCTTTCCGATCCCCATCAGCGCGCTGCCGGCGTCGCGCATGATCGTGGAGACATCGGCGAAGTCGGTGTTGATCAGTCCTGGCGTGGTGATGAGGTCGGTGATGCCAGAGACGCCCTGGAGGAGGACGTCGTCGGCCAGGCGGAAGGCCTGCAGCACCGAGGTGTCGACGTCGCTGACCTCGAGCAGCCGGTCGTTGGGGATGACGATGAGCGTGTCGACCGCCTCACGCAGGCCCTCGATTCCGTTCTCGGCCTGCACTCCCCGGCGCCGGCCTTCGAAGTCAAATGGTCGGGTGACAACGCCGATGGTGAGCGCCCCCAGTCCCTTGGCGATCTCGGCGATCACCGGCGCGCCGCCCGTGCCGGTGCCGCCGCCCTCTCCTGCGGTCACGAAGACCATGTCGGCGCCCTTCAGCACCTCTTCGAGCTCCTCGCGGTGCTCCTCGGCCGCTTTGCGCCCCACTTCCGGGTTGCTGCCGGCACCGAGACCGCGGGTCAGGTCACGTCCTATGTCCAACTTGATGTCCGCATCGGACATCAGCAGCGCTTGGGCGTCGGTGTTCACGGCGATGAACTCGACGCCCCGCAAACCCGCATCGATCATGCGGTTCACGGCGTTGACGCCGCCCCCGCCGATGCCGACGACTTTGATCATGGCGAGGTAGTTCTGCGGTGCGGCCATGAGGCTCTCCTTCACGCTCTACTTGAGGGTTATAGTTATGTAAACCTCTTGTACGGGTTGAACATAGGGTGTCGCTCACCAGACGTCAAGCGTGGTCGCCTGTCCCGGCGGACAAGCGCGGACTGCAGCGCGCCTTCGGCGAGAATGTCGGCCCATCGGCCTGGCTCGAGGAGACCTCACCTGCGGATGCGCTGCACCAATGGGCCGTCCTGCGCACCGCTCGACCTCCAATCGAGCGTGCGTTCGACCACTTCGTCGACTTCTGATGCCCCCGAGAAGCGCCCGGGGGTGGATGGTCGGGCGTGATCAGCGGCGGATGGCGACGGGGTTGCCGGCCACCCGGACGTCCAGGCCAGCCACCGGCACGGTCGGACCGGTCGCTTTCAGCCGGCGCATGAGCGCGCGCGCGACGCGCATCTTGGTCACAACTTGCTCCGGCTCGCCGATCCGGATCCAGAGGCCGCGGTCGTTGCCGAGCCCGCGCGCGACCTCAGACGAGACCAGCACGCGGACGTCCCGGGGGCGCCGGGCATCGTAACGGGTGATGTCCGCGCGCTGCGGCCCGCTCAAGCGCCGGTAAACGCCGAGGGCCTGCCGCACTCCCGCATGCGAGACCGGCTCCCCCGGGGGTGGGGCGTCAGCGTCCGGGGCGAAGACCGTCGGCAGACCCTTCCCCCGCCCGCCGGCCATGACGACGCCGTGCGCATCGAGCTTCCACGCCGCGTCACGCAGCCGCAGCGTGACGGCCGGCCGGCGGCGCGCGACGGTCACGATCACGCCCGCGGGCGGCAGCCGGCGGACATCGGCCGCGGCGACCCAGGGCAGCCGCTCGACGCGGGTCGTCGCCGCCTCCAGGTCGACGGTCAGGGCGTTCTCGCCGCGGCGGATCCCGAGCGCCTCCCGCACCACCTGGCGCTGAGAGGCGGCGAGCCCTTCGACCTGGACGGTCGTGACCGAGAAGATCGGTGAGCGGGTGATGAGCACGCCGGCGATCACCAGCACGACCAGCACGGCGATGCTCGCGACCGTCTTGCGGCGCCGCCGGAGTTGCTCGGAGACCACGGCCCGCCGTCGGTCACGCATGCGATGGTCCATCGCAGGTCGGCGTTTTGTCGTCGTTGTCACGATGTGCTCCTGACCTCGTCGAAGCCGGCCATGACCACCTCGGTCTCCAGGGTGACCGAGAAGCGCTGGGCCACGCCCTGCGTCACGTCGGCGATGACCTGGGCCACGTCATGCGCCCTTGCGCCGGGGGTCACGGTGATGAAATTCGCGTGGCGCGGGCTGACCTGGGCGCCGCCGACGTGGTGCGCCTTCAGCCCAGCGGCCTCGATGAGGCGTCCGGCCGAATCGCCGGGAGGGTTGCGAAAGACGCTGCCACAGGACGGTTCGCCCAGCGGCTGGTGCTCCCTGCGCCACCGGCGCATCTCGGCCATCGACTCCTCCAGGGCCGCGGGGTCCGTTCGTTGCAGGCTCAAGCCGGCCCGCAGGGCGACGGCGTCGGCGGGCAGCTCGCTGTGCCGATAGGTCATGCGCAGCGCTGCCGCCGGCAGCCGCTCCGTCAGACCATCACGGTCGAGGCGCACGACCTCGACCCACTTGAGCACCTCGCGCAGCTCGTGGCCGTGCGCGCCCGCGTTCATGCGCACCGCGCCGCCCAGCGAGCCGGGGATGGCGACGCCGAAGGCCAGCCCCCCCAGCTCCGCCGCGGCGACCGCCTGCGCCAGGACCGGCATGGGCTCCGCAGCGCCCGCCACGACCCGTTCGCCGTCGATCTCGATGCCACGGAAGGCTCGTCCGAGCTTCACGACCACGCCGTTCCAGCCCTGGTCCGAGACGAGCAGGTTGCTGCCGCGCCCCAGGATGAGCCATCGAACGCCCTCGTCCGCGCAGACCTGAGCGGTGGCGACCAGGTCGGCCGCCGATTCGGCGCGCAGGAGCACGCGGGCCGGTCCGCCCACCCGCAACGTGGTGTGGCGGGCCATGGCCTCGTCGGGCAGCACCGCTCCCGCGACGCGCTCGCGCAGACGCGCGAGCAGGGGATCGTCAGCCATCGCGCCCCCGACCGCGGCGCTGGTCGTGTCCCTGCAGGGCCGAGAGCAGCTGCGGCCCGACCTGGGAGATGTCCCCCGCGCCCAGCGTCAGGACGAGGTCGCCCGGCTGGACCAGCTCGAGGAGCAGCGCCAGCAGCTCGCGCACGCCCGATGCCCCGTGGGCCTCGACGCCGGCCGCACGCACGCCATCCAGGACGAGCGCGCTCGTCACGCCCGCCACGGGCGCCTCTCCCGCCGCGTACACGTCGGTTACGATCGCCACATCCGCCGCGGCGAGCGCGCCACCGAGGGCCTCACCGATTGCGGCTGTGCGGGAGAACCGGTGCGGCTGGAAGACCGCGATCACCCGGCCCGATCCGCCCGCCTGCCGCGCCGCACCCAGCGTCGCCGCGAGCTCGGTGGGATGATGCGCGTAATCGTCGACGACGGCGACGCCGCGGACCTCGCCCATGCGCTGCCAGCGTCGCTGCGCTCCCGAGAACGAGGCCAGCGCCGAACGAATCGGGTCGATATCTGCGCCCGCCCACAGCGCGGCGGTCGCCGCCGCCGTCGCGTTCAAGAGGTTGTGCCGGCCGAGCAGCCGCAGCCGCAGCTCTCCCAGATCCTCCCGGCCGCGCCGCAGACGAGCCCGGCTGCCGGCCGGCCGCAGTTGCAGATCATCCAGGCGCACCTCGGCGTCGGGATGCTCGCCGTAGGTGATGACAGGCGGGTCGATCGCGCCGACGAGCGCGCTCGCACCGGGGTCGTCCAGGCAGACGATCGCGGGCGCGCCGGGGCGTCGACGAGCCAGGAAGTCGGTGAGCGTCCGGGTGACGTCAGCCAAATCGGCATAGACGTCGTGATGGTCCAGCTCGACGTTCGTGACGACCGCGCAGTCGGGGGCGAACGCGAGCAGCGAGCGGTCCGACTCGTCCGCCTCGGCCACGAACCACTCGCCGGTGCCGTGATGCGCGCTGGTCCCGGCGTCGTGGAGCGCGCCGCCGATGGCGAAGGAGGGGTCGCGTCCGGCCGCCTGCAGGCAGACCACGGCCATTGAGGTCGTCGTCGTCTTGCCGTGCGTTCCGGCGATGAACATGCCCTCGCGTCCCTCGACGAGCGCGGCGAGCAGCTCGGCCCGGTGCAGCACGGGCAGCCCGAGCTCACGGGCTCGCCGCAGCTCCGGATTCGTGTCGGGCACCGCCGTGGAACGAGCGACCAGGGCGGCGTCGACGACCAGGCCAGCGTCGTGGCCAACGTGCACCTGGGCGCCCATGGCCTCCAACGCGCTCACCGTCAGCCCGCCACGCAGGTCGCTCCCGCTCACCGCGTGCCCGCGCTCCAGCAGAATCCAGGCCAGAGCGCTCATGCCCGCGCCGCCGATGCCCACCAGATGCACCCGGTCTCCGGGAAGCAGCGTCGCGCCGCCCGCGCCCCCCGTCCCCGTGGTCCTCATGACGTCTCCTCGAATGACGGCCGCGGCTCTGGATCCACGCCAGCCCGGGCGATCGAGAGCAGGAGCCCGAGGCCGAACATGGTGGAGACGAGCGAGGTCCCCCCGAAGCTGACCAGCGGCAGGGTGACCCCCGTGACCGGCAGCAGGCCCACGACCGAGCCCATGTTGATGCCGGCCTGCAACAGCATCCAGCCCGTGATGCCCACGGCCAGCAGGCGGCCGAACGGGTCGGGCGCTCGCAGCGCCGTGCGTGTTCCGGCGACCGCGAGGCTGGCGAAGAGACCGAGGACGAGCAGCGCGCCGATGAGGCCGAGCTCCTCACCGATGATCGCGTAGATGAAGTCGGTGTGCGCGTTCGGCACGAACAGCCACTTCCCTCTGCCCTCCCCCAGCCCCGCGCCGAACCATCCGCCCGAGCCCAGCGCCAGATACCCCTGGGTGGTCTGGTAACCGAAGTTGGCGGGGTCGGAGAACGGGTCGAGCCAGGCCAGCACCCGACCGCGGCGGAACTCGCTCATGGACACCCCGACCGTCGCGAGCACGGCGAGCACGGCGCCGGCGAGCGCGATCAGCCGCCCGGGAAGCCCCGCCGCGTAGAGCACCGCGCCTCCGATGAGCGCGATGAGCGCGGCGGTCTCGAAGTCCGGTTCAAGCATGATCAGACCCCCGGTGAGGACCAGCAGCGGCAGGCCGGGGACGAGCAGGCCGAGCAGATCGCCGCTGCGCAGCACGCGCCAGCGCCGGGCCAGGACGTGGGCGAGGAAGAGCGGCACGGTCAGCTTGGCGAGCTCGGTCGGCTGGAAACGCCACGCCCCGGCGCCGAGCCACCGGCGCGCGCCGTTCACCTCGATGCCGATCGACGGGATGGCCACCGCGACCAGGCTGAGCAGGGTGAGGAGGAGCAGCGGCACCGCCGCGCCGCGCCAGCGACGGTAATCCGTGCGCGCGGCGACGATCAGGGGGACCGCACCGACCGCGCTCCACAGCAGCTGCCGCCGGAAGATCTCGAAGGCGTCGCCGGTCTCGGCGGTCGACGTGACGAAGGAGGCCGAGAACGTCATGACCAGGCCGATGAGCAGCAGCACCGTGATCGTCGCCAACAGCAGGAAGAACTCCGGCGTCGGGCGCCCGAACGGTCGCGAGGCCAGCCGGCGACGCTGCCTCGTGCGAGGGCGGGCGGCGCCGAGCGCGGGCCCGGGAGCCCGGCGGCTACGCGTCGGGGCCGGCACAGACACCCTCCTCTGCCTCGATCAGCGCCCGAAAGCGGTCTCCGCGCTCGGCGTAGTCGCGGAACTGATCCATCGAGGCGCACGCCGGCGCCAGCAGGACGACGTCGCCGGGGCGAGCAACGGCGCGCGCCTCGCGGACCGCGCGCGCAAGCTCGCCGGCCTCGATCGTCGGAACGCCGAGCCTCCGCGTGAGCGCGGCCAGTTCCGGGCCGGACTCGCCGATCGTCACCGCGGTGCGCACACGCGCGGCGACCACATCGGCGAGCTCGGCGAACGCCAGCCCCTTGTTCAGCCCGCCCGCGATCCAGATCACGCGCTCGAAGCTCGTCAGCGCCGCGGCTGCGGCGTGCGGATTCGTCGCCTTCGAGTCGTCGACCCACCTCACCCCGCGGTCGTGCGCGACGGTCTCCAGCCGGTGGGCACCGGGTCGATAGCCGGCCAGGCGCGCGCCCAGGTCCGCTGGGCGCGACCCGAGCGCGCAGACGGCGCCCACGGCAGCGCAGACGTTCGCCAGGTTGTGCGGGCCGGTCAGATGCAGCGCGGAGAGGCTGACCACGGCCTCGCCGTCCGCCTCGGTGACCCGCTCGACGATCGCGCCGTCCTCCACGCCGATGTGTCCGGGACCGGGCGCGTCCGGCACGCAAGTGAGCAGGCCGCCCGGGGCGGGGTGCGCCGCGAGCACCGCCTGGCTGCCGTCGTCGCCGCGCTGGGCCACCACCCAGTCCCGACCGTCGCGGCACGGTGAGCCCGAGGAGCGCTGGCGGGCCCACAACCGCGCCTTCGCCGCACCGTACGCGCTCACTGCGCCGTGCCAGTCCAGATGATCAGGCGCAACGTTCGTGAGCACCGCCACGTCGGCCCGAAGTCTCGACGTGAAGTTGAGCTGGAAGCTTGAGAGCTCGGCGACGACGAGCGGCGGCGGGTCCAGCGCCAGATCGCAGAGCGGTCGTCCGATGTTGCCGGCTGCGGGAACGCCCAAGCTCGTCGCGAGCAGCTCGGTCGTGGTCGTCTTGCCGTTCGTGCCGGTCACGCCGACCAGGCGCAGGCGCCCCCCGCTGAGGCGCCAGGCCAGCTCCGGTTCGCTCACGATCTCGGTCCCCCGCCGCAGCGCCGCGGCGGGCACCGGGGCGGCGGGCGACAGCCCGGGGCTCGCGACCACAAGGTCGAAGTCCCACGCGGAGTGGGACCAGCCGGACTCGTCACCGCGGGGCTCCACGATGCGGGCGCCTCGAGCCGCGAGCTCTTCGGCGGTGGCTCGCACCGTCTCGGAGAAGTGATCATCGGTGACCGCGACGCGTCTGGCGCCCGCGCTCAGCAGCGCGCCGGCGGCCGCCACGCCGGACACCCCGAGCCCCGCGACGAGGATGTTGCGCGCCAAGAGGCTCACGTGCCACCTCCCCGGTTGATGAACTCGGCGTAGAAGAGCCCGAGCCCGAAGGCGACGCAGAGCCCGCTGATGATCCAGAAGCGCACGATGACGGTCGTCTCCTGCCACCCCGAGAGCTCGAAGTGATGATGCAGAGGCGCCATCTTGAAGACCCGCCGGCCGAGGACCCTGAAGGAGAATACCTGCACGATGACGCTCACGGTCTCGACGACGAAGAGGCCCGCCAGGATGATGAGCAGCAGCTCGGTGTCGGTCAGCACCGCCATGGCGGCCAGCATGCCGCCGATCCCCAACGAGCCGGTATCCCCCATGAAGATCTTCGCCGGCGGTGCGTTCCACCAGAGGAAGCCGAGGACGCCGCCCATGGCCGCCGCGGCCGCGATGGCCAGGGAGTTGGCGTGCACGGTCACGCCTTCGGCGTAGAAGGCGGGATTGCGGAACTGCCAGAAGGCGATAACGGTGTAGGCGCCGAAGATCAGCGCGCTGGCGCCGGCGGCCAGACCGTCCAGGCCGTCGGTCAGGTTCACGCCGTTCGACGAGGCGGAGAGCATCAGGAAGATCCAGAGCACGAAGAAGGCCCCGAGGTTGATCCCCGTCGCCCGGATGAACGAGAGGTTCGTCGACGTCTCGGCGACGTACTCGGCCCCGATGGCGAAGATGACCGCCACGAGCGCCTGGCCGAGGAACTTCGCCGTCTTCGACAGCCCCAGACTGCGCTTGTGCCGGATCTTGATGTAGTCGTCGAGGAATCCGACCGCGCCCATGCCGGCGAACACGCCGATGGCGAGCAGCCCGCCGGGTTGCAGACGGGGCCCGAAGATGAGCGTGGCGGCGAAGTAGCCCAGCAGCGCGGCGAGGATGATCGCCGCGCCGCCCATAGTCGGCGTGCCGCGCTTGACGAAGTGGGCCTGCGGACCGTCCTCGCGGATGAGCTGACCGTAGCCGTGCCGGCGGAAGAAGCGGATGACGAGCGGCGTGCCGATCAGCGAGGAGATCAACGCCACCGTGGCGGCCACCAGGATCGCCCTCATGCCGCGCCCCCCAGCCGCTCGGCGACGACCTCCAAGGCCACGGACCGGCTGGCCTTCACCAGCACGACGTCGCCAGGGCGCACCAGCGACCTCATCGCCGTCACCGCGGCGGCGGCGTCATCGACCTCGAGCAGCTCACCGGCGAGCCCCGCGGCCCGCGCGGCGGAGGCGATGACGGCCGCGGCGCCGCCGACGACGATCAGGCCGTCGAGCTCCAGCTCCGCGCAGCGCCGCCCGATCTCCGCGTGCGCATGCGGGCCCGCGGCTCCGAGCTCGGCCATCTGGCCGAGCACCGCCCAGCGTCGACCGCTCGCCTCCAGGGAAGCGAGCGTCGCGAGCGCGGCGCGCATCGACTCGGGATTCGCGTTGTAGGCATCGTTCAAGACGGTCACACCGTGCGGCGACGAGAGGATCTCCATCCGCCAGGCTGAGACCGCCGCCGTGGCCAGCGCGCTCGCCGCGACCCGCAGCTCCACGCCGCACCGTGCGGCGACCGCCAGCGCAGCCAGCGCGTTGCCGACGTTGTGACGGCCGGGGATCGAAAGCTCAACCTCCAGTTCATCTTGAGACTGAGGGCGCTCGCGGTCCGCTTCGGCCGGATGGCGCACGGTGAAGCGATGCCGAGCCAGCGCGTCGTGGCGGACGCTCACCGCCTGCCAATCCGCCCCCTCCTTCTCGCCGTAACCCAGCACCTCGCCCGGCGCCTGCCGCGCCATGGCCGCCACCCGCTGGTCGTCGACGTTCAGCACGGCCAGCCCCTCCGCTGACAGCACCTGAACCAGCTCGGCCTTCGCTCTCGCGACCGTCTCGATATCGCCGAGCATCTCCAGATGCGACGCGCCGACCGCGGTCACCACGGCGATGTCGGGACGCAGCGGGCCGGCGAGCTGGGCGATGTGGCCGAGCCCGCGAGCGCCGATCTCGACGACGAGCACCTCGGTGTCCATCTGCAGACGTGCGCAGGTGAGCGGCACACCGAGCTCGTTGTTATGCGATCCCTCTCCCGCGACCGTCCGCGCCCCGGCTCCCACGGCAGCCGCGATCAGGTCCTTCGTCGTGGTCTTGCCGACCGAGCCCGTGACCGCCACCACGACCGGGTCGACCTCGTCGCGGAGCCACCAGCCGAGCCCGAGCAGCGCGTCGGCTGGGTCATCGACGATCACCGCGCGGCCGGGATCGGGGGCCAACCCGCGATCTTGCGCCCACAGGTAGCCGGCGGCGCCCTGTTCCAGGCTCGCCGTGACATAGTCGTGCCCGTCGACGTGCTCGCCGGGCAGCGGGACGAAGAGCGCCCCGGGGCGGACCCGGCGGGAGTCGATCACGACGCTGGTCACCTGCGCATCGTCGGGCGGCTCGCAAGGCTCGGATCCACCCACGACCTCGGCCAGTTGCGCCAGGCTGAGCGGGATCATGCGCGCGCCTTGCCCAGCAGGCCGAGCAGGTCACGCGCGACCTCGCGGTCGTCGAAGGGGACAGTGCCCGTGGCCAGCTCCTGATAGGGCTCATGCCCCTTGCCGGCGATGACGACGACGTCGTCGGGGCGCACGGTGTCGAGCGCGAGCGCGATGGCGGCTCGCCGGTCCGGCTCGACCGTCCAGTGCGCGTCGGGCACCGTGCGCGCGCCCTCGACCATGGCGTCAAGAATGACGGTCGGCTCCTCGGACCGGGGGTTGTCGTTCGTGAAGATCGCTCGGTCGGCGTAGCGCACGGCGTGGTGGCCCATGAACGGCCGCTTCTGCCGGTCGCGGTCTCCCCCGCAGCCCAGGACGACGAGCAGTCGACCGCGGCTGAGCGCCCGCGCGGCGCGCAGCACGTTCTCGACGGAGTCGGGGGTGTGCGCGTAGTCGACCAGCACGGTGAACGACTGACCCGCGTCGATCCGTTCCATGCGCCCGGGAACACCATCCAGCTCACCGATGCCCGTCGCGGCCGCTTCCGCGTCAATCCCGGCCGCGTCGGCGACGGCGAGCGTGAGCAGCGCGTTGCTCACGTTGAAGTGGCCGGGCAACCGGGTGCGCATCCGCAGTCGCCGTCCCGCGAGCCACGCCGTGAACATCGAACCATCGGGACCCGCGTCGACGTCGGTGGCCCGGACGTCCGCCGCCGCCTCACCGGCCGCCGAGACGGTCACGACGGGCACCGTGATCCGCCCTGCCAGCTCCCGACCGTGAGAATCGTCGACGTTGCACACGGCCTGCTCGGTGAGCTCGGCGGTGAAGAGCCGAGCCTTGGCGGCGAAGTACTCGGCGAGATCGGCGTGGAAGTCCAGATGGTCCTGCGTCAGGTTCGTGAAGGCGGCCACCCGGAAGCGCGTTCCGTTGATGCGGCCGAGCGCGAGGCCGTGGCTGGAGACCTCCATGGCCCCTGCCGTCACGCCGGCGTCCAGCATGCGCCGCAGCAGGCGCTGCAGGTCAGTGCTCTCCGGCGTGGTGCGGATGCCCGCCACCCGTTCGCTGCCGATCCGGGTCTCCACCGTGCCGATCAGACCGGTGCGGTAGCCGGCGGCCCGCAGCGCGGCCTCCAGCAGATAGGCCGAGGTGGTCTTGCCGTTCGTCCCCGTGATCCCGCACAGCACGAGCCGCTGCGACGGCCTGCCGTGGACAGCGGCCGCCACGTGACCCAGCTGGTCGGCCACGCTGTCCACCATGAGCTGCGGCACCGGGAGCGGGAGCTCACGCTCCACGAGCAGCGCGGGGCTGCCCGCGGCGACCGCCTCGGGGGCGAAGTCGTGGCCGTCCGCGCGCAGCCCGGGTCGACACGCGTACAGCACGCCCGGCCCCGCCGCTCGGCTGTCGTGGGTGACGTCGCGGAGCGCGACCGGACTGGCCGGACCCGCCAGGCGGGCGCGTGCGCTCGCGCCCAACGACGCGGCCAGCTCGTGCAGGCGGACGGATGGGCGGGCGGTCTCTGACGGCAGCGAAGCGGACACGGGCACTCGAACATCTCGACAGAGCAGGTCCGTGCGAGGATACGCACAAGACTGCCGCCGGCCGGTGAGCCGGTGCGCACTGCTCATGTCAGCCCGCAGTCGGCGGCGTGGCGCGGCGCGCGGACGGGTCAGAAGGCGGAACACGCCGATGGCCGAGCGCGAACTCCATGATCTGGGCGAACGTCGGCGCGGCCGTCAGCCCGCCGTAATACACGGGCCTGGGCTCATCGAGCATCACCGCGACGACGAGAGCCGGATCCTCAGCGGGCGCGAATCCCGCGAAGCTCGCGACGTAGGCGCCGTCCTCGTACCCGCCGCGCTCACTCGCCTTCTGGGCGGTGCCGGTCTTGCCCGCGACCCGGTAGCCGTCGACGGCGGCCTCGCCGCCCGTGCCGTGCTCCACCACGCCGGTCAACATCTCGGCCAGCGCGGCGGCGGTCCCGGCCGAGACCACCCGTCGGCGTTCAGCCAGCGACGCCGGCCGCAGGCGCCCGTCGTCGGCGACGCTGCCCCGGATGAGCCGGGGCTCGACCCACTCGCCGCCGGAGGCGACCACCTCGAAGACGTCGGCGACCTGGAGCAACGTGGCGGCCACGCCCTGCCCGATGGCGATGGTCGGCAGGCTGGTGGCGGACCACGCCTCCACGGGTGGCAGCAGTCCGGCGGATTCCCCGGGGTAGCCCAGACCCGACGTCTGGCCGTAACCGAACCGGTGCAGATAGTCGTTCAGCCGCTCCTCACCCACCCGCTCCGCCACCTTGATCGTGCCGATGTTGGACGACTGCCCGATGATCTCGGCGAAGCTCATGCGCTTTGTACGGTGGCGGTCGGAGTCGTGAAACTCGGTGCCCCCGTAACGGTAGGTGTCGGGGACAACGAACATCTCTTCAGGTCCGACCAGGCCCTCCTCGAGCGCCGCGGAGGCGGTGATCACCTTGTTCACCGAGCCGGGCTCGAAGACGTCGGTGAGGGCCCGGTTGCGTCGCGCATAGCCGCTGGCCGCGCTGATCTTGGCTGGGTCGAAGTTCGGAACGGACGCGATGGCGAGCAGCTCACCGGAGTCGACGTCGAGCACGAGCGCCGACCCGCCGATCGCGTTGTACCGTTCGACGGCCTCGTCGAGCACCCGCTCGGCCGTGTACTGAATCTGGCGGTCCAGCGTGAGCACGAGGTCGGTGCCGGGATGCGCGGGGACGATCTCGCGCGGTGCGTTGCTGATGGTCAACCCGCCGGGTGCTCGCTCCTGGCGCAGCCGCCCGCTCTCGCCCTTGAGCGCCTCGTTGTACTGCAGCTCCAGACCGGAGAGGCCCTCGTGGTCGACCCCCGCGAACCCTACGACCTGTGCCGCCAGGCTCCCGGCGGGATAGGTCCGTCGAGGCTCGCTCAGCACGTTCACGCCGGGCACCTCCATGCGGAGCACCTTCTCCCCCACAGCCCGTGAGCGCTGGCGGGCGAGGTAGACAAAGCGGTCCCCCGCCACCAGGTCACGGTGCAACTGCCGGCGCGGGCGGTTCACGACGGGCGCCAGCGCGGCGGCCACCTGGGCCGTGGTCCACCCCGAATCGCGCACGAGCTGGGGGTCCGCGTAGATCGTGGCGGCGTCCAGCGACATCGCCAGCGGCTCGCCCCCCCGATCGTAGAGCTTGCCGCGCTGCGCGGGCAGCTCCAGATCGAGCTGGGACTGTCGGTCGGCGAGCGCGCGGTAGTCGTCGGCATTGATCACCTGCACGTCCACCAGGCGCCAGCCCATGGCGATCGTCACCACCAGGTAGACGAGCAGCACACTGCGCACGCGCCGGCTCGAGTGCGCGCGCGCGAGCGCGCGCCGCAGGCCGACCACCCAGGGCGCCTCCGAGGCGGGCCGGCGCCGCGCGGGCCGCTGCTGAACACGAATGGATCGACCCTGTGGCGGTCGCGTGGTGCTCGTCGGCATGCGGCTCATTCCTGCTTGTCCGTCATGGCGGGTCAGCGTCGCAGGCTGAACGCCTGCTTCACGGGATCCGCGACGGGACGTGTGGCGATCGATCCGTCCGGGCGGCGGAGCGTCAGGTAGGACTGCTCCTCCGCGGCGACCATCCCCAGCTCCACCATCGCGACCCGGCGCAACCGAGCGGGCGACTCCAGGTGGGCGACCCGGGCGGTCAGCTCGTCGTAGCGTGTCGAGAGCTGCGCGACCCGGGTCTCCAAAGTCCGCGCCTCGAAGGCCTGCTCAGCGGCCAGCGCGTTGAGGCTCACGATGCCGAAGACGCCGACCGCCAGCACGATCGCGATGCAGACCGTGAAGAGGCGGGTGTGGCGCGGCGCGCCGACGAGCCGGAGGTGGGGTCGGCCGCTGGTGGAGGCGGCTCGCGGGGCGGTTCTTGACTGTGGAAGGGCGGACATCGGAGTGCTCCTGGCGGCGTTGGGAAGGGGCTCGCGGTGGCACGGCGTCGGGCTTGCCGGTCGGTGCGTCAGGTCGGAGCGACGGCGACCTTCTCGACTGCGCGCAGCTTCGCGGAACGGGCGCGCGGATTGGCGGCGATCTCGGCGGCTTCGGGACGCTCGATGCCGCGTATGAGCGCGCGGACGTAGGGCTGGCGCCCGCACCCGCACACCGGCAGGTCCGGCGGGCAGATGCACCCGGTCGACGCGGCGCTGAACGTGGCTTTCGCGATGCGGTCCTCCAGGGAGTGGTAGGACAGCACGGCGATGCGCCCCCCACGAGCGGCGGTGTCAGCCGCCATGGCGGGCGCCGCCAGCTCCAGCGCCTGGGGAAGGGAGGCGCCGAAGCGTTCCAGCTCGTGGTTCACCGCGATGCGCAGCGCCTGGAACGTGCGCGTCGCGGGATGGATGCCCGGCCCCCGCCGAGCGGGCAAGGTCTGGCCCACGGTCTCCAGCAGCTCCGCCGTCGTGAGGATGGGCCGGCTGCGCACGATGGCGCGAGCGATCCGCCCGGCGGCGCGTTCCTCGCCGTAGGTCGCGAGGATCCTTGCCAGCTCGGAGACGTCGAGGTTGTTGACCAGGTCGGCGGCGGTCTCTCCCCGCGTCGTGTCCATCCTCATGTCCAGCGGCGCGTCGAAACGGAACGAGAAGCCCCGCTCGGGACGATCGAGCTGCAACGAGGAAACCCCGAGATCGTAGAGCACGCCGAGCAGCGGTCCGGCGTGAGCGACCACCGGCTCCACGTGCTCGGCGAACCGGTCGTAGGCGGCGTGGATCAGATGGGTGCGCGAGCGGTAGGCCGCGAGCCGACGGTCAGCCAGGCCGAGCGCGTCCGGATCCAGATCGAATCCGACCAAGTGCACGTCCTCGCCGCTGGCGGCCATGAGCGCCGCGGCGTGCCCGCCTGCCCCGACCGTCGCGTCGACGAGCACCCCCGGGCCTTGCGCAGCCAGCAACGCCACCACCCGGTCGACCATGACGGGCTGATGGACGGCACCGCGATCGTCCTGCGCCTCATGAAAGGAACGCTCCTCTGTCGTGGCCTCGTCGTCCACGGTCACCTCCTCGTTCAGGCTCGGAGCGTGCGCCGCGGATGACCGCAGCAAGAGGGGCAACTGCATCACAGACCTCCCAAGTCGAACGGTGCGTCGGTCGCCGCGAATTCCGACATGCCCTGCTCGCGGTAGGACTCCCAGTTCTCGGTGTCCCACAGCTCGAGGCGCGCGTCGGCGCCGACCACCGTGACGTCCTTGGAGAGCGCGGCGTAGTTGCGCAGACGCGACGGGATCAGCACACGTCCCTGACGGTCGGGCTGCTGGGAGTGGGCGTGCGACGTGACCATGCGCGCGAACATGCGCTCCCGACGGTCGGTGGTGCGCAGGCTGCGCAACCCGGCGACCACCCGCTCCCATTCCTCGAGCGGATGGACCGTCAGGCAGTGGTCGACGCCGACCGTCATGACCAACCCTTCCTGCAGCTCATCGCGGTAGGCCGACGGAAGGATCAGGCGCCCCTTGGGATCCAGCGTGTGCTGGTACTCCCCCAGGAACATCCTCGACCTCGATCGTCATCGCCTCTTCACTCCAGATCTCCCCACTATGCTCCACTTCACACCACCAGTCAAGTGTCATGTGCGATATGGCTCGAGTGCGCTCGCTGTGACCGTAGGAAAACCGCAGGTCAGCGGTGGTGGTGGTGAGTGGGGGCGTGTGGAGGTCTCGTCGCTGCGGGAAGGGCGGCGATGGCGGTCACCCCCCTTCTCCTGCGGAGCCGGAGCACGCCCACCGGTGCGCTCACTCCCCACGGAGAGGGCGGTACCCGGCCGTGAGCCATCAGGTGGTGGGAAGTGGAGGGATTGGAACCGTGTCGTTGCTGGCGGTACCACCAGAAGCGTTCGGGTGGTGTACACGTTCTGCCGGTACCAGCAAGTCGTGCACGCCCCGAATACGGCCATAACGGAAAATCGGTGGGCACGAGCTCACGGTGCCGTGAGAAACGGCACGGGTACAACAGTGACGGAACGGACTTCTGTGGCTGTCTGACGTCCCTCCCGACGGGCCACCGAGTGTGCATACGCGCTGGCGAACCCACCTCAGCGCGCTTTGGACGCATGCCACGCGCTCTGCATGGCAGGCGTCCGGGATGACGGCGGCCTTCCGTTCCTGTGCCATCCCAAGGGGCAAGATCAGGGCGAAGGAGGTGCCAGTCCGACGCATTCACGTTCAGGTCTCGGTGTGGAGATGGGCTCGTTGGCCGTCTCGGTCGAAGACCATGATGAGCTCGGCCGGGGCGTCGAGGGCGTCGATGGAGTGAGGGGTCATGGTCGAGAATTCAGCGGCCTCCCCGGCCTCGACGATGATCGTTCGATCACCGAGCTGAAGGCGGATGCGGCCACTGAGGACGTAGAACCAGTCGTGGCCGGGGTGAACGCGAGCGTGCGTGGGCGTCTCGGTCGGTTCGAGTCGCATCTTCATCGAGGTCGTGTTCCCGTGGGCTGGCTGAGGGGCCATGTCGTCACGCCAGGACCTGCCGTGGGCAGCGGACGGATGACCACGTCGGCGTCGTCGGCGTCGGCCTCGAGGAGCGAGTCGAGCCTCAGCGTCGCGAGGTTGTCATCGTGGGCGGCGGCGCAGCCGGTCTCGCGGCTGCTCTGCCGCTGGCTCGATCCCGTCGGTCGGTAGTCGTCCTCGACGCTGGCAAGCCCCGCAACGCGCCCGCTGCTCACATGCACGCCTATCTCGGCCATGACGGTCGATCTCCAACCGAGTTCCTCGCCCTCGGACGCGAGGAAGTCCGTCGCTACGGCGCCGAGATCATCGACGAAGCTGTCACGTCCGTGGCGCTCGCCAGCTGTCCGACCGGGTCACCATCGTCGCCCACGAGGACGTCGGTATCGGCCCCGAGGATCACGCCCGCCTCGCCGCTCGTAACGTCGCGTTCGAGAGCGGTCCGGTGGCCGCAGTCGTGAGCACCGACCACACCGTCGCAGGCGTCCAGCTCGCGAACGGCCGGATGATCGATGCCGACGGCGTCTACGCCGCCGGCAACATCGCCGACGTGAGCCATCAGGTCTTGCAGGCGGCAGCGGAGGGCAGCCAGGTCGCGGGGGCCATCAACGCCGATCTTGCCCATGAGGACGCCTCCCTCGCTCTGGCGGCGCTCTCAGGCGACGGCAGTGACGACTGGGACAGGCGGTATGCACAACAGACACAGCGGTGGAGTGGACAGCCCAACGCCACCCTCATCGCCGAGGTCGAGCGCCTCGACCCGGGGTCGGCGCTCGACGTGGGCTGCGGAGAGGGGGCCGACGCCATCTGGCTGGCCCTCCAAGGATGGGACATCACCGGCGCCGACATTTCACAGATCGCGCTGGACCGAGCTCGGCGAGTCGCCGCGGACACCGGCGTCGACATCGACTGGGTCCAGGCTGACATCGCTGTCGAACCGCCGGAACGCAAGCGCTACGACCTGGTCTCGGTGAGCTACCCCGCCCTCCCTCACACCCCAGGCGACGATGCCATCCATGCGCTCATCGACGCTGTCGCGCCAGGCGGCACGCTGCTGGTCGTCGGTCACGACCTCGCAAGCGGCGACGGCCACCGACACCACGCCTTCGACCCCTGCGACTACGTCCAGCCCGCCGATGTGGCGCAACATCTCGATGCGACGTGGACGATCGACGTCCACCAGACACGACCACGCACGCGACCGCCCGGCGTCGGTCCAGACGTCCCCGATGTCGTACTCCGAGCTCACCGCACCGAACCGACGGCCTGAGCGCTCGACTGGTCGTGGTCAGCCGGCAGCGAGCGCGTCGGTGAGGTAATCGCGCCAATCGTCCTGCACACCGCCGACAGCCACGACGAGCCAGAAGGCGGCCCGAGGCGCGTACGGGCGGCGCCGCAGCCACATCTGCGCCTCTTCGGGTGTGCGGTCCTTCTTCGCGCTGTTGCAGCGCCGACACGACGCGACGACGTTCTCCCAGACATGCTCTCCGCCGCGGCTGCGCGGCAGCACGTGGTCGACGTTCTCGGCGCTGCGCCCGCAGTACTGGCACTCGCCGTCGTCCCGCAGGAAGACGCCGCGGCGTGAGAGCGCGGCCTGGCGCCGGTAGGGCACGTGCACGAAGCGTCGCAGCCGCACGACCGAGGGAGCGGGCAGGCTCAGGTGCTCCGAGCGGAAGCGATGCCCGTTGGTGTGCACGACGTCGGCCTTCGCCGAGAGCACGAGCACCAGGGCGCGGCGGGCGGCGACCACGCAGAGCGGCTCCATCGAGGCGTTCAGCACGAGCGCCTTGCCGGGCTCGTCCGAACCGATGGACTGGCGCGCGTTCAGCAGCCGGCCGTGGCGCGTCTCATCAGACGCGACCACAGCCGTGCCTATTGGCGGCGGCTCGGCTTCCACCCATCCTCCCAGGCCCGCACCCCGCTCAAGGCGGGGACCCTTGGGCCGAATGCTAACATCGCTCCCCTGCTCTCACCTGCTCCTGAGCGTATCCCCGGGCGAGTTCGGCGTTGCCGGTCAGCTCGTCGACTCGACCTTGCTGATCGGATCACCGACGGCTGCCCTGCCGTCCTCGACGATCCGGACGTAGATGCCTCGCAATCGATGGCGGCGACCGACTCGGAGTTCGCGAACCGTTGGGCGTCAACGCCATAGCGCCGGACGAACTTGATGCAGCCGGTGTGGGGCTTGGCCGTCACCTCGACGATCGCCGTGCCCAGCGTGAGGCGGTCGCCGGTCGCGAGGTTGTCGTGACCGATCTCGAGATCGACGA
>JBBSMR010000036.1:0-35413 GCA_038233095.1 Euzebyales bacterium
AGATCCAGCGCCACCTGGTCAGCTCCCACGTCGGCCCACGACCCCGGAAGACGTTCCCCGTGCAGCCCGAGCGAGGTGGCGTTCACGGCCAGCCGGGCACGTGCGGTGCCCGCCGGCAGCGCCCCGCACACCTCCGCCAGCCGTTGCAACACCGCGGCCGCCTCGGGGCGGCGCGCCTCAATCCGCACCCTGGCGCCGTAGCGGCCCAGCGCCACGGCGGCCGCCCGCGCCACTCCCCCGGCGCCGTAGACGACCGCCACCTCGCCAGCCTCCAGCCCGATCTGATCCCGAAGCACCATGAGCAGCCCGCTCGCATCGGTGTTATGCCCGACGAGCCGCCCGCCTGCCCAGTACAGCGTGTTGGCCGCGCCCACCAGCTCCGCCTCCGGGCTGAGCTCGTCTGCCAGAGCAACGACCGCCTCCTTGTGCGGCACGGTGACGTTCGCTCCGAGAAACCCCAGGGCACTCAGGCCCGCTACCGCGACGTCCAGCGCAGCCGGCGCGACGTCGAACGCGAGGTAGCGCGCATCGACGTCGAGGGCCGCGAACGCCGCGGAATGCAGCTGCGGGGAGACGCTGTGCGCGACGGGATGCCCCAGCACGCAGACCAGCTTGGTGCCGGAGGTGGTCGGCCTCACTGCTCGCAGAAGGACCCGCCGTTGGCCTGCACCTCGCGGTAGTCCGCCACGTTGGCGGCGTGCTCGGAGTTCGACGTGGCGAAGGCGTGCTGGCCCGTGCTTGGATCGCAGACGACGTAGTACAGGAAGTCGGTCCTGGCCGGATTCGCCGCCGCCCTGATGGCGCTGGCTCCCGCGCCGGCGATCGGCGTCGGCGGCAACCCGTCGACCTCGTAGGTGTTCCAGGCGGAGTCGATCTCCAGGTCGGAGAAGAGCAGCCGCTCCTTCTGCTCGCCCTGGGCGTACTGCACCGTCGCGTCGATCTGCAGCCGCATCGGCACATCGAGCCGGTTCTGGATGACCGAACTCATAATCGGCTGCTCGCGCGCGAGCTTGGACTCCCGCTCGATCATGGACGCGATCGTCAACACGTCGTAGCGGGTCACGCCGTTCGGCGGTGTCACGCCGCTCAGCACCTCGGTGGTCTGTTCCACGAGCTGGGAAAGCACCACATCCGGGCGCTCGTCGATGAAGAACTCGTAGGTGGCGGGGAACAACAGGCCCTCGTAGACCTGGGCGCCCTCCGGCAGCTCACCAACCGGCACGTAGCGGGGCACCGCGACGCGGGGCAGCGCGCGGCGGAGCTGGCGCAGGTTGAACGGGCTGCCGTCGGCCTGCACCATCCGCCGCAGCGTCTCGCTGATGGTCAACCCCTCGGGGATCGTGACGGTGAAGATGGGCGCCTGCTCGCGCGGCTTCGCCAGCTCGGCCAGCACCTCGTCGACGCCCATGCCGGTGCGCAGGTCATACACCCCCGGCTGGATCTGGTTGCTGCGGTCGTCGAAGCGCGCGAGCAGGCGGAAGACCGTGGCCGAGTCGACCACGTCCTGCTGCGCGAGCAGCTCGCCGACCTGCTGGGCATTGGCGCCCTCGGGGATCTCCACGCTGACCGCCTCGGCCTCGGAGGGGGCGCTGCCGGCGCCCGCGGCGTTGTAGGTGTACAAGACGCCGAAGAAGCCCCCGGCCAGCACGATCAGAATCACCAGGAACGCCCTGGAGCTGCCCGACATCCGCATGCGCTTCCCTCCTCGTCAGCCCTTCCGGGCGTCGAGCCACCCTTGCAGGATGATCGTGGCCGCCACCCGATCGCGCTCGACCCTCCGCGCTGCCCTCCGTCGGCCCGCGGCGAGCAGCACCCGCTCAGCCTCGACCGAGCTGAGCCGTTCATCCCATAGCTCTACCACGACACCGAGCCCGCGCAGCGCATTTGCCACTGCCTGAGCGTGCAGGGTCGAGGCCGTCGAGCGCCCCGACAAGGAGCGCGGCAGGCCGACGACGACGAGCCCGCACTCCTGCTCGGCTGCGAGCAAGGCCACCCGGCGAGCCAGCTCAGCGACGGGTTCGCCGCCCTGCCCCTCAGCGACCTCCAGCGTCTCGAGCGCGAAGGCCAGCGTGCGCGACGGGTCGCTCACCGCCAAGCCGACCCGGACGGTGCCGACGTCCACGCCGAGCACCCGCGGCCGCCGAGCAGCCGCGGACCCGGCCGCCGCCTCGGTCGCGTCCGTCGCGTCCATCAGACCAGCGTGGAGACCAGCTCAAGGGCGGTGCGCCGGCTCGCCTCCAGAGCGTCGGCGAGACGCGCGCCGTCCCGACCGCCGGCCTGGGCGACCTCGCCCTTGCCGCCGGCCCCGCCGCCGACGACGCGGGCTCCGGGATGGAGCAGCTCGCGGGCCTGGACGCCCCGCTCGAGCAGGTCGGGGCTGACCACCGCGACGAGCTGGGCCGAGCCGTCGGCGTTCTGCGTTCCGAGCACCACCACGCCCCGGTCGAGACGGTTGCGCAGGTCGAGCGCGAGCGCCTTCAACCCGTCCCGATCGGCGCCCTCAACGGCCGCGGCGAGGACGGCGACGCCGTCGACGCGCTCGGCGCCTTCGACCAGCGCGCCGGCCGAGGCGCGCAACGTCGCCTGGCGCGCGGCGGCGGCCTCGCGCTCGGCCTGCCGCACGCGCTGGAGGAGCTCGCCGACCCGCTCGACGACGTCGTCGCTGGAGACCTTGAGCAGCTGGGCGACCTGCTGGGCGACCATGCGCTCCTTCGCCAGGTGCGCGAACGCCTCCGGGCCGGTGACCGCCTCGATGCGGCGCAGGTTCGCTGCGATCGAGCCTTCGGAGAGGATGGTGAACAGCCCCACCTCGCCGGCGTGCTCGACGTGGGTCCCCCCGCACAGCTCGCGCGAGAAGTCGCCGATCTCGACCACGCGCACGCGCTCGCCGTACTTCTCGCCGAAGAGCGCCACAGCGCCCATGGCGCGCGCGTCCTCCTGGGAGGTCTCGATCGTGCGCACCTCGGGGTCGGCGGCCATGCGGGCGTTCACCCGCTCCTCAACCTCGGTCAGGGCGTCGCGACCGACGGCCTCGAAGTGGGGGAAGTCGAACCGGAAACGGCCCGCGTCGATCGCCGAGCCGGCCTGCGCGGCGTGGTCGCCGAGCACCTCCTTCAAGGTGGCGTGCAGCACATGGGTCGCGGTGTGCCCGCGCTTGATCGCCGCGCGCCGCCGTGCGTCGATGACCACGTGGGCGTCCTGACCCGGGCTCACCTCGCCGGCGATGACCTGCGCCCGGTGCACGGTCAGACCCTGCAGCGGCGCGTACGTGTCGCGCACCGCGAGGCGCCCCGTGTCGGTGGAGATGAGGCCGTGGTCGCCGAGCTGTCCACCGCCCTCGGCGTAGAACGGCGTGCGCGCGAGCACGACCTCCAGCTCGTCGCCCTCCTCGGCGCGCTCCAGCAGGCCGCCGGGGGCGACCAGTGCCGAGAGCCGGCTGTCGGCCTCGTGCTCGATGTAGCCCACGAAGCTGACAAGTCCGCTCTGGGCCAGCGCGGCGCGGTAGGTCTCCGCGCTCGCGCCGTCGCCAGCCGAGGAGCCGGGTCTCGCGGCGGCCCGGGCCCGAGAACGCTGCGCCTCCATCTGCTCGGCGAAGGCGTCGCGGTCCAGTCCGAGGCCCTGCTCGCGGGCGATCTCGATGGTGAGGTCCACCGGGAAGCCGAACGTGTCGTGCAGCATGAACGCGGTCGCGCCACCGAGCTCGGCCTGTCCCTGCTCGCGGGCGTCGGCGATCGCCGAATTGAGCATCGCCATGCCGTCGCGCAGGGTGCGGGCGAAGCTGGACTCCTCCGCGGCCGTGACCCGTTCGACGAGCTCGCGCTGCTGGGCGAGCTCGGGCCAGCCGTCGACGAGCGTGGTCCGCACCGCCTCCATCAACGCGGGCATGACCGGTGCGTCGCAGCCGAGCAGCCGGGCGTGGCGGACGACGCGGCGCAGCAGGCGGCGCAGCACGTAGCCCCGGCCCTCGTTGGAGGGCAGCACGCCGTCGGCGATGAGGAACGCGGTCGAGCGCGCGTGGTCGGCGATCACCCGCAGGCTGACGTCGGCGTCGGCGTCGTTGCCGTACGCGACGCCCGTCACGTCGCTGGCGCGGTCGAGGATCGGCCGGATGAGATCGGTCTCGTAGATGTTCGGCACGTCCTGCAGGAGCATCGCGAGGCGCTCCATGCCGAGACCGGTGTCGACGTTCTTGTTCGGCAGCTCGCCGAGCACCGTGCCCTGCTCGTCCTGGGCGTACTGCATGAACACGAGGTTCCAGAACTCCAGGAAGCGGGTCTCGTCCGCCTCGGGGCCGCCGTCGATGCCGTGCTCGGGTCCGCGGTCGTAGAAGAGCTCGCTGCACGGCCCGCACGGCCCGGCGCCGCCCATCGTCCAGTAGTTGTCCTCGTAGCCGCGCCGCACGATGCGCTCGGCGGGCAGATCGGTCTCGGACAGCCAGAGCTGCTCGGCCTCGTCGTCCTCGACGTAGATGGTGGCCCATAGCCGCTCGGGCGCGAACCCGAACCCGGTGGTGGAGAGCTCCCATGCCCAGCGGATCGCGTCGCGCTTGAAGTAGTCCCCGAAGCTGAAGTTGCCGAGCATCTCGAAGAACGTGAGGTGCCGCGTGGTCGTGCCGATGATGTCGATGTCGTCGAGCTTGCCCCGGATGCGCACGCACTTCTGGTCGCTGGTGGCGCGCGGGTGCTCCGGCACGGCCTCGCCGAGGAAGTACGGCTTGAACTGCACCATGCCGGCGACAGTGAGGAAGATCGTCGGGTCGTTCGGGATCAGCGAGGACGACGGCCAGACGCGGTGGTCACGGTCGCGGAAGAACTCAAGGAAAGTGTGGCGGATCTCGTCGGAGCGCATGCGTCCAAGGCTACCCGCGTGCCTGCCGCCGATAGGACTCCACCCGGTCGCGCCCGAGCGCCTTGCCACGGTGCAGCGCCTGGTCGGCGGCGTCGTACAGCGTGAGGCCGCCCCGCTGGTCAACGAGGTCGGCGACGCCGAACGTCATCGTCAGGTGGAAGACCTCGCCCGGCAGCGGCTCGAACGCCGTCGCGGCCAGACGCTGGCGCACACCGTCGAGCAGTCCGGCGGCCTCGGTCGTGCTCCGTCCGGGCAGCACCACCGCGAACTCGTCGGGGCCGTAGCGGGCCGCGAGGTCGTCACCGTCGAGCGCCTCGGTCAGCAGATGAGCGCTGATGCGCAGCACCTCATCGCCGATCGCGAGCCCGTAGCGCCCGTTCACCGTGCGCAGCCCGTCGACGTCGCCGATCGCGAGGGAGAGCTCGGTGCCCTCCCTGCGCGCATGGGAGATCGCGGCCTCGAGGCTCTCGAGCAGATGACGCCGGTTGGCCAGCCCCGTCAGCGAGTCGCTCCACATGTGGCGTTCGAGCTGCTCCCGGCGGGCGTAGCGCGCGCGCCGGAGCTGATCCTGCAGCAGCCGGCGCTCACCCAGGTGGCGCAGGAGCCGTGCGAAGAGCCGAGGCGAGAGCTCCTCGAGGAGGGGGGCGTCGTGGGCGCCCGCGCGCAGGCACGCCTCGGCCTCGCCGTCGTCAGCGACCACGGCCACCACGGGCCGCTCGCCGACCGCACTGAGCAGCCGGCTCACACCCTCCACGCCGTGGCTGTCCGGAACAGCGACATCCAGGACGATGACGTCCGTCCCGTCGACCACACGCAGACCGTGCCGCAGATCCGCGACGGTTTGGACCGTGGTGCGCACCCCGGGCGCCTCGGCCACCGCCTCACCAAGCCACGCGTCGGCGATGACGAGCACGCGGAGCGGATCGAGGCGAGAGGAGGCATCCATGACGAGCTGCCAGCCTACGGTCGCGAGCGTCCGCGCGGTCGGCTCACGAACTCGGCGGCGTCACGCACTCTGGGCACGACGCCGCTCACGGGCATCACGCGCTTAAGTTGGCCGGCTTGGCTGCCTCGGCCGTCGTCTGACCTGAGGTCCGGCGGAGCTGTCGCAGGCGGATCAGCAGCGCGACGAGACTCGCGAGCAGCAGGCTGAGCAGCGCGCCGCCCGCAAGCGTCGCGACCACAAGGTCCCGTCGGGAGGGGAAGGTCGGCGGTCCCGCATCGACCTCCAAGGTCCACGTGCGACCGAAGCGTTCGACGTCGAGCTCGGCGCCCAGCGTCCCTGTCGGATCGCCGGATGAGACGAGCAGCGTCCCCTCGGCATCCGCGAGCCAGACCGCGCCGAGTCCACCCTGCTCGGCCAGCTCGGCGAAGAGCCGCTTGCTGTCGATGGTGAGCAGCACCCACCCGCGCAGCGCGGCCCGGCGCTCAGGCCCCGTCTGCAGGCCGGCCCCCCGGAAATAAACCGGAGTGAGCAGCCGCAGCGGCGTGAATCCGCCGACCACGACGGTGCGGCGCTCGTCCCGCGAGCGAGCGAACGCGGCCCGCAGACCCGGCCGGTCGACGAGGTCAGCCCCGAGCCGCGCGCGACCGGTCGTGTAGGTCCTGATGTACCGGTCCCGTTCCCCGCTGCTGGGACGCACGGTGAACGCCGGCGCCCCGTCAGCGCGCTGGGCGGACTCGAACGCCGCCACCCCGCCAGGCGGGACGACCTGCACGAAGGACTGCGCGACGACCTCGGGGTAGCGATCGCTCAGTTCGAGCGCGTCTGTGAAGCCGGTGAACAGACCGCGTGAGAAGACCTCGGCCCCATCGAGCACGTCCGCCAGCGCGCGCTGCGCGGCCTCGTACGCGGCCAGTCGGTCGCCCAGCTCCTCGCCCACTTCCTGTGCGTGGTCGACGAGCTGTTGCTGCTGGCGGGCGAGCAGCGCGCCGCTTGCCGCGAAGGCCCCGCCGACCGTGAGCGCCAGTCCGACCGTGAACACGACGATGGCTGCGACCCAGGGAGCCAGGCGACCGGTCTCAGAGGGCGTCGGCCCTGCCACGTTCACCTCCGCTTCAGCCCAGGCTTGTTTCGCCACTGCGGCGGAAGTCTACGGTTCCAACTCCCGCCGACGGCCTCTCAGCGGGGCGGCCAGTCCAGACGGGCGGTCAGCTCCTCCACGGAGAGACCGAGCAGCGCGCTGCTGGTCGGGTGCTCGAATCCCTCAGGTCCCCGGCGCAGCCACGTGACCCGACGTTGGTGTGGGTCGACGATCAGCAACTCCTCCACCCCCAGCACGAAGAAGAAATCAAGCTTCGCCCACGTCTCGTCTCCCGGCGAGACGATCTCGACGACGAGCGCGGCGGTGGGCACGAAGACCTGGTCGGGTTGCTCGCGGAGGTAGACACGGTCCGGCACCCGGTAGTCGTCCGGTCCGCCGAGATTGAGCGGGCCGTGCCCGAGCAGCCCAGCCCGGTCCGCGAGCGGACCGAGCAGCCGCGCCAACTGGTCGTCGATGCGACCGTGTGCCGGGTGGGGTGCGGGCGCCACGTGATAGTCGCCCTCCCACACCTCGTCGTACAGGTCTTGTCCGAGTGCCTGTCGACGCTCCAGCCACGCCCGCAACTCGGGGGGCGGCTCGACAACCACGGTACGCATGTCCCGCATGATACGAGCCGGGCGAGCGGCCTACAGCTTGCGCGCGAGCACGACCCAGACGGTGCGCAACAGGATCTGCAGGTCGAGCACCGGCGACCAGTTCACGAGGTAGTGCAGGTCGTGGCCGAGCTTGTAGGCCGGGTCGGTGTGGTAGCGGCCCTTGATCTGGGCCAGGCCGGTCATGCCGGGAGGGATCTCGTGGCGCCGGGCGTACCCGGCGATGAGCTGCTCGAAGTGACTGGTCAGCTCGGGGCGCTCGGGGCGAGGACCCACGATCGACATCTCCCCGCGCAGCACGTTGTACAGCTGCGGCAGCTCGTCGAGGCGGGTGGAGCGCAGCCAGCGGCACGCGCGGATGATGCGGGGATCCTCCACAACCGCGAGGACCGCGCCCGTCTCCTGCTCGGCCTCCAGCTGCATGGTGCGGAACTTCACCATGCGGAACAGCGCACCGCCCTGCCCGACCCGCTCCTGCCAGAACAGCACCGGCTTTCCGGCGACCACGCGCACGTACGCGGTGAGCAGCGCTCCCACGACCACGACGATCGGCAAGACCAGCAGCAGGCCGGTGAGCTCGAAGGCGCGCTTGAACCGGGCGCGGCTGACCGGCAGCGCGTGCGGGCGCAACGCCACGAACGGCATGCCGGCGATCTCGCGCAGCCCCTCCAGCCCGAGCAGCGTGTCGCGCGCGGAGATGCGCTGGTGCACCCCGATGCCGCGTCGCTCACAGGTCGTGAGCGGCTCGGGGTAGACCTCCTCGAGCGTGCCCGTGGAGAGCAGCAGCACGTCGGTCGCCTCGTTCTTGTCGACGCGGTGCAACAGGTCGCGGGTGCTGTTCGTCTCGCCGACCACCTGGGCGATGCGCCCGGTCTCGGCGAGCAGGTGGGCACGGGCCACGTTCACATCGTCGGGCACACCGACGAGCAGCACGCGGGGCGGACCTTCGTGCTTCAGCCGCAGTCGGCGCGAGATGCGCCGGTTCCCCGCGACGCCGAGCGTGGCGATCACGAGGAACGGCGCGAAGTTCAGACGGGGCACGTAGTACGCCTGCGTGAGCAGCTCGAAGAGCGCGACGAGCAGGAACCCGCCGAACGTCATGCTGACCACCCACGGCAGCATCGGCCGGTTGCCGAGGCGCTGCTCGCGCTCGTACAGCCCGCCGAAGTAGTACGCGGCGAGATGGACGACGACGACGACCGTGTACGCCGGCAGGTAGTTGCCGGGGCGTGCGGGCCAGCTCAGCCCGTTTCGCACGAGCATCGGCGCCACGAGCGCGACGACGAGCACGCCGACGTCGGCCACCATGAGCAGCCGGAAGCCACGGTCGTTCAACCGTGACAGAAAGGGACGCCGCCCCGCCTCGAGCGTCTGCTCGGGCGGCGCCGACCTCGTTGTACGCGCCATAGCTGCCATCTTGCGGCCACGAGGCCGAAACCTCAAGCACCTCGCCCAGACCCTTCGGCCAAGGCAGTGCGGGGCTAGCCGGACTTTTGGGGCGGCGGCAGGCGCCTGAGGCCGACCTCGGCGAGCTGGCCGGCATCGAGCTCGGCCGGCGCGTCGGTCAATGGATCGCCCGAGGCGATCTTCGGAAAGGCGATGACCTCACGGATCGACGGCTCGCCGGCGAGCAGCATGATGATGCGGTCCAGCCCCGGCGCGATCCCGCAATGGGGCGGCACGCCGTAGGAGAACCCGCGCAGCAGGAAGCCGAACTTGCGCTCGGCCTCCTCGTCGGAGATGCCGAGGAAGCGGAAGACCCGCCGCTGCAAGTCCGCGTCGTGGATCCGCACCGAGCCGCTGGCGAGCTCGAAGCCGTTGAGGACGATGTCGTACGCCTGAGCCGTGGCCTCCCCTGGCGCTTCCTCGAAGCGCTCGACCCATGCGGGGGCCGGCGCGGTGAAGGGATGGTGATTCGGCGTCCAGCCGCCCTGCTCGTCAGGGTCGAACATCGGCGGCTCGGTCACCCACAGGAACTGCCACCGGCTCGCGTCGACCAGGTCGCGGTCGGTCGCCAGGGCGATGCGCAGCGCACCCATGAGCTGGCGGACCCAGGTGAGCGGCCCGGCGCCGAAGAAGATCGCATCGCCGGGCGCCGCCGCGGTGGCGTGCAGGACACCCGCCAGCTCGTCCTCGGACATGAACTTCGCCAGCGGCGAGCGCAGCGTGCCGTCCGGCTCGACGACCCCCCAGGCGAGCCCTTTGGCCCCGCGCTGGCGTGCCCAGTCGGTCCACGCGTCGAACTCACGCCGTGAGAGCTCCGTGCCGCCGGGCAGCGCGAGCGCCACGACCGCGCCGCCGGAGGCCAGCGCCGAGGCGAACACGCCGACCTCGGTGTCGGCGAAGACCTCGGCGAGGTCGGCCAGCTCCAGCTCGAAGCGCAGGTCGGGCTTGTCGCTGCCGAAGCGACGCATGGCCTCGCCGTAGGTCATACGGGGGAACGGCAGCTCGAGCTCGACGCCCTTCGTCTCGCACCAGATCTCGGCCATGAGCTCCTCGACGAGCGCGTAGACGTCCTCGGCGTCGCCGAACGAGAGCTCCAGGTCGAGCTGGGTGAACTCGTACTGACGGTCGGCGCGCAGGTCCTCGTCGCGGAAGCAGCGGGCGATCTGGTAGTAGCGCTCCACTCCGGCCACCATGAGCAGCTGCTTGTAGAGCTGCGGCGACTGCGGGAGGGCGTAGGCGTGGCCCGGCTGGAGGCGCGAGGGGACGAGATAGTCCCTCGCGCCCTCCGGCGTGGGCCGGGTGAGGTTCGGCGTCTCGACCTCGACGAAGCCGTTGCGGTCCATCACCCGGCGGATGATCCGGTTCACCTGCGCGCGCAGCTCGAGGTTGCGCCGCATGCGCGGGCGCCGCAGGTCGAGGTAGCGGTGCCGCAGCCGCAGCAGCTCCTCGACGTCGGCGCCGTCCTCGACCGGGAAGGGCGGGGTAGCGGCGGCCGAGACGACCGTGAGTGCGGTGGCGTCGAGCTCGACTTCGCCCGTGGCCAGCCGCGGGTTCGCCATCCCCTCGGGGCGGGCGCGGACCTCGCCGTCGATGCGCACGACGTCCTCCGCGCGCAGGCGGTGCGCGGCGTCGAGCCCCTCGACCTCGGGGTCGATCACCACCTGCACGACGCCGCTGCGGTCGCGCAGGTCGATGAAGACGACCCCGCCGTGGTCCCGGCGGGTCGCGACCCAGCCGCCGAGCGAGACGGTCTCGCCCACATGGTCGGGGCGCAGGGTGCCGGCGCCGTGCGTGCGCAATGATCCGAAAGGGTTCAAAGGAAGGTCCTACACGTAGCGAGGCTGACTGGCGTACGAGGCTATCCGCGCGGGCGGGGCGGAGCGAAATGAGTGTTCGCGTCGGGCAGACTCGCCCATGACGGCGCTGCCGCGAAACCGCGGTGGCGCTGCCCTACAATATTGTAGGGTATGGGTTCGGACAGTGGCAGGTCGCACCTGCACCACGGAGGGTCGCTATGGCGTCGCAGGCTGAGCGCGGAAGTCGCACCACGCCACTCGCGGACGTGCGGGTCACGGTACCCGATGTCGGTGACGTCGCCGTCCTGCAGGCGAAGGCTGCCAATGTCGTGCAGCACTTCGGTGGAGCCACCAGCGTGGCCCGCATGCTGAGGGTCGCGAGATCCCAACCAGGGCGGTGGGTCAGAGGCACCGAACAGCCTTCGGCGCGCTCCACCAGGCATCTTGTGGACCTGGACTACGTGGTGTCACGCCTCGCGCAACTCTATGAGCCGGCCACGGCGACGACGTGGATAGCGTCCCCCAATGCTTTTCTGAACGGGGCCCGTCCGATCGATGTGCTGCTCACCGAAGGTCCCGCCGAGGTGATCGCGGCCATCGACGCTTCCGTGGCGGGCTCCTTCGCCTAGTGCGTGCGCAGTCCGTGCTCCTGTATCGGGTCATGCCGTGGTTGGCCGGGGCGGGAAGCGGAGAACCGGGGCACCCGCTGTACGTGGATGCTTCCCGACAAGGCGCTGGCCGAGCCGACAACCCGCGACACTATCAAGCCCTTCACGTCTCCGAGAGCCCTCAGGGAGCAGTCGGGGAAGCGTTCGGGGATCTCGCTGGCTGGTCCGACACGATGTTTGCCGTCCCCTGGCTCACGGGCGCAGGCCGGGCCCTCGCGACGTTCGAGGTCGATCCGGCCCCGAACGTTCTCGACCTCGATGATCCAAAGGCGCTGTTGGCTTTGAAGGCCAAACCCACTGATGTGCTCGGACGCGATCGCGAGAGGACCCGAGAACTCGCCTTGACCGTCTGGCTCACGCAGCGCTGGGCGGGACTTCGTTGGTGGTCATGGTGGCGACCGGGCTGGCGGAATCAAGCTCTGTGGGCTGAGCTCAACGCGACGGATCCTTGGGATCTTCGTCTGGTCGACGTGGAGCGCCTCGACACCGCCCATAGCGCTGTGCGCTTGGCCGCCGAGTTCCTTCGCCGTCGGCCGCCCTGAGCATCGGGCAGACTCGCCCCATGACGGCGCTGCTGCGAGCCACGCACCTGGAGGCCACCGTTGCCGTCACCCTCATCGCCTTCGCGCTGGCGCTGGCCGTCGGGCGCGGCGCGGGGTCGCTGCTGGTGGCCGCCGCTGTGCTCGCCGGACAGTGCTCGATCGGGTGGAGCAACGACTGGCTCGACGCCGCCCGCGACCGTGCGAACGGGCGGCGCGACAAGCCGACCGTCGTCGGGCTGGTCAGGACGGACAAACTGCGGAATCTTGCGTTCACGGCGCTCGCGGCGTGTGTCGTGCTTTCGCTCGCGAACGGTCTGCTTGCCGGGCTGCTGCATCTCGTCGCGGTGGGCCTCGGGTGGGCGTACAACCTGGTCCTGAAGCGCACGCCGGCCAGCGTGCTGGCCTACGCCGGCGCGTTCGGGCTGCTGCCGGTGTTCATCGTCCTCTCCCTGGGCGAAGCGCAGCGGCCGACGTGGTGGTTCGTCACCGCAGCCGCGCTGCTCGGGGCGGGGGCCCACTTCGCGAACGCGCTGCCGGACCTCGCGGATGACCGCGCGCAGGGAATCGACGGCCTCCCGCAGCGGCTCGGCGCCCGCGGCTCCGCAATCGGGTCGGCGTCACTGCTCGCGCTCGGTGTGGCCGTGGCGGTCGCCGGGGGCGGGGTGAACGCCCTCGGCCTGGCCGTGCTCATCGCCGCCCTGCTGCTGGCGGGCCTGGTCGCGGGTCGCAGCGCCGGAGACGATCATCGCGGCGCCTTCAAGCTCTCCCTGGCGATCGCCCTGCTCGCCGTGACCGCCATGGTGATCAGCGGCTCGTCCCTGGTCTCCTGACGCAGACGGTCTTCCCTGTTCGAGCCGGCATGGTTCACGGTTCGCCGCACGTGGCAGCGTGTCCGGGTCGAGATCGCCGTCGAACAGGACCGTCATCATGGATTGGGTCGTCGCCGTCGGGCTGCTTGTCGGTGCTGCGGTCCTGCTGGCCGTGGGCGCCGAGCTCTTCGCCGAGCATGCCGGAGCGGCCGGGCGGCGGCTGGGCGTCTCGGGCCTCGGTGTGGGGCTGCTGCTGGCCGGCGCCGAGCCCGAGGAGCTCGTGACCGCCGTGCTCGCCGCGCTCCGGGACCAGCCGGGGATCGCCGCCGGCGACGCGATCGGTGCGAACGTGACGCTGTTGACGCTGATCACCGGCAGCCTCGCCCTCGCCTCGCCGTTCGACCTCGGCCGACGCGGTGCGCGCTACGCGGCCGCGGCTCTGGCCGCGAGCGCCGCAGCCTGGGGCGCTCTCCTCGACGGAGCGGTCGGCCGGATCGAAGGGGCGGGGCTGGCCGTCCTGTACGGGCTGCTCGTGGCGGCGATCTGGCGGAGCGAACGCGGGCTCCCCGCGATCGGCGAGCTGAGCGAGGCGCTCGAGGACTCCGACGACGAAGCCGAGTCGCGCACACGCGGCCTGTTGCTCGCCATGGGGGGGATCGCCGCGATGGGGGTCGGTGGGTGGCTGGCCGTCTCGGGTGCGGAGCGGCTCGTGACGCTGGCCGGGGTGGGAGGATCGGTCGTCGGGCTGACGGTCGTGGCGCTGGCCACCACCTCGGAGTTCGTCGCGCTCATCCCGGCGTCGTTGCGTCGCGGGATCCCGGAGCTGGCGGCGGCGGGCATCGTCGGGTCGGTGATCTACAACGCTACGGCGACGCTCGGGATTGCCGCGCTCGCCCGGCCGCTGGCAGCCGGCGGCGTCACCTTCTCCGCCGCAGGGGCCGTGGGACTGGTCGCCGTGATCGGAGCGATCGCCTGGGCGCGGGGACGGATCGGGCGGCCCACGGCGGCGGTGCTGCTCGCGGGATACGCGGCCTACACGTGGCTGCTCTGGCGCTGAGTTGTTGTAGACGAGGTAGACTGTCCGGAGGGCGGTCGCCTCCCGATCTGCCGCCATAGCGAACTGGGGGCGTGGATGTCCGCAGAACCTCTGGATCGGACCTTGGACCGGTTGCGGGAGAGGGCCCAAGAGGACGACGAGTTGGCGCAGACGCTGGTGTACCTGGCCGACGACCAAGACATCGACGCGTTCGCGCGCCCCAGCGACGCGGTGCTAGCGGGAGTCCAGCGAATCAACACGCGCCGGCAGGCTGAACAACGGCGCGCTCTGGCCGGTCGGTCCCTCTCGAGCGCCGAGGTGGTCGATCTGATCGCGTCGATATCCGACCGCAAAGCGGTCGACCGCCGCCGCCACCGCGGTCGATTGCTCGGCGTGAAGGTCGGGAACGGGATGCTGCATCCCGATTGGCAGTTCGACCAGCGCCGCGGCGAGACCCGGGCCGGGCTCGGCCGTGTGCTGGAGGCGCTGCGCGAGGTGACCAGCGACGCGACCGCCGCCCACGCGCTGATGGTCGCTCCTCGCCCGGACCTGGGCGGGCGCAGCCTCGCCGACCTCTTCGTCGACGGTGACCCGGACCCCGTGGTCGAGCTCGTGCTGCTGGCTGGGGACCAGTCCTGACGGCGTTCCCCGCTCGCCGTCCGACCGGACTGCGGTTGGGACAGGCCACTGGCACATGGTGGCGCATCGAGGCCGACCCGCCGGGGCTTTGGAGTTGGGAGGGGTTCGCTGTTCCACGGCACCGCTTCGATCCGCCGTCGGGCCGTTTCCGCGTTCGCTACGCCGCGAGCGACATCCTCGCAGCCACTCGCGAACGCTTTCCTTCCCGAGTTCTCGGCGGGGCCGAGGGGCGGCTGCTCGTCATCAGGCTTGAGACCGACGAGTTGTCGGCGCTGCACTTGATTCACCAGGCCAACCTTGACGCGCTCGACCTCGACGACCGGATCAGCACGGGCCGGTTGGACCGGCTCGGATCGGGCGCTGACCCGTTGTTGTCGACCTGCCAGGCGCTGTCCGATGCGGTCTTTGATTGGTGGGAGGGGGCGCCACCTCCGCTGGTGTATCGGACTCGCACGCTTCCGGCGGCGCGCAGCATGGCGTTCACGCGTGCCGTCGGATGGACGACCAGCGGTAGCAGGCGGCTGTCCGAAGCCACCGGCCTGCTCGCAGCGCTGGTCACGCGCCACGGGTTCACCGTCCCCGGCCACTGGCTCGCCTAGGGCACACGTCCTTCTTCTTCTTTCGCAATAAACGAGATATTCCGGGTGTGCACAAACTCACGGTGCCGGGAGAAATGTTCGGACGGTGAGCACGTTCTCACGGTGCCGTCCAAGGCGACACGGGCTGCAGCCCCGGCAAAGCGGACTCTTGGGGTTGTCTGGCGCGAGGAGGCGGCTCAGTCTGGTGCTTCGATGTCGAACTGCAACGGCGTCATGGTCGGACGGATGCAGCCGCTCGACCGGGTCGCCGACGGTGAACGTGCGCTCGACGCTCACCGCCTCGCCTGGCCGACCCGAACGGGCCAGCACATAGTCGATCCGCCGATCGAGCTGCTTCGTCGCCTCCAGCGGTGCGGACGGGTGCTCCGAGCGCAGCGTGGCGGTCTTCGGGTCGCCACCACCAGCGGTCCACGTGTCGACCATGACCTTCAGCAGGGGCCGAACCTCGGCTGAATCCGGAGTTCCCTCCTGAGCGTCTCGCGTTCGGCCGTGACGGGCAGATGTCCGCCGTCACCGCCACCGACGGTGGGCTGGTAGCCGTGGGAAAGGGCCCTCCTGTCACGCGGTGACGGGAATGCGATGGCCTGGCGGTCCGTGATCGGCGACGACTGGACGAGCGTCGGACTCATGGAGCCACCTGGCAGGCCGGGCCGTGTGCTGCCGTGGGACGTCGCCGCGTCCGCCGGTCGGATCGTGGCGCTCGACGGTGGCCCGTCCGTGTTCGCCTCGGCGATGTGGCGCTCCGCCGACGGCACGCAGTGGGACCGGAGCCTGGTCGAGGGCCCCTCCCAGGACAGCCCGCCCGAGCTGGGCACGGTCGTCGCAGTCGAGGACGGATTCCTCGCGGTGGGATCGATCACCGCCGAAGGTGAGGAGAGCAGAGAGGCGGTCGTGCTGCGCTCCTCCGATGGAGCGAGCCGGGAGCGTGCCCCTCTTCCGGTCGGGATCGTCGAACAGCCCGGCTCGCAGTCGATGAACGACGTGATCGTGGCCGGCTCAGGGCTGGTCGCTGGTGGAGAGAGCGACGGGCACGCGGCCATCTGGGCCACCAATGGGCGACGACCGTGGGCGCCGGTCCTGCAGGCAGACGTCGCGCCACCGGAAGGGACCTCCCGTGTCACGCATCTGCTCTCCACCCCGCACGGGACCGTCGCGTTCGGCAGCATCAGCCCCGTCGACGCGGAGGAGCACGCGACGGCCTGGTTCCTTGCCGGCTGGCCCGCCGCTGCCGGACGACCGCTCGATCGCCGTACCGACTGACGAGGCCGCACGTGCGAACCCGGATCTGACCCCACCCGATGCGACCGCTGTCGGCGGCAGGATCGTGCTGGCCGACGACGCGGCTCTGACGGTCATCCACCCACAAGCCGGCAGCCGCCGAGTGATCACGCTCGACGAGCTCCGGGGTGGGGACGCGCCCCTACCGCATCGTTCGGCGAGCAGAGCACCTTGTCCTCACCGGACGCAATGGAGACACCTACGTCGCGCGCCTCGATGCGCTCGAAAGTCCTCGATGGCTCGGTCAATCGCCCTATTTCCTGCCGTCAGCGCACCCTGGTCGCGTGTGGCTCGTCACCGGCTCGGCGTCAACCGCGGCCGTGAACTCCGTCCGCGAGGTCACCGTCGACGGAAGGATCACGGTTGCGGCTGCCAACGTGCCCAACGGCATGATCCCTGTAGCGGCGGACGCCGGCGGGCTCGTCCTGGAGGGCGGCGACCAGCTACAGGTGTGGGATCCGAGAAGCGACAGGACGCGCACCGCTGTGCCTGGGTCCTACCTGGCGGCCAGCGGTGACACGCTCGCATGGTGCCGCGACCCCTCTTGCCTGGTCATCGGACGGCGACCAGTTGTTCGCCTCGACTCCCGACGAGGAGCTGATCGCCAACGCACCCGACACGGGCCAGGTGACTGTCGTGGCGACAGAGACCGGTCCCTTCTACGGTCTCGCCGCCGTACCACCATGAGCAAGCCGTTCGATGCCATCACAGGCCTCGAGCGGACCGCGCAGTGCCAGCAGATCAGATCAGGGCCGCCGCCACCCAGCGCGTGAGGCAGTCCATGGGCAACGTTGGGCCGGCAACCCTCGGCCAGAGCCGGGAGACGCTGGCTGCTCTTCTCTACGTGTGAGGCGCAACTGAGAGGTGCCCCGTGTCCCGTAGCCTGCGTCATGCTCAGGAATCAACCAGCCTCACTCCGACCAGCGACGTCGGCCGACGCAACGGTGATCGCCGGCATCTACGCGCCCTACGTCACGGACTCGATCGCCTCCTTCGAGCAGACGCCGCCCGACGCGGATGAGATCGCCAGGCGGATGCTGGCCCCGCCACGGCTGCCTTGGTTCCTGGCCACGCGATCGGACGCGCCCGTCGGCTACTGCTACGCCTCGCATCACCGCGCTCGTCCCGGCTACCGCTGGTCTGTCGACTGCTCGGTCTACCTGGCCGATGACGCACGTGGGCAGGGCACCGCGCGGGCTCTCTACGAGCAGCTCATCCCACAACTGCCCGTTCTCGGATATGTGACCGCCTTCGCCGGCATCGCGCTGCCCAACCCCGCGAGCGTCAAACTGCACGAAGCACTGGGCTTCAACCCGGTCGGCGTCTTCAAGAGCGCCGGATTCAAGCAAGGGGCATGGCGCGATGTCGGATGGTGGCGACTCGCCTTGCGCGACCCGCCCCCGCAGCCGGCGCCACCCCGATCCTGGCATCCCGTGCACCGTCCGTATCAGAGCAGTTTGCAAGCCGACGTCGAGTGGACGTGAGCGATGAATGAGTCGCGGCGAGGCTGTCCAGCCGTCAACCGGCAGGTCGCGGATGGCCAGCACGATCAGTGGAAGCGAACGCGTACGCGCAGCCATTCCCCCTCGTCAACCTCACCGGATGCGATAATCAAGACGGCCTGCTCGGCGTAATCCACGTCGGGCGGATCCGGGTCCCACGAGCCCCGTTGAGGTCAATGAACATCACCAGCGCCGCCCACGCGGCGCGCTTGTTGCCGTCAGGCAGCGGATGATTCCACGCCAGACGGCATAGCAGCACCGCTGACTTGTCGTACAGGTCGGGATAGAACTCCGCGTCGCCGAATCCGGCCGCTGGAGCCGCAAGAGCCGAATCCGCCAGATCGATGCGGCTCGCCTTGACCAGCACGGACGTATCTGTCGCGGTGACCTGACGCCCAACCACAGGTACGCGGCCAGCGTCAGGTAGCGGGTCACTTCGCGAGGCGCTCGAGCAACTCACGGTCCCGAGACAGCAGCCGTCGAGCACGCTGGGTGAAATCATCGTCGTCCTTGACCCGCGCGATCTCCACGGTGAGCGAGTCGACGATCAGTGCATTGAGGCTGGTGCCGCGCACGCGAGCGACAGCCTCGGCCTCTTCAGCGAGGGCATCGGGCAGTCGGACAGTGGTCTGCTTCGCCATACACATCATGGTAGCACGCAATCATGAAACCATCAGAGTGGACCTCGGTAGCTGCGCGATCTTCATAAGCCCTGCGGAGCCTCAATCGCATGCCACCGCAGCTCGGCCGGAGTGCCCGAATGTTCCTCAGGCTCCAGCGCGCAGGGCGTCGATCACTGCGTTCCGCTCCACGGCGCGCTGCTCGCCGGTGCGCAGGTCGCGGACCGTGACCTCGCCCCGCTCGTGCTCGGTGGGACCGAGCACGAGCGCCCATCGCGCCCCCGAACGGTCGGCTGCCTTGAACTGCGCCTTCAGCGAGCGCCCGTCGAAGCCCAAGTCAGTGGGAAGACCGTGGCGGCGCAGCTCGCCGGCCAGGCGCAGCGCCTCACCGGCGAGGGCAGCGTCGGCCGTGACGACGAACAGGTCGACGCGAGGCTCGGGCTCTTCGGCAGCGGCCTCCACCGACGCAAGCGCCAGCACGGTGCGATCGACGCCGAGCGCCCAGCCGATCCCGGTGAAGCGCTCGCCCCAGCCGAGCTCCTCGGCGAGCCCGTCGTAGCGGCCTCCGCCTCCGACGGCGTTCTGAGCGCCGAGGCCGCCGGCCTGGTACTCGAAGGTCGTGCGCGTGTAGTAGTCCAGGCCCCGCACGAGCTGGGGGTCGTGGGTGAGCGGCACGCCCTCGGCCTCCAGCAGTTCGACGACGACGCGGTGGTGCTCCTTCGCCTCCGCAGACACGTGGTCGGGCAGCAGCGGCGCGTCCGCCATGACCTCGGCCATCCCCGGCGCCTTGGAGTCGAACGCGCGCAGCGGGTTGGTGGCCCGCCGCTGCTCGACGTCGGGCGGCAGGTCGTCGACGGAGTCGAGGTAGCGGTTCAGCACGTCGTGATACGCGGCACGATCGTCGCCGTCCCCCAGCGTGTTCAGGAGCAGCGTCAGGTCGCGCACCCCGGCGCGGCACAGCGCCTCCCAGCCGAGCAGCACGACCTCTGCGTCGAGCACCGGGTCGTCGGAGCCGAGTGCCTCGATGCCGACCTGGTTGAACTCCCGCTGCCGGCCGGCCTGCGGACGCTCGTGGCGGAAGTACTCACCCGCGTACGACCACTTCGCGGGCAGCCCGCCCGCCTTCGGCACCCCGGCGCCCAGCGCGGCCCGAACGATGCCGGCCGTGCCCTCGGGGCGCAGCGTCAGAGAGCGGCCGCCCTTGTCGGTGAAGGTGTACCTCTCCTTCTGGACGATGTCGGTCGACCCGCCGACGCCGCGGGAGAAGAGCTCGGTGTGCTCGAAGATGGGGGTCCGCACCCGCTGGTAGCCGGCTAGACGAGCGGTCTCGAGAAAGGCGCGCTCGACGCGATCGAACGCTGCCGCAGCCGGCGGCAGCCAGTCGGGGGCGCCCTTGACAGGCTCGGGGAGGGTCATGACCCGCCGATCCTACCGGCCGGCGCGTGCGGTGATCGGGCTCAGGCGAGCTGGCGCAGGAAGGGGTTGGTCGCCCGCTCCCGGCCCACCGTCGTGTCCTGCATGTGACCGGGGCGCACCACGGTCTCGTCGGGCAATGGCAGCACGACCCGCTCCAGCGACGCCATCTGCTGCTCGGTGGAGGACCTTGGGAAGTCGGTCCGCCCGACCGAGCCCGCGAAGAGCAGATCACCGGAAAGCAGCAGCGGCTCGTCGCCCTCATCCCAAAGGAAGACGCAGTGGCCGGGCGTGTGACCGGGGGTGTGACGCACCTCCAAGCGAAAGCCCGCGAAGGTCAACGTCTGATGGTCCGCGAGCTCCTCGAGACGATCGGCCGACGGGTCCCAACGCAACCCGAACTGTGCCTCGAGCGTGCCGGGCGGCAGATCGCCGAAGCCCGCCGCCGGGTCGTCCCACAGCCAGCGGTCCTCGCGGTGCAGCAGCACGGGGCAGTCCAGCTCCTCGGCGAGCTCCGGCACGGCCCAGACATGGTCCAGGTGTCCGTGGGTGAGCAAGATCGCCTCGCACTCCACGCCCCGCTCGGCGAGCCGGGGCGGCACCGCCTCGGCGCCGCCCTGCCCCGGGTCGACGACGACGCAGCGGCCGAGCTCGCGGTCGCCGAGCAAGTAGCAGTTGGTCTGCCAGACGCCGAGCGCGAAGCCGTCCACGAAGCGGCCCTCGGTTGCCATGGAGCCTCACTTTCTCTTCAGGGGAGCCCCATGCTGGACGTGATGGCATAGTCATGGCAAGACAGCGGCCCACAAGGAGGAGAAGAGATGCTCGGTATCGCCATCGTGCTCGTCACGGTGACGCTGTCGATGATGATCACGCGTGTAGCAGTCTTGATCCTCACGGCGACCGGCATGCAGCGCGGCATCGCGAAGTTCCAGGCACGCTCCGCGCTCACCGGCGCCGGCTTCACCACCAATGAGTCCGAGAACATCGTCAACCACCCGGTCAGGCGCAAGGTGGTCGCGCAGCTCATGCTGATCGGCAACGCCGGCTTCGTCGTGGCCGCAGCGGGCCTGATCCGTGGTTTCACCGTGACCGGCGGCGGCTTTCTCGGCGCGGGGGGCAAGTTGCTGCTGCTCGCTGCGGGACTCTATGTGCTCGTCTGGGGCTCGGGGCGTCCATGGATCGACCGGCGTCTCACCGGCGTGGTGGCGCGCATCGCCGCGCGTGTCACCGAGCTCGAGGTCCGCGACTACGCCGGCATGTTGCGGCTCCACGGAGACTACGCCGTCGCGGAGATCAACGTGAACGACGGCGACTGGCTCGTGGGCAGGACGCTGTCAGAGACGCAGATCGGCCGGGAGGGGGTGCTCGTGCTCGGACTCGCGCGGCGCGATGGCGGCTACCTGGGGGCCCCGACTGGCTCGACACTGCTCTCCGCCGGCGACATCCTCAACGTCTACGGACGCGTGCCCGCCCTGCAGGAGCTCGACGAGCGCCGCCGAGGCAGTCAGGGCGACCGCGCGCACGAAGAGGCGGTCGCCGCGCAGGCCCAGATCATCGAGGATGAAGCGCGGGGCGCTGACGACTCGGCCGGGAGCGATGGAGACGGCGACGACCGTGACGAGCGCGCGCCACACCATGCCGAGGAGGTGGACGCGGAAGAGTTGCTGCGTCAGAGCGGCCAGCACGAGTCGGCTGACGCGCCCGACGATCAGCGGGCGACGGGGTAGCGCGAAACGTCAGCCGCGACGCGGCGTCAGCCGGTACGCGTCGTAGACCGACTCGACCCGACGCACCTGGTTCAGAACGTGATCCAGATGCGCGATGTCGGCGAGCTCGAAGGTGAAGCGAAGATAGGCGACGCGGTCGCGCTGGGTCGTGACCTGGGCCGACAGGATGTCCACGTGCAGTTCACCGAGCACCGTGGTGATGTCGCGCAGCAGCTGCTTGCGGTCGAGCGCCTCTACCTGGATCGTGACGCGGAAGGTCGCCGGGGTGGAGGCATCCCAGCGCACCTGCAGCAGCCGGTCCGGCTTGCTCTTCAGATCCTCGGCGTTCGGGCAGTCGGAGCGATGCACCGAGACGCCCCGCCCCCGGGTGACGAAGCCGATGATGTCGTCGGGGGGCACGGGGCTGCAGCAGCGTGCCAGCGTGACGAGCACGTCGTCGCTGCCCTCGACCATGATCCCGCCCGACGAACGCGCCGGGGCGGACGGCACGGCTGGGAGATCAACCTCATCGGTCTCCTCCTCGTCGGCGACGTGACCCGTGAGCTGTTGGATCACCGTCTGCGGTGAGACGTGGCCGTCGCCGACCGCGCGGTACAGAGCGTCGAGGTCGCTGTAGTTGAGCTGTGAGGCGACCGCCGCGAGTTCCGCACTGCCCATCAGGCGGCGCCAGCCGACGCCCTGCTTCGCCGCCGCCCGGCGGACGGCCTGTCGGCCCTTCTCGATGGCGTCGACCCGTCGCTCGCGCGAGAACCACGCGCGAATCTTCGACCGGGCGCGCGACGATCCGACGAACTCCAACCAGTCGCGACTGGGACCGGCGTCAGGCGCCTTCGATGTCATGATCTCGACGGTCTCGCCGTTGCGCAGCTCATACTCCAGCGCCACGAGCCGGCTGTTGACGCGCGCGCCGACCGTGCGGTGACCGACCTCGGTGTGGATGGCGTAGGCGAAGTCCACCGGGGTCGAGCCGCGCGGCAGCGCGACGACGTCGCCCTGCGGCGTGAAGACGTAGGCCTCGTCGGCGTACAGGTCCAAGCGGACGTTGCGCAGGAACTCCGAGGAGTCCGCGGTCGCCGACTGCATGTCCATCATCTGGTTCAGCCACTGCGCTTCGCTGTCCGAGGAGCCGGCGCGCGCGACCTGCTTGTACTTCCAGTGGGCGGCCACGCCGTACTCCGCGGTCCGGTGCATCGCCCGCGTGCGGATCTGCAGCTCGATCGACGCCCCGTCCGAGCCGACCACCGTGGTGTGCAACGACTGGTAGAGGTTGAACTTCGGCATCGCGATGTAGTCCTTGAAACGCCCCGGCACGGGCCGCCACGCGGCGTGCACGGTGCCGAGCGCGGCGTAGCAGTCCTTCACTGAGTCCACGATCACGCGCACGCCCACCAGGTCGTAGATCTCGTCGAACTCCTTGCCGCGCACCATCATCTTCTCGTAGATCGAGTAGTAGTGCTTCGGGCGGCCCGACACCTCGGCGCGGATCTTCACGCTGCGCAGGTCCGCCTCGAGCTCCTCGACCACCCGCTCCACGTACTTGTCCCGCCGCGGCTCGCGCTGGGCGACCATCGCCTTGATCTCGTCGTGGCGCTTGGGATGCAACGTGGCGAACGCGAGGTCCTCCAGCTGCCACTTGAAGTTCTGCATGCCCAGCCGGTGCGCCAGCGGCGCGTAGATCGCCAACGTCTCCTCGGCGATGCGGGTCTGCTTCTCCCGGCGCAGATGATGGATCGTCTTCATGTTGTGCAGCCGGTCCGCCAGCTTGATGAGCAGCACCCGGTAGTCGCTGGCCATGGCGATGAGCATCTTGCGCAGGCTCTCTGCCTGCTGCTCCTCGCGCGAGGAGACGCGCACACGTTCCAGCTTCGTGACGCCGTCGACGAGCGCCGCGGTCTCCGCACCGAAGTCCTTGGCGATCGCGGCCACAGTCAGATTGGTGTCCTCGACGACGTCGTGCAGCAGCGCCGCGGTGATCGTGGGGGTGTCCATCCCCAGCTCGGCCAGCACCTCGGCCACGCCGATCGGGTGGATGATGTAGGGCTCGCCGGACTGCCGCTCCTGCCCGAGATGAGCGGACTGCGCGAACTCGTACGCCGCGATGACCTGCTTGACGTCCACCTTCGGCGAGTGCCTCTTGAGCTTGGATGCCAGCGGCGCCAGCGGCTCGGGAACATTCAGCCCGAGGTCGAAGGGCAGCCGGGCGAGGACGGCCTTCACACCCCCCTGACGGGGGCGTGCGGGTGGCGGGGGACCGGAGGGTTCGGGACCGGCCTGTGCGGGGTCAGGAGGCGCGGGGTCGGGAGCCGCCTCCGTGGACGTGGCGGGATGGGCCACCACGGGCGAGTCGGAGACCGACGGCGCAGACGGAGTCTGCGGCTCGGTCAGTGTCTCAGGGGACCGGCCGCCGTCGTTGTCGCTCTCAAGCTGCGTCACGCCCTCCGGGTCTTGGGTCTGTCTCCTACGATAGCGCTCGGAAGGGGGTCTCAGACAACTCCGAGAGCCCTCAGTACTGCAGGAGGCTCACGTAGTCGTAGCCGTCGATCTTCTCCGCGCCCTTCAGGAACTCCAGCTCGATGATGAAGGCCAGGCCGGCCACGTGGGCGCCGGTGCGCTCGACCAGGTCGCAGGCGGCGCGCGCGGTCCCGCCGGTGGCGAGGACGTCGTCGACGATGAGCACCTGGTCGCCCTCGCCGCACGCGTCGGCGTGGACCTCCAGGCTCTCGCTGCCGTACTCCAGCTCGTAGCTCTCGGCCAGCGTCTCGTACGGCAGCTTGCCCGCCTTGCGCAGAGGGATGAATCCAGCGGAGAAGTGATACGCGACCGGCGCCCCGATGATGAACCCGCGGGCCTCGATGCCGACCACCTTGTCGATGTTGCCGCGGCCGAAGCTCACGACGATCGCGTCGACGGCGGTGGAGAAGGCCGCGGGGTCGCCGAGCAACGGGGTGATGTCCTTGAACGTCACGCCCTCTTTCGGGAAGTCCTCGATGTCGCGGACGCACTGCCGCAGGATCGAGGTGTCCATGTCGATCCGCATCCGCCAAGCCCTTCTGTCGCACGCCCGCGTGGGCCGATCAAGGTCGGCAGGCATGCTACCGCCCGAGGCTGGCGCGAACCCTCGGCCGGCGCTCTGAGCGCCCTCAGACCACGCGGCGGCGGCGTGTGCTGAGGCGCTGCTTCAGCTCCGCGTAGCGCGGCTCGCGCTCCTTCAGCCAGACCAGCAGTGGTGCGGCCACGACAAGCGAGGAGTACGTGCCGATGCCCATGCCGACGAACAGGGCGAGCGCGAGATCGGAGAGCGTCTCGGCGCCGAGCAGGTTCGCGCCGATGAAGAGCAGCGCGCCGACCGGGAGCAGCGACGTGATCGAGGTGGAGAGCGAGCGGACGAACACCTGGTTCAGCGCTTCGTTGGCGACCTCGCCGTAGGTGCGCGACGACGCCGACCCGAGCCGCTCGGTGTTCTCGGTGACCCGGTCGAAGACCACCACCGTGTCATACAGCGAGTAGCCGAGGATGGTGAGCAGGGCGATCACCGATGCCGGGCTGACCTGGAAACCGACGATGGCGTAGATGCCGATGGTGACGACGATGTCGTGCAGCAGGGTGACCAGCGCGGCGATCGCCATCCGCAGCTCGAAGCGGATGGTGATGTAGATCACCACGAGGATGAGGAAGACCGCGAGCCCCTCGAGCGCCTGGCGGCTGATCTGCGCGCCCCAGCGCGGCCCGACCGCGTTCACGTCGACCTGCTCGCGGGTCACACCGGTCAGCGCGGTCAGCGCCGCGATGATCTGGTCGCGCTCGGTACCGGCGACCTCCTCGACGTCGGGTGTGGAGACCTGCAGGCCGCGACCGGCCTCTGAGTCGACGAACTGGACGATCGACTCTCGCACTCCGACCGCGCCGAGCGCGTCACGGACCTCCTCGGCGTCGACGGTCTCGTTCACGCCCTCGAGCACGAAGGACGTCCCGCCGGTGAAGTCGATGCCGAAGTTCAGCCCGCGCGCGAGCAGGCCGACGAAGCAGGCGAGCACCAGGCCGACGGAGATGATCAACCAAAGCCGGGAACGTCCGACGACGTCGAAGTCGGACTGGCCGTTGAGGAAGCGTTGGAGCGCGCTCCGCTGCGTCGGCGGCAGCGCGCGGGCGGTCTTGCTCATCGGGGTGTCCCTCCGACCGGTGCGGTGAAGCTGTCGGCGCGCAGTCCCACAAAGGGTGAGCGCGCGAGCTTGGGGTTGCGGGCGATGAGACCGAACAGCGCGCGCGTGAAGGTCCCGAACAGCAGCGTGTCGATCAGCGTCGAGAGTCCGAGCGTGAACGCGAAGCCGCGCACTGGCCCGATCGCCAGGAAGTAGAGCACCACCGCTGCCAGGAACGAGACCGTGTTGCCCGTCAGGTTCGTGCGCCAGGCCTTGCTGAACGCGTGCTCCGCGGCGGTCCGGATCGTGCGGCCCGCGCGGATCTCGTCGCGGTAGCGCTCGCGGTAGATGATCGAGGAGTCCGCGGCGATACCGACCGAGACGATGATGCCCGCGATGCCGGCCAGCGTGAGCGTGAACCCGGCCGTCTCGCCCAGCACGACGATGAGCCCGTAGACGATGATGCCGAACATCGCGAGCTCGACGACCGCCGCCAGCCCCATCCCCCGGTACAGCAGAACCAAGTAGATCCCCACCAGCGCCAAGCCGAGGAAGCCGGCCTGCAGACCCGCTGCGAGCGAGTCACGGCCGAGCGTAGCCGAGACGGATTGGCTCGTGGCAAAGTCGAGTTGGATCGGCAGCGCGCCCGTCCGCAGGACGATGGCGAGCTCCCGGGCCTCGCCCTCGCTCGACGCGGTGATGACCGCACTGCCGCCGGTGATGCCCTGCTCGCAGACGACGTCCTCGGCGACGGGCGGCGCGGCCTCGACGACCCCGTCAAGCACGATGGCGAGCTGGCGCAGCGGCGAGCCCTGCGGCTCGCAGGCGAGCGTGCCGGTCATGTCCGCGAACGCCTGGCCGCCCTCGCGGTTGAAGTCCAGGGCGGTCTCCCACCCGAAGCCGGACTGGTCGAGCTGTGCGCTCGCGTCGTCGACCTGCTCACCGGCGACCGTGACGGGTCCCATCCGGTACTTGGGGCGTTGGTTGGCCGGGATGCGGGTCGGCTCACCGCCCGCCTCCACCGGAGGAGCGGTCGCGGCCTCGCACAGCACCACCTGGCTGTCGGCGGCCGGGGCGGCCCGCGCCGGGGTGCCGCAGTCACGGCCGGCCTCGGCGTAGCCCTCGCTGCCGGGCTGGATCACCTCGAGCACCCGACGGAACTGCAGCTGCGCCGTGCGGCCGATGACCTGCTCCGCCTGCTCCTGGTCGGCCACCCCGGGCAGCTGCACCTGGATGGTCTCGCCCTGCCTGGAGATCTCCGGCTCGGCGACGCCCAGGCTGTCGATGCGCTCGCGAATGATCGTGACGGTCTGGTCGAGCACTTCCTGATCCACCTCGCCCTGCCCGGGCGCCGGGATGAGGGTGATGCTCACGCCGCCCTGCAGGTCCAGACCGAGCTGGGGCGAGTAGCCCAGCGCGAAGATCGTGCCCCAGAGCGCGCCCACGGCGACGAGAAAGACCACCAGGATGGTGACCAAACGACCTTTAGCCAATGCGGTTGCCTTTACTCATGGTGCCCTCTTACAGGATCGGCACGTCGTTCACGGTGATCTTGAAGTCGCACCCCAGCGTGCGAGCGGCGCGCCGGCACATGATCATCCGCTCGAGGAAGATCTCGAAGTACTCGAGCACCTGGCTGATCGATGTGTCGATGCTCAACTCCAAGGTGAGCGTGCGCGCCTCCGGGTCGACGCGCAGGAACGAGGCCTCGACGGCGGAGTTCACCCGGTCGTGGATGTCCATCTCGATGGACGCGTCCTGGCGCACCCGGCTGCGGTGCACATCCGACTTGTCGGCCAGAATCACCGCAGCTGAAACGGGACTGACCGCCACCCCGTAGCTTTCTTCGTGGTTGCCCACGGCGCTCATGACGATGGCCATGTCGGCCGGGTCCACGTCGAGCTCCTTCAGCGCGTCCATGGCCAGCAGCGCCGAGGTCTGTCCGTGGTTCGCGCGGCAGACGACGTTGCCGACGTCGTGCAGGTAGCCGGCCACCGCGCCGAGGTTGGCCAGCCGCTCCTCGTAGCCCAACCGCAGGAGCACGTTGAACGCGATGTGCCCCACGAGGTTGGCATGGCGCAAGCCGTGCTCGGTGAAGCCCTGAGCCTCGAGGAAGGTGTCCGCCGCGAGGATGAAGGCCCGAGTGCGCTCATGACCCTGGATGCGCTCCAGGAGCGGGACGTCCCGGTGGCCGGTGGCCTCCTCGGTCGAGACGCGCTCCTCACCGGCGGGCGTGCGGCCCCCCACGGCGATGCCGTCACCGGTGAGGCGGGCGTCGTCGCTTGACCGGCGGATCTCTGCGCGATCCGCTTGCTCCGAGCGTTCCATCGAGGTCGCGGCCCTACTCGTCCGCGCCGGCCGCGGTATCGGCGTCGATCAGCTTGCGCGCGATGGACTGTCGGGTCATCGTCACGACCGTGCCGGGCGCGATCTCCAACCGCATCGTGTCCTCGTCGATCGACTGGATCGTGCCGTGCAGGCCGCCGACCGTGGCGACGCGGTCGTTGCGCTCGACCGACCTCACCAGCTCCCGCTGTGCTCGCGCCCGCTTCTGCTGGGGCCGAATGAGCAAGAAGTAGAAGAGCACGCCCATGAGGATGAGCGGCAGCAGCCCGCCGAGCGCTGAAGCACCCTCGGCCTGGGCGACGAGCAATGCGGGGTTCTGCATGGTGGGTTGACCTTCGCAATCTTGATGACGGGGCGCCGTCTGAGTTCGGCTCCGAAACGCGCGCGTGCGCGTCCGCGACAGCGACGCCGACGCACAACTGTAGCAGCGGGTCGGTTGTAGCCCCGGCGGACCACGCCGCAAGGACCGACGCGCGGCAGGTCGACGCTTCAGTCTCCCTACGCCCCGAAGAGCCGGCGCTCGTGCTCGACGGGTCCGGGCAGACCGAGGTGGGTGTAGGCGCCGGCGGTGGCGACACGACCTCGTGGCGTGCGTGCCAGCAAGCCCTGCTGGATCAGGAACGGCTCGACGACGTCCTCGACGGTCTCGATCTCCTCGCCGACGGCCACGGCCAGCGTCGAGAGCCCGACCGGGGCGCCCGCGTACGCGGTGCAGAGCGCGGTCAGCACATCGCGGTCCAGACGGTCAAGGCCCAGCCCGTCGACCTCGAAGAGCTCCAGCGCACGCCGGGCGACGGGACCGGTGACCGTGCCATCCTCGCGCACCTCGGCGTAGTCGCGCACGCGCTTCAGCAGGCGGTTGGCGATACGGGGCGTGCCACGGCTGCGGCGCGCCACCTCCGCCGCGCCCTCGCCGGTCAGGGTGATGTCGAGGATGCCGGCGCTGCGCCGCAGGATGCCCGCCAGCTCGTCGGCGTCGTAGTACTCCAGACGCGCGGCGAAACCGAACCGGTCGCGTAGCGGCGAGGTGATGAGCCCGGTGCGCGTCGTCGCGCCCACCAGGGTGAAGCTCGGGAGCGGCAGGCGGATCGCCCGCGCCCCCGGCCCCTTGCCGACCACGATGTCCAGCGAGAAGTCCTCCATCGCCGGGTACAGGATCTCCTCGACGGTGCGGGGCAGTCGGTGAATCTCGTCGACGAAGAGCACATCACCCTCCTCGACGTTGGTGAGGATTGCGGCGAGGTCGCCAGGGCGCTCCAGAGCGGGCCCGCTCGTGGCACGCAGGTCGGCATTCATCTCCGTCGCGACGATGCCGGCCAGGCTGGTCTTGCCGAGGCCGGGCGGGCCGCTGAAGAGCAGGTGGTCGACCACGTCCCCTCGCCCTCGGGCGCCTTCGAGGACGAGCGCGAGCTGCTCTTTCACCCGTTCCTGTCCACGGAACTCCCGCAGATGTCTCGGCCTCAACGAGAGGTCGAGGTCTCCGTCTTCGGGGATCGCCTCGCTGGCGAGGATCTCTTCCATCGCTCCCTCCGTTGTCTAGCCCGTCTTGCCGAGCGAGCGCAGCGCCGTGCGCAGCAGCTCCTCGGGCGACGCGTCGGCGGCGTCGACGTCATCGAACGCCCGGCGGATCTCCGCGGCACCGTAGCCCAGTGCTGCCAACGCTTCGCGGACCTCGTGCCGTGCGTCGGTGGATGCCGGATGGCCGTCGCCACCCGGCATGTCGTCGGTGTCGAGCCCGCCGAGGCGCTCGCGGAGCTCGAGGATCATCCGTTGCGCTCCCTTGCGGCCGACGCCGGGGATGACGGTGAGCGCGGCGACGTCCTCACCGACGACGGCCTTGCGCAGCCCCTCCGTGCCCAGAGTCCCGATCGCGGCCAGCGCCAGTTTCGGCCCGACACCGGTGACACCGAGGAGGGTCTCGAACAGGTCCTTTGCCGGGGCTTGGGGGAAGCCGTACAGCGTGAGCGCGTCCTCGCGCACGGCCAAGTGGGTGTGCACGGTGAGCTCGTCACCCGGGCGTGCGTTGAAGCTGCCGGGCGCCACGTGCACCAGGTAGCCGATCCCCGTCACGTCGAGCACGAGCGTGCCGAGCCCGGCGGTGACCACCGTGCCGCGGAGCTGGGCGATCACGGCGTCTCCGTCCGGCGACGCTGGACGATCTGCGCGCCGGCGTGCGCGGCCTCGGCCGCCGCCGCGAGACGAGGGGACATGCCGCTGGCGGTGGCGTGTCCGGTGAGCGCGCCGGCGCCGTTCTCGGTGCGGGTGTCCACGCCGGGCCCGCCGGCGCGTCGCAGGTGGCACAGCGCCAGCGCGAGGGCGTCGGCGGCATCGGCGGGTCGCGGCACGTCATCGAGACGCAGCAGAGCCTGGACCATGAAGCCGACCTGCTCCTTCGGGGCGTCGCCGGTGCCCGTGATGGTGGACTTCACCTGCGTGGGCGTGTACTCCGTCACCGGCACGCCGGCCTGGGCCGCAGAGAGCAGAGCCATCCCGGCCGCTTGCCCGACCGACATCGCCGTGGCGACGTTGGCGTTGAAGAAGACCCGCTCAACCGCGACCGCGTCGGGACGGTGCCTGGCGAGCAGCGCCGAGAGCTCGTCGTACAGCGTGGCCAGTCGAGCGGGTGTCGGCGTGTGCGCGGGGGTCCGGATCACCCCAGCGAGGACCATGCTCTGGCGTGATCGCTCGCTCTGGACCACCCCGACGCCGCAGCGCGACAGACCCGGGTCAACGCCAAGCACCCGCAACCGGCAACACCTCCTTTGCTCGAACATCGAACGCGCATTCGTTGAGCAGCTTAGCAAGGCGATCCTCGATCACCGCAGAACTCAGACGCCGACAGGCCCAACATTGCGAGGTCGCATCGAGTAGAACACCGTTCATGGACGACGAGACGCGCGCTCGACTGACGGTCTTCGAGCATCTCACGACGCTCTCGGCGCAGCATGATGAGGGGGTTCTGCCTCGCACCGAACTCGAACGGGGTGTTCTGTTCGAAGGCGACATCATCCGCTTGATCGGTCCGCAGGGAATCTTCAAGCCCCGCCGTTTCACGCTTCCCCTGTCGATCACGACGGCGCCACCGGTCCCGGGCAAGGAGCCGCCCTATCCGGATCAGGCGTCCGACGACCGTCTGTTCTACTCCTACCGGGGACGTGATCCGAACCACCGCGACAATGTCGGCCTGCGCCAGGCGATGGAGCAAGGCGTCCCGCTCGTCTACTTCTTCGGCGTGACCCCAGGCCGGTATCTCGCCACCTGCCCGGTGCACGTGGTGGCCGATGATCCAGCACGCCTGCAGTTCACCGTCTCCCTCGACGCGAGCGCCACCGGGCAGCGAGTGCTCGACGCGGCGGCTGAGGATCCGGGACGTCGGTACGCCGTGCACTCGGTGCGCTATCGCCTGCACCAACGCGCCTTCCGCGTCCGCGTCCTGGAGGCCTATCGGCGGTGCTGTGCCATGTGCCGCCTCCGCCACACCGAACTGCTGGACGCCGCCCATATCGTGCCGGACGCCGAGGAGGACAGCTCCGCCTCGGTCACGAACGGACTCGCCCTTTGCCGGCTACATCACGCCGCGTTCGACGCGCACATCCTCGGCGTCCGCGACGACCTCGTCATCCATCTGCGGCGCGACATCCTCGAGGAGGTCGACGGCCCCATGCTGCGCCACGGTCTCCAAGCGATGCAAGGTCAGCGTCTGGAGATCCCGAGGTCGAGGGCTTCTCAGCCAGAACCCGCTCTGCTGCGGAAGCGCTTCGAGCGGTTCCTCGCCGCCGGTTGACCGGCGACGCCGCGGCCACAGACAGCCACTCATGCTCCGGACCGCCTTCTGCAAGGTGCTATCATCTCTGATAGCGAAAGGAGCTACCCATGGCCCAGGTGCTCGTGCGTGACCTTCCAGAAGAAGTCGTGGCCCGGTTGAAGGCCAAGGCAGCGTCCGCAGGTCAGTCGCTGGAGGCGCATCTGCGGACAGTGTTGGAAGAGGCCTCGCAGCTGAATCGCGACGAGTTCATCGCCGTGGCTGACACCATCGCTCAGACGACGCGAGGTCGAGAGCAGACGGACAGCACGGAACTGATCCGGACGGCGCGCGACCGGTCATGATCGTCGACGCGTCTGTCGTGGTGAAGTGGTTCGTCGTCGAGCCGTTGCGCGAAGAGGCTCGGGAGGTCCTTCTCGCTGACGACGAGCTCATCGCCCCCGACGTGGTCACGGTTGAGGTCGCCAACGCTCTGTGGGCGAAGTCCAGACGCGGCGAGCTCGGCAGCTCCGAGGCGGCCCGTGCGATCGCTGCGGTCTGCAGTGGAGGCGTGCCGCAGCTGCGATCAACGCCTCCACTCGTGTCACGAGCATTCGAGCTGGCGGGCTTGATCGACCATCCGGTATACGACTGCCTGTACCTTGCGCTCGCTGAACGCCTAGACCTCTCCGTCGTCACCGCCGACCGCCGGTTCGTCGATGCAGCCGCGAAGGCGTTCGACCAACGCGTTCGCCTCCTCGCCTGAATGATCGCCCCAGACGGTGCGTGGCGAAGGGGAACTCGGACCAGCAGCTGACACGCAATCCCCTTGCAGGGGAGATTGCCTATCGTGCTTCTGTTCTGCGCCTGCGTCTGACGGTGGCTCGAGCATCTTCACGACCACTTCCACGACCGTGCGCGCGTCGCGGACCGCCTGCTCAGCGTCGTCGCGGTTGGCGTCCCGGGCGTCGGCGGGATACCTCCCGGCGATCGACCACTCCGTCAAAGGGGCAAGGTCGACCAAAGGGGCAAGGTCGACCTCGATAACGCGCAGGTCCGAGTTGGCCGACAGCAGCCGCTGCAGCCGTTCGAGATCGTGAATGCGCGGGAAGTCAGTCTGCTCGCTGATGAGCGCGGCCCTGAATGCCTTCTCCGCAGCTTGATATGCAGCCACGCACACCCATCGGTAGATCGGGTCGTCACCGCTGAGTGTCGACTGGGCGTGCTCGAGATCCCCTTTCGCATGCGCGAGCCAACGCACATGCCCCGGCGCTTCAGGCGGCTCGGTCATGAACGACCCGACCTTCTCGCAGCGCTAGACGCAACACGCTGCCGATCTCGTTCCCTCGGCGGCGGATCTCCTCGGGGTCGACGGCGATGATGTCCAGTGGGACGGGCAGGGAGGCCGTTGCGCGTCTGACTGCAACGGCAGCCGCGTGCTCGTCGGTGACCTCTGGCAAGACCACCACCAGGTCGATGTCGCTGTCTCGGTGATCTTCACCTCGCGCCAGCGAGCCGAACAGGATGATCCGCAGAGGATCCATCCGCTCAACGATGGCGTCTATGACGGCGGGGAGCCACTCACGAAGCGTGCGGCCGTCGTAGCGGCCATCGACGAACACGACAGGTTCGGTGCTCACTCGCATGCACCCGACGAGATCCGAGCGAGATGTTGAGCGCTGTGTGGCAGCCGCGCACTGAAGCCGGTCGTCATGGCACCAAGTATCCCATACCACGGCGCGATTCTCGGAGAGGTGAGCTCTACGACGAGCGTCGAAGAGCGTTCGCGGATGGACCGTGGGATCTTGCCACCGGCATCCAGCGGCTGGTGCGCACGGTCACGATACCCAGATTCAGCGTGATCGACCGCGACGACGGGTCCATGCTCCTCTGCGCCGACTTCACGGACCGGCGAACCCTTGCAATAGGCCCTCGCACGTCCCCGGAGGCATTGCGGTCGACTCACAGCGGCAGCGCCGTCAGGATGACGTGAAGCCGTGCTACACTGCTTCACATGTCGACCCGCAACATCACCCTTGCGCTCCCCGAGGAGCTCGTCCGCAAAGCCAAGGTGGTCGCTGCGACCCGTGACACCTCGATCTCTGCGCTGGTCGCCGAGTTCTTCGAGTCGCTGACCCACGAGGCCGACTACGACGCGCTGTGGCGTCGCGAGCGGGAACTCATGGCAGGCGGACTGCCCATGCGCGTTGGTCGAGTGACGTGGACGCGGGACGAGCTCCATGACCGCGACTGACACGCGGTCCTTCCTCGACACGAATGTCCTGCTGTACGCGTACGACGCACACGCTGGCGATCGGCATGATCGGGCCTCGGAGTTGGTGGGCTCACTCGGCGCGGCGCGGCAGGCGGCCGTGAGTGTCCAGGTGCTCCAGGAGTTCTACGTCAACGTGACGAGGAAGATCGCCGAGCCGTTGCCTGTGAACGCTGCCGTGGATCGGATTCGGGCATTCAGCCGATGGCCCGTCCACGCACCGGCGGGAGGCGACGTGATCGCCGCGGCAGAACTGAGTGAGGACGCTCAGCTTTCGTTCTGGGACGCCATGATCGTTCACAGCGCCGCGCAACTGGGCTGCCCCGTCCTGTGGTCGGAAGATCTGAACCCTGGTCAGCGCATCCTCGGCGTCGAGATCCGCAACCCGTTCGCCACCGGTTGAGCGCGAGACGCCCTGGGATGCAGATCACGGGTGACGGGCGATGACCAACGACGACCGCGTCGACCCAGTCGTCTTCGCCGAGCGCACGCTCGCGCTGCTCGACACCGGCAGCTTCACCATGTCTTACAAGTACGCCGTGCTACTCGGCCTCGTGGACTGCTGTCTGGAGCAGCTCTCCGAGACCGGCCAGCCGCCCGCCACCGTCAGGGCCAGCGCGGTGGCGGACAAGGTCCTCGAGCTCTACTGGCGGCAGGCCACGCCGTTCCCACGTGGGAACGTTCCGCGGGTGCTGAGCCAACGCCCCGAGCGGCGCAAGCTCGACCTCGTCGCGCGGATCGCGGAGTTCCGGCAGCACGTCCGCTTCGAGCTCCCGCTGCACCGCGCGCGCCACGCCGACCCGCGGGCGTTCGACGCGCTCCGCGACCGCGTGTACGTCACGGTCGTTCGGATGCCGCTGCCCAAGCTCCAGCGCATGAACGCCGACGACCCCTTCGGCGACGGCTTCATGTACCGGATCGGGTGGCCCGATCAGGTCAGCGCCGCCAGGGTTCGCCGGCCCGACTTCGATGACCGCATTCACTTCAAGCCCGGTGTCGCCGAGGCGCTGCTGCGCGTGTCGGGCATCATCCGGCCGATCGTGCAGCGCCAGTGGGCGGCGTTCGTCGCACGGCGCAACGCCGACGTCCTCGACGACCTGATGCTCGACGAGTTCCTGTTCGACGCGGAGCGGGTCAGCCTCGACCGCGTGCGGGCGCCGCTGGTCGAGCTCCAACACGGAGGGTGCTTCTACTGCCAACAGCCGCTGCGCAGGCGCACCGACGTCGACCACTTCTTGCCGTGGTCGCGCTCGACCGACGATGGCCTGGACAACCTGGTCGCCGCCCACGCCGGGTGCAACAACGCGAAGCGCGCGAGCCTCGCCGCCGGAGTCCATCTGCAGCGCTGGCTCG
>JBBSMR010000037.1:0-35103 GCA_038233095.1 Euzebyales bacterium
AGGCCGCGGCGAAAGCCGCGGTGCCCGGCTGACATGTGAATCGCCGCCGGCGATTCTCCGTACTCTGGTGGTGGCGCTGCACAGCAGCGCCCTTGCTTGCTGGTAGGACGGAGCGATCGCGGGCAGCCTAGTGGGAGGGGAGCTACCCGCCGCGGGTCGCGACTCGCCCACGACCACGAGGACAATGAGGCATGGCTCTGCACGACCTCGATCGTTACGCGCACGACGCGGTCTTGCGCGATGGACGCACCATCCATGTCCGGCCCATCGCAGCCTCGGATCTCGACGCGATGATGACCATGTGGGAGCGGCTCTCACCCGAGACCATCCGCATGCGCTTCTTCGCGCCCCGCTCGATGAGCCGCGAGCAGATGCGCCACTTCACCGAGGTCGACTATGACGAGCGCTTCGCCGTCGTCGCGGAGCGAGCGGGGCGCATCGTCGGGGTCTCGCGTTTCGATCGCTATGAGGAGGACCCGGCGACGGCGGAGTTCGCGGCGCTCGTCGAGGACGCCGAGCAGGGCCGCGGCATCGGCACCGTGCTGCTGCGCGCGCTCATGCAACCGGCGCAGGACCTCGGCGTCGAGAACTTCGTGGGTGACGTGCTGCGCGAGAACCGCAAGATGCTCGGCGTGCTGCGCGACGCCGGCTTCGAGCCAGCCTTCTCCGACTACGGCTCCGCGGTGCAGATGACGTTCCGCTCCACACCCACCGAGGCGTTCCTCGCGGCCGCCGACGAACAGGACCGCCAGTCCGCGGTCGCTGCGCTGCAGGCGGTCTTCAAGCCAGCGTCCATCGCGGTGGTCGGGGCGAGCCGGGACCGGCACTCGGTCGGCGGCGTCGTCTTCCATCATCTGCTCATCGGAGGCTTCCAGGGACCGGTCTATCCGGTGAACCGCACGGCCGACCATGTCCAGTCCGTGACGGCCTACGACAGCCTGACGGCCTGCCCGAGCGTCCCGGAGCTGGTGGTGGTGTGCGTTCCGGAGTCCGAGGTCTTTGATGTGGTCACCGAGGCTGGGCAGCTCGGCAGCAGAGCGGCGGTCATCCTGACGACCGGCCTCTCGCGTCCGGGTGGGGACGGAGAGCGGCGCCAAGACCAGCTCAAGGAACGGGCCGGCTCGTTCGGCATGCGCATCGTCGGACCGGACTCGTGCGGTGTGTTGAACTCCCGTTCCGACGTTCGCATGAACGCTTCGGCATCCACCGCCTTCCCTGCCCCGGGAGTCGTGGGACTCTCGAGCCAGTCGGGCGCGCTGGGACTCTCGATCCTCGGGTGGGTCGACCGCATGGGCTTGGGGCTCTCCTCGTTCGCGAGCATCGGGAGCAAGGCCGATATCTCTGGCAACGACCTGCTGCAGTACTGGGAGTCGGACGACGACACGACGCTCATCCTGCTGTACCTCGAGTCGTTCGGAAATCCCACGAAGTTCGGTCGTATCGCCCGTCGCGTCGGTCGCAGCAAACCGATCGTGGCGGTGAAGTCCGGCGGCGCGGACAGCCGTCTGAGCTCTCGGCAGAGCCCCGGAGAGCTGGTCTCGGAGAGCGACGTCGCCGTCGATGCGCTCTTCCAGCAGGCCGGCATCATCCGTACGGAGACCCTCGAGGAGCTCCTCGGCGTGGCCGACGTGCTGGCACGCCAACCGCTCCCGCACGGGCATCAGGTAGCCATCCTGTCGAACGGGTTGGGCCCCGGGAAGCTCTCCGCTGACGCATGCGTGGCCCATGACCTCATCGTGGCTGAGCTCGCACCCGCGACGCTGGCCGCCCTGGACGAACTGCTGCCCGCCGCGCACGCCGCGGGCAACCCGGTGAACGCGACCGGCGCGGTCGATGCCAAGACGTACGGCGAGGCGCTGCGCGTGCTCGCCCGCGACCCGCACGTCGACGCGGTGCTCGCCGTCTTCGTGCCTCCGTCCGTCACCTCCATGCAGGAGGTGGCCACCGAGCTGGCGGCCGTGAGCGCGGAGATCGACGGGAGACTGCCGATCCTCTCGGTCTTCATGACGCAGGCCGGCGGCCCGTGGGACCTGCGCGAGGTCGGTCTGACCGTGTTCCAGTTTCCGGAGAACGCCGCGCGCGCCCTCGGACGTGTCGTCGGTTACGCCGGCTGGCGCAACCGCCCCCTCGGAAACGTGGTGAACGTCACCGAGACCGATCCAGAAGCGGCGCGCACGACCGTCGATGAGGCGCTGCGGGCCGAGGCCGAGGTCTGGTTCTCCGCGCGGCAGACCCAGAACCTGCTCACAACCTTTGGCATCGGCACGGCTCGGGCGCGCATCGTCGCCACGCCGGACGAAGCCGCCGCGGCCCAAGAAGAGCTGGGGTGCCGCGTGGCCGTGAAGTCCGCGGCGCCCGTCCACAAGAGCGATCTGGGGGGGGTCCGCCTGGGCATCGTCACGCCGGAGGAGACCGCCAGAGCCTTGGGCGAGATAGAAGGAGAGTTGGAGGTCTCGGGTCGCGCCGACCTGATCGCGCACGGCTTCCTCGTGCAGGAGATGATCACCAGCGGCGTGGAGATGATGGTCGGGGCCGCTCACGACCCCATCTTCGGCCCGCTCATCATCGTCGGCATGGGCGGGACGTTGGCCGAGCTGATGCGCGACGTCAGCGTCCGCCTTCACCCCATCACCGACATCGACGTCGACGAGATGCTCACCAGCCTGCGCGCGTACCCCGTGTTGAACGGCTATCGAGGCTCGGACCCCGTCGACGTCGACGCCCTCAAGCGGCTGCTCTTCCGGGTCTCCCAGATGGTGGAGACTGTCCCAGAGATCGCCGAACTAGATCTCAACCCCGTCTTCGTCCGCCGTGACGGCGTCAGGACGGTGGACGCGCGGGTCAAGCTCGTCCGCCGATGACAGGAGCCTCACGATGAATCCGCTCGAACTGGTCCTCTTCGACGTCAACGAGACGGTCTTCTCACTCGATCGACTGGCACGCCGGCTCGCCGACGAGGGGCTGGCAGATGGATCCCTGACGCTGTGGTTCACGCGCATCCTGCGCGACGGTTTCGCGCTCACGGCGGTCGATGACTCGCCGGCCTTCAAAGAGCTCGCCCTTGCGCACCTGCGAACGCTCCTTCGCGAGGCGGAGCAGGATCCCGACCGGGCCGAGTCGATCCTGTCCACCTTCTCCGAGCTCGAGGCGCACGCCGACGTGGCCCCCGCCTTCGCGCGCCTGGCCGAAGCGGGGGTCCGCATCGTCACGTTGACGAACGGCCACGCGGAGATGACCGAGACGCTGCTGCAACGCAACGAACTCGACGGGTACGTGGAGCGGGCCCTCTCGGTGGATGAGGCAGGCATCTGGAAGCCGCGGGCCGAGGCCTACACGTGGGCAGTCGAACGATGCGGAGCCGAGCTGGGCACGACCGCCATGGTCGCCGTGCATTCGTGGGATGTCGACGGCGCGAAGCGCGCCGGGCTCCGGACGGGCTACTGCACGCGCCTGGAGGGCGGCTTCATCCGGCTCTTCACCGCGCCTGACGTGGTGGGCGACGATCTCGTCGCCGTGGTCGACGGCCTGCTCGCCATGTGACGTGAGGCCTCATCCCTGTGGTCTGGGCGTCTCTTCGCCCCGCTCCCACTCGCTCCAATCCGACCACTCGTCGAGGTCCTCGCCCGACGGGTCGGTCGTCTCGGCACGATCCAGGGAGTCGGGGTCGTCAGGCATCTCCATGAGGCCCAGCAGCCCGTCGAGCACGTCGAAGCAGACGAGCGCCGCCCGGCACCAGCGCCCGGCGTCATCGGGCAGCCACCCCATGGCGCACGGCGCACCGTCGAGCAACGCACGGGTGAGCAGGGCCCCCGGCGACCGCTCCCAGATGGCCTGCAGCTCCTCCGCGAAGACGTCGGCGCCGTCGCCGGCGATGTCGGGGCACTCGATGTCCTCATGCACGAGCGCGAGCACGGCATCCAGATTCCGTGCGTTGAAGCCCTCGACGAACTCGTCGCGCAGCGACTCCAGCTCCGAGTCGACGGTCAGCTCGACCGCAGGCTGCCCCTCCACGTAGCGGTCCGCAGCCTCGCCAGGACTGATGGTGGAGAGACCTTCTTCCAGCGGCACCTGCTGCGTCATGGGCCGGCTCCTGCTCGGGCGCTTTCCCAGCATGACCCAACACGCGCCATTTGAAAAGTCGCAAATCGAACGTTCACCCTGCCCAGGAGACGGAGGTCGCCAGCTTCTGGGGGTTAGCATGGCGCGCTATGGGTGACTTTCTTGAGGCCGTACGTCAACGCGTCCTCGTCGTCGACGGCGCGATGGGCACGGCGGTGCAGGCGCGGGAGCTCGCCGATGCCGACTTCGACGGGCTCGAGGGCTGCAATGAGGTGCTGGTGCGCACGCGCCCCGAGGTCATCACCGAGATTCATCAGTCCTACCTCGCCGTCGGGTGTGACGCGCTGGAGACCGACACCTTCGGCGGGGCGCCGTGGGTGCTCGACGAGTACGGCCTGGGCGACGAGACCGAGAGCCTGAACGAGCGCGCCGCGCGGCTCGCGCACGAGGCGATCGCTCAGACCGGCGGCCAGGACCGCTGGGTGATCGGCTCGATCGGGCCGGGCACGCGCTCGCCGACCCTCTCCCTCGGCAACGATCCGTCCGCCCGCGACTTCATCGACTACGACGCGATGGTGGCCGGATACGAGCGGCAGGTGCGCGGTCTGCTGGCCGGCGGAGCAGACGCACTCATGGTCGAGACCGTCTTCGACCTGCTCCAGGCGAAAGCCGCCATCTGGGCGTGTCACGCGGTCATGGGCGCCGAGGGACTCACCATGCCGCTGCTCGTCTCGGTCACGATCGAGAAAGACATCAACACCATGCTGCTGGGCAGCGAGGTCGGCGCGGCGCTGGTCGCCCTCGACCCACTGGGCGTCGATGTGATCGGGCTGAACTGCGCCACCGGACCGGAGGACATGCGCGAGCAGGTCCGCTATCTGAGCGAGCACTCCCGACGACCCATCAGCGTCATCCCGAACGCGGGCATCCCGGCGATGGTCGACGGCCAGACGGTCTACCCTCTTGCTCCCGAGCAGCTCGCCACGGCCCATCACGACTTCGTCAGCGAGTTCGGCGTGCGCATCGTCGGTGGCTGCTGCGGGACCACTCCGGCGCATCTCGAAGCCGTGGTCCAGTCCGTCCGGGGTCTGCAGCCCGCCGCGCGAACGCCGGACTTCGAGCCGTCCGTAGCCTCACTCTACGCGCCGACGTCGATCGAGCAGGAGACGTCGTTCCTCATCATCGGCGAGCGGCTGAACGCCAACGGTTCGCGCAAGTTCCGTGAGCTGCTGCTCGACGAGGACTGGGAGGCCATCACCCAGATGGCCCGCGAGCAGGTGCGCGAGGGCGCACACACCCTCGACGTCTGCGTCGACTACGTCGGCCGCGACGGCAGCGCGGACATGGCGCAGGTGACCGACCGCCTCGCGACCCAGTCGACCCTGCCGCTCGTGATCGACTCGACCGAGCTCACCGTGGTCGGCACGGCGCTGCGGCGCATCGGCGGGCGGGCCGTCATCAACTCGGTCAACTTGGAGGACGGTCAGCGCAAGGCCGACGTGCTCTTTCCGCTCGCGCGTCAGTTCGGGGCCGCGCTCATCGCCCTGGCGATCGACGAGGAGGGCCAGGCGCGGACCGCCGACTGGAAGGTCGACGTCTGCAAGCGCATCGCCGCGATCGCCCTTGACGAGTACGGCCTGGAGCCGGGCGATCTCATCTTCGACACGCTCACGTTCCCGCTGGGTTCCGGCCAGGAGGATCTGCGCCGGGACGGCCTGGCCACCTTGGAAGCCATTGAGCGGATCAAGGCCGAGGTGCCCGGCTGCCACACGGTGCTCGGCGTCTCCAACATCAGCTTCGGGCTCTCACCGGCCGCACGGCAGGTGCTGAACTCGGTCTTCCTGGCGATGGCGGTCGAGCGCGGGTTGGACGCGGCGATTGTCAACGCCGCGAAGATCCTGCCGCTGCACAAGATCAACGACGAGGCGCGCCAGGTCTGCGTCGACCTGATCTGCGATCATCGGGGTACGGCGGGCCGGGGTGGCACGGCCGGCGAGGACTACGACCCGCTCGTCGAGCTGATGCGTCTGTTCGAGGGCGCGACCGAGACAAGAGCGTCGAAGGAGGAGCTCGCGGCGCTGCCGGTCCGCGAGCGGCTCGAGCGCCGCATCATCGACGGGGACCGCGACGGGCTCGACGAGGACCTCGAATCCGCGCTCTCCGACGGGCTCACGGCGCTGGACATCGTCAACACGCATCTGCTCGCCGGCATGAAGGTGGTCGGCGAGCTCTTCGGCTCGGGACAGATGCAACTGCCGTTCGTGCTCCAGTCCGCGGAGTGCATGAAGGCCGCGGTGGCCTACCTGGAACCGCACATGGACCGAGTGGACGGCGACGACGGCGGCAAGGCGCGCATCGTCCTCGCCACGGTGAAGGGGGATGTCCACGACATCGGCAAGAACCTCGTCGACATCATCCTCACCAACAACGGCTACGGCGTGCGCAACCTCGGCATCAAGCAGCCGATCGACGCGATCGTGCACGCCGCCGAGGAGTTCGACGCGCACGCGATCGGGCTCTCTGGACTGCTGGTGAAGTCCACGGTCGTGATGCGCGACGATCTCGAGGAGCTCAACCGCCGCGGTCTGGGGGGCTTCCCCGTGCTGCTCGGCGGGGCGGCGCTCACCCGCGGCTACGTCGAGACGGATCTGCGCCAGCGCTATCGGGGACCGCTGTTCTACTGCCGCGACGCCTTCGCGGGACTGCGCACGATGGACGAGCTCGTCGGGCACCGGGAACACGGCAGCCTGCCCTCCGACTGGGGCACCGTCGTCGCCGAGCGGCGCGTGCGCTCCGGCGGCGGGCGGGTGCAGACCGATACGACGCACACCCGTCGCTCCGATGTAGCCGCCGACATCGAGTCTCCCGAACCGCCGTTCTGGGGCAGCCGGGTCGTCCGCGGCGTCCCGCTCGATGACGTCGCCGCCTACCTGAACCGCACGGCGCTCTTCCGCAACCAGTGGGGCTACGCGCGCGACGCCAGCGACGAGGCCGAGGCGGTTCTCCGCGAGACGCTCGCCTCGGTGCGGTCGGGGAGCGTGCTCTCGCCGCAGGCGGTGTACGGCTACTTCGCGTGCAACAGCGACGAGAACGACCTCATCATCTACGAGGCGCCGGACTCCGATGAGGTCGCCGTGCGCTTCTCGTTCCCACGCCAGTCGACAGGCCGACTGTTGTGCATCGCCGACTTCTTCCGATCCGTCGAGCATGGGCAGCGCGACGTCATCGCCTTCCAGTGCGTCACGATGGGCGCCCGCGTCAGCGAGGAGGCGGCGGCGCTCTTCGCCGCGGACCGCTATACCGACTACCTCTTCCTGCACGGGCTGGGTGTCGAGATGGCCGAGGCCATGGCCGAGTACTGGCACGCGCGCGTGCGCTCCGAGCTCGGCATCGCCGACGACGACGCCGAGAACGTGACCGCGCTCTTCCGGCAGGGTTACCGCGGATCGCGCTACTCCTTCGGTTACGCCGCATGTCCCGATCTGGAGCAGCGCAAAGCGCTCACCGACCTGCTCGACGTGGGCCGCATCGGAGTCGAGCTCAGCGAGGAGTTCCAGCTTCATCCGGAGCAATCCACCGACGCGCTCATCGTGCATCATCCCGAGGCGAGATATTTCAACGCTCGATAAGTCCGGGGCCGCGCCCGCTCAGAATGGAAAGACGCGCGGGATCAGGGTCAACGAGACGACGATCGTCGTCAAGTTGATGGGCAGGCCGGCCCGGGTGTAGTCCAGAAAGCGGTATCCACCGATGTTGTAGACCATCAGGTTGGTCTGATAACCGATCGGCGTGAGAAAGGACAAGCTGGCCCCGAGCGTCACGGCGATCACGAAGGGCCGTGGATCTGACCCAATCTGTGTCGCGGTGGAGAGCGCGACCGGAAACATCAAGGCTGCGGCAGCGTTGTTGGAGATGGTCTCGGTCAGGGCCATCGTCGCGATCAGGATCCCCGCGAGCGCCCCGAGCGCGCCGAACGGTCCGAGACCGGTGAGCAGCCCACTGGCGATGACCTCGCCCAACCCGCTGGTCTGCACGGCCGCGCCGAGCCCGAAGGCCGAAGCGATCAGGATCAGGATGTCGAGGTCGAGGGCGTTGCGCGCCTGCCTGACCGTGAGCACACGGCCCACGACCAGCGCACCGACCACGAGCAACGAGGCTTGCAGGAGCGGCACGACCTCGAAGGCCGAGAGCAGGACGAAGGCCACGACGACGAACGACACGAACCAGGCCTTTCGCGGCTGGGTCGGTGGGATGCCCCCAAGCGGGGCGACCACCAAGAAGTCCCGCGAGTCGCGCCAGCGACCCCGGAACCCGCCGTCCGCCAGCACCAGCAGCGTGTCACCCATATGGAGCTCGATGTCGCCGAGTTTGCCCTCCATGCGCTGACCCGAGCGGTGGATCGCGACCACGGCCGCCCGGTACCGCCCACGGAACCCGATCTCTTTCAACGTGGTGCCGTTCAGAGCGGACTCAAGGCCGACGACGACCTCGTAGAAGACGTGGCCGTTTCCCCCGAGCTGGGCCAGTTGGTCGTCCTCGGTTGACGAGAGACCGCGCTGGCGCTGCAGATCGACGATGTCGCTCACCCGACCGACGAAGCGCAGCACGTCACCGCCCAGCAGCACCTCCTCGGGGGCGATCGGGGCAATGACGTGCTCACCACGCTCGATCTGCACGAGGAAGACGCCGCGAAGCTGACGCAGGCCGCCCACCTCGACCGAGAGCCCGTCGAGTGGCCCTCCCGGCTGCACTCTCATCGCGACACTGAACTCGCGGACCCGTTCATCCAGGGAGAGATCGGCCGTGCCGCGGTCGGGTACGAGCCGATCGGCGAAGAGGACCAGCATGGCCGTGCCAGCCAACGCCACCGGGAGTCCCACGGCGGTGAGCTCGAAGATGCCGAGAGGGCGCATGCCAGCGTCGCCCAAGAGACCTGAGACGGTCAGGTTCGTCGAGGTCCCAATCGCCGTGGTCACCCCACCCAGCACCGCCGCGTAACTCAACGGCATGAGGAACCGCGAGACGGGAAGCTGACGCCGGCCGGCCAGCTCCATCACGGGTCCGACCGACATGGCGACCAGGGTGGTGTTGTTCAAGAAACCCGAGAAAAGGGTGATGGGAAAGAGCAGCCTGGCCAGCAGTCCACGTCCGGATGACCTGCCGAACAGCGCGGCGACGATAGGTTCTAGAATCCCGGAGATATCCACCGCGCGCGCCAACACAAGCAGTGCTCCGACGATGATCGGTGCTTCGTTTGAGAAACCTGAGAATGCGGTATCCCCGTCGATCACGCCGAACAGCAGCAGGAGAATGACGCCGGAAAGCACGACGAGCGCGGGGGCAAAGAGCTCTCGGCTGAGCACGATGATCACACTGATCACAACCAGCGTCGTGATCCACGCATCCACTGTCACGAGTACTGGTCCTGGTCCATAGGGACAGGCACACGCCACGCTGGGCTGACAGAACTCTGCCGAATGGTTCGGTGTCGCAGAAAGTTTTGCGCAGTTGGTTGCACGCTGCCCTCAAGATTGGTAAATATGGTGGCTCCCTCATGAGCCGCGCGCCAAACCGCCTGCCGGTCCACCGAAAGAAAGATGATATCCGATGGCCACACCCTCGCAAACCGACGCCATCCGCGACTACCTGGTCGCTCTCAAAGACCCCAGCGCCCTCCGCGACGACGACCAGCTGGACCACCTTCGCCAGCAGCTCGAGCAGACCTCTGACGAGCTCGAGCGGGTGCGCCTGCATCAGCAGATCCTTGACGGCGAGCAGCCCCAGATCGAGCGCTATGAGGACGCCTTCCTGCAGCACGCGAAGGCTTGGGCGGATGAGCAGGGCGTGACGGCGAAGGCCTTCACCGCCGAGGGCGTCTCGAACCAAGTGCTGCGGCGCGCGGGCTTCCGTGTCGGTCGAGGCGGCGGCCGACATCGTGCCGCGTCACCGACCAGGCGCACCCGCACGTCCAGCGACGAGATTCGCAAAGCCATTCCCTCAGGCACCTTCACCATCAAGATGGTGCAGGAGAAGACCGGCGCGTCGTCTGCCGTGGTGCGCCGGATCGTCCAAGAGGGCGTCGAAGAGGGATCCGTGAAGGATCAGGGTCCGGATCCCGACCATCGCGGTCCCGGTCGCTCTCCGACGCTGTACCAGAAGGCGTAGCGGCGCTTCGGCCTTGGGGCCCGCCACTGGCGGACGCGATCGCATGAGGTTAGGCTGACCTAAGTAATCTGCGGTCGGTCAATCGGTCCGTCAAGTTGGAGGCATGCCCCGTGCGTCATCCGTCGCTGCGTCGCGCACTCGCCGCCGTGCTGCTCGTGCTCGCGTTGATCGGCTGCGGCGCCGACGACGGTGGCGGCGTGCGCGAGATCGACGGCGGCAGTGAGGGCTCAGGCAGCGGCTCCGGCAGCGGCAGCGGTGTCGAGAGCCCGCAGGAAACCAGCTCGTGAGCGCGCCGACACTGTCGCCGCACTCGGCCGTGCCTGCGAGCCCTCCGGCTGCGCTTGGCGTGGAGAACCTGCGCGTCAGTTTCGGCTCGACACCGGTGCTGCGCGGCGCCGGACTGACGGTCGAGCCCGGTCGGACGCTGGCGCTGCTCGGACCGAGCGGCTGCGGCAAGACCACCCTGCTGCGCAGCGTCGCGGGGCTGGAACGCATCGACGCCGGCCGTGTCTCGCTGGCCGACCGGGTACTCTCGGATGGGCGTGAGCATGTCCGTCCCGAGCACCGTCGGATCGGCATGGTCTTCCAAGATTGGGCGCTCTTTCCACACCTCTCCGTCGGCCGCAATGTCGCGTTCGGGCTGCGGCGGGACGAGCGCCGGTCGCGACGCGTCGCGGAGGTGCTGGAGCTGGTCGATCTGGCCGGCTTCGCCGATCGGATGCCCGAGACGCTCTCGGGTGGTCAACAGCAACGGGTGGCGCTGGCGCGGGCGCTGGCGAACCGTCCCGCGCTGATCCTGCTTGACGAGCCCTTCTCGAACCTCGACTCCGCCTTGCGCGAGCAGATCCGCGTCGAGGTGCAGCAACTGCTGCACGATCTGTCGATCACGACGGTCTTCGTGACGCACTCTCAGGAGGAGGCGTTCGTCGTCGGTGACGAGGTGGCCGTCATGCTCGACGGTCAGGTTGTCCAACAGGCCCGGCCCGCAGAGCTGTATCGGGCGCCCGCGTCCCGAGCGGTGGCCGAGTTCGTCGGTGACGCCAACCTCGTCCCGGCGGTCGCCCACGGGTTGGTGGCACGCACGACGGTCGGCGAGGTCCCCCTGCGCCAGCACGCTGAGGGATTGGTGGAGGTGCTCCTGCGCCCCGAGCAGCTCGTGGTGAGCGCCGGCGGGGACGCCGTGGTCGACGCGGTCGAGTACTACGGACACGACGCGATCTACCTCATCCGCTCGGCCGACGGTGCGCTCCTGCGCAGCCGGGTGATCGACGCGCCGACGTTTCAGCGCGGCGATCAGGTGCGGTTGGCGTACGTGGGCGGCCCAGCGGTCGTCTACGCCCGCTCCTAAGAGCGCCCGCTTTCACCATCGACGCCTACGATCTCTGCGTTCTCGGCGCGGGCCCCGCGGGGCTCGGCGCCGCTTTCTGGGCCGCCCGCGCCGGCCATCGCGTGGTCATCCTCGAACGCGCCGAGCAGGTCGGCGGTCTGAGCGCGAGCTTCTCCCTCGCGGGAGTGACGGTCGACCACGGCAGCCACCGACTGCACTCGACGATCGCACCCGGGCTCTTGCAAGAGCTGCGTGCGCTCCTCGGGGACGAGCTGCGACCACGGCGTCGGGACGGGCGCATCCGGCTGGGTGGGCGCTGGGTGAGGTTCCCGCTGAGCCCGGCCAACCTGTTGCGCGCGCTCCCGCCCGGACTCGTCATCCGCGCAGGCCGGGATGTGCTGACCTCCCCGTGGCGACGTCCCCGGTCCGAGACGTTCGAGGAGGTGCTGCGCGCCAAGATGGGCCCCGCCCTCTGCGCAGCCTTCTGGTTCCCCTACGCCCGCAAGCTGTGGGGCGTCGAACCCGCACAGCTCGACGTGGAGCTGGCGCGCAGACGCGTCTCGTCCGACTCGGCCGGGGCGCTGCTGGCACGGCTGGTGCGAGCGGCGGTACCGGATGCGTTCGCGCGCAAAGAGAGGGGCAAGGAGTTCCTCTACCCCGACGGCGGCTTCGGGCGGCTCGCTGAGGCGCTGGCCGACGCGGCCTCACACCACGGCGCCGAGCTGTGGATGGGCAGCCCGGTCCAGGCGTTGCACCGTCCCGCCGCGGATGCCGGCGCTTGGGACGTGCGCGCCGGCGGCGAGACCATCCGAGCTCGCAGGGTCTGGTCCACCCTGCCGCTGCCCGTGCTGGTCCGTCTCGTGCGGCGGCCGGCGCCACCGGCGGATGTACAGACCGCGGCCACCGGGCTGCGCACCCGAGGCATGGTGCTGGTCTATCTCGTGCTCGACCGTGACAGCTACACCGAGCACGACGCGCACTATCTGCCGGGGCCCGAGACACCGGTCTCACGGGTGAGCGAGCCGAAGCGCTATCGGGGCGGGCGCGGAACACCCGGGCGGACAGCGCTCTGCGCCGAGCTGCCCGCCAACGTGGGCGACGCGTGGTGGCGGGCGAGCGACGAAGAGCTGGCTGCCACGGTCGTCGCGACACTGTCGTCCTGCGGCCTGCCCCCGGTCGAGCCGATCGCCACGCATGTCCGGCGCCTGCCGTCGGTCTACCCCGTCTACACCCGCGGGTACGCGCGCGATCTCGCCACCGTGGAGCACTGGGCGGCCGGCCTGCCGGACCTGCTCACCTTCGGGCGCCAGGGTCTCTTTGCGCACGACAACACCCATCACGCGCTGGGGATGGCCTACGAGGCTTGCTCCGCGCTGTGCCCCGACGGTCGGTTCGACGAGCAGGCCTGGGCCGCCGCCCGAGCGCGCTTCCGCGAGCACGTCGTCGAGGATTGACTGCCCGGTTGGAGAGGTGCACAGGTGAGGTTAGGCTTCCCTTACTTCTATTGGCCAGGTGACGAGCGAAGGACCCTCGCGGTGAGAATGGTGAACGATTCGAGGCGGAGCCAGCAAGGGCTCTGGCGGCGTGTCGCGGTCGTGGTCGTCTTGCTGCTCGCGTCGGGCTGCGCGGGGGTTCTCAGCGGGGCGTCTGATGAGCTCGTCGTGTACTCGGGTCGGAGCGAGAACCTGATCGGGCCGTTGCTCGAGCGTTTCGCCGAGGAGCGTGATATCGCCATTGCGGTGAAGTACGGCGATTCCTCCGAGCTCGCCCTGCTGCTCGCCGAGGAGGGTGAGCGCTCCCAAGCCGACGTCTTCCTCTCCCAGAGCCCGGGCGCGACCGGCTTCCTGGCCGAGCAGGGTCTGCTCGCCACGCTCGACCCGTCGGTGCTGCGGCAGGTGCCGGCCCGCTTTCGCAACGAGTCGGGACGGTGGGTCGGGCTCTCCGGACGTCAGCGTGTGCTCGTCTACAACACCGAGATGGTGGACCCGAAGGAACTCCCCGACTCGGTCTTTGACCTGGCCGCGCCGCGCCTGGCCTCACAGCTCGCTGTCGCACCGGAGAACGGTTCGTTCCAGGATTTCGTCACCGCCATGCGCCAGACGGAAGGAGAGCCGGCCACGCAGCAGTGGCTGGAGGCGATCGCCGAGGGCGGGGCGCGGACGTACGCGAACAACAGCGCGATCGTCGAGGCGGTCGGCCGCGGCGAGGTCCCGTTCGGCCTCGTCAACCACTACTACAACGAGCGCTTCCTGGCCGAAGATCCCGACCATCCGACGGCGAACTACCGCTTTGCCGGTGACGACATCGGTGCCCTCATCATCCCGTCCACCGGCAGCGTGCTCGCCGGCAGTGATCGCGCTCTGGACGCGAACGAGCTCATCTCCTTTCTGCTGACCCGCGAGGCACAGCGCTTCTACAGCGACGAGACCTTCGAGTATCCGCTCGCGGCCGGCGTCGCCTCCCCTGGCGACCTGCCGCCATTGGACTCGATCGAGAGCCCCCCCTACGACATCGATCAGCTCGGCGGCGGCTTGCAACGCACCGTGGAGCTCATCGACGAGAGTGGTCTGTCCGGGTGAGAACGGCTCCGTCGCGGCCCCGACGCGCCCCTCGCGGCGTGAGCCGGTCGCCGCTTGTGCTCACCGCGGCCGCGGGAGCGACGGCCGTCGGTTTCTCCGCTCCGTTGGCGTATCTGCTGTGGCGCGCACTCTCGCAACCGGGGCCCATCGTGAACCGCTGGCTGGCGGCCGAGACCGCCGGCGCGCTGGGACGCAGCCTCCTGCTGGCCACGACCGTCACGCTCGCCACCGTCGTGCTGGGCACGGCGCTCGCTTGGATCGTCGCGCGCACCGACACCCCCGGACGCCGCGTGTGGGAGCTTCTGTTGCCGCTGCCGCTCGTCGTGCCCAGCTTCATCGGGGCCTTCGCGCTGCTCGCCGCTTTCGCCCCCGGGGGCTTGCTCGACCGCGCGCTGGCAGGGCTCGGCCTGCCAGGCCCGGGTGAGCTGCGGGGCTTCCCCGGCGCCTTCGCGGTGCTCACCCTGTTCACCTATCCCTACGTCTTCCTGCCAGTCGTGGCGCGCCTGCGGCAGCTGCCCGCCTCGCACGAGGAGAGCGCCCGGCTGCTCGGGCGCTCTTCGATGGCCACCTTCTTCACCGTCGTCCTGCCGCAGACGCGCGGCGCCGTGCTGGCGGGAGGGCTGCTCGTCTTCCTCTACACGATCAGCGATTTCGGGGCGGTGCAGTTGCTGCGTTATGACACGCTGACACGCACGATCTACGCAGCCCGCGTCTTCGATCGGACCGGCGCTCTCGCCGCCAGCCTGCTGCTGGGGCTGTTGGCCGTGGCGGTCGTCGGGCTTGAACGCCGCGCGTCGCGCTCCTCGCGTGCCGCGACCCCCGCATCGGGCGCGCGCCATCTGACGCTCGCGCTCGGCCGCTGGCGGCCGGTCGTGCTCGCGCTGCTGATCGGCGTCCTCGGTCTGGCTCTGCTCGGTCCGGTCGCCACCCTGGGGTACTGGGCGCTGCGTGGCGTGGGCGACGGCGGAGGGACCGAGCTGGCCGGCCTGGTCGTGCCGGCGACGGCGACGGTGATCGTCAGCGTGCTCGCGGCGCTCTCCGCCACGTTCGCGGTGCTCCCGGTGGCCTACCTGACCGTGCGCCACCGCAGCCGGCTGAGCGGCACGGTCAACGCCGTGGTGGTCGGCGGCTTCGCGCTCCCAGGACTCGTGATCGCGCTGGCGATGGTCTTCTTCACGCTCCGCGCCCCGAGCGCGCTGGCCGCGCTCTACCAGACCGTGCCGCTGCTCATCGTGGCCTACGTCGTGCATTTCGGCGCGCAGGCGCTGAGGGCGGCCCAGGTCGCGGTCGCAGGCGTGCCGCCGCGTGTTCACGACGCCGCTCGCATGCTCGGAGCGGGGCGGCTGCGCCGGCTGCTCGCGGTGGACCTGCCGCTGGCGCTGCCGGGACTGCTCGCCGGCGCGGGGCTTGTGCTGCTCTCGACGATGAAGGAGCTGCCGGCCACGCTGCTTCTCTCCCCGCTCGGGTTCGAGACCCTCGCCACCCGCATCTGGACCTCCGCGGAGGAGGCGTTCTGGGCCGACGCCAGCGTCGCCGCACTCGTGCTGCTGGCGCTCTCAGCGCTGCTCACCTGGCTGCTCGTGATCCGCCGGGCCGATGCGCTCGAGTGAGCCCCGGCTGCGCCCGACGATGGCGGCGGTCGCACTCTTGGCCAGCGTCGCGGCGGCGGCCGGGATCGGCGTGCCCGCCACCTACGGCGCCCACGTCGCCGTGGATGAGCCGCAGTACCTCCTCACCGCCGAGAGCCTGGGCAGCGACGGGGACCTGAACATCGCCGACGAGCTCGACGCGGAGGAGTGGCGGACCTACCACCGCACGGACCTGCCCGAGCAGACCCGCGCGCTGGAGCGGGGGCGGCGGGTCAGCCCTCATGATCCGGTGCTCCCGCTGCTGCTGTCCCCGGGTGTGAGGCTCGCGGGCTGGGTCGGCGCGAAGCTGGCGCTGGCAGGATTGGCTGGGCTGCTCGCGGCGCTCACGCTCGCCACGGCCGTGCGGCGCTGCGGGGCGCGGGTAGGGCCGGCAGCGCTGGTCGTCGCCGTCTTCAGCGGCTCCGCTCCACTGGCCGTCTACGGTCAGCAGGTCTACCCGGAGCTGCCCGCCGCGCTCGCGGTGATGGTCGCCGTCGCGGCGCTGCTCCCTCCGGGGGAGCGGCTCGACGGGCGTGTGGCGGAACGCCGGACGGGTGGCCGCGACACACCCATCTCCACCGGTGCGGTCATCCTTGCGGGGGCGATGATCGTGGTGCTGCCGTGGCTCGCCGTGAAGTACGTCCCCATCGCAGGCGTGCTCGCCGCCGCAGCGCTCCTGCGCCTGTGGTGGGGCGGTCGGCGCGCCGCGGCCGCCGGGCTCGCCGGCGGCCTGCTCGCGGCCGGGCTCTTCTATCTCGCGGCGCACCAGGCGCTCTACGGCGGGTGGACGGTCTACGCCGCCGGAGATCACTTCGTGCGGCGCGGCGAGCTCTCGGCGGTCGGTTTCGCACCCGACTACCTGGGTCGCGCCCGGCGACTGGTCGGGCTGCTCGTGGACCGCGACTTTGGGCTGGCCGCCTGGCAGCCGGCCTGGCTCTTGGCAGTGCCCGCGCTGGCTGCGCTGGGGAGGAGCGCGCTCGGCGGAGGAGCCGCCAAGGCCGAGCCGCAGGCCCGTTTTCGCGCCAGGCTGCTGGTGGGGCTGGTGGCTGCGGGGTGGCTGACCGCGACATTCGTCGCGCTCACGATGCACGGCTGGTGGTTTCCGGGCCGCCAGGTCGTCGTGATCCTGCCATGCGGGGTGCTCGCCGTCGCCGTCTGGGCCGGCTCGGCGCGCCGCCTCGGTCTGACCGCCGCGCTCGGGCTCATCGGGGTGGGCACCTACGCGTGGCTGCTCGTGCGCGGCTACGTCGGCGCGCTCACCTGGGTGGTGGGGAGCCCCGAGCACGCCGGGCCCTGGCGGACGCTCTGGTCGGTGCTCGCGCCCGACGGCCGCAGCGTGGCGCTGCGCGACCAGGCGCTCGGCGTCGTCTGGCTGCTGGCGCTCATGCTCGTCGGCTGGTGGGGCGCACGAGCGGCCGGCACGGAAACGGCGACGCACCGGACACGCTCACGTCGGAGCGGCTCAGCGCGCTGACCACCGCTCCCCGTGTCGGTAGGCGCGCCCTTGCTGTCGCAGCAGCTCCAAGTGCGCCCGGACGCTGCGTTCGGCCGCCGGATGCAACACGGGATCGACCGCGGCGTAGACACGGGCGACGATCTCGCGGGAGGTCTCGTCACCCTCACGGAGCGCCTCCACGACCTGCCGTTCGCGCTCCAGACGGTGCGCGCGATACTCCTCGAGCGTGCCGGCGGGGTCGGCCACGACCGGCCCGTGACCCGGATACAGCACCGTTGGCCCCAGCGCCGCGACCCGGTCCAGCGACGCGAGATACGCGCCCATGTCGCCGTCGGGCCACAGCACGACGGTCGTCCCCCGCCCGAGCACGTGGTCACCGGTGAGCAGCGCCCCGCTCTGCGCCACGAGCAGGCAGAGATGATCGCTCGCATGGCCGGGTGTGTGGACGGCCTCGAGGACGAGACCGGCGAACGAGAGCCGCTCGGCGTCCTGCAGCGGCATGGCGCCGTCGACCAGGGCGGGCGTGAAGGCGTGCAGCTCGACCCCCCACGCGTCAGCCCAGCCCGCGGCCTCGGCGTGATCGGCGTGGTGATGCGTGATCACCACCGCGGCTATCTCGGCGTCTTGCGCGCGCGCCGCCTGCTCGACGGCGCGGCGGTGCGCCGGCAGGTCGGGACCAGGGTCGACCACGACGACCGCGCCTGAGCCAGAAGCGCCGAGCAAGTAGGTGTTCGTGCCGTCCAGCGTCATGGGCGAGGGGTTCGGCGCACGCACACGCGTCGTCAGCTCGTCCAACCGCTCGATCGTCACGGTGCGGTCACCAGCGCGTCAGCCTTCACCGCGCCTTACGGCGCGTCCCGGGAGCATGGGAAAGGGGTTCGGGACCGTTCCTTTCTGGACCAAACGGCCATACCGTTGACCTTCCGCCTGCGCCCTCCAACAAGGCACAAACCTAGCCGAACAGGACGCCAGTCCGACGGATTCACGTTCCAGCATCGAGGCGATCCTAGAGGCCGACGCCGAGGCGACGCATCGGCAAGCCGTCTTGCCGGACAGCTCTGATCAGGGCGCGGAGGGCACCATGCCGCCCTCGGCCGCATGGCAAGTCGCTCCGGCGCAGCGGCGCAGCGCCCGCCACTGTTGTGAGACGTTCCGGCGCAACCGGAACGGCGCGCTGTCGATGGCGTTCCACAGCTGGTACGGGTCGCGGTGCAGGTCGTACAGCTCGAAGTCGCCGTTGGTGTAGCGATTGAACAGGTAGCGCTGATTGCGCACCCCGTAGTTCCCGGGCGCGGGATACCAGCGGTAGGTCCCGTTCGGTCCAGGGATGATGTTCTTGTAGTTCTCGACCATGAAGCGCTGGCGCCAGGCCGAAGCCGCGATCTCGGCTTGCCCTTGGGCGGTCAGCAAGGGCGCGAACGAGCGCCCGTCCACGAAGTCGGGTGGCGTGACGCCAGCGAGATCCGCGATCGTCGGCGCCAGATCGATGTTGAGGACGAAGTGCTCCAGACGCGCTCCGGCGGGCACATCCGGACCGGCGACCAGCATCGGCACCCGGATGTCCTCCTCATACGGGTTCATCTTGCCCTTCCCCAGGCGGTGCTCACCCAAGTGGTAGCCGTTGTCGGAGGTGAAGATGACGTAGGTATTCTCCAGCTCACCGCGGCTCTCCAGCAGCGCCATCAGCTGCTCGAGACGGTCCTCGACACCGAGCATCATCTCCTGCCGCTGCCGCCAGCGCTCCTCGAAGTGGGCGACACGGGCGGGGCCGTGGCGGCGGCGCTTCTGGATCCACTCCGGCTTGTCGGCGACGCCCGGCTCGTTGAAGTTCGGGCGAATCGGCATGGACTCGCCGTCGAAGGCGCCGACATGACGATCGGCCGGCACGGTCGGGGCATGTGGAGAGTTGAGCGAGAGCCACATGAAGAGCGGCGGCGCGTCCTGCGTGCGGCTGGTGACGTACTCACCGGCGAGGTCGTACATCATATCGTCCCACCAGATGGGGTTCTTCTCGAAGGTCGCCAGGTCGCCGTCGATAGAGAGCTGACGCCAGGTCGAGGGTCCCACCAATCCGCGCCAGACATCCCAGCCCGGAGGGACCTGCGGAGCGTTGTAACCGTTCAGGTACTTTCCGACCATGACCGTGTCATAGCCCGCGCCATCGAGCCAGGTGGCGAGCGTGGAGTCCTCGTTGCCCTCACCGTTGAACTTGTTCCACCCGTTGTAGTCACCCAGGTGGCCGAACACCTCGTGGTTGTGCACGTACTGCCCGCGCAGCAGGCTCGCCCGTGACGGGCAGCACAGGGGCGTCGTCACGAACGAGTTGTCGAAGGTGGTGCCACCCTCACCGAGGAGGCGCTGCACGATCGGCAGGCTCTCCATGTCGGTGAGTGCCATGTCGTCGGTGTAGACCAACACGATGTTGGGGGCGCCCGGCGCGGCGGTGGGGCCGCTGGAGGCCTCCGCCTGCCGGGCCGCCTCGGCCTTGCGCACCTGCTCCATCACGTTGGGCAGTCGCCCTTGTCTGGCGTGAGGCGTCGTCGGCTCGATGACGGCATCCGTCGCCGCCGGCGCCACGGCAGGGGCCTCGGTCGGTGTCGCCGACGGCTCCTCCGTGGCGTCCGTCAGCAGCTGCTCCGAAGGGGCGGCGTCCGCCGTGGCGAACGCCGCTGAGGCGAATATCAACAGTGCCAGCAGCAGGATCACCGCGCTTCTGAAGGCGCGGACGAGCGCAGTGGGGAAGGTGAAACGGGAAATCATGCCGGTGGCTCTCCAAGACTTCGCGAAGGACGTTGTCGTGTTACGACGGCGAGGCCGCCCGGTCATAAAGTGGTCGTCGGGCTTCTTTGGGCAGCACACCGTGCAGCGACCACGCTGTGCGGCAGGATGGCGGGCATGACCGCCCCGCTCTCTCGACTGCCGCCCATCGACCGGCTGCTCGCCCATGCGGCGCCGCTCGTGGAGACCTACGGCCACGCCGCGGTCGTGAGTGCGCTGAGGGCGGCCGTGGAGGAGGCCCGTCTGGCGCTGCGCGATGGCGCCACCGACGTCCCCGAGGAACCGGCCATGCTGGCGTCCGCCGCAGAGACCCTGGCCGCGAGCCGCCCAGGTCCGCCGGTCGCCGTGCTGAACGCAGCGGGGGTGGTCGTGCACACCAACCTCGGACGCGCTCCGCTCTCGGGCGCGGCCCGGCGAGCCGTGGCCGATGCCGCCGGGTACTGCGACCTGGAGTACGACCTGAACACGGGCAGGCGCGGCTCACGCGGAGCGCGGCTCGACCCTTTGCTCGCTGAAGCGACCGGCGCCGAGGCCGGCATGGCGGTGAACAACGCCGCCGCGGCGCTCGTCCTGGTGCTGGAGGTGCTCGCCGCCGGGCGCGAGGTGCCAGTCAGCCGCGGAGAGCTCGTCGAGATCGGCGGGTCGTTCCGGCTGCCCGAGATCATGGCAGCCTCCGGCGCGCGGCTGCTCGAGGTCGGCACCACGAACCGGACGCGCGCTGCGGACTACGAACAAGGCGAGGATGTCGGGCTGCTGCTCAAGGTGCACCCTTCGAACTACGAGATCCGAGGGTTCACGCAGGCGCCGACCGTCTCCGAGCTGGCCGAGGTCGCGCGGCGGCGGCGAGTCCCGCTGGTGCACGACGTCGGCTCGGGCGTGCTCGTGGAGCACGGCGACGACTGGCTGGCACAGGAGCCCGTCGTCGCTTCGTCCCTGGCGGCCGGCGCCGATCTTGTGCTTTGCTCCGGAGACAAGCTGCTCGGCGGTCCGCAGGCGGGCCTGCTCGTCGGTCGCGCGGACCTGATCGCGCGTTGCCGGCGCGCGCCTCTGGCGCGCGCGTTGCGGCTGGACAAGCTGCGGGTGGCCGCGCTCGTGGCGACGCTCGAGATCCATCTTCGCGGCCAACTCGGCGAGCTGCCGGTCTGGTCCGCATTGCGGACAGATCGTGAGACGCTCACCGCTCGTTGCCAGGCTCTCGCCGACCGGCTCGGCGGGGCCGTCGTCGAGGGCAGGACGTTGATCGGGGGAGGCTCCGCGCCGGGCGCAGGGATCGAAGGGCCGGTGGTCCGGCTGGAGACGCAGGCCGCAAAGGACGTGGCGCGGCGGTTGCGCACCGGCAGGCCGGCAGTCATCGTCCGCATCGACGCGGGAGCGCTCTGGTTCGATCTGCGGACCGTCCCCGCCGACCGAGACCGCGAGCTCGCGGCGTGCGTGGGCCGCGCACTGGAGCTGGAGTAGCCGGACCTCCGAGACGCCGCAGGCCTGCGCTTACTCGACCGCCCGCACGACCTCTCCGGAGAGCCCTTCGTGGCCGCGCAGGTACTCACCACGCTCCCGCTTCAGCGTCGCGACCCGCTCGCGGTACTCCTCGCCGCGCCCCAGCCGCTCGTACAGGCGGCTCGGCTGTAACAGCTCGGGATCGTCGAGGCCCGGCACGTCGCTGGCGACGAAGTAGCCGAAGTCGGGATCGGTCTCCCACGTGATCGTGTCCTCCGCGATGGCCTTCACGATGGCCGAGGAGTGCGGGATCTCGACCTTCTTCGAGCCCTCGACGTCCTCGCCGCCGCCGATGCGTCCCGTCGAGAGCACGTAGACGCCGAAGTCGTAGTCCATGCTCTCGATGAGCTCGGCCAGGCGGTTGCCCTGCATGTAGTCGTGCTGCAGGAAAAAGGGGTTCGTGCCCGGCACCCGCAGGGACTTTCCCGCCTCGGCCTTCCCACCGGCCGACGTGCCCTTCGTCTCTCCGAGCATGAAGTAGGCGACCGCCTGCTCCTTCGACGTCATCCTCGCGACCGCCGGCACGATGGTCTCGTTGCGGTTGAGGATCAACAGGAAGTCGGCTCTGCCGAGCTTGCGCGGATCGAAGTGCGGGATGGCGTCCAGCATGAACGTGCCGCGCCCGTTGGCGGTGTGGGAGTCGTCGAAGAAGTCGACCTCTCCGTTCGCGCCGACCCCGACGTTCTCCAGCCAGCTCTCCGGCTGGGTCAGCGCGTTGTAGATCGTCGGCTCGTACTGGGGATCCAGCCCGATCGTCTTCGCGAAGCACCCGTTCTCGGTCGAGTAGACCTCCCCGCCGGGGACCAAAGCCACGAAGTCGTCCTGGACGGGCAGCGAGTCGTTCTGCCGAGTGAACGTGGTGGTCGTCTTGCCGGTGCCGGAGAGCCCGACGATGAGCGCGACCCTCGCCCCGTCGGGCGTCGGGATGACCTTCGCTCCGGAGTGCATCGCCAGCCCGCCACGCTGATACACCCACTCGTTCCACATGCGCAGGGAGCCCATCTTGGACTCGCCGAAGTAATCCGCGTTGTAGACCCGCGTCACCCAGTTGTCGAGGTCGATGGCGATCAGCCGGTCCTCCGGATAGCCCTCGGCCTCCAGCGACGGGGTGTACACGACGGTGAAGGCCTCGGCCGCGTCCCAATCGCCGTCCTTCGGATAGTAGAGATGCTGCTGCATGCCGGGGATGTTGGCGTGCTCACGCTCGATGTAGACCCGTGCCGGGACCCGCATGGGAGAGTTATCCGGGCCGATGTAGCCCTCGACAAGGATCATGTCGCAACCCGCGATGTGCTCGTCCTGGCGGCGAGCCACCCGCTCGTACTCCTCGCGTGACATGGTCTGCTTGCTCGTCTGCGACGCGTCGTCGGTCACGATGTAGGTCGATCCCGCCGAGCGCGCCGTGACTCGCGCCGTCACGTTGAAGCCGCCGTACTCGGTCTGCTGCGAATTCGGCATCTGCGCCACCCAGGAACGCAACTCCTCTTGCGAGGGGTTGACCGCCACCGATCTGGCTGCTGCAAGCTCGAGCGCCACGTTTGACTCCTTGTCGTGCGGGCCGGCGGGGCGAACGCCGCTGTCCGCCAACTTCCCCAGCCGCGGACGAACGATGGTACCCGCGCGGGCAGACCCCGGGGCGCGAGAATCCGCCGCCACGCAACTCCTAACGGCGGCGGGTCCCTGCGCTGCCCGCGCACCGGTAAGCTTTCTCCCGCCCATGGTCAGCCTCTCAGTGACGGCTCTGCTTCGACCGTTCGCCCGTGCCCGCAAACGACTGGCGGCGCGACCGGCCAATGAGGGTCTCATGCTCGGCCTCGGCGCCGGAGTGGGGCTCGCCACAGGACTGCTCGCAGCGCTGCTGATCGAGGCGATCGGGCTCGTCCAGTCACTGAGCTTCGGCAGTCGTCCGGGATGGGCGACGATCCTGCTCGTTCCCGCCGTCGGAGCCTTCGGAGCAGGCGTTCTGCTCACCTACGCCTTTCCCGAGTCCAGCGGCAGCGGCGTCATCCAGGTCATGCGCACGATCGCCATGCGCGGCGGGCGCTTCAGGGCACGGGTGCCTGCCGGCGGCATCGCCGTCACCGGCGTCGCGCTCGGGACAGGCGCCTCCGGCGGTCGGGAGGGCCCGATCGTGCTGATCGGAGGCAGCGTCGGATCGCTGCTCGGCCGGTTGTTCGGCGTCGGCGAGGACGCGCTGCGCACGCTCGTGGCCGCTGGCGCCGCCGCTGGCATCGGCGCCTCCTTCAACGCGCCGATCGGCGGCATGCTCTTCGCCATCGAGCTCATCGTCGGCGGGTTCCGCACCCGGTCGCTGCAGGTCATCGTGGTCGCCTCCGTCGTCGGCTCGGTCACCGCTCGGCAGATCATCGGTTCGGAGATCATCTATCAGCCGGCGACCTTCTACGCCCTCAGCGACCCCCGGCGCGTCGGCTTGGCCATCGTCCTAGCGGAGCTCGGCCTCTACGCGCTGCTCGGTCTCGCGGCGGCTGGTTTCGGTCTCGCCTTCCTGTACGGAGAGGACTTCGCGAAGCGGATGTTCGCGAGGCTGCAGCTGTGGCGCCCGTTCAAGCTGGCACTCGGCGGGCTCGGGGTCGGAGCGATCGCACTGCTGATTCCCGAGGTCCTCGGCACCGGGGACAAGCTGCCGCCGATCAACGGTCTGCGCGAGCCGATCCAGGTCATGCTGAACAGCGAGTTCGGCGTCGGTCTCAGCGCCGCCGGCATCCTGCTGCTCTTCGCCATCGCGAAGCTCGTCGCCACCTGTCTGTCCATCGGCAGCGGGAACGCCATCGGCACCTTCGCGCCTGCTCTGTTCGTGGGAGCGGCGCTCGGCGGCGCTGTCGGCCACGTCGCCGAGTCGCTCATCACCGTGGCCGACGTGCCTCCCGGGGCCTTCGCGCTGGTGGGTATGGCCGCGCTCTTCGCCGCGGCCGCCCGCGCCCCGCTGACCGCGATCCTGATCGTCTTTGAGCTGACCAACGACTATCAGCTCGTCCTGCCGCTCATGCTTGCGGCCGGCATCGCCACGTTCGTCGCAGACCGGGTGGAGCCTGATTCGGTCTACACCCACCCGCTGCGCAAGCAGGGCATCGTCTACGCCGAGCCCGAGGACGTCGACATCATGCAGATGGTGCGCGTGGGCGAGATCATGACCAGCACCCCCGATACGGTGCAGGCAGATCTGGAGATCGGGGCGCTGCGGCGGCGTTTCGAGACTACGCGCCACCACGGTTTCCCGGTGCTGGAAGGCGACCGGCTCGTCGGCGTGGTGACGCTCTCCGACCTGCCGTCCGGCAGTCGTGACTTTCCCGGAGATCTGCCGCTCACCGCGGGCGACTGCTGCACACGACAGCCCGTCACCGTGACCGCCGGCGATCCCGTCTTCCGCGCGCTCCGGCGCATGGCGACCCTCAATGTGGGGCGGCTTCCGGTGGTCGCTGACGACGACCACGGCAAGCTGGTCGGCCTGGTCCGCCGGACCGACCTGGTCAACGCGTATCAGCGCGCCGTCACCCGCAGCCTCGGCTCTCAGCAGCGCCGGGAGAGCTCGAAGCTGCGCGACCTGGCGGGCGCCCGCTTCGTGGAGTTCCTCGTCCATGCCGACGCGCCGGCGGCCCACCAGTGCGTGCGCGACGTCTCCTGGCCGCAACGCACTGTGCTCACCAGCATCCAGCGCGGAGGAGAGCTCATCATGCCAAGCGGCGACACGGTGATTACACCGGGGGATGAGATCGTGGCGCTCACCGGCGTGGACGCCGCGGAGGAGCTGCGGGCGCTGCTGACCCGTCCCAACGACACCGAGCCCAGCGCGTAGTGCGCGTCGTCTGCACGGCCGGCCATGTCGACCACGGCAAGTCGACGCTGGTGCGAGCGCTGACGGGCATGGAGCCGGATCGCTTCGCCGAGGAGCGTCGCCGTGGGCTCACCATCGATCTGGGATTCGCCTGGACCGAGCTGGAACGTCCGGATGGAGCGCCGCTCACGGTCGCGTTCGTCGACCTCCCCGGCCATGAGCGCTTCATCGGCAACATGCTGGCCGGCGCGGGCGCCGTTGACCTGGCGCTCCTGGTCGTCGCGGCCGACGAAGGCTGGATGCCGCAGAGCCGGGAGCACCTGGAGATCCTCGACCTGCTCGGCGTCCGGCACGGCCTCGTGGCGGTGACGAAGGCCGACGCGGTGGACCCCGACACGTTGGAGGTCGCCGTGGAGCTCACCCGCGAGGAGCTGGCGGGCAGCGCCTTCGAGGGAGTCGAGATCGTCGCGGTGAGCGCCCGGACCGGCGCGGGTCTGGACCGGCTGCGCGAGCGGCTGGTGGCGGCCGTGGACGCGGCCCCCAATCCTGTCGATGTCGGCCGCCCCCGGCTCTGGGTCGACCGCGCGTTCAGGGTCCGGGGCGCCGGCACGGTCGTCACCGGCACGCTGGCCGGCGGGACGCTGCACGCGGGAGCGGAGCCGACCGTGCTGCCGGGTGGTGCCCGCGGGCGCGTCCGCGGGCTGCAGAGCCTCTCCGCGGAGATCCCGACCGCCGCGCCGGGCAGCCGGGTCGCGCTCAACCTCTCGGGGGTGAGTCGCGACGAGGTGCGGCGTGGCGACGCCGTCGTCGTCGCGCAGCAATGGGTGACCACGGATGCCTTCGAAGGGTGGGTCCGCCCCGTGCGCGCCCACGCGATCGGCAAGCGGGGCGCGTGGCACGTCCACGTCGGCTCCGCCGAGCGGCTCGCGCGCGTGACCCCCCTCACCGTCAAGGCGGTGCAGGCGGCGGGCGGCTTCATCCGGGTTGAGACGGACGAGCCGCTCGCGCTCGTGGCCGGCGACCGTTTCGTGCTCCGGGAGGCCGGCCGGCAGGCCACGATCGGCGGCGGGGTCATCCTCGACCCCGCCCCACAGGGTCCGGCCAGGGGTCGTGTGCACCGGCTCCGGCGTGCCGAGGAGCTCACGGCACGCCGAGAGGCGCTCGACGCGGGCGACCGAGCGAGGCTCTTGCTGCTGCACGTCGCCGAGCGGTGCGCGGCTGGCCGCGCCAGCGCGGTCGCAGCCGCCGGTCTGACCGACCGAGCGGGAGCCGAGGCGGCCCTTCGCCATGGCCTCATCGCCCTGGGCGACCAGTGGGCGGCACCGCAGGCCGTTGCGGACTGGTCGGCTGCTGTGCTGCACGCTCTGGGCGAGCACCATCGAGCGCAGCCCGTCGATCGGGTCGCGCGCCGCGACGTGGCGCTGCGCGCCGTCGTGGCCGCAGGCTGTCCCGAGCAGCTCGCGCAACCGCTGCTGGATCACCTCGTTGCCAGCAGGACGCTCGTCGCGGAAGGCCCTGGGCTGCGGCTGCCGGAGCACACGGTCGAGCTCGACCGTGATCAGCGCCGCGCGCGCGATGAGCTGTTGGCGGCGCTCGCCGCCGAGCCGTTCGCTCCGCCGGGGCTCGCCGCCGCCGCCGCACATGCCGGAGCTTCGCCCGCCCTCCTCCGCGAGCTGGAGGCCGACGGCGCGCTCGTCCGGCTGGAGGCCGATATCGCCGTCACCGCGGACGCGCTCGTGCAGGCTCACCGGCGGCTGGCCGCCGCCTACGAGGACGAGGGCCCGCTCACGGCGTCGCGTGCCAGACAGGTGCTGCATACGAGTCGGAAGTTTGCGCTCCCTTTGCTGGGCGAGCTGGACCGGCGTGGTCTCACCCGGCGCAGAGGCGACGTGCGCGACGTGCGCGCGCCGGGCTGACCAGCGGATGGCCGGTCAGGCGATTTCAGCGATCGCCTCAACCTCGACTGGAGAGCCGAGCGGGAGGGCGGCCACACCGACCGCGGAGCGAGCGTGGCGGCCCGCCTCACCGAAGACCTCGCCGATCAACTCCGACGCGCCGTTCGCGACGAGGTGCTGGTCGGTGAAGTCCGGCGCGCTCGCGACGAAGACGGTCAGCTTGACCACTCGGCGGATCTCGTCAAGCTCGCCAGCCGCCGCCTTCAGCTGCGCGATGACGTTGAGCGCACACTGGCGCGCGCACGCCACGCCATCCTCGACGGCGAGCTCGTCCCCCAGCCGGCCCGTGGCGATCATCTGTCCGTCGGCGACCGCGACCTGACCCGCCGTGAAGATCAGCTCGCCGGTCCGTGTGTAAGGGACATACGCGGCTGCCGGCGCCGGCGCGTCGGGCAATGCAAGGCCGAGCTCTTCCAGTCGCTCCTCAGGGGTGCTCACCGCTGCAGACTCCTCCGCTCGTGTGCTCGGTTCGGCGGACGTCGCCGAAAACAGACTTCAGGCGGACGCCGGGCCGCCCTTCAAGAGCAGTCGCCGCTCCGATTCGCTGTGCCCGCCCCAGACACCGTGGGGCTCGCGGACCGCGAGCGCCCAGGCCAAGCACGGCTCGCGCACGGGGCAGGTCGCACAGACCGCCTTGGCCCTGGCCTCCCGAGCAAGCCGCTCCGGCTTGGGCTCGGTCCGGTTCGGTGCGAAGAAGCACTCGCTGTCGACCTCCTGACAACGCGCACGCGCTTGCCAACCCGTCTCGGGCGCAGCAGTCAGATCCGCCAACAACGCGGTGTTCCGACCCACCGGGCACACACCTCCTGATCGTGGGGCGCGTACAGCGTACTCGCCATTCCCTGATTGCGAAAGTGGCGAATATCGGCACGGGGAGAGAAGGTTGCACACTCTCCACGGATGGAGATCAGACGCGTTCGGTGACCGTCTCGTCAAGGATCTCCACCTCGAGGGTCGAGCCATCGTTCAGACCGACGATCCGCACGGGCGTGCCGGTCTTCACCCGGCCGGCGCCCTCCGGCGCGCGAGCTCGCCACAGACCACCCTCGACGTAGACGTGACCTTCAGGATTCAGCATCGAGCGCACGACGCCGGCCTTGCCGATCACGCGCTGCGCCCCGGAGACGGCTGCCACCCCCTGAGCTCGCAGGACGACGGTCATGATGATGACGAAGAAGAGCACGTTGAAGGCGACGGTCGCGCCCACGATCCAGGCCGGCACCATGAGCGGGGCGGCGAACAGGAACCAGGAGCCGACCCCCAGCGCCACGGCTCCCCCGACGGTGAGCAGGCCCAGTCCGGCCACCGAGAGATCGGCCGCGAGCAGCAACAGGCCGATGACGACTAGGCCGAGCGCCCACCAGCGGGCCGGCAGGACGGACACGCCGTACATGGCGAGCGCGGCGAGCGCCAATCCCGAGAACCCCGCCACACCGAAACCGGGTTGGAAGAGCTCGAAGAGGATCGCCAGCGCTCCGGCGATGAGCAGCAGGTAGGCCAGCGTGGGGCTGACCACCGTGTGCAGCATCCGTGCCAGCAGGCCGGGATTGCGGAAACGCACGAGCGCCGTCACCGGATCCACGTCGAGGGTGCGCTCCTGGCCTCCCGCCAGCGTCACGGTGCGCCCGTCGAGCTCGCGCAGCACGTCGTCCAGCCCCGCGGCACTGAGATCGATGACGTCCTGTTCGACCAGCACCTGCCCGTCCAGACCGATGACATCACCGGCGTCGACGCCCTGTGGCAGATCGATCTCGGGCGAGAGCGGGCGGCCGTTCACCAGCGCCGCGTACGCCCTGCCTTGGGCCATGGCTTGTGCGGCCGGGACCGATCGGCCGCGCACGCGGGCCAGCTCCCCGAGCCGCTCGGAGAGCGCCCGGCGGTCAGCCGGATCGGCGTCTCCAGCGGCGAGATCGGCGGGGGCGGCGGCACCGAGCACCGTGCCAGGCGCCTGCCCGAGCAGATGCCCCGCCTGCGCCAGCACGGCGCCCGCCCCCGTCACCCGCGCTCCCGGCGGACCGGCCCAGACCACAACCGGCACACCGCTGTCGATGAGCGGCGCGACCAACCGATCGAGCTCGACGCCCAACGCACCCGTCGAGGAGAGCTGCAGGACCACCACCTCGACGTCCTCGGCGGCCGCGTCGGCGACCGCGTCGTCAACATACGAGGCCATCGGGGCATCGAGTGCCCCTTCGATCTGGAGCACGTCGACGATCGGAGTGTCCGACTGGGCCGAGCCCGGCGCTGCGAGCAGGAGCAGCAGCCCGGCCGCGAGCAGGACTGCGCCGCAGGTGCGCAGCGCAGATCGGGGGCCACGAGGCTCGCCGGAGCCTCTGTGCAGAAGTGAGAGCATGGGGCGCGATTGTACGGCGACTGCTGGGGGACGACGGGCGCACGGGGCGCGGGCGTGTCAGGCTTGCAGGTGGCGTCCGAGGCGTGTCCCGACGAGCACACACAACGAAGGAGAGACCGGGTGGAGGTAGCCGACGTGCTCGACCCGCGCGTCGTGATTGTCACCGGCAAGGGCGGCGTCGGCAAATCCACCATCGCCGCCGCGCTCGCCGTGGCGGCCGTGCGCTCCGGCCGGCGTACCTGCCTCGTCGAGGTGGAGGGGCGCCAGACGATGGCTCGGCTCTTCTCCACCGAGCCGTGGAACTTCGACGAGCGGAGCTTCCGGCCCGACCTGTTCGGCATGTCCATCGATCCGGAGGCCTCGCTGCTCGACTATCTGCAGATGTTCTACGGGGCGCGGCGGCTCTCCCGACTCGTCGTGGGCTCGCCGGCCGTCGACTTCGCCACCTCCGCCGCGCCAGGCATCAAGGACGTGCTGTTGATCGGCAAGGTCCGCGAGATGGAGCGCCGGCGGGAGCCCGACGGGCGCTTCACCTACGACCTCATCGTCGTCGACGCCCCACCGACGGGGCGCATCGTCAACTTCCTGCGCGCACCGGACGCCACCACCGAGCTCGTCAGTGTCGGACCCATCCACAGTCAGGCGCAATCGGTGGTCGACATGCTGCTGGACGGGACACGCACACACGTCCAGCTCGTCACCCTGCTCGAGGAGATGCCTGTTCAGGAGACCCTCGAGAGCGCGCGGGCCCTCACCGAGCTCGGCGTGACGCTCGGGCCGGTGATCGTGAACCGCGTACTGACCGAGCGGTTCGACGAACGCGCCGCAAAAGTGCTCGATGACGGCCTCTCCCCCCGTGAGCTTGCCGCCATGCTGAGCAGCGCCGGCCTGGAGATCGATCTCGGGGCCGCTGCGGCGTTGCACGCGCTAGGTGCGAAGCACCTGCAGACGGTGGCGCTGCAGCGCCGGCTCCGGCAGGTGCTCAACGAGCGCCTGCAACTCCCGCTGATCGAGCTGGGCTTCCAGCACACCCCGGCCTTCGGCGAGACCGAGATCGGGCGGTTGGCCGACACGATCCTGGAGCTCGTCGCGTGAGGCAGCCCCAATGAGGCAGCCCAAGGACGCCGCGGTGCTCGGCGCGGCACGGCAGCGCGACTTCGCCGATATCGTGGCGCGCTCGCATGTCATCGTCTGCACCGGATCGGGCGGTGTCGGCAAGACCACGACCGCAGCGGCGCTGGCGGTCGCGGCGGCGCGGCAGGGGCGGCGCACGATCGTGCTGACCATCGATCCGGCCCGCCGTCTGGCGCAGTCGCTCGGGTTGTCGGCGCTGGACAACGACCCTCGACCGGTCACCGGCGTGGACGGCCTCGACGCGATGATGCTCGACATGAAGCGCACCTTCGACGAGACGATCGAGCGCTACGCCGAGAGCGCAGAGATCGTCCGCCGCATCACCGCGAACCGCTTCTACCAGCAGCTCTCGAGCTCCCTGGCCGGAACGCAGGAGTACATGGCCATGGAGAAGCTGTACGACCTGCACAGCACCGGGCGCTACGACTGCATCGTGGTGGACACGCCGCCTACCCGCAACGCGCTCGACTTCCTCGACGCCCCGCGCAAGCTCACCGACTTCCTCGAGGGTCGTTTCCTGCGCATGTTCCTGGCGCCTGGCGTCGCCGCGGGCAAGGTCGCGACCCGCGCGGTGGGGTTCGGCACCGGACTGTTCATGCGCGCCGCCGGGCGCATCACGGGCGCGAGCGTGCTCCACGATCTGGGCGAGTTCTTCCAGTCGTTCGAGTCGATGTACGAGGGCTTCAAACAGCGGGCTCAGTCGGTCTATCGCCTGCTCGGCAGCCCCGGTGCGGCTTTCGTGGTCGTCGCGAGTCCCGAGCCGCCGGCGCTGCGCGAAGCACGCTTCTTCCTGCTGCGGCTCGCCCAGGACGGCATGCCCACCGCCGGGCTCGTCGTCAACCGGGTGAGCCCACCGCTGTCCGCGCTCGACGGTGTGAGCGAGCAGCAGCTGGTCGCGACAGCCGACACGTTTGCAGGCTCTGGCCCGGAGGATCAGGCAGTCTCCACCCTGCTGCGTCTAGCGCTCGAGGAACGCCGCGACGCGCGCCGGCAACAGCGGGCGATCGCCGCGTCCCTGCACCAGCTCGACCCGAGAGTGCTCGTCGAGGTGCCGCAACTCCCCGGTGACGTGCACGATTTGTCGGGCCTCGAAGCGGTGGGGGCTGCGCTGATGGGACGCAACGGCGACGCGGCAGCCGACGGTTCGGGGCCGTGAGCGGGCGCGCGCGGCGGATCGGGGCGGGGCTCAGCGGCATGAGTGCGCTGGGTGCGGTGAGCCTGGCGTACGCCGCGCTCGTCGAGCCGCGTTGGTATCGCCTGCGACACGACACACTGCCCGTGCTGCGTGATAAGGCGCGCAGGCCGCTGCGCGTCCTGCACCTCAGTGACCTGCACCTGCTGCCCGGTCAGGCGCACAAAGAGCGGTTCGTCGAGAGCCTGAGTGCCACCGGCCCCGATCTGGTGGTCGTCACCGGCGACATCATCGGTCACCCCGGCGCGATCGACGACGCGGTCGAACTGCTCGGGCGCGTCGCGCGCGGGCGCCTAGCCGTCGCCGTCCTCGGCTCGAATGACTACTACCTTCCGACGCTGCGCAACCCGTTGCGCTACTTCGCTGGCCCGAGCGACCGGGTCTCGACCGGCCGCATGGACACCGAGCGGCTGGTCACCGGCATGGCCGATCGCGGTTGGGAGTGGATGGACAACCGCCGCTGCACGCTGCCGACTCCGGCCGGTCCGGTCGACCTGGTCGGCCTCGGCGACGCCCACATCGGCGCCGATCACCCCGAGGTCGTGGAGCTCGACGGCGCGGCCCCGGCTGAGGCGGCGCTGCGCCTCGGCGTGGCGCACGCGCCGTACGTGCGCGTGCTCGACACGTTCGACACTCACGGGCTCGACCTGGCGCTGGCCGGCCACACCCACGGTGGTCAGCTGCGGGTGCCGTTCGTGGGCGCGCTGGTGGACAACTGCGACCTGCCGCTCGGGATGGCCCGTGGCACCTCCCGCTACGGCGTCGACCTGTGGCTGCACGTCTCCGCAGGTCTCGGTGCCTCCCGCTACGCCCCCATCCGCTTCGCCTGCCGCCCCGAAGCCTCACTGTTGGACCTCATCCCGGCCTGAGTCGAGTCCGCTGCGCACCTTGGATGAGGTCTCCCATCGTCTGTGCGACAACCCGGGCCGATCTCCACGTGGAGTGCCCGGATGGCCAGAAACAGCCACCCAGAAATGGCTCTGCTGAGCTACCCATTCAGGTAGTCCACATGTTACTGTGTGTGATCGCTGCATCGACTCTTCTGCGTTTGTAGTTCGAGGTTGTTGGTGTGGGTGCCAACAAGGCGGCGGAAGGGGATCAGCGGAGGCTCCCACGAAGATGGAGGGGGAAGGGCAACGACATGAAGACTGTTATGAGCGTGGTCGGTTTTGCCGGCGGTTCGGCAGACCAGGACTGACCAGGCAAGCGTTGCGACAACTGGCAAGCGCTTCGCGCGTCGCGGGAAGTGCGGATGCGCCCGCCGCCCGCGAAAGACGGCCGGGTGCGTTGTCCGTGCGCCGGCCCAGACGGTAGGCTGGCCTGACTTGCGGGATGTAGCGCAGCTTGGTTAGCGCGCCACGTTCGGGACGTGGAGGCCCCGGGTTCGAATCCCGGCATCCCGACGGGGGCACCGCGCCCCGCCGTCGTAGTCCCGCCCGTCGTCACCGTGAGACGGGCGGGCCGGTCGAGGCAGGAGGCGCCGTGCGACTCGGCGAGTTCCAACAGCAGATGCGCACGCTCTACGGCGCCCGCGACCGTGAGCGGGGCGCCGCTCGGACCTTCGCCTGGTTCACTGAGGAGTGCGGCGAACTCTCCCGCGCCCTCTTCCGCGGTGACGAGACCGATCGCCTGCACGAGTTTGGCGACGTGCTCGCCTGGCTGACCTCCCTGGCCGACCAGGCGGGCGTCGACCTGGAGACGGCCGCGGCCCGTTACGCCGACGGCTGTCCGCGCTGCCACGCGACCCCCTGCGCCTGCACGATGGACCACCGGTGAGCGCTGGCTCGACCGGGCGTCTCGTCCAACTCGCTGCGGACGCGGCCGAGGCGGCCATGGCCCGCTCGGCGGTGGCCTTCGGAGCGCAGACCGACTCCGACGAGCTCGCCCGCTGGCAGTCGCGCCTCGAGCGTGGCGAGGTCTGGGGCTGGGAGGAGGATGGGCAGATCCTGGCGCAATGCCGGCTGTTGGATCGCGAGCACTGGTTCGGTGGGCGGCGCGTGCCCACTCTGGATGTCGCCAGCGTCGCGGTGCCGCCCGAGCACCGGGGCCGTGGCGCGGGCGGCGCGTGCATGCGCGCCGCGGTCAGTCAGTGGGCGAGCCGAGGGGTGGGACTCTCGCTGCTCTTCCCGGCCACCTCGGGCTTCTACCGGCGGCTCGGTTGGGAGCACGCTGGCCATTTCGGCTGGAGCTGCCTTGCCACCCGGCACGCTCCCACGGTCGGAGCGCCGCTGCGGCTCGCCGACCGACCTTCGGACTGGGCCGCCATCCGCGCGTGCCAGGAGCGCGAGGCGCAACACTGCCAGGGCCCCGAGGTGCGGTCCGAAAATCGCTGGGAGAGCTTGCGGTCGGCCTCGTACCATTATGTCCTGGACGCCGACGAGCCGGGAACGATCGAGGCTTACCTCCTCGTCGACCACCGCAAGCCACCGGACGACTGGCGCTACGTGCTCGCCATCCAGGACTGGGCGGCGACCTCCCCGCGTGGACTCACCGCGCTCGTCGGCTTCGTCGGACGGCACCGGTCGCTCTGCAGCGCCGCGGAGTTCCGCTCCACCGTGCCCGAGCGCTGGTCCCTTGTCACCGACGAGCAGGACGTCACGCTGCAGAGCTCGTTCTACTGGATGGCGAGAGGCCTGGACCTCGCGGCCGCCGTTGCCGCGCGTGGGTTCCCGTCCTCGCTGATGGCTGGCATCACCCTGCGGGTCGAGGACCCGCTTCTGCCGCACCCCTCGGCACCCCAGCGCCTCGAGATCGCGGGCGGTCGCGGCCAACTGGTGGACGCACCGGGCGCCGATGCCCATCTGGATGCTCGCGCGATCGGGCCGCTCTACACCGGCTTCCGCTCGGCCCACGAGCTGGCGTTGGCCGGGCTCCTCCGCGGACCCAACGAGGCCCTCGACCTGCTCACCGAGGCCTTCGCCAGCACCCCGCCGGTGCTCTACGACTTCTTCTAGTAGGGAGTCATCGCACCAATCACTGCTGCCCGAAGTCGGCCGCGGGCCCTGCTCAGAAGGCCTTTGAATCTTCTTTATAGGTGTCCAGTATATCCGGTCTGGCTGCGCGGTGTTGTCATACCCGTCGGGTAGTGTAACGAACATGAGTTCACAGACAGAGACGGCGGCGGGGTATGAGCGGTTCGCCGCGCACGCCGGCTACGACGAGGCGCTCGGGCTGGGCGAGCGGCCGC
>JBBSMR010000038.1:0-34652 GCA_038233095.1 Euzebyales bacterium
AGCGCGAAGATCACGAACGATGCGACGCCGAACGCCAAGTGTGGATCGTACCGACGTTCGCGAGCCCACTTGTGAGCGAAGAAGAGCACCAGCAGCGGAAAGACGAACCCGTACAGAGGATGAAAGAGCGTGACGAACCAGCCGCCCTCGCCGGGCAGGCGCCCGACACCGAACAGGACGAGCCCGTAGAGCAGCTGCAGGCCGAGCAGGATCTGCCCGACCGAGACCGCACGCCAGTAGGTGGGCGTCTCCTCGTAGCGGGTGAAGCGCAGGGCGACGCCCCAGCCGGCGAGGATCGCCCAGGCGGAGACGATGAGCAGCCCGATCAGGGCATGAGGGCGTGCCAGGTCCATGGCCGGACACCCTAGCCGCCTCGACGGGCGTTGCAGCCGAGAGCGTCGTCGGCCGTAGCGGAGCACCGTGCCGGGCCTCCGTGCGGCCAGCAGGACAGGCCGAGCGCGTAGGCTCGTCACCGATGCTGACGCTCGCTGGGGTGACGAAGGCGCACGGTTCCCGTGTGCTGTTCCGCGACGTCTCGTTGCAGATCACACCAGGTCGGCGGCTCGGGCTGGTCGGACCCAACGGCGCGGGCAAGACGACGCTGCTGGAGGTCATGACCGGCGAGATCGCCATCGACCAGGGCGACGTCAGGCGGTCGAAGGGGTTGCGCATCGGCTACCTGCGCCAGGAGATCGCGGAGCTGACCGGTCGCAACGCGTTGGCCGAGGTCATGGCCGCCGCCGGTCAGCTCGGCGAGCTGGAACGGCAGCTCTCCGTGTTGGAGGCCGAGGTCGCCGCGTCCGTCGGCCGCGAGGATCACGAGCAGGTGCTCGCCACCTACGGCGAGGCCCAGGCGCGCTTCGAGCAGCTCGGCGGCTACGGCCTGGAGGCCGCCGCCCGCAAGGTGCTCGCCGGACTCGGGTTCGCCGACGATCAGATGACCCGCGATCTGCGCACCTTCTCGGGCGGCTGGATGATGCGCGTCGGTCTGGCGAGGCTGCTCGTGGCCGCGCCGGACCTGCTGCTGCTCGACGAGCCGACGAACCACCTCGACCTCAACAGCGTGCGCTGGCTCGAGTTTTTTCTGGCGGAGTACGCGGGCGCGCTCGTGCTCGTCAGCCACGACCGCGACTTCCTGAACGGCGTCGTGAACGCCATCGTGGAGCTCGACGCCGGTCGCGCGACGGAGTACGCCGGCGACTACGCGGCGTTCGTCGAGCAACGGGCGCTGCGTCGGGAGCAGCAGCGCGCGGCCGCCCGCAATCAGCAGCGCAAGGTCGCCCAGACCGAGGCGTTCATCGAGCGCTTCCGCTACAAGGCATCGAAGGCGCGGCAGGTCCAGAGCCGCGTGAAGTCACTGGAACGGCTGGATCGCGTGGAGGAGCCCGACGAGCGCAGGCGCACGCTGCGCTTCCGCTTCCCCTCCCCTCCGCGGGCCGGCAGGGAGGTCGTGGGCCTGCGCGGCGTCGCGAAGCGCTACGGCGACCGCGTGGTCTACGAGCATCTCGATCTCGTGATCGAGCGTGGGCAGAAGGTGGCGCTGGTCGGACCCAACGGCGCCGGGAAGTCGACGCTGCTGAAGCTGCTTGCGGGCGTCATCGCACCCGACAAGGGCGAGCGCGTGCTCGGACACAACGCGTCGGTCTCCTACTTTGCCCAGCACCAGATCGACGCGCTGGACACCTCCTCGACCGTCCTCGCCGAGCTGACCGGGGTCGTCGACACCGCGCAGGTGAATCCCCGCAGCCTGCTCGGTTCCTTTCTCTTCTCCGGCGACGATGTCGAGAAGCAGGTGAAGGTGCTCTCCGGAGGCGAGCGCAGCCGGCTGGCGCTGGCAAAGATGATGGCCGACCCGGCGAACCTGCTCTGCCTCGACGAGCCGACCAACCACCTCGACATGGCCAGCCGGGACATGCTCGAGGACGCGGTCGTGGAGTACCCCGGCGCGGTGGTGCTCATCACCCACGACCGCCACCTGATCCGCTCGGCGGCCGATCACATCGTCGAGGTGCAAGACGGCGGCGCCACGCTGCATCCGGGTGGCTGGGTGGACTACCTGGAACGGATCGAGCGCGCACGCGCCGGCGCGACACCGGGCGTTGAGGCGGCCGCGACCGCGCGTGCGTCAGCGGCCAACGGGTCCTTGAACGCCGCTGAGCGCCGGCGGCTCGAGGCCGACCGGCGCAAGCGGGTCGACCGCGCGACGCGACCGTTGCGCCGAGATCTGGAGCGCGTCGAGCGCGAGCTCGGTGCCGCCGAGGCACGCGTCGCGCAGTTGCAGACCCGTCTGGCCGAGCCCGACGTCTACTCCGACGGCGAGCAGGTCCGCGAGCTCGTCGCCGAGCACGACCGCGCGAAGGACCTGGCGGCCCGGCTCTTCAGCGATTGGGAGCGGCTGGCGACCGCGGTCGAGGAGGCGACCGCGAGGGCCCAGGCCGGCTGACCCGCGCAGCCCCGATCCGCGGGGCGTGCCATCCTTCACAGATGAGCGCTCCCATGAGCCCACGCGTCGGCGGCGGCCGCCCGCTGCTGCCGAACACCGGCCTCGTCCGGCGTGGTGTGGACCCTGACAAACGCCAGCAGCTTCCCAAAGGCCTCATCCCACGCGTCTGGCGCCAGTTCGCGCGCCCCTACCGCGGCCGCCTGCTCCTGCTGCTCGTGGCCATCAGCGGGGCGTCCGCGCTCACGGTGCTCCCCGCGCGCATCATCGGCGAGCTCGTCGACGTCATCACGCCACCCGCGAGCCCCAGCGACGCGAGCAGGCTGAACACCCTCGCGCTCGCGTTCGTCGGCGTGGCCATCGGCGCGGGGCTCTTCTCCCTGGCCCAGCGCTTCCTCTCCTCGCGCATCGGCGAGGATCTCATCTACGACCTGCGCCGCAGCCTGTTCGACCATATCCAGCGGATGCCCATCGCGTTCTTCACCCGCACGCAGACCGGGGCGCTGATCAGCCGGATGAACAACGACGTGATCGGTGCCCAGCGGGCGCTCACCGGCACCTTCGGCACGCTCACGGCCAACATCGTCCAGGTCGTGGTGGCGATCGGGCTCATGCTGCGGATCAGCGTGGGCCTCACCCTGCTGGTGCTCTCCGTGCTGCCCCTCTTCGTCGTGCTGGCGAAGGGCGTGGGGCGGCGGCTGCAGGCGCTCACCCGCCAGTCGATGACGCTGAACGCCGAGCTGAACATCGTCATGACCGAGCGGCTCAACGTGGCCGGGGCGATGCTCGTGAAGCTCTTCGGCGATCCGCGCCGCGAGAGCCGGGTCTTCGCCGACAACGCCGCCGCGGTCGCCGATGTCGGGGTGCGCAGCGCGGTCGTCGGGCGGCTCTTCTTCCTGACGCTCTCGCTCGTGGGGGCGCTGGGGACCGCGCTCGTGTACTGGCTGGGGGGGCGCGCGGTGCTCGCCGGTACGTTCGACGCCGGGGACGTCGTCGAGTTCGGGATCCTCGTCACCCAGGCCTACAGCCCGCTCGCGGCGCTCACGAACGCGCCGGTGGAGGTGCTCACGGCGCTGGTGAGCTTCGACCGCGTCTTCGAGGTGCTCGACCTGGCCTCGCCGATCGCGGATCGCGACGACGCGGTCACCTTGGAGGCTGCGCGGGGTGAGATCGTCTTCGACGACGTCTCGTTCGCGTACGCGACGGCGCCGGACTCCGCGCTCGCCTCGCTGGAGCGCGGGTTTGCCGAGGTCCTGCGCACCGAGCCGGGCGAGCCCGTGCTGAACGGGATCTCCTTCGTGGCGTCCGCGGGTCAGACGGTCGCGCTGGTCGGGCCTTCGGGGGCGGGCAAGACGACCATCTGCAATCTCGTCTCGCGGCTGTACGACCCGGACCAGGGCAGCGTCAGCATCGACGGCCACGATCTGAGAGGGGTGACGCTCGCATCGCTGTCCGGCGCCGTCGGGGTCGTCAGTCAGGACACGCACCTCTTCCACGAGACCGTCGCCGAGAACCTGCGGTACGCCCGCCAGGAGGCGACGGACGCTGAGATCGAGGCGGCCTGCCGGGCCGCGCAGATCCACCACGTCATCGCCGCGCTGCCCGACGGCTACGACACGCTGGTCGGCGAACGCGGCTACCGGTTGTCAGGTGGCGAGAAGCAGCGCCTGGCCATCGCCCGCGTGCTGCTGAAGGACCCCGCCGTCGTCGTGCTCGACGAGGCGACCGCGCATCTGGACAGCGAGTCGGAGGTCGCGGTCCAGCAGGCGCTGCACACCGCGTTGTCGGGACGGACCTCGCTGGTCATCGCTCACCGGCTCTCCACGATCGTGAACGCCGATCAGATCCTGGTCGTCCAGAACGGACGCATCGTCCAGCGCGGCACCCACGACGAGCTGGCCAGCGCCGAGGGCCTGTACGTCGAGCTCTACCGCACCCAGTTCGCCCGCGCCGTCTGAAGGTCGACCCCCGCCGGTAAGAACCCCTCCGCTTCCGCATCCAGCTGTCTCGGCTGGAGTCGGTGGCACTGAGGGGGGTCGGTTGGTGTGGCGTGTCCCGCGCCCCTACACTCATGGTCCAGAGCGACGGCGCTCCGCGAACAACGCGGATCGCCGTTTTTGTGTCTGAGCGCATCATCACGCCGATGCGCCGGCCCCCGACCAGGAGTCCGCATGACGTCGTCGACCGGTCTCTACGACCCCCGTTTTGAGCGCGACGCCTGCGGCATCGGCTTCGTCGCCGATGTCGAGGGCCGGGCGAGCCGCTGGCTGGTCGATGCGGCCTTGGACGGGCTGTGCGGGGTGAAGCACCGCGGGGCGGTCGCCGCCGACGAGAAAACCGGTGACGGGGCCGGCGTGCTGCTGCCGCTGCCGCGCGCGCTCTTCGCGCGCGAGGCCCAACGGCTCGGGGGCGCGCCGGTGGCGCCCGAACGCCTCGGCGTCGTCACCGCCTTCCTCGACGGCACGGATGACGCGGACGGCGACCGCGCGCGCACGACGGCCCGCCACCATGTGGACGCCGCGCTCAAGGAGCACGGCCTCGAACTGGTGGGCTGGCGTGTGGTGCCGGTCGACCCTACAGCGCTCGGTCCCGTCGCACGCCGCGGCCGGCCGTACGTGACGCAGGCCATCTTCCTTCGCCCCGATCCGGCGGATGACCGCGCCGCCTCCGACGCCGCCGAGCGCCGCTGCTTCCTCGCCCGCCGCCAGGCCGAGGCCGCGTGTCGCGCGGATGGGGTGCGTGCCTACTTCGCGTCGTGGAGCACGCGCACGGTCACCTACAAGGCCATGAGCGCGGCCGATCAGCTGGCCGCCTTCTACCCCGATCTGTGCGACGGCGAGCTGGACGCCTGGTTCGCGATCTTCCACCAGCGCTACTCGACGAACACCACGCCATCCTGGGAGCGGGCGCAGCCGTTCCGCATGCTCTGCCACAACGGCGAGATCAACACGATCGAGGGCAACACCAACCTGATGCGCGCGCGCACGGGGCGGCTCGGCGCCGACTGGCCGGAGCTGGGCGAGGCGGGGGAGGCGCTGCTTGAGCCGTTGCTGGACGCCGGCGCGTCGGACTCCGCGCAGCTCGACGCCGTGCTCGAGCTGCTGGTGCGCGGCGGGCGGCACCCATCCCACGCCATGGCGATGCTCGTGCCGCAGGTCTGGGAGGGCCGCCGTGACCTGCACCCGGCCGTGCGCGACTTCTACCGCTACCACGCGGCGCTGGTCGAGCCCTGGGACGGCCCCGCGGGGCTCGTCTTCACCGACGGCCTGCGGATCGCGGCATGTCTCGATCGCAACGGACTGCGCCCGCTGCGCTACGCCGTCTGCTCCGACGGCTTCGTCGTCGCGTCCAGCGAGGTCGGCGCGGTGCGCACCGCGGGCCACGGCAGCGTGCGGCGAGAGCGGCTGGGCCCGGGACAGATGGTGCTCATCGATCCCGCCGACGGGGGGTTGCGCGAGGACACGGCCCTGAAGCGCCGCTTGGGCGCGCGCCGGCCCTACGGCGCGTGGTTGAGCGAGCAGCAGCGCTCGGTCGGCCCTGGCCGGCCGGGAGCGACGGTTGGTCTCGAGCTGCTGAACCGCCAGGTCGCGGCGGGCTTCTCCAAAGAGGAGCAGACCGCGGTCCTGCGTCCGCTCGCCAATGACGCCAAGGAGCCCGTCTCCTCGATGGGCGACGACACGCCGCTGGCCGTCCTCGCCGAGCGCCGCCGCACTGTCTACTACTACCTGAAGCAGCGCTTCGCGCAGGTCACGAACCCGCCGATCGACCACCTCCGCGAGTGGCAGGTCATGAGCCTGCGCACCCAGCTTGGGCCGCGCGCCGAGTTGTTGACCGAGACGCCCGCGGCCGCGCGGCTGCTGGAGCTCGACGGCTTCCTGATGTATCCGAGCGGCCTGCAGGATCTGGTGCTCGACCCCGAGCTCGGCTTCGGCGTGGCCGGTCTGGATGCCACCTGGCCCATTGCCGCGGGCCCCGCGGGACTGAGCCAGGCGCTGGAACGGCTCGGCGACGAGGCGGTCGCCGCGGTCGAGGGCGGGGTGGCGCTGCTCATCTGCAGCGACCGGGGCATCGACCCCGAACACGCCACCATCCCCGCGGTGCTCGCCGTCGGGGCGATTCACCACCGGCTCGTGGCCGCCGGGCTGCGCACCCTGGCGAGCCTGGTCTGCGAGACCGACGACGCCCGCGAGACCCACGTCTTCGCGACGCTACTCGGCTACGGCGCCGATGTGATCAGCCCCCGTCTCGCGCTGGAGACGATCGCCGAGCTGGCCGACGCCGGCAGGCTCGGCCGCGACAGCGGCTCGGCCAGCGAGGCGCAGGAGGCGTACTTCCACGGCGTCGCCGACGGCGTGCTGAAGATCATGTCCAAGATGGGCATCTCGACGCTGGACTCCTACCGGTCGGCGCAGATCTTCGAGGCCGTCGGCCTGGCCGGCGATGTCATCGAGCGCTGCCTCGTCGGCACGCCCACTCAGATCGGAGGCATCGGCCTGGATGTGCTGGGCGCCGACGTGCTCGCCCGCCACGCGGTGGCGTTCGCCGAGGAGCCGAGCCTGGACAGCCCCGGCTTCTACAAGTTCAAGAAGGGCGGGGAGTACCACGCGAACAACCCCGAGATGATCGACGCGCTGCACCGCACGCTCGGGCTGAGCGGCGAGCTCGAGCCGATCACCGGGGACGGCGAACTGCGGGCAGCACATCTGCTCAACCGCGCGGTGAAGCAAGGTCGCGGTGAGCTGTACGAGCGGTTCTCGGCGCTGTGCGACGACCGCCCCCCCACCGAGCCGCGCGACCTGTTGGCGTTCGTGAGCGCCGCCGAGCCCCTCGACGTCGACGACGTCGAGCCCGCCACCAGCATCGTCCAACGGTTCTTCACCGGCGCGATGTCGCTCGGGGCGCTCTCGCCGGAGGCACACGAGACGCTCGCGATCGCCATGAACATGCTCGGCGGCATGTCCAACACCGGCGAGGGCGGCGAGGACCCGAAGCGGTACGCCACGCGCGGCACCGCGCGCGACGCGAACTCGCGGGCCAAGCAGGTGGCGAGCGGTCGCTTCGGCGTGACGCCCGCCTACCTGGCCCATGCCGACGAGCTGCAGATCAAGATGGCGCAGGGCTCCAAGCCCGGCGAGGGCGGCCACCTGCCCGGCCACAAGGTCTCGCCGCTCATCGCCCGGCTGCGGCACACCCAGCCCGGCGTCACCTTGATCTCCCCGCCGCCGCACCACGACATTTATTCCATCGAGGACCTGGCGCAGCTCATCTTCGATCTGAAGCAGGTGAACCCGTTCGCGAGCGTGGGGGTGAAGCTGGTCTCGTGCGCCGGCGTCGGTGTGGTGGCCGCGGGCGTCGCGAAGGGCCTGGCCGACGCGGTGCAGATCGCGGGCGCGGACGGCGGCACCGGTGCCTCGCCGCTCTCGTCCATCAAGCACGCCGGCCTGCCGTGGGAGATCGGCCTGGCCGACACCCAGCAGACCCTGGTGCGCAACGGGCTGCGTGACCGCATGCGTGTGCAGGTGGACGGCGGCTTCCGCACGGGGCGCGACGTGCTCATCGCGGCGCTGCTCGGCGCGGATGAGTACGGGTTCGGCACGGCCGCGCTGCTCGCCGAGGGCTGCATCATGGCGCGGGCGTGCCACCGCGACACCTGCCCGGTGGGCGTGACCACCCAGCGCCCGAAGCTGCGCGAGAAGTACGCCGGCACGCCCGAGATGGTCGCGACCTACCTGCTGTTCGTGGCCGAGGAGGTGCGGCGCGGGCTGGCGCGCCTCGGGGCGGCCGCCCTCGACGACATCATCGGGCGTGTCGACCTGCTGCGACCGCGCGAGCTCGACGAGCAGGCCCGGCGCCACGCCGGGGCGCTCGACCTCTCACCGTTGCTCGTCGACCCCGACCCGGGCCGCACCGTCGACCGGCGCTACGTCGCCTCGCAGCCGATCCAGGCGCCACGCTCGGCGCTCGGGGACCAGCTCTTCGAGGAGGCGTTCGAGTCGATCTGGGACGGCACCGTGCTGCAGCTCAAGTACGACATCCGCAACGTCGACCGCACGGTCGGCGCGCGCCTCGGCGGCGCGGTCGGGCTTGAGTTCGGTGATCTGGAGCCCGGCTCGGTCAGCGGTCTCGGGTCGGTGAGCGCCCGCTTCGAAGGAGAGGCCGGCCAGAGCTTTGGGGCGTTCCTCTCCACCGGCATCGAGTTCGTTCTCACCGGTGAGGCCAACGACTATGTCGGCAAGGGCATGGGCGGCGGCCGCGTCGTCATCCGCCCGCCCGAGGACGACGTCTCGCGCGCCGACTCCGCCGGCGCCGACACTGCGGCGCTGCCGCGAGGCGGTAAGTACCGCCCGGTGCTGCTCGGCAACACCGCGCTGTACGGGGCGACCGGCGGTGAGCTCTTCGTCGCGGGACGTGGAGGCGAGCGCTTCGCGGTGCGCAACTCCGGTGCGACCGCCGTGATCGAGGGCACGGGCGACCATGCCTGCGAGTACATGACCGGTGGTCGCGTGGTGGTCCTCGGCCCGACCGGCGTCAACCTCGGCGCCGGGATGACGGGAGGAGAGTGCTTCGTATGGGATCCCAGCTCGGAGATCCTCGCCCGCCTGAACGGTCAGCTCGTCGAGGCCCGCCGGCTGGAGGGCGGTGAGCTGGCGGAGCTGCGGGCGCTTGTGGCCCGCCACGCCGAGCTCACCGCTTCGCCGGTCGCCGCCGGCCTGCTGGACGCGTGGGACGACGTGGCGCTCAGCTTCTGGCGCGTGGCGCCCCGTGGGGAGCTCTCCCGGGTGGAGGCCGCCCAGTCCGGTGCCGGCTCGCTGGCCTGAGAGCGCTCAGCCCGCGGGAACATCGGCCGGCTCGCGGCCGTTGGAGACGGGCAGCGCCCTTGATCGATCGATACGCGAGGAAGAGCCTGTGGAAGCAAAGAGCCCGGAGTCCGCTCTCACCGTCTACTGGCGGCCCATGTGCGGGTACTGCGCCATCCTGAAGCGAGCGCTCGACGATCGCGGCATCGCCTATGACGACGTCGATATCTGGACCCATCGCGACCAGGCCGAGGTCGTGCGTCGCGCGAACGGCGGGGACGAGCTCGTGCCCACGGTGCGGATCGGCGAGACGTTCATGGCCAACCCGTCGGTCGACGAGGTGCTCGCGGTCCTCGACGCAGCGTAGTGGCGGATATCCAGCTTCTCGGGCACCCGAGCTCGAAGGCGACGGGCAAAGCGCGCCGCTTCTTCTCCGAGCGGCGCGTGCCGGTGCATTACGTCGATCTGCGCAAGCGGGCGCCCACACCCGGGGAGCTGCGCAAATGGATCCAGCGGTTCGGCCACGAGGCGATGCTCGACCCGACGGCCAAGGCCTACCGCGAGCAGGGACTGTCCTACGTCTCGGTGGGCGAGGACTCGTGGCTCGAACGGATGTCGGCGGACCCCACCATCCTGCGCCTGCCCCTGGTGCGGTGCGGCAAGGAGCTCGCTGTCGGTGAGGACCCCGTGGCGTGGCAGCGGTTCGTGGATGCCGTGAAATCCTGAGCGAGCGGGCGTTTCCCCTGTACGGACGGCCAGAACGACGCTGCATACGGGACCCTTACCTTGCGGGGGAACGGGGAAAGACTGAGGTTACCTGTGGCCCGCCTTCCACCACGCGCTGGGCCGCTCCGCGCGGCGCCGGCACCCCGGACGCCGCTGGCAAGACGACATCCGCCCGTGAGGGGCACCGACGAGAAAGGCATCACCTTGAACAAGTCCGAACTCATCGACGCAGCCTCGGACCGCGTTGATCTTTCGAAGACCGACGTCTCCAGCGCGCTCGACGCGGTGCTCGACAGCATCACCGACGCGGTGTCGCGCGGTGACAAGGTGACGCTCACCGGCTTCGGCACCTTCGAGCGCCGCGAGCGCTCCGCGCGCACTGGCCGCAACCCGCAGACCGGCGAGGAGATGCAGATCTCGGCCTCCAAGGCCCCGGCGTTCAAGGCCGGCAAAGCCTTCAAGGAGGCCGTCGACAAGTAGACGCTCAGAGCGACATCGATCCGAGCGAGTGACGACGGGGCACGGAGATTCGCGCCCCGCTCGCCACCATTTTGTATGTTTGTCGGGTCTATTAGCAGGTCCCGGCCGTCAATCACTCGGATGATCAGTGGGAGCGTTGACGGGGAGCGCCTGCACGGGCGCCGCGTGTCGTCGGCACACTGATCAGCCGCGCGTGACGCCAAGATGGCGGAAGAGTTCGTCGGGCGTGGTGACCAGACCGGTGACGAAGGGCCCGAACTCGCCGTAGCGCGCGCTCACCTCGTCGAAGCGCATCTCGTAGACGATGTCGCGCACGTCCTTCACGTCGTCGGCGAGCAGGGTGACTCCCCACTCCCAGTCGTCCAGGCCGATCGAGCCGGTGATGAGCTGGAGCACCCTGCCCCGGTACGTGCGGCCGACGCGGGCGTGACCGGCCATCAGCCGTTTGCGGTCCTCGAAGTCCAGGGCGTACCAGTTGTCGGCGCCCTCGCGGCGCTTGCTCATCGGATAAAACGAGAGCACCCGCCGGTGGGGCAGGCGCGGATGCAGGCGGTGCTGAGCATAGGTGGCCATGCGCTCGGCGAAGGCGCCGAGCTGCTCTTCGAAGGCCGCTGAGCCCGGCTCCAGCTCTTCCTCCTCGGCGAGGCGGCGGCGCTCGTCCTCCAGCGAGCTGGTGTACTCGCTCGTCTCCGTCAGCGAGACGTAGGAGGCCGCGGGCAGCAGCGCCTGCCCGAGCGGCGCGCCGCCCAGCTCTGCGCTGAAGGAGTCCAGCACCGCGAGATCCGGGCCGAGCACCATCAGCCCGAAGTCGGCCTTCTGCCCCAGCACGCTGAAGGCCAGCACCTGGTAGTCGGGCCGGCTGTCGAACGCGTCGATCCGGGCCGCGAAGTCCTTCGTGGCCCCGGCCGCGTCGTCGAGCAGGTCGCGGCGCAGGTGGAAGAAGAGGTGCAGCACGCCCCAGCCCTCGCTCGGCGTCACCGGTTCCATACGGTCTCCTGCTGTCTCGGATGTGGCGTCGCGGGAGAGCGAAGGGTAGCCGTGCCAGAACGCAGTCCGTTGGTGCTCGTAGGGGACGGGGGTGGTCCGTGGCCGCCGGGGTGGCATAGGATGCGCAACCAATTACTGAGGTAGGAGCCTTCCGTGCAGATGAATCGGACACCCCGGCTGCTTAGCGTGCTCGCCACGCTGCTGCTGCTGCTCGCCGCCTGCGGCGGCGACGGTGGAGACACGACGGCCGAGGGTGGGGGCGCCACGCCTTCCGGCGGAGAGAGCACCGGCGGGGCGGTCGACACGGAGAATCTTGACCTCGTGTCCGAGGGCACGCTCACGGTCTGCACCGACAGCCCCTATCAACCCTTCGAGTTCGAGGAGAGCGGCGAGTTCACCGGCTTCGACGTCGAGGTCATGAACGCCATCGCGGAGAACATCGGCCTGGAGACCGAGTACCGGGTGACGCCGTTCGAGTCGTTGCAGAGCGCCGCGGCGCTGCAGGCCAACCAGTGCGACATCGCCGCCTCGGCGATGACCATCACCCCCGAACGCGCGGAGCGGCTGCTGTTCAGCGACCCGTACTTCAACGCCGATCAGTCGCTGCTCGTGTCCTCCGACCAGGCTGATCAGTTCGCCACCCTCGAGGATCTCGCGGGACAGCCGATCGGGGTGCAGGCGAGCACGACCGGCCAGGCGTACGCCGAGGGGAACGCCCCAGCGGACGCTCGCATCGTGCAGTTCCCCGACTCGTCCGCGCTGTTCACCGCGCTTCAGGGAGGGCAGATCTCCGCGGTTCTGCAGGACTTCCCCGTCAACGGCTTCTTCGCCTCGCAGAACGACGGCGTCGAGGTTGTGGAGACCTATCCGACGGGCGAGCAGTACGGCTTCGCCGCCGAGCAGGGCGCCACCGCGCTCGTCGATGCGGTGAACCAGGGTCTTGGCCAGGTGCGCGAGAGCGGCACCTACGAGGACATCTACGTGAACTGGTTCGACCAGCCGCCGCCCTCCGCGAGCGAGTCGGCTTCGCCAGCTCCCAGCCCGACGAGCTCCTAGGAGACAACGGCCATGGCCTCTCGATCGCCGGAGGTGGACGATGACGGCGTCCCCGTCGGTCGGCAGGATCAGGCACCCGCGGATTCCGCCGACACCAGTGGGCTCCGTCACGAGGGCATGTCGCCGAGAACCCGATCGCGGCTCGTTCGGGCGGGCTTTTACGCACTGTTCCTGCTGCTCCTGGTCTTCTTGGCGTTCTTCATCGACTGGGCGCAGGTTGCCGCGAGCTTCTTTCAGCCGAGCATCGCCGCGGAGATGTTCCCGACCGTGCTGCTGCGGGCGGCACGCAACACGCTGATCTTCACGTTCTTCGGCTTCACGATGGGGCTGATCCTCGGCCTGCTCATCGCTTTGATGCGCCTGTCGAGCATTCGTCCGTACCGCTGGTTCGCGTCCATCTACATCGAGATCTTCCGCGGCCTGCCTGCACTGCTCACGATCTTCATCATCGGGCTCGGTGTGCCCATCGCCTTCGGCGGCGGACTGCCGGGGACCTATACAGCGGGCAGTGTCGCGCTCGGCCTCGTCGCTGCCGCCTACATGGCCGAGACGATCCGCGCAGGCATCGAAGCCGTGCCCAAGGGACAGATGGAGGCTGCGCGCTCGCTCGGGATGAGCCACACCCGGGCGATGGCCTCGATCGTCATTCCCCAGGCTTTCCGCATCATCATCCCGCCGCTGACGAACGAGCTTGTCCTGCTGCTGAAGGACACCTCGCTGCTGTTCGTCATCGGCACGACGGATGCCACGGAGGAGCTGGTGAAGTTCGGCCGCGATAACGCTTTCGACACCGCCAACTCCACGCCCTACATCGTCGTCGGGCTCGTGTATCTCGCGATCACCGTACCCATGACCCGCCTGGTGGCGGTCCTGGAGCGCAACACGAAGAAGGCGAAGTGATGGCACACGACAACCGGGCAATCGACCTCATCGACCTCTACAAGCAGTTCGGTGATCTGGAGGTGCTCACCGGCATCGACTTCCACGTTGAGCATGGCGAGGTCGTCTGCGTGATCGGGCCGTCCGGCTCGGGCAAGTCGACGCTGCTGCGCTGCGTGAACCGCCTCGAGGAGCCGACCAAGGGCACCATCCTCATCGAGGGGGTGGACATCACCGACCCCGACATCGACCTCGACCGGGTCCGCCGCAAGATCGGCATGGTCTTCCAGCAGTTCAACCTCTTTCCCCACCTCACGGTGATGGGCAACCTCACGATCGCCCAGCGCAAGGTGCTGGACCGCTCCAAGGAGGAGTCGCAGCAGGTCGCCGAACGCATGCTCGAGCGGGTGGGGTTGGCGGAGAAGAACGACGCCTATCCCGCGCATCTGTCCGGCGGTCAGCAGCAGCGGGTGGCGATCGCCCGAGCGCTGTGCATGCAGCCGGACATGATGCTCTTCGACGAGGTCACCAGCGCCCTGGACCCCGAGCTCGTCGACGAGGTGCTCGGTGTCATGCGCGACCTCGCCAGCGAGGGCATGACCATGATGGTCGTCACCCACGAAATGGGTTTCGCCCGCCAGGTCGCCGACCGGGTGGTCTTCATGGACGGCGGCGTGATCGTCGAGGACGGCCCGCCCGAGCAGGTGGTGAGCGACCCGAAGGAGGAGCGCACCCGACAGTTCCTCTCCATGGTCCTGGAGCACTGAGCCGGGGTCTGAGTCGGGGGTCTACCCAGCGCCCGACGCGCCCGCTACCATCGGTGGTCAGGGGAAAGACGCAGGTCAGGAGCAGGCGGATGTGGCAGGCCTCGGCAAAAGGGCGCTCTCCGGCGGAGGTGCGCGAGGGCGAGAACGTCACCACCGTCATCTGGGAGCGCGCGGCGCGCACTCCCGATCGCCAGATCATCGCGTACCGCGACGGTGAGACGTGGCAGCAGGTCACCTGGTCGACGCTGGCCGAGCGGGTGGAGCGCCTGGCCGCGGGGCTGATCGCGGAGGGCGTCGGGGTCGGCGACCGCGTGGCGCTCATGTCGTCGACCAGGGTCGAGTGGACGTACCTCGATCTCGCGATCCTGGCCGCGGGCGGGGTCACCGTGCCGATCTACGAGACCAGCAGCACCGACCAGTGCGCCTGGATCCTCGAGGACTCCGGCGCGTGCCTGCTGCTCGCCGAGACCGCCGATCAGGCCAAGCGGCTCGACCAGGCGCGTCCCGAGGGCACCGACGCGCCGCTCTTCGTCATCGAGGACGGCGGGCTCGACGCGTTGGCTGAGCGCGGCGGCATCGACGAGCGCGAGCAGGTGGCCGACCGCGCCGCGGCGGCGAGCTTGGACGATCCCTTCTCGATCATCTACACCTCGGGCACGACCGGCCGTCCCAAGGGCTGCGTGTTGACTCACCGCAACCTGCTGTTCACCGCGCGCCAGACCGAGCTCGTGTTGAAGGAGCTGCTTCAGGCCGACGAGTCCAGCACCCTGATGTTCCTGCCGCTGGCGCACGTGCTGGCCCGTCTCATCCAGTACGTCTGCCTCGAGTCCGACACCGTCATGGGCTACGCCGGCTCGATCGAGACGCTGGCCGACGATCTGAAGTCGTTCAAGCCGGTGTGGGTGCTGAGCGTGCCGCGTGTCTTCGAGAAGATCTTCAACGGCGCGCAGCGCAAGGCGGAGGGGCCCAAGCGCAAGGTCTTCGACTTCGCGGTCGCCAACGCGCAGGAGTGGTCGGCCGCCGTGGACGCCGGGCGCGACCCGGGGCTTCTGACCAAAGCGAAGCACCAGGTCGCGAAGCGGCTCGTGTACGCCAAGCTGCGGGAGGCCCTGGGCGGCCGGATCGAGTTCTGCGTCTCGGGCGGCGCGCCACTCGCGCCGTACCTGGCGCACTTCTTCCACGCGGCCGGCATCGACATCTACGAGGGCTACGGGCTCACCGAGACGACCGCGCCGGCGACCGTGAACAGCCCCCGCGCACGCCGCATCGGCACGGTCGGCACGCCGCTGCCGGGCATGGAGGTGGCGATCGCGGACGACGGCGAGATCATGATCCGGGGCGACAGCGTCTTCACCAAGTACTGGAACAACGAGGAGGCCGGCAAGGAGATCCTGCTCGAGGACGGCTGGTGCGCGAGCGGCGACCTGGGCGAGATCGCCGACGGCTTCCTGCGCGTCACCGGGCGCAAGAAAGAGATGATCGTGACCGCGGGCGGCAAGAACGTCGCCCCCGCGGTCCTCGAGGAGCGCATCAAGGCGAACCGGCTCGTCTCGCAGGTGCTCGTTGTCGGCGAGGGCCGGCCCTTCGTCGGCGCGCTCATCACCCTGGAGCCCGACGAGGTCGAGGCGTTCGCGCGCGAGCACGACCTCGGCGATCGATCGATGGAGGAGCTCGCCCAGAGCGACGAGGTGCGTGCCGAGCTCGACCGCGCGGTGCAGCAGGCCAACGACGCCGTGAGTCAGGCCGAGTCGGTGCGCCAGTTCGCGGTGCTGCCGCGGGACCTGACCGTCGACGACGGTGAGCTGACGCCCTCGTTGAAGGTGCGCCGCCATGTCGTGCTCGAGCACTTCCCCGACCAGGTCGAGCAGCTGTACGAGCGCTCCTGACATGTGAATCGCCCCGGCGATTCTCACCAATATTGGTGGTGGCGCTGCGCAGCAGCGCCCTCGCGTGCTGAGCACGGGAGCTACCGTGGGGGCGTGAGCGCTGAGACATCGATCCCCACCTGTTACCGGCACGACGACCGCGAGACCCGGCTCTCCTGCACCCGCTGCGGGCGTCCGGTCTGTGTCGAGTGCGTCCACCGCGCCGATGTCGGCCAGCGGTGCCCTGACTGTGCCGCCGCTGAGCAGCAACGCGTCGTGCGCGCCGATGAGCTGGGCGGCTCGTCCGGCGCCCCCGTCGCCACGGGCCTGGTGATCGCGAGCGCCGCGATCTTCGTGCTCGGCTACGTGCCGGAGCTCGCTCCCCGCCTCTACTTCTACGGCATCCAGGCCAACGAGCTCGTCGCGGCCGGAGAGTGGTGGCGGCTGCTGACGGCGGCCTTCCTGCACGACGGGCTCGCGCACATCCTGTTCAACATGTGGGCGCTGTGGGCGCTCGGCACCAACCTGGAGCGTCAGGTCGGCAGCGCGTCCTTCGCGTTTCTCTATCTCGCCGCCGCGCTCGGGGGCGGGCTCGCGTTCTACCTCGCCGTGCCCGGGGGGCGGGCGCTCGGCGCGTCGGGAGCGGTCTTCGGCCTGTTCGGTGTCTGGCTGGTCTCGGGCTTCCGCCGACGGAACACCGCCGCGGGCCAGGCCGGCTTCCGGCAGATGCTCGGTCTGCTGGCGCTCAACCTGGCGCTGCCGATCTTCGTGCCGGGCATCGCGTGGCAAGCGCACCTCGGAGGGCTCGTCGTCGGTGGCGTGATCGGCGCGGCCTGGCTCTCGCGGCCGCTGCGGGGTCGCGGTGGCGCCCGCCGTCGCGCCGTGCTCGCGGCGTCCGTGGCGGCGCTCCTGTTCGCGCTGGCGCTGCTCGTCGCGTGAGCGCGCCGCCACTGGAGTGGCAGTCCGGCTTCGTGCGCGCCCGCCGCAAAGACGTGCACCCGCTGCTCGCCGACGTCGTGGCGTACGAGAGCTGGTGGCCGGGCGTCGAGTCCCGCGCGGGCGAACACGGGACGGACCTGCGCTGGCGCGGCCTGCTCGGCGACCAGCGCCTGCGGGTGCGTGTGCGCCGCACCCGGCCGTTGCGGGGCGTGGAGCTGGCGCTGGACGGGGCGTTCGTCGGCACCGCCGAGTGGTACTACCTCGACGCGCCCTCCGGCGTGGTCGTCTCGTATCTGCTGCGCGCGACCACCCCCCGCAAGGGGGCGCGCCGGCGGCTGCGCCAGCACCGCACAGCGGTCCGCAACGGCCTGCTCGGTCTGAAGGCCCGGTTGGAGGGGAGCCGCCTTACCGGCGCGGAGCCCGACCCCAGGCTGCTCGCGGGCCTGCGCCACGACCGGGCCGAGCCCGGGGCGCCCCTGGCCGAGGCGGGGTTCTAGATGCGCTGCCCGCACTGCAACGCCACGAACCCGGCCGACGCGCGGTGGTGCAATCAGTGTCTCGCGCCGCTCGTCGAACCGGCCGCCACCGCGCCCGCCTCCCCCCGCCCCCCGGCTGAGCAGCGTCCGCCGACGCCCGCGGGTCCCACCGTCGAACCGGCGCCGGGCGGCGAGGACTGGGAGCACCCCGAGGGCTTCCGGCGCACCGGAGAGCTGATCGAGCGACGCTGCGCGCGCTGCGACGCCTACTACGACGTGGCCCTCGGCCGCTGTCCGGTGTGCGGCTCGGACGCCGGGATCGCCGCGGGGACGGGCGCCTTGGCTGGAGAGGGGGCGGCCCCGGCAGGGCATGCCTGGCCCGCGGTGCTGGCGCTGAGCGCGGTCCTGCCGGGAGCCGGGCATCTGGCGATCAACCGGTACGGAGCCGGGCTGTCGCGCGCCATCCTGGCGGGGCTCTGGCTGATCGGTGCGGTCCTGCTGTTCGGCGCCGGGGGCGCTGCCGCGCTCCTCGGCGCCGCGCCGCTCCTGCTGGGGGTGGGGGTGCTGTGGGCCGCCTCGCTGCTGGAGCTGCTCGCGCTCTCCCGCGGCCTGGAGCGCCAGGTGCTCTCGGGACGCACGCTGCTGTGGCTGGTGGTCGGCGTGACCCTGGCGACCGCCGGCGGCATGGCGGTCGCCGCGATCGGCGCCCTGCGCGGGTGAGTCCAGGCGGCCCGCACGGACCCGTAGTATGGGCGGGTCCTTCTGAGCGGGAGCCGTGGTGAGCGAGCAGGTGCAGGACGAGATCATGATCGCGGCCGAGCTCGACGCCGTCATGGACGCCATCAGCGACTTCGAGGCGTACCCGAGCTGGCAGCGGGAGGTGCGCGACGTCGAGGTGCTCGAGACCGACGAGCACGGCTGGGGGGCGAGGGTGCGTTTCCTCGTGGACGCCGGGGTGCTGACCGTCTCCTACGTGCTGGCGTACGAGTACGGCCCGAGCTCGATGCGCTGGCAGCTCGTCGAGGGCGAGGGCATCCAGGCGCTCGACGGGTCCTACGAGCTCGAGGAGCGACCGGGACCGCAGACGCACGTGCGCTACAACCTGGCGATCACCCCGACCGTGCGGGTGCCCGGGTTCGCCAGACGGCAGGCGGCGCGCCGCATCGTCGACGGGGCGCTGCAGGGCCTGCGCCGGCACGTCGAGCAGGGGCTCTGACGCGCGGTGCGGCTGCTCCTGATCACCGGCAAGGGTGGGGTCGGAAAGACCTCGGTGGCGGCCGCCTCGGCGCTGCACGCAGCCGACCGGGGGCTCTCCACGCTCGTCGTCTCGACCGATCCGGCGCACTCGCTCGCCGACAGCCTGGCGCTCGCGCTCGGCGCCGATCCCACGCCCATCGGGGCGCGGCTGGACGCGGCGCAGATCGACGCCTCGGTCCGCCTGGAGGAGAGCTGGGAGCAGATCCGCGCCTACCTGGTGACCCTGCTGCAGTGGGGCGGGCTCGGCGCCGTCGAGGCCGAGGAGCTCGCGATGCTGCCCGGACTGGAGGAGCTGCTCGCGCTCGCGGACCTGCACCGGCTGATCGAGACCACCCGCTACGACCTGCTCGTGGTGGACTGCGCACCGACCGCGGAGACGTTGCGGCTGCTCACTCTGCCGGAGGCGCTCGGCTGGTACATCGAGCGCGTCGTGCCGATGGAGCGGCGCGTCGCCAGAGCGGTCCGACCGGTTCTCGGGCGGCTCACCACGATGCCGCTCCCGCCGGATCCGCTGTTCGCCTCGGTTGAGCGGCTCTACGCGACGTTGCAGCGGCTGCGCGACGTGCTCCTGGACGCCCGGCGCACGACGGTCCGGCTCGTCACGAACGCCGAGCGCATCGTCATCGCCGAGACCCGCCGCACGTTCACGGCGCTGCAACTCTTCGGCTACCACGTCGACGCGGTCGTGGTGAACCGGGTGCTGCCTGACACCATCGACGACCCTTGGTTCGACCAGTGGAAGCGGCGCCAGGCCGAGCACCTGCGCAGCGTCGAGGAGGGCTTCGCGGGCGTGCCGCTGCTGCGCGCCCCGCTGTTCGACGACGAGCTCGTCGGGCCGGAGGCACTGCGCAGGCTGGGCGAGGAGCTGTACGCGGAGCAGAAGGTTGAGGAGGTGATGACCGGCGTCCAGCCGCTGTGCATAGAGGCCGAGGACGGCGAGTACATCCTGCGCATGGAGGTGGGTTTCGCGGGCCGCGACGAGGTCGAGGTCTTCCAGCGCCACGACGAGCTGTACGTGAAGATCGGCCCGCACACGCGCAACCTCGTCCTGCCCGAGGCGTTGCGTCGCAGGCAGGTGACGGCCGCCAGCCTGCGTGACGGTTCGCTCGAGGTGCGGTTCGCGCGCTCAGCGTGAGGAACGCCACTGCGTACACTCCCCTCCGATGGAGGAACCCGCCGCGCATGAAGAGTGTCAGATCTGCCCGATCTGTACCATGCTACGGGTGATGTCCACCAGTCGGCCGGAGGTGCTCGGGCACCTGCTCGAAGCATCCCGAGCGCTCACCGCCGCGCTGCAGGCGCTGCTGGCCGACCCCGAGCACGCCGGCCCACCCGCGTCGGATCGCCTCAGGCGCATCGACCTGGACGAGAACCCCGAGGGGCAGGAGCCCACGAGCAATCAGCACGAGAGACCCCACGAGAGAAGGAGCACCGAGTGGATGTGACCGCTGACGAGATCCGCGCCCTGGTCAACCGTGACACCGACGGCACGCCGGTGACCAGCGTCTACCTCAACACCGACGGCGCCCAGTTGCCACGAGCCGCCGACTATGAGGCGCGGCTGGACGGGCTGTTGCGCGACGTGCGCGCGACAGCGGAGGGGTTGAGCGAGGCGCACGGAAAGGCGGTCCAGGCGGACGCCGAGGCGATCAACCGCTGGGTCCGCGACGAGTTCGAGCGCGGCGACGTGCGCGGCCTCGCGCTCTTCTCATCGGGCGGTGAGCTCTTCGAGCGTGCCGAGGTGGCCGAGAGCGTGCGCAACATCGCCCGTGTGCAGGACTCGCCGTACGTTGTTCCGCTCCAAGTGCTGCTCGGGCGGCACTCCCACATCGCGCTGGCGATCATCCAGCGCGACCGCACGCGGGTGCTGCGCTACCAGCTTGGCCGCCTGGAGGAGTACCTGGAGGTCGAGTCCGACGTCCACGGCCAGCATGATCAGGGCGGTTGGTCGCAGGCGCGGTACCAGCGCGGCATCGCGCACGAGGTGCTGCACCACATGAAGGACACCGACGACGTGCTGCTGAAGCTGCACGAGTCCCAGCCCATCGAGGCGCTCGTGGTGGGAGGCGCGCACGTCGAGGCCACCGACTTCGCCAAGAGCCTGCACCCCTGGTTGCAGGAGGTGCTCCACGGCGAGCCGCTCAGCCTGGACGCCAACGCCGGCCACGACGAGATCATGGAGCGGCTGGCTCAGGTCGAGCAGGAGCTGGTCAGCGAGCGCCGTTCGGGACTGCTGCAGCGACTGGCCGCGGGGCAGGGCCAGGCCGAGAAGGATGCCAGAGGGTTGCGGGCCGTCATCGAGGCGACCAACGAGAAGCGGGTCGAGGTGCTCTTCGTCGTCGAGGGCGCGGGCGAGCCGGGCTATCAGAGCGAGACGGGCGCGCTCGCGTTGCACGAATCCGAGGCGGCCGCCTACGGTGGAGCGGTGCGTCGCGTCCCCGACGTGATCGACGAGATCATCGAGGAGGCGGTGAAGGCCAGGGCCCACATCGAGCTCTTCCGCGATCCTGTCCGTCTGGACGGCCATCCGGTGGCGGCGCTCCTGCGCTTCTGACGGATCGTGGAACGCCAGGCGGTCGGTGTCGACCTCGGGGGCACGAACATGCGCGCGGGCCTCGTCACCGCGAGCGGTGAGGTCGCCCGTAAGCTCGTCAGACCGACCTCCGGGGGTCCCGACGAGGTGATCGACCAGATCGTCGCGTTGATCGGCGAGCTCGACGTTGTTGACCTGCCGGTGGGTGTGGGCGCCGCCGGCGTCATCGACCGCACCGGGGTCGTGCGGTACGCGCCCAACCTCGACTGGCGGGACGTCGCCCTCCAGGAGCGGCTGGCCGACCGGCTTCAGGCGACCGTCACGGTCGAGAACGACGCGAACGTCGCGGCCTGGGGCGAGTACCGCGTGGGCGCGGGACGGCAGGCCGTCGAAAGCATGATCATGTTGACGATCGGCACGGGCGTCGGCGGCGGGCTGGTCGTCGACGACCGGCTGGTGCGCGGCACCGGAGGGATGGGCGCGGAGTTCGGCCACATGATCCTGCTGGAGGGCGGACCGCTGTGCAGTTGCGGCAACCGGGGCTGCCTCGAAGCGCTGGCCAGCGGCACGGCCATCGGCCGGGCCGCCACCGAGGCGCGCGCGAGCGGGAGGATGTCGGAGGACAGCGGCCTCGCGACCGCCGCAGCGATCACGGGCGTCGAGGTGACCCGCGCCGCGCAGGCCGACGATCCCTTCGCCGTCGAGGTGCTGGCCGCCTGCGGATTCTGGCTGGGCGTGGGCATCGCGGGACTCGTGAACGCGCTTGATCCGGAGTTGGTCGTGATCGGCGGCGGCGCCGTCAGCGCGGGCGAGCTGCTCCTCGGACCCGCGCGCGAGGCGTGCCACGCCCGGGTGCTGGGCACCGAGCACCGCGAGTTCGCGCCGATCGTGCCGGCTGATCTCGACGAGGCGGGCCTGATCGGTGCGGGGTTGCTGGCACTGGGCGGGTAGCGAGAGAGGAGCTCGAGGTGAGCGCTGGCGGCGTGCCCGCTTCGACGTCGCTGCTGTACCGCGCCCTGCGGACCGTGTTGTCCGCGGCGCTGGGGCTGCTGGTGCGCGTCAAGGTCGAAGGCGCCGAGCGGCTGCCCGCGCACGGGCCGTGCGTCCTGGCGTCGAATCATCTCTCCGCGCTCGACCCTGTCGTGCTCTCGCTCACGCTGGACCGACCTGTCATCTACCACGCGAAGATGGGCTACCTGCGGGGGTGGCAGCGCTTCTTCTTCTCCCAGCTGGGCGTGGTCGGCGTGGACCGGGAAGGCGGCGAGGCGGCCGAGGCCGCGCTGCGCACCGGCCAGCGCGTGTTGGAGCGAGGGTGGCTGCTCGGCATCTACCCCGAGGGCACGCGCTCGCCAGACGGCCGCTTGCACCGGGGCAAGACCGGCGCGGTCCGGCTGGCCGTGCGGTCCGGCGCTCCCCTGGTGCCGGTTGCGCTCATCGACACCGATCGCATCCTGCCACCCAGTGCGCACGTGCCGCGCCGCCGTGGACGGGTCACGTTGCGGTTCAGTGCGTCGCTCGACCTCAGCTCGTTTTGTGAACCCGACGGCAGCTACGCGGTCAGACCCGCGACGGACGGCCTCATGGCGGCGATACGCTCGCTCTCCGGCCAGGCCTACGTCGACCGGATGGCGGGAGGAGGACCTCCGTCGCATTAGGGTGTGTCCATGCGTGTTCTGCTCTTGGGGTTCTGCATCGGGGTCGCGGTCAGCCTGGCTTTCGCGGGCGGTGCGGCGCGACCGACCACGGCGGCGGTGCGAAGCGTCGAGCCGCGTGCCGAGCCGTCGGCACCGATGGCGCTGCCGACACCGAGCGGCGCGGCGGTGGGAACAGACGCGACGACGTCGCAGCCATCGGCTCCCGCCTGCACGCCGGCGCCGCTCGCGCAGCGGGCGGCGCTCACGCTCGTCACAGGCCTGCCCGACGTCACCGACCCGGGTGCTCCGCTGGTCGCCGAGCTCGTCGAGCTCGGCGTGGGCGCGAGCTTCCTGACTGGCTCGAACGTGACCGACCCCGCGCAGGCGCGCACGCTCGCACACGCGCTCTCGGCGCGCGGCGGTCTCGTGGCCACCGACGAGGAGTGGGGTCGGGTCTCCAGCTTCCGCGAGCTCATCGGCGCCACGTCGAGCCCCCGCACGATCGCTGGCACCCGTGCTCCCGCCGAGGTCCGCGCTGACGCACGCGCGCTGGGAGCGCAGCTCGACGAGCTGGGCATCGACTGGGACTTCGCTCCCGTCGCGGATCTGGACACGGGGCCGTCTGACGGCGTGATCGGCGACCGCTCGTTCTCCAGCGAGCCGGGCGTGGCGACCCGGTATGCGCGCGCCTTCGCCTCCGGACTGTCGGCAGCGGGCGTGATCCCGACGGTGAAGCACTTCCCCGGTCACGGCTCCGCCACCGGCGACGATCCCCACTCGGGCGGGGTACGCTCCGACGTCGGACCGGCTGAGCTGGCGCGCGAGCTCGGGGTGTTCCGCCGGCTGATCGACGCCGACGTGCCGGCGGTCATGGTGGGACACGTCACCTATCCCGCGTTGGGCCGGCGCCCCGCGAGCATGTCGGGCTGGGCCTACGATCGGCTGCGGGAGCTCGGGTTCGACGGCGTGGCGATCACCGATTCGGTTGGCATGGGAGCGGTTCACAACCGATGGGACTTCGGGCCGGCCGCGGTCGAGGCGCTGAAAGCCGGCGCGGACGCGGTGCTCGTCACCGACGGCACGCAGGCCCGCACGATGCGCGCGCACCTGGTCGCCGCCGTGCGGTCCGGCGAGCTGAGCGAGCGCCGGTTGAACGCGGCGGCCATGCGCATGCTGCGTCTCGCCGGTCGCGACACGTCGCTCATCTGCCCCGCATCATGACCGTCGATCTGCGCAGCGACACGGTCACCCGGCCCACACCGGCCATGCGCAAGGCGATGGCCGACGCCGAGGTCGGTGACGATGTCTACGGCGAGGACCCGACCATCCGCCGCTTGGAGGAGACCGCGGCGGAGCGGTTCGGCAAGGAGGCCGCGCTGTTCTGCCCCAGCGGCGTGATGTGCAACCAGCTCTGGTTGCGCGTGCTCGCCCGTCCCGGCACCGAGGTCCTGGTCGAAGCCGACTCTCACATCGTGAACTACGAAGGGGGAGCGGGAGCGTTGCTCGCGGGGGTGCAGTTCCGCACCGTGCCGGGGACGCGGGGCCTGCTCGACGCCGCCGCGGTCGCCGGTGCCATCCGCGGCGACCACTTCCCGCTCACCCCGACCTCGCTTGTCTGGGTGGAGCACACACACAACCGTGGCGGCGGCACCTACTACAGCCTGGAGCAGCTCCAAGCGGTCCGCGACGTCGCGGGGGCCGCGGGACTGCCGCTCTACCTCGACGGCGCCCGCATCTGGAATGCCGTCGTCGCCTCGGGTGTCGCGGCGGCGGCCTATGGCAGTCTCGTCGACGGCTTGAGCTTCTGCGTCTCCAAGGCGCTGTCGGCGCCGGTGGGCAGCCTCATGGTCGGCGCCGCCGACGCCATCGACGAGGCGCGCCTGTGGCGTCACCGCTACGGCGGCGCGATGCGACAGGCGGGGGTGCTGGCGGCGGCGGGACTCGTTGCGCTTGAGCAGATGGTCGACCGGCTGAGCGAGGACCATGCCCACGCGCGCCTTCTGGCCGAGGTCGTCGCCGAGGTCGCTCCGCGGCTGGTCGAGCTCGAGCAGGTCCAAACCAACATCGTGTACCTGAACGACGTCGACGCGCCCGCGTTCGTGGCAGTGCTGCGCGAGCGCGGGGTGCTAGCCGGTGCGATGGACCCGCGCACGGTTCGCCTGGTGACCCATCCGGATGTGTCGCCCGAAGGCTGCCGCCGGGCCGCGGAGGCGCTGCGTGAGGTGCTGCGCTGAGCGAGCACGGCGCCGTCGTCTGCCCCCGATGCCGTGCGACCGTCTCCTCCGGCAGATTCTGCACCGCCTGCGGCGCCCCGCTCACGCGGACGTCGCCCGCGCGACCACTGTGGACCGCCGCGGCGGAGTCTCGCCTGATCGCCTGTCCCCACTGTGGAGCGTCGAACGCGGCCAGCCGCAGCGCCTGCGGCATCTGCAATCAGGAGCTGGGCGACGCCGCGCCCGTTGGGGCCGTGCCGCCGCCCCCAGCCCGTCCCGTGGCGCCGTCTGAGGAGACGCGGTACCGCGTGCCGCGCGCACTGCTGCTCGCTACGGCGCTGAGCGGGATTGCGCTGCTCACAGCGCTCTTCTTCCTGGTCTCCGCGCGGGGGTTCGGTCCCTTCGCCAACGCGATCGCTGAGCCCAGCCCAGCGCCCGGTGCGGCACGCTCGGTCCCCATCATTAGCGCACGGGCGTCATCGGCACTCCCGCCACGCTCGGCGACCGGGCCAGAGCGGGCTGTCGACGGTGATACCGCGACGGCGTGGAACGAGGCGGCGCCCGGCGACGGAACCGGGGAGTGGCTCGAGCTGGAGCTCGGCGCACCCGTCCCCGTGGCGCGGCTGCTCATCTGGAACGGGTGGCAGCGCGACGACGCGATCTACGCCGACAACAACCGGGTGCAGATGCTGAGGATCAGAGCGGGAGGGCGGGCCTACACGGTGCGGTTGCTCGACCGCCAGGGGCCCCTGGCCGTCAACCTGCCCGAGCCGGTGCGGACCCGCCGCGTGCGGCTGCAGGTTCGCAGCGTGTACGAGGGGGAGCGTTACGACGACGCGACGATCAGCGAGGTGCAGATCGAGGCCGTGCCCGCCAGATGAATGCGCACTTCGGCGTGACTACTGGTTGAACGTGTACAGCGTGGCGGTCTCACCGCGCTGGATGGCTTCACCGGCCTGAGGCAGCTGCTGCTCGACGACGAAGAGCTGACCCTGCTTGAACGGACCGAACGTCGGCCGCGCCTGACCCTCCACGTTCACCGCCAGGCCCGCGCTCTCCAGGTCCGCCTGCGCCTGCTCGACGCTGTGACCGCGGACGTCGGGCACGGCGATGGTGAGCGCTCCCAGGCTGACCGTCGCCTCGACCTCGGCGCCCTTGTCGACGCGTGTGCCGGGAGCGGGCGCTTGGGAGACCACCGTCCCTGGCGTGGGCTGCTCATCGCTGTAGCCGCCCGCGAACACGCCGCTCAGCCCGCGTTCGGCCAGCAGGCGCTCAGCTTGCTCCTGCTCGCGGCCCATGAGGTCGGGCACGCCAGCCTGCTCGACGCCGCGAGAGACCACCAACGCGACGGTCGAGGCCTCGTCGACGGCGGCGGCCGGGCCAGGCCGCTGGCTGATGACCCGGCCGGCGGGGACGCGGTCGGAGAAGCGCCGCCTGACCGCCACGTCGAAGCGCTGCAGTTCGAGGGCGCGCCGCGCACCGCGCACGGGCTGCCCGCTGACGTCGGCAGGCTGAATCTGGCGCGGCCCCCGCGAGACGGTGACGCTGAGCTCGCTGCCCTTGCGGCGCGCCGTGGCGGCCTGCGGCCGCTGCGCGAGCACCCCGCCGGCCGGGGTCCGCAGGCTGAAGCGGCGGTCATCGACCTTGAGCGCGAAGCCCGCGCCGCGTGCTTGCGCCAGCGCCTCGGCCTGGTCGAGGCCTTCCAGGCGTGGCACCGGTGTGATCGGCGCGACGACGTAGTTCCAGGCCATGAGCGTGCCGAGCAGCACGCCGAGCAGGATGATCACGCCGGCGAGCGTGAGCCGGCCCGCGCGCCGGCGCAGCCGGGCTTGTCGCATGGTGGGCTGCTCGGCCGGGATGACGAGCGGCGCGGCACCCGGGACGTCGTCGTGTGGCGCCGGCACGACCACCTTCGAAGGCCCGCCGGGCACCGCCGCCCGGAGCGCCTCGGCCAGCTGCGCCAACGTCTCGAAGCGCTCGCCGGCGTCACGCGCCGCGGCGCGGGCGACGACCGCGTCGACCGCTTCCGGGCAGGAGGCCACCACGGCGCTGGGCGCGGGCAGCGGCTCTCGTGCGTGCCGCAGGGCGATGGCCATCGGACTCTCACCCTGCAGCGGGCGCACTCCGGTGAGTAGCTCGTAGAGCACGACACCGAGCGCGTACTGGTCGCTGGCCGGCGTGGCTTCGTGACCGTCCACCAGCTCAGGAGCGACGTAGTGGACGCTGCCGACGATGATTCCGGTGCGCGTGTGACTCGTCGCCGCGGTCAGCCGGGCGATCCCGAAGTCGGCCACCTTGGGTCGTCCCTCGCGATCGACGAGCACGTTCTCGGGCTTGATGTCGCGGTGGACGACACCCGCCGCGTGAGCGTGGTCGAGCGCGGCGCACAGCGGCTCGACGATGGCCAGCGCCTGGCCGGGCTCGAGCCTTCCGTTCGCGCGCAGCACCGCCCGCAACGACGGCCCATCGACCAGCTCCATGACGATGTAGGGCAGGTCCGCCGCCCCCTGGTCGAAGATGTTGACGATATGGGGATGGGAGAGGCTGGCCGCGTGCCGGGCCTCGATGCGGAAGCGCGCCACGAGATCCGGGTCATCAGCCAGATGGGCATGGATGATCTTCACGGCGACCGCCCGGTCGAGCCGCTCGTCGTGGGCCCGGTAGATCGTGGCCATGCCCCCGGCGCCGAGCCGGGCGCCCAGTCGGTAGCGGCCACCGAGCAGGCGACCGGCGTGTGGCGCCAAGGCCACCGACACGCTGGCGGAGCCTTCCTGGTACGCCGAGCTCGTGCGTGGGTCTTGCACCTGGCGGGTCGTCCCTCTCAAGGGTGTTCGGGCGCTTGAGTGTAGGAAAGGCCCCCGCCGAATCAGCGGAGGCCGTGTCGCGCTTGGCACGACCAGCCGCGGGACGGGGCGCTACCGTGGTTCGAGCATGGCCACCGACGAGTTCTATTCCGGGTTGCAGTCGCTCGGATTTGTCCTGCGCCAACGTGACCGCCGGGGCGTGCTGCAGTACGCCCGCCAGCCCAACCGCTTTCTCACGGAGTGGGTGCACGACTACGGCGAGGAGGCGCTCTTCACCTGGGAGTTCGACCTCGGCGAGTTCTGTGGTGAGGTCGGCTGGCAGATCGGCGCCGCGGAGACCAGCTTTCAGATCCTCTATCCCCAGTTCGACGTGCGGATCGCCCGTGACCTCGAGGCGGTGGCGATCGAGCTCGGACGGCTCGAGCATCGTCTGAACGGGTTGGATCTCGCCGACCCAGCGTGGTAGTGGCGTGAGCTGGCGGCGTCTTTCGGCGGGGCTCGTCGGGCTCGTGTTCGCGCTCGCCGGGTGCACGGCGTCCCAGGCCGAGGAACCGCAGTCCGAGACGGTCGTCGTCGGTGTGGGCTCCACCGTCGAACAGCAGGTGTTGGCCGCTCTGACGTGGGAGGCGTTGCGACGCGCGGGGGCGGAGGTCCGCCTCGAGCAGGGGCTCGGCGGCACGCCGTCGCTGCGTCGCAACGCGTTGATCGGCTCGATCGACGCCTACTGGGACTACACCGGAGCGGCCTGGTCCCTCGGCAGAGGGGAGCAGGCGCCGCCGGCCGATCCCGCCGAGTCGTGGGAGCGCATCAGCCGGGCCGATGAGGACACGAATCTGGTCTGGTTGCGACCATCGGCCGCGAACGCCACGCTCGGGCTGGTCGTGCGCGCCGATGACCTTCCTCCGCGTGGCGCTCAGCGCGGCATGACGTGGCTCGCTCAGGAACTCTCCACCGGACAGCGACGGCTGTGCGCGGACAAGGACTTCGTCCGCCGTCCGGCGGGCCTGCAGGCGCTGGCCGAGGAGTACGCGATCGCGCTCGACCAGGTCGAGGTGGTCGAGCGGGCAGAGGACGAGGCGATCACGGCCGTGGCAGCGGGGGAGTGCTTCGCCGGGCTGGCAACGGCAACCTCGGGCACCGCGGCCCGACGAGGCCTGGTGGCCGTCGCCGACGATCTGCGGGTCTTCCCGGCGTTCATCGTGGCGCCCGTCGTCCGTGAGGGCTCGACGGCGGACCGGCCGCGGGTGCGCCGAACGTTGGAAGCCGTGGCGGGGCTGCTGGATACCGTCGCGCTCGCGCGACTGAACGCCGCCGTGGAGGCGGGACGGGAGCCACGCGCCGTCGCCGCGCGCTTCCTTGACCGCGTGACGGTCGAGCCCGCCGGCCCGTAGATACGACGCCGTCAGTCTGGCGACGCCGCTTGCATGTGCACCAGGTGCGCACAGTGCACACCGGGTTCACGTTGTGTTTGCCGGCGGGGTTGACGGAGCAGGGGAGAGGGCGTACGGTGGGCCTAGATCGAATCTGAGTTCGACGAACGGAGGTTCGTTCACGAAGGTTCGGTTCTGACCCGGGAGCGGTCGGGACGTGTAGGGAAGGCACGTTCCGGCCGCCACCCGGTGCTCCTTCCCACGCACGCCGGCGCATCGCCGGCGCATGGTCGGTAGCCCGTTGTGAGGAGGACAGCAGCCATGGCGAAGCGGTACCGCGAGGCGGTCGATGTGGTGGCGGAGCCTCTCCGCGGTCCGCGTTCGTTCCGTTGGAGAGGCTCGACCTACCAGGTGATGGCCGTGCTGGGCCACTGGCGTGAGGACGCCGCGTACTGGTCCGGAGGCGGTGTCGAGCTGCCGCAACGCGACCTGTGGCGGGTCGAGGCTCGCAACGGTCATCCCTCCAGCGGGGTCTACGAGCTCGTGCATGAGGCCGGGGCTTGGCGGCTCGACCGGGTATGGGATTGACCGTTGCTGGTGCATCCCGCTGTCTACTCACTCGATCTGCCTACACTGCGACGCAATGACTGCTGAGACGACCACTCATGACGCCTCCCGCCGGGCTCCCGCCGACCACGAGATCCTGGCGAGCGTGGCGGGCCGGTGGAGCGCCCGCGCGATCGATCCGGAGCGCGCGGTCGACCACTCCCTGCTGTTGCGCGTGTTCGAGGCGGCGCGCTGGGCGCCGTCCAGCGGCAACGCCCAGCCGTGGCGCTACCTCGTCTTCGACGAGACGGTGCCCGCCGCGCGCCAGACCGCCCGCGACCTGCTGAAGCGGGGGAACAGTTGGGCGCGCGCCGCGCCGGTGCTCCTGCTCTCGGTGGTCCGCACGACCTGGCCCGACAGCGACGATCCCAACCGGGTCGCGTTGCATGACGTGGGCGCCGCGTCGATGGCGCTCTGCCTCCAGGCAGTCGCCCTCGGTCTCGTGGCGCACCAGATGGGCGGCTTCGATGTCGAGGGCGCGTCCACCGCCTTCGGGCTGCCTGAGCATCACGACCCGGTGGCGATGATCGCACTCGGCCACCCCGGCGATCCCGACGCGCTGCCCGAACGTCTGCGCGAGCGGGAGTCCAAGGCCCGGGAGCGGCATGCGCTGTCCGAGCTCGCCCGACTCGGCGACTTCGATGGACCGGGCTTCGCTCACTGACCTCACCTCGCTCGGTCACCGTTCACCAGGTCCGGAATATCCGCTCAACCCTGCCGCATAGCAGGCCCGCGTTCTAGGGTAGGAAGGGCTGCAAGCAGGTTCCGTCGGCCGAGGAGAGGCGTCATGGCAGAGGACGTACAGGAGCAGGAACGGGAGCTTCCAGACCCGGTCAGCGTCGATGGGATGCTCTCCTATCTCCACGATCACGATCCGCGGGAGACGAAGGAGTGGATCGAGTCGCTCAAAGCGGTCGTCGCCGAGGAGGGCAACGACCGGGCGCGGTACCTGCTGTTGAGACTGCTGCAGCAGTCCCGTGATCTCCAGGTCGGTGTCCCCGCCCTCACGTCGACCGACTACGTCAACACCATCTCGGTGGAGGACGAGCCGGAATTCCCCGGTGACGAGCACATCGAACGGCGCATCCGCGCGTTCATCAGGTGGAACGCCGCGGTCATGGTCACGCGGGCAAATCGGCCCGAGATCGGCGTCGGTGGCCATATCGCCACGTACGCCTCCGCGGCCTCGCTGTACGAGGTCGGCTTCAACTGGTTCTTCCGCGGCAAGGACGACGAACAGCCCGGCGACCAGATCTACTTCCAGGGCCATGCCTCGCCAGGTATCTACGCACGCGCCTTTCTCGAGGGCCGGCTCACGGAGGAGCACCTCGACCACTTCCGGCAGGAGACACAGTCGCCTTCCCTGTCGAGCTACCCCCACCCGCGTCTCATGCCGGAGTTCTGGGAGTTCCCCACAGTCTCGATGGGGCTCGGGCCGATCAACTCGATCTATCAGGCGCGCTTCAACCGGTACCTGCAGAACCGTGGCATCGCCGATACGTCGAATTCCCGTGTCTGGGCCTTCCTCGGCGACGGCGAGATGGATGAGCCGGAGGCGCTCGGCGCGCTGGGTGTGCCGGTGCGCGAGGGGTTGGACAACCTCACCTGGGTCATCAACTGCAACCTGCAGCGTCTCGACGGTCCCGTCCGCGGCAACAGCAAGATCATCCAGGAGCTGGAGTCCTTCTTCCGGGGCGCGGGCTGGAACGTGCTCAAGGTCGTCTGGGGACGCAAGTGGGACAAGCTGCTCGCGCTGGACGAGACCGGCGCGCTCGTGCAGAAGATGAACGACACGCCCGACGGTCAGTTTCAGACGTACTCGGCCGAGGGCGGCGACTACATCAAGGAGCACTTCTTCGACTCCGACGAGCTGCGCAGGATCCTGGACGAGTCGGACATGACCGAAGACGACTTGCCGGTGCTGGACCGCGGCGGCCACGACTACCAGAAGGTCTACGCGGCCTACAAGACCGCCGTGGAGCATCAGGGCCGGCCAACGGTCATCCTGGCGCAGACGATCAAGGGTTGGACGCTCGGGCCGGACTTCGAAGCCCGCAACGCCACCCACCAGATGAAGAAGCTGACCCAGAAGGCGCTGAAGAAGTTCCGCGACCGGCTCTATCTGGACATCTCCGACGACCAGTTGGAGGACGATCTGCCGCCCTACTACCACCCGGGCGAGGACTCCGACGAGATGCAGTACATGATGGAGCGGCGCAAGGAGCTCGGCGGGCTGATCCCGAGGCGCGTGGTCCTGCAGAAGACCATCGAGCTGCCAGGCCATGACACCTACGGTGAGCTGAAGCAAGGCTCCGGAGGCAACGAGATCGCCACCACCATGGCGTTCGTGCGCCTGCTGAAAGACCTGCTGAAGGACAAGAACCTGGGCCCGCGGATCGTGCCGATCATCCCCGACGAGGCCCGCACCTTCGGCATGGACTCGCTGTTCCCGAAGCAGAAGATCTACTCGCCGCACGGCCAACGCTACGAGTCCGTCGACCGCGAGATGCTGCTCTCCTACAAGGAGGCCACGGACGGCCAGATCCTGCACGAAGGCATCACCGAGGCCGGCTCGATGGGTTCGTTCGCCGCGGCCGGGACCTCGTACGCAACGTTCGGCGAGCCTATGGTGCCGGTCTACATCTTCTACTCGATGTTCGGGTTCCAGCGCACCGGCGATTCGATCTGGTCAGCCGGGGATCAGCGCGCACGCGGCTTTCTCATGGGAGGCACGGCTGGGCGGACCACCCTGAACGGGGAGGGCCTGCAGCACGAGGACGGCCACTCGATTCTCATGGCCGCCACGAACCCCGCCGTCGTGACCTACGACCCGTCGTTCGCGTTTGAGATCGCCATCCTGACCGAGCGCATGCTCGAGCGGATGTACGGCGAGAACCCCGAAGACGTCATGGCCTACTTCACGGTCTACAACGACCCCGTCGCGCAACCGCCGATGCCGGAGGGGCTCGACGAGGACCTGGTCGAGAAGGGCATCTACCGGTACAAGGCCGCGGAGCAGGAGCGGTCACATCGCGTGCAACTGCTCTCGAGCGGCAGCGCGATGCCGAACACCCTCCGGGCACAGGAGCTGCTCGCCGAGGACTGGGACGTGGCCGCGGATGTGTGGAGTGTGCCGGGCTGGGTGGGCCTGCACCGTGATGGCCTGGCGTGTGAGACCCACAACCGTCTCCACCCGACCGACGAGCAGCGCACCCCGTATGTGACGCAGGCGCTCGAGGAGACCGAGGGTCCGGTCGTCGCCGTGACCGATTACCAGAAGGCCGTGCCGATGCTCCTCGCGGCGTGGGTACCGCGCTCCTTCGCCGTGCTGGGCACCGACGGCTTTGGTCGCTCTGACACGCGACCGGCGCTGCGCCGCCTCTTCCGCATCGACGCCGAATCCACGGTCGTGGCAGCCCTGGCCGAGCTGGCGGAGACCGGCGACATCAAGCGCGAGACCGTGGCCGAGGCCATCGAACGCTACGAGCTGGATCCCGAGCGAACCACCGCGCTGGCCTGACGCCTCAGGGCGCCCGCCAAAAGGCGGGCGCTTTCAGCCCCGCTGGGCGCGTCGCTTGCGGCGACGTTCAATGCGCTCGGCGGTGGCCATCTCGTCGGCTTCTGCGACGGTTGGGGCGTCGCCTCCCAGGTGCGCGGGCAGCCACCAGCGGTCGGCCTCGCCGGCGGGTTGCTGCGAATAGCCGTCCGCGGCCCGTTCAACGAGCACGCTGATCCGGTCCATGAGCGCGCGCGTCACGTCCCCCGTGTCATCGTCGGGATCGGGATGCAGCGGCTCACCGAACGCGACGGTGATCGCGACGCCTCGCTGCCAATTGGGCGGACGTCCTTTCGTCAGCAGGCGCTGGCTGCCCCACACGGCGCCCGGGATGAGGGGAGCGCCCGCGGCAGCGGCCATCCTCACCGCCCCGGTCTTGCCCGCCCCCGGCACGAACGACCGGTTGATCGTGCCTTCGGGGAAGAGGCCGAGCACCTGGCCGCGTTCGAGGCGTTCCACCGCCTCACGGAACGCGTCGGTCGCGCGCCCGAAGCGGTCCACCGGCACGTGCTTCATGCCTCGCATGAGCGGACCTGCGAGGACGTGGTCGAAGATCTCCCGCTTAGCCATGAACCGCACAAACCTGTGCTGTGGCCGTGTGGCGTAGCCAATGAAGGTGAAGTCGAGGTAGCCGATGTGGTTCGTGGCGATCAGCGCGGGCCCCTCCGTGGGGATCTGTCCGGCCCCCTCGACGGTCACCTTCCAGTTCATGACCCAGAAGAGGCCCACGACACCAGCGATGATCGGTGGATAGACAAGCTCCATGCTGCGCTCCAATGATCGGGTGTGTCGCGCGCCCGCGCCAAGGCTACGCGGCGCTCCCTGGTGCTGGCGCCATATATGTGCAAGGATCCCGCCAAGTCTGTTTTGGCGGAAGCGTTGGGGGATCCATGAACGTGCGTCGTGTTGTGCATCTTTTCGTCCTGCTCGTCTTGCTGTCCATGGTGAGCGCGGGGGCTGTCTCGGCTGAGCCTGCCATCTCTCCCCCTTCCGGAGACTCCGTAACGGCCGCCGGCGAGCATGGTGCCGAGAAGCAGGAGAAGGCTGAGAAGGCCCGGGAGAAGGCGGAGCGGGAGGCCGAGAAGGCGCGCGAGAAGGCGGAGAAGGCGCGGGAGAAGGCGGAGAAGGCGCGGGAGAAGGCGGAGAAGGAGGCCGAGAAGGCGGAGCGGGAGGCCGAGAAGGCGCGCGAAAAGGCGGAGCGCAAGGCCGAGAAGTCCGAGAAGAGCTCAGAGAAGACCGAGCCGCCGAGTAGTTCAGACCAGGATGA
>JBBSMR010000039.1:0-34538 GCA_038233095.1 Euzebyales bacterium
ATGCGGAGGTCACGGGGTCGGCTCCTTCACGGTGCGGGACAGGTCGGGATGGGACTCTTTGAGGTCGCGCAGTTGCGCGGCGAGCTCGCGTCCCGTGGCGGGCTCCTCGGCGACGACGAGCAGCGTGTCGTCGCCCTGCAGCGTGGCCAGCACGGCGGGCAGACCGGCCGCGTCGATCGCGCTCGCGACGGCGGAGGCGGCTCCGGGCGGCGTGTGCACGACGGCGAGGTTGCCGCTGGAGCTGATGCGGATGACGAACTGGCGCAGCACCTGCTCCAGGCCACCCTGCTCTCCCAGCGCGTAGGCGCTGCGCCCGTCGGCGCCGCGCAGCTTGCGGATGCCGAGGTCGTCGAGATCGCGGCTGACGGTGGCCTGGGTGGCCTCGACGCCCGCCTCGGCGAGCAGCGCGACGAGTTCGGACTGTGACGCGACCTCGTACCGCGCCACCAGACCGCGCAGCAGCCGATGGCGGTGCTCGCGCGCCGTGCGGTCAGGCACGCGGCGCCCCGTTCCCGAGCAGCATGAGGAGCAGCGCCTTCTGCGCGTGCAGCCGGTTCTCGGCCTGGTCCCAGACGACCGAGTGCTCGCCGTCGATGACCTCGGCGGCGATCTCCTCGCCGCGGTGCGCGGGCAGGCAGTGCAGCACCAGCGCGTCGTCGGCCGCCTCGGCGAGCAGATCGGTCGTGAGCCGAAAGGCCTCCAGCGCCTGCAACCGTTGCCGACTCTCGGCCTCCTGACCCATGCTGGTCCAGACGTCGGTGTAGACGGCGTCGGCGCCCGCCACGGCCTCAAGCGGCTCGGCGGTGACGGCGACGCTCCCGCCCGTGGCTGACGCCAGCGCGGCGGCCTCGTCGACCACGGCCGGGTCGGGGGCGTACGCGGCCGGAGTCCCGATCACGACGTGCATGCCGGCCAGCGCCCCGGCCCTCAGGAGCGAATGAGCAACGTTGTTGCCGTCGCCCACGTAGACAAGTCGCTGGCCCCGCAGGCCGCCGCGATGCTCTCGAATGGTCTGCAGGTCGGCCAGCGCCTGGCAGGGATGCGCCGCGTCGGAGAGCGCGTTGATGACCGGGATCGAGCCGGCCCGCGCGAGCGTCTCGAGCCGCTCTTGGGCGAACGTGCGCACGACGAGCGCGTGCAGGTAGCGCGAGAGCACCCTGGCGGTGTCCTCGACCGTCTCCCCGCGACCGAGCTGCAGCTCCGCCGCGCCGAGCACGACCGCGTGGGCCCCGAGCTCGGTGATCGCGACCTCGAACGAGACCCGCGTCCGGGTGGAGGGCTTCTCGAAGATCATGCCGATCGACAGGCCCGCGAGGTCGTCGCGCGGCCGCCGGTCGGCCTTCAGCTCGTCGGCGAGGTCGAGCAGGCGCGTGAGCTCCTCGCTGGAGAGCTCGGCCACGGTGAGGTAGTCACGCTTGGTCACGCTGATCCTCCCGCGTCCACGTCGGCGAGCGCCGCACCGAGGCGCCGCACCGCCTCGTCGAGCTCGGCGTCGGTGATGATGAGCGGGGGCGCCAGGCGGACGGCGTCGGGCGCGACGTCGTTCACGATCAGGCCGTGGTCGAGCGCGCGGGCGACCACCTCGGCGGCGACCGGCGCGTCGAGCACGAGCGCCTGCAAGAGACCCCGGCCACGGACGCTGGCGGCGAGCGGCGCGCTCGCCACCAGGGCCTTCAACGCCGCGCTCAGTTCCTCGCCCGCGGCGGCCGCGCGCGCGACGAGGCCCTCCCGCTCCAGCGTCTCCAGGACGGCCAGGGCGGCGGCGCTCACCACCGGTCCCCCGCCGAACGTCGTCGCGTGGTCGCCCGGTCCGAACGCCTTCGCTGCCTGGCCGCGGGCGACGATCGCCCCGATCGGCAGCCCGTTGCCGAGCGCCTTCGCCAGGCAGACCACGTCCGGCTGGGTGTCCGCGTCGCCGGCCAGCGCGGTGGACTGCCAGCCGAACCAGCTCCCCAGCCGGCCGAGCCCGGTCTGGACCTCATCGACGATCAGCAGCGCGCCCGCCCGCGTGCACGCCGACCGCGCGGCGAGCAGCAGCTCGTCGCTGACGGGCCGGCAGCCGCCCTCGCCCTGGACGACCTCGACGACGACGGCGCAGGTGCGCTCGTCCACAGCGGCGGCGAGGGCGTCGGGGTCGTCGTGGGCCACGTGGGTGACCCAGTCGCCCAGCGGCTCGAACGGCGCGTGCTTGGCCGGATTGCCGGTCACCGGCAGCGTGCCGAGGGTGCGGCCGTGGAAGCTGCCCTCGAGCGCGACCATGTTCACCTTGTCGGTGTGCTGGCGCTTACCGTGGCGGCGCGCGAGCTTCAGCGCCGCCTCGTTCGCCTCGGCGCCGGAGTTACAGAGGAACGCCTTGCCGTCGGGCCACCCGAGCAGCGCGCGCAGGCGCTCGGCGAGCTCGATCTGCGGCACGGTGTAGAAGAGGTTGGACGTGTGCACGAGCCGGGCGGCCTGCTCGGCGATGGCCGCGGCGACCTCCGGACGCGCGTGCCCGAGCGCGGTCACGCTCAGGCCGGACAGGAAGTCGAGGTAGATGCGGCCGGCCGTGTCCTCCAGCCGCGCGCCGGCACCGGCGACAAAGGCGACCGGCTGCCGGCGGTAGGTCGGTAGCAGCGCCGCCGCTTCCCGTTCGCGGATCTCCGCGAGAGCCGGCGCCCCGGAGGAGCTCGGCCCCGCAAGGTGCTCGGACGTGGTAGCGGTCATGAGGCGGCCTCTCTGCCCGGGACCACCATGGTCCCGATGCCCTCGTCGGTGAAGATCTCCAGCAGCAGCGCGTGCTCGATGCGCCCGTCGAGCAGGTGCGCCTGCGCGACGCCGCCGTCGAGTGCGGCGATGATGCTCGCGATCTTCGGCAGCATGCCGGTGTGCACGTCGTCGGCGGCGAGCATGCGCTCGAGCTGGCCGGCGTCGACCTCGCTCAGCAGCGTCGACGCGGCGGTCCCGAACGACTCGTACAGGCCCGCGACGTTGCTCAAGTAGATGAGCTTGTCCGCGCCAAGGGCCACGGCGATCGCACCGGCGACCGTGTCGGCGTTGATGTTCACCTCGACCCCATCGGCGGTGCGGCCCATCGTGGCGACGACCGGGACGACGCCGTCGTCGAGCAGCGAGTCGAGCAGTCCCGTCTGGATCCGCTCGACCTCGCCCACGCGGCCGAGCGCGGGGTCGGCCACGACGGCGCGCACCAGCCCCGCGTCCGTGCCCGCCACACCCGCGGCGGGTGCGCCAGCGGCCTGCACCAGCCCGACGAGCCACGGGTTCACCTGGCCGAGCAGCGCCATCTTCACCACGGCCAGGGTGGCGTCGTCAGTGACGCGCCGGCCATCGACGAACGTGGGCCGCAGCGCCATCCGCTCGGAGAGCTCGGAGATCTGGGGCCCGCCGCCGTGCACGATCACGACCCGCAGCCCGACCGAGTGCAGCAGCGCGATGTCGGCGGCGAACGAGGGCGCGGTCGCGTCCGAGGCGGCGCTGCCGCCATACTTCACGACCACGGTCCGGCCCGCCCAGCGGGTGATCCAGGGGAGCGCCTCGCGCAGGACGCGCGCCTTGTTCTGCGCCGCCTTCGTGCGGTCGGTGAGCGTCGTGGTGATCATCCGCCGCTCATGTCGTGTACTCCGCGTTGATCGTGACGTAGTCGTGGGTGAGGTCGCAGGTGAGGAACGTGGCCTCGGCCCGTCCGGCGCCCAGATCGACCGTGAGCTTCACCTCGGGCCCGCGCAGCGCCGCAGCCGCCTGCCCGCGGTCGAACGACGCGGCGACGCCGAACCGGCAGACGGTGACACCGCCGAAGGCGACGCCGACCCGCTCGGGTGAGAAGTCGACCGGCCCCGCCCCCGCCGCCGCGAGCACACGCCCCCAGTTCGGGTCGCCGCCGGCGATCGCGGTGCGGACCAGCACGCTGTTGGCGACGGCCCGGCCTACGCCGACCGCGTCGGACTCACGCGTGGCGCCCTTCACGCGGATGCGGACCAGCCGGCTGGCGCCCTCGCCGTCGCGCACGACCGCTTCGGCGAGCTCGGCGCAGACGGTCCTCAAGCCCGCGGTGAACGCGGTCAGCGCAGGAGGCGGATCAGCGGCGCCGGTCGAGAGTAGCAGCACCGCGTCGTTCGTGGACTGGCAGCCGTCGACCGAGATCCGGCCGAAGGTCTCGTCGACCGCGGCGTCGAGCAGCGACTGCAGCACCGGCCCGCGCACATCGGCGTCGGTCGTGAGCACGCACAGCATCGTCGCCATCGCGGGCGCGATCATGCCGGACCCCTTCACCATCCCGCCCACCACGCAGGACCCGGCCCCGTCGATGACCGAGACGGCCGCCTCCTTCGGCACGGTGTCGGTCGTCATGATCGCCCGAGCCGCGCGCGCACCGCCTGACTCGTCGAGGCCCTCGACCAGCGGTTGCAGCCCTTCCAGGAACGCCGCGCGTGGGACCGGCTCGCCGATCACCCCGGTCGAGCAGACGAGCACGTCGGTCGCGTCGCAGCCGAGCAGCGCGGCGGCGCTGTGCACCGACTCCTCGGCGAACGCCATCCCGTTCGGCCCCGTGCACGCGTTCGCGCTGCCGGCGTTCAACAGCACCGCGCGGGCCCGCCCGTTCGCCAGGTGGCGGCGGGTGAGCACGACTGGGGCGGCCTGGACCCGGTTGCGGGTCTGCACCGCGGCGGCCGCCACGGCCCGGCCCGCGTCCACGAGCGCGAGATCGAGCTCGCCCGAAGCCTTCAGGCCCGCCGCGATACCGCTCGCGGTGATGCCCGGCGTCGCGCAGACCCCGCCTGACAGCGCGCTGATCGCCGCGCTCACGGGTAGGTGCCCATCGGGCTCACGGCCGCGCTCACGGGTAGACGCCCGCCGGCGTCAGCCCGGCGCCCTCGGGCAGGCCGAGCATGAGGTTCCCGGCCTGCACGGCCTGTCCCGACGCGCCTTTGACGAGGTTGTCGATGGCGCAGGAGACGACGACGCGTCCGGCCTGCTCGTCGACCGCGAGCCCCAGGTGCGCGGCGTTCCCGCCGACGACGTGAGTGGTCGCCGGCCAGGCGCCCTCGTCGAGCACCGTGACGAAGGGCTCAGACTCGTAGTGCTGCTTGAGCCGCGCATGCAGATCGACCGCCTCGACGGTGACGTCCGCGACCACCGTGGCGAGCAACCCGCGGGCCATCGGCACGAGATGCGGCGTGAAGCTCACGCGTCCGGCTCCGCCGTGCCACGCCTGCCAGACGCCCGCGATCTCGGCCAGGTGACGGTGCCGCGGGGCGGCGTACGCGGCGACGTTGCCGACCGCGTGGCTGACGTGCAGATCGTCGCGCAGGCTCTTGCCCGCTCCGCTCGCTCCGGACATGCCGTTCACGACCACGCTCGCCGGGTCGACCACGCCGGCGAGCGGGGCGAGCGCGAGCAGCGAGGCGGTGACGTAGCAGCCGACCACGGCCGCCAGGTCGGCCTGCGGCAACCGCTCCCGGAAGAGCTCGCAGAGCGCGAACGGCGCCGGCGTGCGTGCCGGCAGCGGATGCGCCAGACCGTAGGTGGTCTCGAACGTCGCGGCGTCCAGGCGGAACGCCGCCGAGAGGTCGACCACGCGGCTCCCTCCATCCAGCAGCGCGCCGGTGAGCGCGAGGCTCGCCTCGACCGGCGTGGCCAGGAAGACGAGGTCGAGACCGGCGAAGACGGCCGGGTCGCTCTCGCCCATGGTGAGGTCGGCCACCTCGAGACCCTCGAGGTGGGGGAAGACCGCGCCGACCCGCCGACCCGCCGCCCGACCCGCGGCCACCGCGCGCACCTTCAGGCTGGGATGGGCGTCCAGCAGACGGAGCAGCTCGGCGCCCCCGTAGCCCGAACCCCCGACGATGCCGATATCCATCTGCGCTCCCGATTCTATGCAACCAGATGCATGACCATACAATAAAGAGCGCGACGCGGCCAGTTCAGCGGCGCAGGCGGCCGCCGACCTCCTCCTCGACGCGCCGCTCGATCGCCGCGATCGCCGCGGCCTCATCGGCCGCCTCCAACTGCCGGACGGGGTCGTCGAGGACGATGCGGTAGGCCAGGCTGCGCCGATGCTCCCCCACCGACGGGCCGGTGTAGACGTCGAAGAGCTCGCACGCGGTGAGGCGGTCGGCGACCGCGCCCCGCACGGCCCGCTCGACCGCTGCGGCCGGGACGTCGTCGTCGACCAGCACGGCGACATCGAAGCGCAGCGCGGGCAGCGCGGAGGGCGCGAACCCACGCGCCACCGCCGCTCCGCCGGCCACGAGCCAGTCCAGACGCAACTCGCCCGCCAGCGTGCGCTCGGGCAGACCGAGCTGGGTGACGAGACGCGGATGCAGCTCGCCGACCGTGCCGAGCGAGCGGCCGTCCAGGATGAGCTGGGCGGCGCGGCCGGGATGGTACGGCGCGCTGGCGATAGGCACCACCTCAAACGGCGTGCGGCCGAGCACCCGCCGTCCAAGGTCGAACGCGCCGAGCAGGTCGTAGAGATCCGCCGGGCGGCTGGGCCGGTCGTGGCGGGCCGGCTCGAACTGCCCGCACGCGGCCAAACCCAGCATCTGCGGCTCGGCCGGCAGGACGGTGCCGCCGGGGCCGCCCGGCGCGCCGGGCTCCGCCTCAGTCGGGCGGCGGAAGACCCGACCCACCTCGAACAGGCGGAGATCGGCGGAACCGCGGTTGGCGTTGTAGCGCAGCGTGCGCAACAGCCCCGGCAGCAGGCTGGTCCGCAGCACCGACTCGGCGCGGGAGAGCGGGTTCCGCAGCGCGATCGGCGCTCGTCGTGGGTCCTCGGGGTCCCAGCCCATCGCCTCCAGATCGTCGACCGCGATGAAGGGCTGCACCACCACCTCGGTCCAGCCGCCTCCGGCCAGAGCCCGGCGCACCCCGTTGCGCGCGTCGTCTTCGGCGCTGCGCCGGCCCGCCCGACCGGTCGCGGGCAGGCGCTCGGGCACCGCCTCGTAGCCGTGCAGACGGGCGAGCTCCTCGCACAGGTCCGCGGCCTGCTCCAGATCGGGCCGCCACGGTGGCGGCACGACGTCCAGCCGGCCGTCGGCCAGCGTCACCGCGCAGTCGAGCGCCTCCAGCAGCGCGGCCTGCTCCTCGTCGCCTAGCTCGAGACCGAGCAGGCTGCGGGCCCGGCGCGGTGAGAGCCGGATCGTCGGGCGCGTGCGGGGCGCGGGGTAGTGATCCGCCACGCCGGTGACCTGACCGCCGGTCAGCTCGGAGATCAGCACCGCGCAGCGCGCGGCCGCCAGCGGCGCGGTCTCCGGGGGCACCATCTTCTCCCACCGGGTCGAGCCCTCGGTGAAGAGCTTGTGACGGCGGGCGCTGCGCAGCACCGTGCCGGCGGAGAAGTTGGCCACCTCGAGCAGCACGTCGCGGGTGCCGTCGTTGATCTCGGTGCTCGCCCCGCCCATCACCCCGGCCAGCGCGATCGGCCCGTCGTCGTCGCAGATGAGCAGGTCGTCGGGGTCCAGGCCGCGCTCGACGCCGTCGAGCGTGAGCAGCGTCTCGCCGGCACGGGCGGTGCGCACCTCGATGCGCGGGCCGGCGAGCAGCGCGCGGTCGTAGGCGTGGATGGGGTTGCCGAGCTCGAGCATCGTGTAGTTCGTCGCGTCCACGACGTTAGAGCGAGGGCGCATCCCCGCGGCCGCGAGCCGGCGCTGCAGCCATGCCGGGGAGGGCCGCACGGTCACATCGGCCAGCGAGCGCGCGTCGAAGCGCGGGCAGCGTTCGGGGTCGGCGATGCTGACCGGCACGCCGGGGTCGCCTTCCGTGGGGGGCGGCTCGTCGGGTGTGCGCAGCTCGGCACCGGTGAGCGCCGCGACGTCGCGTGCCACGCCCAGGACGGCGTTCGCGTAACCGCGGTCCGGGTTCACCTTGACGTCGAGCACCACGTCGTCGAGGTCGAGCCACTCGTCCAGCGCCGCACCCACCGGCGCGTCAGGCTCGAGCACCCAGATGCCGGCGTGGTCGTCCCCGAGCGCGAGCTCGCGCATGCTCGCGAGCATCCCGTTGGACGTCACCCCGAAGAGCTGCTTGCGCCCGATCTCCAGCCCGTCGGGCAGCACCGCGCCGGGCTGCGCCCACGCGACCCTGTCGCCGGCGACGTAGTTCGCCGCCCCGCAGACGACCTCCTGCGCACGCTGGCCGTCGAAGGCCTCGACGAGCTGCAGCCTCTCGCTGCCCTCGAGCCGTTGGACCGAGCGCACCTCGGCGACCACGACCCCGCGCGTGCCCGCGGTCGGCCGCAGGATGGCCTCGACCTCCAGCCCGCCGTTCGTGAGCACGTCGGCGAGCGCCTCGGGCTCGAGGCCAGGATCGACGAACTCATGCAGCCAGCTCAGGGGGACCCGCACGCGATGCTCCTCGGTGGAGACGCTTCAGACGAAGACGGACAGGAAGCGGACGTCGTTCGCCGCGAGCACCCGCATGTCGTCCAGCCCGTGCCGGAGCGTGGCGAAACGGTCGATGCCCATGCCGAAGGCGAAGCCCTGCACGCGGTCGGGATCGTAGCCGACGTTGCGCAGGACGTTGGGATGGACCATGCCGGCGCCGAGCAGCTCGATCCACTCACCGCGGTGGAAGGCGTCGACCTCGCAGGACGGCTCGGTGAACGGGAAGTAGTCCGGACGCAGGCGGATGCGGGTCTCGGGACCGAGCATGGTGCGGCAGAACTCCGCCAGGGTGCCGCGCAGGTGGGCGAACGAGAGGTCGATGTCGACCGCGAGCCCTTCGAGCTGGTGGAAGACCGGCAGATGGGTGGCGTCGGGCGTGTCCTGGCGGAAGGTGCGCCCCGGCACCACGACGTAGACCGGCGGTGGCCGCTCGAGCATGGTGCGCGCCTGCACGGGTGAGGTGTGGGTGCGCAGCAACGTCGGCCCGGCCTCACCTGCCAGCTCCTCCAGATAGATGGTGTCCCACAGCGAGCGCGCCGGGTGATCAGCGGGGATGTTCAGCGCCTCGAAGTTGAACCAGTCGCTCTCGACCTCCGGTCCCGTCACCGACTCGTAGCCGAGCGCCACGAACGCGGAGACCATGGCCTCCATGGTCTCGTGGATGGGGTGCAGGCTGCCGCGCGAGGGAGTACGCGGCGGCAGCGTGACGTCGAGCGCCTCGGCGGCCAGCACCTCGGCGTCGCGCTCACCCTCGAGCTGGCGGCGACGCTCGCCTTCCGCCGCGCTCAGCTCGGCGCGCAGCTGGTTCAGCGCGGCACCCAGCCGACGGCGCTCCTCCTCGTCGAGCTGTCCCAGCCTGCGCTGGTGCTCGGCCAGGTCGGAGCGCCGTCCGAGATGCTGGGACTTGGCGCCGGCCAGCTCGGCGAGCGTGCCAGCTGCTGAGAGCACAGCCAGCGCCTCGGTGCGCAGGCGCTCCAGCTCAGCGTTGACGTCGCTCGTCCCGCTCATGTGCCGCCTCCCAACGTCCGCGGCGCCGACGACCGGATGCCGGGCAGGTCGATCCCCGCCAGCTCCAGCCCACCCTGTGGGAGCGTCATGTGGAAGTGCGTCCCCTTCTCGGGGACGCTCTCGACCCACATCCGACCGCCGTGGGCGTCGACGACCCCCTTGCTGATGTAGAGCCCCAGGCCGGTGCCGGGATGACGCTCGCCCGGGGCTCGGAAGAACTTCGTGAAGAGCAAAGGAAGATGCTCCGACGGGATGGGTGGGCCCTCGTCGGAGACGCTGACGCAGACCTCCCCCGGGTAGGTCTGGGCGTCGATCGTGATGGAGACGGTGCCCTGTCCGTACTTCAGCGCGTTCTCGACCATGTTGGACAGCACCTGCTCGACCTTGTCGGGGTCGGCGTACAACCGGGGCACCTCGCCGTCCACAACCACATGCACCGGACGGCGGCCGTCGTGCACGGCCGTGCGCGCCACCACGCGCTCGACGATCTTCTCCACATCCATCATGAGCCGGTGCAGGCTGAGCCGACCCGCGTCGATGCGCGAGACGTCGAGCAGCTCGGTCAACAGCCGCGTCACCCGGTCGGCGTCCTCGTTCACGGTCGCGAGCATCTGCTGCTTCTGCGCGTCGGAGAACCGGTCCCACTTCGCGAGCAGCGTCTTCGTGAAGCCCTTCACGCTGGTGAGCGGCGCGCGCAACTCGTGGCTCACCGTCGAGACCAGGTCCCGTCGCGCCTCGTCGACCCGCCGGCGCCGGTCGGCGCGGCGCAGGGTGAGCACCAGCGCCACCTCCGCGTCACCGTCGATCCTGGCGCCGGTGACGGTGACCGCGCGCAGCCGGCCGGCCGCGCTCGTCACCCGCAGCTGCTGCTCGGGGATGCGGGGCAGCAGCCGGGGCGGTCGCTCCAGCGGGCGCACCGTCTGCCACCAGTCGCGACCGGTCTCGTCCGAGAGCGGGACAGCCCGCTCGACGGGCAGGCCGTCGAGACCGCCGGGGCGCTCGAGGAGCCGCGCGGCCAGCCCGTTCGCGTAGCAGACCACGCCGTCGGAGCCGACGGCCACCGTGGCATCGGGCAGCAGCTCGAGCATCTGGAGGCGGCCTTCGCGCATCACGTGGCCACCTCGACACCGAGCGCGCGCTGCCGCGCCGCCTCGAAGGCGAAGAGCGTCGCGGTGGCCGCCAGGTTCAACGACTCGGCCTCTCCGGTGTAGGGCTCGCGGTCCGGCGTGCGCATGGGAACGGCCGCGACGAGGTCACAGCGCTCAAGCTGCTCGGGCGCCATTCCGTGCGCTTCGGAGCCAAGGACGATAGCGCTTGGTTGTGACAGGTCCACCTCCGTGTAGGGCTCGCTCGCGCGCGCGTCGGCGGCGACCGTCCGCAAGCCGCGCTCGACACAGAGCCGCAGCGCCTGCTCGAAGGCGAGACCCTGGACAACGGGCAGATGGAAGAGCGAACCGGCGGACGCACGCACGGCGCGCGGATGTTGCGCATCGACGCTGCCGGACGTCACGAGGACGGCGTCCGCGCCCGCGGCATCGGCGGACCGCACGATCGCGCCGAGGTTGCCAGGATCGGCGACCTCGTCCAAGAGCAAGACCAGACGCGAGTGCGCCGGCAGGCTGGACGCGGCCGGCAACGAGGCGACGCCGACGAGCCCCTGGGGGGTCGCCGTCTGAGCGAGCGCGTCGCGCACGTGCCCGCTCACGGCGACCGTCCGTGTGCCGGCGCGCTCGGCCGTCGTGGCCAGCGCGCGCTCTCGCTCATCCGCGTCGGCTGCGACGAAGAGCGTACGCAGGAAGGCGACCGCCTCCTCGAGCACCCTGGCGCCCTCCACAAGGAAGCTGCCGGTGGCGTCACGCTCGGACCGGCGCGCAAGCCGACGGGCGGCCTTAACCGCAGGGTTGCGTGTGCTCGTGATCATATCGCTGGCCCACATGTGTCAGCGTCAGTGGGCCAGGAGAGAGCGCGCGATCGGCGCCACGGGCGTCATCTAGTGCAACGCGTCCTTCGCGACCCCCACCAGACGCTCGAAGCTGTCCGCGTCCCGCACCGCGAGGTCGGCCAGCACCTTCCGGTCGACCTCGACCTCCGCCCGCTTCAATCCGTTCATGAGTCGGCTGTACGAGAGGCCGTGCTGCCGGGACGCGGCGTTGATACGGGTGATCCAGAGGCGGCGCATATCGCGTTTGCGCTGGCGCCGGTCACGGTAGGCGTAGCGCAGCGCGTGCATCACCGTCTCGTTGGCGATCCGGTAGCGCCTGCTGCGGGCGCCGCGGTAGCCGCGCGCCCGATCCAGGGTGGTCCGCTTCTGCTTGCGCGCGTGGACCGCGCCCTTTACGCGTGCCATCTCTGTCGCTCCTTCACCTCGTCGCGGTGGACCCCGTCAGCTGCGTCCGAGCAGCCGCTGCGCCTGGCGCTTGTCGCCGCCCGTCAGCTCGCTCGTGCCGTCGAGCCGGCGCTTGCGACGGCTGCTCTTCTTCTCCAGGATGTGATTCTTGTTCTGGTGGCGGTGCAGCACCTTGCCGTTGCGGGTCACGCGAAAGCGGTCCTTGGCGCCGGAGTGTGTCTTCTGCTTTGGCATGGTGGGTCCTGACCTCTTCCTCGCTGAACGCGAGCGCCTGCTGAACTCATACGACGGGCTGACCCCGTGCGACTGCGGCAAGTGAGCCGTTCCCCGGTTGTGAGTGCAGAAACCGGCCCGGGGGAGGCAGCCTATGGAGGCAGCCGGCGCGCTGCGCGCGAGCAAACAGCCTGGCCTCGGCGCCGCTCGTGCGGCACAGCGTCGCAGTATAGCGGACGCGGACGCCGCCAGCAGGCGCGGAGTCTTGACGAGCGCGCTCCTCCAACCGCGGCACAGTGGCCGGCCTCGCCTCCTACTGGCCGCGACCGGGGATCCAGAGCCGGTCGGTCATCGACTGCTCGCCCGGTGCGCCGCCCGGCCGCTGCGTCGGCTGCTCGCCCGGCTGGCCACCAGGTCGGGCACCGGCCTCGCCGGGCGGGCCGCCGGCGCGTTCCGGCTCACCGCCAGCCGGAGCGTCCGAGGGCTGCCCACTCCCGGCCTGCCCTTCCGCCTGCACCTGCGCCATCTGAAGCTGGGAGAGCCCGCTGCGCATGCCTTGACCGAGCTGCTCGGGCAGACGCTCTGCCGTTGCCTGGACCAAGCCGGCGAGCGCATCGATGAGCAGGCGCGCGTCCGGCCGTCCGAGCTTCACCTCGGCGCCCGTGGCCATCATCGAGTACGCCTGCGCCACGATCTCGACAACGTCTGCGTCGCGCAGTTGCTCCAGATACGCGCGCAGCTCCTCTTCGCTTGGCTGGCTCTGGGCGGCGGTATCACTCACGGCAGCACTCCGGGTGCGAGGTTTCGGGACGCGAGGCGAGGGCGATCAACCCTGCCACGGTTCAATCCTAGCCCCCGAACCACGAGGTGGGGTGGTCCGCGGACCGCCCCACCTGACGCGGTGCTCACAGCGGTGCTGGCAGTTGCTGAGATGATGGGTGTCGCCAGCGAAAGGGTGAGCTGTGATGCGCTCGCCCGTTGGCCTTGCTTCCACAGTCGTGTCGGTCTACGGTTCCCGGCGTCATTTGAAGAACGGCACGCCACGGTGGGAACCGCGTGCCGTGCGCTCAGGTCCATCGTGCGAAAGAGCTGTCGGTGTCGAGAAGAATGCTTCCTCTGGTGCTCACCTGTCTCCTGCTGCTCGGGCTCGTCCCAGCGGCGACCGCCGCTCAGCCCGAGCCGGCCGAGACGAAGTCGTTCGACCGCATCCCGTTGAGTGGGATCGACGCTCGGCTCATGCCGGCCATGGCCGATCCGACCCGCGTGCTCACCGTCATGGTGCAGATGGAGGGCGCTCCGGTCGCCGTGCGCGAGGCCCGCGTCGAGCAGCGCGGGCAGACGCTCTCGCGCTCGACCGAACGAGCCATCCGCCAGAACCTGCAGGCGCAGCAGAACCGCATCAAAGATGACATCGAGGCCCTTGGCGGCGATGTGGTGTCGACCGTCCAGGACGCCTACAACGGGATCAAGGTGCAGGTGGCGGCGAAGCACCTCTCCCGCCTCGCCGACCTGCCCGGTGCCCGCGCAGTGCGCGACCTGCAGACGTTCGAGCCGACCAACGCGACCTCCGTGCCGTTCATCGGCGCGCCGCAGGTCTGGGAGAACCTCGGCCTCACCGGCAAGAACGTGAAGGTCGGGGTCATCGACACCGGCATCGACTACACCCACGCCGACTTCGGCGGTCCGGGCACCGTCGAGGCGTACGAGTCCAACGATCCGGAGGCTATCGAGGGCGACACCTTCCCGACGGCGAAGGTGGCCGGCGGGTACGACTTCGTCGGCAACAGCTACGACGCCTCGAGCGAGAACCCCACGGTGAACACCCCGCAGCCGGACCCGGACCCGCTCGACTGCAACGGCCACGGTTCCCACGTCTCGGGCACCACGGCGGGTCTGGGCGTGCTCGCCGATGGCAGCACCTTTACCGGACCGTACGACCCGTCCACGTATGAGAACGACTTCAACGTCGGCCCGGGCGTCGCGCCCGAGGCGACGCTGTACGCGCTGAAGGTGTTCGGCTGCGAGGGCTCGACCGACGTGACGGTCGAGGCCATCGACTGGGCCGTCGAGCACGACCTCGACGTCATCAACATGAGCCTCGGCTCGCCCGCCGGCCGCTCTGACGACCCGACCGCCGTGGCGACGAACAACGCCGCCAAGGCCGGCGTCATCGTGGTCGCCTCCGCGGGCAACTCCGGTGCGGCCAACTACCTCACCGGCTCACCCGGCTCCGCGACCCGCGCCATCTCGGTGGCCGCGATGAACTCGATCGAGACCCTCGACGTCGCCGACGTCACGATCGAGGGTCAGGGCACCGAGACACTGCAAAACTCCAACGGCGCGGACGTGTCCGAGCCGATCGCCGGCACGATCAGAGTGCTCCAGGACGACCCGGCAACGGACATCAACGAGGCGCTCGGTTGCCAGGAATCGGACTACGACATCGTTGCTCCCGGTGACATCCTCGTCACCTTCCGCGGGATCTGCCCGCGCATCGACCGGGCGATCCTCGGCCAGGCCGCCGGCGCGGTCGCGGTGGTCTTCATCAACAACGAGGAGGGCCCGCCGCCGGTCGAGGGCCTTATCCCTGACGTCGACATCCCTTTCCTCGGCGCAACGCCTGAGCAGGCCGACTTCTTCACCCAAGGCGACGGCGAGCAGGGCACGATCACCGACGGGGGCGTGATTGACAATCCCGAGTTCCGGACCCTCGCCGGGTTCACGTCCAACGGCCCGCGCAACGGCGACAGCTTCCCGAAGCCGGACCTGACCGCTCCGGGCGTCTCCATCAACTCGGCCTTCGTCGGCAGCGGAAACCAGGGCTTCCGGCTCTCCGGGACGTCCATGGCGTCCCCGCACGTTGCCGGCGTCGCCGCCCTGCACCGCCAGGCGCGGCCCGACTGGTCGGTCGAGGAAGCCAAGGCCGCGATCGTGAACACCGCCAACCCCGGCGACATCGTGGGCTACTCGACCGTCCGTGCCGGCTCCGGCCTGGTTGACCCGGCGGACGCGGTGCGCACCCCGGTGGTGGCCACCACCGAGCCGGGCAGCGCCAGCGCGGCCTTCGGCTACATCCAGTTCGATGACCCGATCAGCCGGTCACGCACGATCACCCTGCACAACAAATCCGATGAGCAGGTCACCTACACGACCTCGGTGGACGCCGACACCGACGCCGGCGGCGCCGCGCAGGTGCAGGTGGAACCCAGCCGGGTGACGGTGCCGGCGAACGGCTCAGCCACGGTGCGCCTGCGACTGCACGTCGACCCGGTGGCGCAGCCGCCGGCCTTCCAGACCGTCTCCGGCACCGTGCTGGTCGAGCCGATCGTCCCGGTCTTCCTGGGCAGCGACGCCAGCGATCTACGCGTCCCCTACCTGGCGGTGCCCGACCCGACATCGGCGGTGCAGACCCGGCCGCTGAAGGTGAACCTCAAGGATGGCCAGGAGAGCGTCGACTTCCGCACGCGCAACCGCTCGGACGTCACCGGCACCGCGGACGTGTACGCGCTCGGCATGCGTGACCCGAACGAGGACAGCCCCACCACGGACGTGCGCGCCGTCGGCGTGCAGGCGTTCCCCGCCGCCGGGGAGGATCCCGCGATCGGTTTCTTCGCGTTCAACACCCACAGCCGGGTCTCCAACCCGGCGGTGAACGAATGGGATGTCCTGATCGACACCGACGAGGACGGCACGGACGACTACGCAGTCATCGGCTTCGACCTCGGACCCATCCTTGGTGCGTTCGACGGGCGGCTCGGCTCGTTCACGGTCGATCTGTCGACCGGCGAGATCATCGTCGCGTTCTTCGCCGCAGGCGGCCTGAACACCTCCCACGTTCTCCTGCCGTTCCTGCCGGACACCCTCGGCGTCGACATGGAGAACGCCGACTTCACCTACGTGGCCGGGGTCTTCTCCCTGGAGGGCTTCCCCGACGACATCGTCGACGGTCGATCGGCGTTCAACGTCATCGACCAGCCCGTGGAAACCGGTCAGTTCTTCATCCTGGGCGGCGGCGAGCGCATCGAGTGGTCAGCCGGTGTCGACCAGGAGCAGCTCGCGGAGACACCGGTGCTCGGCTACATGATCGTCAACGCGAACAACCACAGCGGACCGCCCCAAGCCGACCTGGTGCGCCTCCGCCGCTAGCCGACTTCGTCCAGCGAGCTCAGGGGCGCTCGGTCGAGCCACCCTTGAGCTCGCTGGGGAACGGCTTCGGGGTCAGACCCGGGCCTTTCCCGCCACCCGGCTGCTCGCAGAGCCTGAAGCTGCCGCGGTCGGAGATCCGGTAATCGTAGCGCTGCCCGCCGACGGCCAGGATCACCTGCGCACCCTCGACAAGCGCTTGAGTGTAGACCTTGCCGGGCTCCGGGCAGCCCAGGGAGCCATCGCTGAACGTCCGGCGACGCCTGGTCACGACCTCGATCGCATCCTCGTCGACACCAGCGCGGCGAACGACATCGGCCTTCAAGCGCCGCATCATCGCGGTGGAGAACATGGTCTTTGCCTGTCCGTCAAGGTCCGCGCCGACCGAGGGAAGCGTCGGCGAAACAGTGGTCGGTACGGTCGGCGACGGGGCTGCCGGGGCACCAGTCCGCGACGGGGTTGCCGGGACGGCCCCGGCACTGCTCTCCGCGGCGCCCGCGCAACCGGAGAGCATGACGAAGGCGGCGACGGCCGCGGCGCCCCGCAACGACCCGGCACTCATCCGATCTGGTGCGCTCATCGACGTCCCCTTCCCTCGGCGAATCCCACTCCAAGGTAGACGCCACCGCGACGCAAGGAGTTCCCGGATGTCGGCGGACACGATCAGCGCGATGAGGAAAGCGTGCCCCGTGCAGGCGTCACGAGCCCAGGGCGGCGAGGCCGGAGACCCGTAGATAGGTCGAGATGAGCGCATCGCCCGCCAGCAGCGCCGCCAGCGCCCCGAACGCGAGCGACGGACCGAAGGGGATGGCGTCCTTGCGGGTGCGTAGTCCGCTGACCAGCAGCGCGACGGCGACGAACCCGCCGAGCAGGAAGCCCCCCGCCAGGCCGACCAGCACGTGCCCCCAGCCGAGATAGCCCAGGCCGACGCCGATGAAGGCGGCGAGCTTCACGTCGCCCATCCCCATGCCACGCGGGCTGATGAGGGCGAGTGCCAGGAGCGCGCCGAAGCTCGCGAGTCCCCCCAGCAACGCGCGCGCACCCGCGCCGGGCTGACCGACCAGCACCGCCGCGAGCCCAAGCAGCACGAGCAGCGCCGGCGTGAGGGGGTAGGTCAGCCGGTTCGGAATCCGCCGGGTGCGCGCGTCGATGACGGCCACGACCACGAGCGTCCAGGCGAAGAGCAGGAAGCCCGGCAGCGCCCAGTCCGCCCCCACGCGCACGCCCACGGCCGCGAAGACCGCCGCCATGCCCAGCTCGACCAGCGGATACCGGGCGCTGATCGCCGTGCCGCAATGCCGGCAGCGCCCGCGCAGCCACAGGTAGGAGAGCACCGGGACGTTGTCGCGCGGGGCGATCCGCCGCGCGCAGCCGGGACACGCGCTCGGCGGGCTGACCACCGAGCCGCCCTCGGGCAGGCGGTGAATGACGACGTTGGCGAAGGAGCCGAAGACCAGCCCCAGCAACGCGCAGAGTCCGGTGACGAGGGCCTGCATACAACGTCCTACTCGGCTCGGGCGCGCCAACCTCTCGGCGCGCCGGTTGCTGTGCCCGTCGGCGCCTCCCCCACGCGGCTTTAGATCTAGAGTCCGCGCCAGTTGCACCGTCGCTCCCTCGGCAGCGCCACCCTCCGTGTCGCTGCAAAAGCTCGCGCATCCGCGAGTTCTTGCGTGTGCCGCGCCCCTCCGCGCGGCGCTCGCCGCCCTCAGTCTGAAGAAACTCGCGGATCCGCGAGCTTTTTCGGTGCGGCGGGCAGGTCGCGCAGCAGCGTCGCCGTCTCGATCGCGGCGAGCGCGGCCTCCCAGCCCTTGTTCCCCCGTTTGCCGCCAGCCCGGTCGACCGCCTGCTCGAAGGTCTCGGTCGTGAGCACCGCGTTCGTGATGACGACGCCGGTCTGCGCGGCGATCGCGCCGACCCGGACGGCCTCCCCAGCGACGTAGTCGAAGTGGGTGGTCTCGCCGCGCACGACCGCCCCGAGGCAGATGATGGCGTCGAGCTCGCCGCTCGCGGCCAGGCGCGCCGCCACGACCGGCAGCTCCCACGAGCCGGGCACCCAGGCCAGCGTGATCGCGTCCTCGGCGACACCGTGGCGGCGCAGACAGTCCAGCGCCCCGTCGACGAGCGGACGGACGACCACCTCGTTGAAGCGCGCGGCGACCAGCCCGACTCTCAGGCCGGCGCCGTCGTAGCTGCCCTCGTGCACGTGCATGCCGTCATCCCTTCCTCAAAGGCCCGGCCGGTCGGCGCGGGGCCTCAACCCTCGTCCACAGCCTCGATGGTGCGCTCGACGCGCGCCAGCTCGTGGCCGAGCTTGTCGCGCTTGGTCTGCAGATAGCGGAGGTTCTCCGTCGTCGGCGTCGTCTCGATCGGGACGCGCTCAACGATCTGCAGCCCGTAGCCCTCCAGGCCGGCGCGCTTCGCGGGGTTGTTCGTGAGCAGCCGCAGCGTGGAGAGGCCGAGGTCGGCCAGGATCTGCGCGCCCGTCCCGTAATCGCGCGAGTCGGCGGGGAAGCCGAGGTCGATGTTGGCCTCGACCGTGTCCCTCCCGGCGTCCTGCAGCTTGTAGGCCTGGAGCTTGTGCGTGATGCCGATGCCGCGGCCCTCATGGCCGCGGATGTAGACGACGACGCCTTGACCCTCCTCGGCGATCTGACGCAGCGCGTCACGCAACTGCGTGCCGCAATCGCAGCGCAGCGAGCCGAACACGTCGCCGGTGAGACATTCGGAATGCATCCGCACGAGGACGTCCTGCTGGTGCTCAGGCTGGCCGCGCAGGAACGCGACATGCTCGACGCCGTCGAGCGTGCCGGCGTAGCCGATGGCCCGAAACTCGCCGTAGGGGGTTGGGATCGTCGCCTCGGCGGTGCGTCGCACGAGCTGCTCGTGGCGGCGGCGGTAGGCGATCAGGTCGGCGATGCCGATCGCGAGCAGCCCGTGACGCTCGCCGAACGGGGCCAGCTCGGGCAGACGCGCCATCGTCCCGTCGTCGTTCACGATCTCGCAGATCACGCCGGCGGGCGCCAGCCCCGCCAGTCGCGCCAGGTCGACCGCCGCCTCGGTGTGACCGGCCCGGCGCAGCACGCCTCCCGGCGCGGCGCGCAACGGGAAGACGTGACCGGGACGCTGCAGGTCGGCGGGTCGCGTGGCCGGATCCACGAGCGCGCGGATGGTGGCGGCCCGGTCCGCGGCGGAGATGCCGGTCGTGGTGATCCCCGCCGCGTCCACGCTGACCGTGTAGGCGGTGCCACGGGGATCGGTGTTCGCGCTCACCATCTGGGGGAGTTGCAGGGCGTCGAGCCGCTCGCCCTCCAGGGGGACGCAGATCACCCCCGACGTGTGCCGCACGAAGAACGCGACCTGCCGCTCCGTGATGGTCTCGGCAGCCGCGACGAGGTCACCCTCGTTCTCGCGGTCGGCGTCATCGACCACGATCACGGGCTCCCCCCGCCGCAGCGCGTCGAGTGCCTGCTCGATTGTCGCGAACATGGTCATCCTTCCTGGAGTCCAGCCTCGTATGGGCTGGCGACACCGGCGCCGAGCAGACGCTCGACGTACTTGGCCAGCACGTCCACCTCGACGTTCATCCGGTCGCCTGGCCGGCGGCGACCGAGGGTGGTGACGGCCAGCGTGTGGGGGATGAGCCCGACGCTCAGGCTCTCGCCGTCGCAACCCATCACCGTCAGCGAGACGCCGTCGAGCGCGACGGAGCCCTTCTCGACGACATAGCGCGAAAGCTCGCCAGGCAGGACCACGGTCATCAAGGTCCAGGCCTCCTCGGCCTCGACGTCGGTGACGCGACCGACCCCGTCGACGTGACCCTGCATGAGATGCCCGCCCAGCCGGCCGCCGGCGGCCAGCGCCCGCTCGAGGTTGACCGGGTCGCCTTCCCGCAGCGCTCCGAGGCCCGTGCGCGCCAGCGTCTCGCCCATGAGATCGACGTCGAAGCCGCCCGCACCCTCGTGCAGTCGGGTCACCGTGACACAGCACCCGTTCACGCTGATCGAGTCGCCCTCGCCCGTATCGGCGAGCACGCGCTCAGCGGTGATCGCCAACAAGGCGCCGCCGGAGCCCACCTCCAACTTCGCGACCGTGCCCAGCTCCTCGACGATCCCGGTGAACATCTACGCGGCCCTCGGATACAGCGTCAGCACGGTGTCGTCCCCGACGCGCTCGACGGTCTCCAGGCGGAGCCGAGGGGCGGCGTCGAGCCGGGGCGCCCACGGCCCCGCGATCAGCGGCAGCCCGCGCTCGCCGAGCAGGAGAGGCGCCAGGTGGACGACCCATTTGTCCACCAGCCCGGCTCGCGCGAACGCGCCCAGGACGGTCGGGCCGCCCTCGACGAGTACGCTGCGCACGTCGCGCTCCCACAGCACGGCTATGAGCTGGGAGAGCTCACCGCGGTGGTGCAGCCAGCTTTCGTCGGGTCGCAGCGCACCACGCCGATCCAGCACGACGCGCAACGGTTGCGGACCCTCATAGCCGTCGAGACGGACCGTCAACCGAGGGGCGTCAGCCAGGTACGTGCCCGAGCCGACGACGACCGCATCGACGTGCGCCCGCAGCAGATGAGCGCGCCGACGCGTGTCGCGTCCGGTGAGCCACTGCGAGCTGCCGTCCTCTGCGGCGGTCCGCCCATCGAGGCTGGTGGCCGCCTTGGCCACCACGAAGGGCCGGCGCTGCGCCAGGCCGTGCAGGAAGACCTCGTTCTGCCGCTCAGCACGGATAGCGAGACATCCGAGCTCGACGTCGATGCCGGCGTTCCGAAGGGTGCGTGCGCCGCCTCCAGCCTGAGGGTGGGCGTCGGCCAGCGCGGCGACGACCCTCTCGATCCCCGCGGCCCGCAACGCCTGCGTGCACGGAGGGGTACGGCCCTGATGATCGCACGGCTCGAGCGTGACGTAGGCGGTCGCGCCGCGCGCCCGCTCCCCCGCCGCGCGCAAAGCCAGCACCTCGGCATGGTCTGCCCCCGCGCGCGCATGCCAACCCTCTCCGACGACCTCGCCGTCCGCGACGACGACGCACCCGACGAGTGGGTTCGGCGAGACCGTCGCGCGCCCGCGTTCGGCAAGCTGGAGCGCCCGTTGCATCCACGCCTCGTCGACGTCTGGGCGCGCGCCGGTCGTGGTGCCCGTGTTCACCTGCGGATTCTGCCCGATCACCGGGCCTCCTGGCCTCGACGCGTGACGTCGCCGGGGCAGGCGGCCTCGACCGCGCGGACAACCGCAGCGGGCCGTCGCGCTGCCACGCCCTCTCTCATCCGGACTGTGACCGTCGGCTCCGGAGTGCCCGGCCGAGAATCAGCCGAGGGCACCGGATCCACCGCCGGCGCGTCTGTCGCACCGGACGGGTCGCGGGCTCCCCGCTCGGCGAGCGGGCTACCGCCGGTAGGGACTTCCACCCTGCCCCGAAGGCGTCCGGCCGCGAATGCGCGACCGTGCCGGACAGCCTACCGCCTTGCCGCGCGTGCACGGCGGCGCCTCACCCGGCTCGGCGAAGACATGCCACGTACATGCCGTCGGCGTCATCGACGTCCGGGGTGAGCTGCAGACCGGGGTCGTCGTCGAGGCGCCGCCCGGCGCCGCCGAGGTCGACCGGCTCGGCTCGGAGCTCGTCGTGGTCGGCGAGCGCCGCCCGCACGACCTCGACCGTCTCCGAGGGCGTCCAGGTGCAGACGCTGTAGAGCACCGTCCCGCCCGGCCGCACGGCGCTGACGGCCTGTGCCAGCAGCCGTCGTTGCAACGCTGCCAGGTCGCCCACCTCAGCGGCGCTGCGCCGCCAGCGCAGCTCCGGGCGGCGGCGAACGACACCGAGGCCGGTGCATGGCGCGTCGACGAGCACCGCGTCCGCGCGATCCTCGGCGACGAGCGGTCCGGTCGCGTCTCCGGTCAACACGGTGACGCCCGCGCCCAGCCCGAGGCGGTGAGCGAGCCGAGCCGCGAGCAGCGCCCGGTGGTGATGGCGGTCCACCGCGACGACCTGCGCGCCGAGCGCCGCGAGGTGGGTGGTCTTGCCGCCCGGCCCTGCGCAGAGGTCGAGGACGAGCTGACCCGAGAGCTCTCCCGTCGCGTTCCGCAGCGCCTGCGTGACGAGCTGACTGGCCTCGTCCTGCACCGTGAAGGAGTCCCGCGCCAGCCCGAGCTGGTCCGGGCGCGCCCCCGGCACACGCACGGCGGCGGGAGCCCAGCGCCCCGGCTCGGCGTCCAGCCCCGTTGCGCGCAGCCCAGCGATGGCGGCGTCCCGGTCACCGTCCACACGCAAAGTCAGCCCCGGCGAGACGTTGCCGGCCTCCAGCACTGCCGGCGCCTCCTCACCGAAGCGGGCCCGGGCCTGGGCGGCCACCCACGACGGGTAACCGAGCGCGAGCGCGAGCCCCTCGTCGGTCTCGGGCGACGGCCAGGCCATGCCCTCACGTTGACGAGCGACGCCGCGCAGGACGCCGTTCACGAAGCCCGTCGCCCGGTCGCCGACCTCGAGGCGGGCTACCCGCACGGTGGTGTCCACCACGGCACGGTCCGGCGCCCGCCCGTACAGCAGCTCCCACGCGCCCGCGCGCAGGATGTCGAGCAGCGCTGGCTCGACCTGATCTAGGGCACGAGTGAGCGATCGGGCCAGCACCCAGTCGAGCGTGCCCTCCCAGCGCAGCGTCTCCATGGCGAGGTTGGCGGCGAACCCACGATCGCGCTCGTCCAGCTGCGAGTGCCGCAGCTCCGCGTCGACGGCTGGAGCCGTCCAGCTCCCGTCGGCGTGGACCCGCCGCAGCACACGGTGAGCCGTGCGCCGGCCCGCGACCCCGGGTGGCTCAGCGGTCACGCCGGCGCGGGCAGCGTCGGCGTCCGCGCGGGCAGCGCTCACGCCTCCCCCAGGCGGGCGCCCACAGGACGGTAGCCGTTGGCGAACGCGGCGCCGTCCATGCGCGCCTTGCCGGCCGGCTGCACCTCGTCGAGGCGCAGCCCGCCCGTGCCGCAGACCACCACTGGGGCTCCTGCTTCCAGCCCGACGACCTCACCGGGAGCACGCTCGCCCGTCACGCCCTCGACGACCCGGGCCCGGTGGATCTTCAGCCGCTCGCCGGCGAACGTCGTGTGCGCGCCGGGAACGGGGTTGAACGCCCGCACGGCGCGGGCGAGCCCCTCCGCCGGCTGGTGCCAGTCCAACCGCGCGTCGTCCGGTGAGAGCTTCGGCGCGTAGCTGGCCTCCCCGACCTGCGGCTCCGCGACCAGCTCGCCGCGCGCGAAACGTGTGATGGCGTCGACCAGGGCGGGGGCGCCCATGACCGCCAGCCGCTCGGTCAGCTCACCGGCGGTCTCGCCGGGCCGCACGTCGGTCTGCTCGCGGGCGAGCACCGCGCCGGTGTCCATCCCCTCGTCGAGGACGAAGCAGGTCACCCCGGTCCGCCGCTCCCCCGCCAGCAGGGTGTGGCTCACGGGCGCCGCTCCGCGCCAGGCGGGCAGCAGGGAGAAGTGCAGGTTCACGAAGCCGCGACCCCCGACGGCGAGCACGTCGGCCGGCAGGAGCGAGCCGTACGCCACCACCGCACAGGCGTCCAGGCGCTCGTCGCGCAACTCCTCGAGCAGCTCGCGCGGTCGGCGCGGCTGGCGCACCCGCAGCCCGGCGGCCACGGCGGCCTCCTTCACCGGCGGCGCGGCCAGCCGATGGCCGCGCCCGCTGGGCCGGTCGGGGTTCGTGACGACAAGCGGCACGGTGACCTCGGGGTCGGCGAGCAACGCCTGCAGGCTCGGCACTGCCGGAGCGGGCGTGCCGAAGAAGGCGATGCGCAGCGGCGCCCCGGCAGCGCTCACAGCACCTCTTCGCCCTCGTCGGGCGGGGGCGGGGGATGCTCCAGCTCGCCGGCGCGGATGCGCTTCATCGCCTCTTTGCGGTCGTGGCGGGCGAGGTGGTCGATGAAGAGGATCCCGTTCAGGTGGTCCAACTCGTGCAGGAACATGCGCGCGCGCAGACCCTCACCCACCTCCTCGCGGGGCTCGCCGTGCTCGTCGAAGCCGCGCAGCCGGGCCCGGAACGGGCGCACCGTGGGGTAGAACAGGCCGGGGAACGAGAGGCAGCCCTCCTCGCCCTCCTCCTCCTCGGCCGAGGTCTCGACCACCTCAGGGTTCACGAACGCGCCGCGGTCCTCTTCGAGCTGCCAGACGAACAGGCGCTTCAGCACGCCCACCTGGTTCGCGGCGATGGCAGCGCCGGACGCGGCCAGCATGGTCTCGTGCATGTCCTCGGCCAGCCGCCGGAGCGCCCCATCGAACTCGGTCACCTCGCGCGCGCGCTCGCGCAGCACGGGGTCTCCGAAGATCCGGACATCCAGCAGCGCCATGACGGGTTGTCTCCTTGGAGATCAGCAGGATGTGTCCCTGCTTCTGATCGAGCGTGCGCGACCAGCATGGCACGGCGCCGCTGCCAGGCAAGCCATCCCCCACCACGATCCGCTCGGCGCTCTACGGGTCCGCGGTGTGGACAACAGACGGTGATGGGGGAAGTGTCCGCACGGACGGTGTTTCGAACGGTTCGTTCTGCTTCATCCTCGACGTAGCAACCGCATGGGCTCGCCGCTCTCTTTGGTGGGCGACGAGAGCCTGTTGGGGAGAGGAGAGGAGCGGCGATGCGCCTGCGGATCGCCACGTTCAACGTGGAGAACCTCGACGAGCCGCGCGACGAGCGCGACCCCTCCTTCGAACGGCGCGCGGCGGTGATGGTGCCCCAGCTCCTCCGGCTGCGAGCCGACGTGCTCTGCCTGCAGGAGGTGCACGGGCAGGAGCGCGACGGAGAGCCGCGGCGACTGCTCGCGCTCGATCGCCTGCTCGAAGGGACAGGCTATGAGGAGTACGAGCGGGTGACGACGCGCACCACGCGCGGGGAGCCGTACGACCAGCGCAACCTGGTCCTCCTCAGCCGCTATCCGATCGAGCACGCCGAGCAGTACCGCAACGACCTCGTGCCCCCGCCGGCCTATCAGCAGGTCACTCGCGTTCCTCGCGAGGAGGAGGCGCAGGCGGTGCGCTGGCAGCGCCCGTTCCTGTACGCGCGCCTGCGGCTGCCGTTCGGGCGCACGCTGCACGTCATCAACCTGCATCTGAAATCCCGCCGACCGACCCCGATCGAGGGCCAGCGGTTGGGCGACGAGCCGTGGGCCCCGTGGCGCAGCGCGTCCGGCTGGGCGGAGGGCTCCTTCCTCTCGTCGATGAAGCGCGTCGGGCAGGCGTTCGAGGTCCGCCGGCTCGTCGACACCATTTTCGACCAGGAGACCGACGCGCTGCTCGCCGTCGCCGGCGACTTCAACGCGGCACCCGGGGAGGTTCCTGTGCAGACCATCGCCGGAGGTGACATCGGCGAGCTGAACAATCCCGAGCTGGCGTCGAGGGTGCTGGCCGCGACCGCGCGCTCGATAGCCGAATCGTCGCGCTTCACGTTGATCCATCACGGGCGCGAGGAGCTGCTCGACCATCTGCTGATCTCACGCTCCCTGTTGGGCGGCTACCTCGACCTGCAGATCCACAACGAGACGCTGGCGGACGAATCGGTCGCGTTTGCCACCGACCGGCTCTTCCCCGAGTCCGATCACGCGCCGGTGGTGGCCTCGTTCGAGCTGCCCGCCGGTCCGGTGCCGCCATCCGAGATCCGTCTGCCGGAGCCGGATCTTGCGAGACGCCGTCAGTAGGCGACGGGATCGACGTCGAGCCGGACGGCGGTGCTGGCGCGCGACCACGACTCTCTTAACGGGCGCAGCGCAGCGAGCGTGACGTGCACGTCCGCGGTCTTCACCATGAGCCCTCCGCTCAGATCCGGGCCGAGCAGCTCGTCGTCCTCAGGCAGCACTGCGCGCAACGCACCGGCCAGCGTGGGAGCGTCGCCGGACTCGTGCGGCTGGATCAGCAAGAGATGGCGGGCGGGGGGATAGTCGAGGGCGGCTCGGCGCTCGGCCTCGCCCCGCCAGAAGCCCTCGGGGTCCCAGCGCACGAGCGCTTGCACGGCGGGGTGCGCCGGCTCCGCCGTCTGCAGCACGACCCGGTCAGCCCACCCGGCAGCCCCCATCCAGAGCCGCAGCGCATCCTCCCCCGCGTCGACGCTGGGCCGGCTGAGAAACGCGTCGACATCGGGGATGACGACCGCGGCCGCCTGCTCACCATTCAGCCAGCGGGGTCGGGCCACGACGCTGCCGCGGGTCATGACCGCGACCGCCGGGCGCCGGGAGGGGCCCTCGGCATCGAAGCCCTCCATCGCCACCACCTCGGCCTGGGGGTGGGAGCGGGCGAGCTCCTGCGCGAGGCGCCCCGCGCCGGCCGCGAGCGGCGCCGTCGTCTGCTCGCCGCAGACCGAGCAGGCGAAGGGTCGGCCTCTCCACCCGCAGGCCGGGCACTCCCAGGCAGGCCGCCCGTCGTCGGGAGCGGGTCGGACAGGTCTGACGGAGCCGTCGCAGACCGGGCACGCGCGACGCCGCCCGCAGCGGGTGCAGGCCAGCGCCGCGCCGACCCCGCCACGCGCCGCGAGCACCACCACCGCTCGTCCGGCTGCGACACCCGCCCCGACCGCCCGGTCCGCCGGCGGGGTGATCCGCGTCCGACGGTGGGATGGAGGGCCTCCGCCGGTGTCGATGACCTCCACGCGGGGCGAGGCGGCCCGCACGCTCGCGCGGTCGGCTGTCAGCGCACGCACATGGCCGGCCCGAAGCAGTCGCCAGACGGCGCCGCTGGGCAGCTCGGAGCACACCAGGCAGGCCGCGCCCCGCAGCCGTGCCGCCGCCAGGGCCACGTCACGGGCGTGGTGGCGCGGACTGCGCCGCTCCTTGTACGCCGGGTTCGCCTCGTCGTCGACCACGACCAGGCCGAGCTCCGTGAGCGGGGCGAACACGGCGCTGCGTTCGCCCACCGCGACCCTCGCGGCCCCGGAACGGCAGCGCAGGAAATCCCGGTAGCGCACCCTGTCCGAGCGGGCGGCGCGCAGGTCCGCACCTGCCGTCCCCGCTTCTGCCAGTGCCGCGTCGAGGATGTCCGAGGCCGGGTCGGGCGCCAGCACGAGCACCGAGGCGCCGGCCGCGAGACAGCGCCGGACCAGGTCGGCGACGTGGGCGGCGCGCCCGCTTGCCGCGCTCGGTCCCGGCCACCAGAACGCCGGTGGCACGCGCTGCTTCCCCCGTTCGGCGAGCACCGCGAGCAGCGCGCGCGCATCGATCTCGCGCCAGAGCTCATCATCAGCGGGGCGGACTGGCTCTGCTGGCGGGGCCGCGGGGCGCGCTTGCTGCATCTCGACGGTCTCGGATACTCCGGGCACGCCACGCGCCGCCGCCGTGCGCTCGACCGCGGCGACCCGTGGCGGCAGCGCATGGCGCAGCACCGCGGCGAGCGTCGCGCCGTAGCGGCCCGCGACCCAGCGGTACAGGCGCAGGTCCCGCTCATCGAACCATGCCACGTCGCCCTGGATCTGGCTGAGCTCGCGCACCTTCTGCAGGTCGACCTGCGGCTGATCGACCACCTCGAGCACCCACGCCGTCCGCCGGCGGCCCGCGAAGACCACCCGGACCCGCTGACCCGGTGCGACGCGCGCGCCGTCGGGCACGCGATAATCGAAGGGGTGGTCGAGATGGAGCGGCGCCACGTCCACCACCACGCGGGCGAACGCGCTCCCCTCGGCTGGCGCCTGCTCGCTCACGGGGAGTGGGCGCCTGGCTACGCTCCCGCGGCCTGGCGCAGCGCGTCGACCCGGTCTGTGCGCTCCCACGTGAACGCCTCGCCCTCGCGACCGAAGTGACCGTAGGCCGCAGTCGTGCCGAAGCGCGGCTCGCGCAGACCGAGATCGCGGATGATGGCGGCGGGGCGTAGATCGAAGACCTCGCGGACGCCGTCCAGGATCTGCTGTTGGTCGTGATGGTGGGTGCCGAACGTCTCGAGCCGGAGCGAGACGGGGTGGGCGACTCCGATCGCGTAGGCCACCTGCAGCTCCGCCCGGTCGGCCAGCCCAGCCGCGACGATGTGCTTGGCGACCCAGCGGGCCGCGTAGGCGGCCGACCGGTCCACCTTGGTGGCATCCTTGCCGCTGAAGGCGCCGCCGCCGTGACGCGCCATGCCGCCGTAGGTGTCGACGATGATCTTGCGGCCCGTGAGCCCCGCGTCGGCGTGGGGGCCGCCCAGCTCGAACTTCCCTGAGGGGTTCACGAGCAGGTCCTGCTCGTCCCACTCCAGGCCCTCGGGCACCAGCGGCGCGACCACGTGCTCCAGGAGGTCGGGCCGCAGCAGCGTCGGTGTGTCGATGTCGGGCTGATGCTGGGTCGAGATCAGCACGCTGGCCAGGCGCACCGGCTTCTCGCCGTCGTACTCGACGGTCACCTGCGTTTTGCCGTCGGGGCGCAGGTACGGCACGACCCCGGACTTGCGGACCTGCGCCAGCCCCTCGGCGAGACGGTGCGCCAGGTGGATCGGCAGGGGCATGAGGACGTCGGTCTCGCGGCAGGCGTAGCCGAACATCATTCCCTGGTCACCCGCGCCGAGTGTGTCGAGCTCGTCGGCGTCCCGCTCACCGCGTGCCTCCAACGCCTCGTCGACCCCGCCGGCGATGTCGGGTGACTGCTCGTCGATGGCGACCATGACCCCACACGTGCGCCCGTCGAAGCCTGCCGTCGCGCGGTCGTAGCCGATGTCGGTCACGGTCTGCCGCGCGACCTTCGCGATATCGACGTAGGTGGACGTCGAGATCTCGCCGGCCACGACGACCATGCCGGTCGTCACGAGCGTCTCGCAGGCGACGCGTGCGTGCTCGGGAGTCGGGTCTCCCTTCAGCACGGCATCCAGCACGGCGTCCGAGATCTGGTCGGCGACCTTGTCGGGGTGACCCTCGGTCACCGACTCGGAGGTGAACAGGCGGCGGCTCATGAGACGGTGGTCCTCTCTGTGTCGGAAGCGACTGCGTGTGAAGCGTCTGTCTCGGAAGCGTCTGCCTCGGAGGCGTCGCCCTCGGAAGCGTTGCCCTCGGAAGGTGCGGGCTCGGGGTTCAACGGCTGGCCGGAGAGCAGCCGCTCGACCGCGTCGCAGACGACCCCCGCGAGACGGTCCTTCGTCGTGAGGCCGACCTCGAGCCGTCCACCCCGGGCATCCAGGAGGACCGCCCGGTTCGTGTCGACGTTGAAGCCGGCGTCGGCCATGTCGACCCGATTCACGACGATGAGGTCGAGCCCTTTGCGGTGCAGCTTCTCACGGCCGCGCTCCTCCTCCAAGTCGGTCTCGGCGGCGAAGCCGACGAGCAGGCGGTCGCCCTCCATGCCACCGAGCTCGGCGAGGATGTCGGGGTTGCGGACCAGCCGCACCTGCTCGAAGCCGTCCTCGCCCTTGCGGATCTTCTGCTCGGAGTAGGCGGCCGGGCGGAAGTCGGCGACGGCCGCGGCCTTCATCACGATGTGCGCCTCGCCAGCGAGTTTCACGACGGCGTCGCGCATCTGCCGTGCGGTCTCGATGGAGTGCACCGTGACGTTGGGCGGCGTCGCCAGCGCGTTCGGACCCGCAACGAGCTCCACCGACGCGCCGCGACGCGCCGCTTCGGCAGCCAGCGCGTAGCCCATCTTGCCGCTGGAACGGTTGCCGATGAAGCGCACCGGATCGATGGGCTCCCTCGTGCCGGCGGCGGTCACCACGACCCGCTGGCCACGCAGCGCTCCGTCCTGTGCACCGGCCGCGGCGATGACCGCGTCGAGCAGGTCCTGCTCGTCGGCGAGCCGGCCGGGGCCCTCATCGCCGCCGGCCAACTCGCCGGTCTCCGGCCCGACGACGATCGCGCCGCGCTCGGCGAGCCGTCGCACGTTGGCCCGCGTCGCCGGGTGCGACCACATCTCAGTGTGCATGGCGGGGGCGAGCACGACCGGGCAGTCGAGACAGGTGAAGGTGCTGCTCACGAGGTCGTCAGCCAGGCCGACGGCGAACTTGGCCAGCAGGTTTGCGGTGGCGGGCGCGAACACGGCGACGTCGGCCTCACGCGCGAGCCGGACATGCGGAATCTGGGCCGCGTCGCTGAAGACATCGAGCGGCACGACGCGACCGGTGAGGCCTTCGAAGGTCGCCGCTCCCACGAACTGCTGGGCGGCGTCGGTCAGCATGACCTGCACGTCGGCGCCCGCCTTGAGCAGCGCGCGCGTGAGGTTTGCCGCCTTGTACGCGGCGATCCCGCCCGCGACCCCCAGCAGGATGTGGCGGCCGGCGAGCGGGCCGGCAGACCGAGCACTCACCGCGAGGTCAGCCCGATCCGGTTTCCGGCTCCGCCTCGTCCGCGGGGGCGATCTCCACATCGACGTCCAGCGCGCCGGTCTCGTCGGGAGCAACCTCGTCGAGCTCGGTGGCGGGCGTCAAGCTGACCACCTCGGCCCCGGAGTCGGTCTCAGCCTCCTCGGTGGGGGCGTCCAGCTCGAGCAGCTCGTCCGCCACCCGCTCGGCGTCACCGGCGTACTGGGGAACGATCTTCTCCCTGGCGATTTCCTCCAGGCCGATGGAGAGCGGCTTGTTCGAGTCCACCTGATCGACCAGCGGCGGGGTGTACTGACCCAGCCCCTCACCGAGGGAGTGGTAATAGGAGTTGATCTCGCGCGCCCGGCGAGCCGCCAGGTGCACGAGCGTGTACTTGCTGTCCACGCGGGCCAGCAGGTCGTCGATGGTAGCGATGGTGAATCCCCTCCTCGGGGAGGTCGCCCGGCGCGACGGCACCGGGAACGCGGTCGAAGGTCAGTCGAAGATCAAGGCGGTCGGCGGCGACTCACCTGCCAGCGCCGGCATCGGCAGCCGAGCTGGCTGACAGTATACGGCCGATCTCCTCGGCTGCCCGATCCAGGTCGTCGTTCGTCACGATGTGGTCGAACGCCTCGGCCTGCCGCTGCTCCCATTCGGCGATGGCCAGCCGTTCGGTGATGCGCTCCTCGCTGTCGGTGCCGCGGGTACGCAGGCGCTCCCGCAGCGCGTCGGGGCTGGGCGGAGCGAGGAAGACGAGCACCGCCTCGGCAAAGCGCCGGCGGACCTGCAACGCGCCCTGGACGTCGATCTCCAGGATGACGGTCCGGGCATCTTCGAGCTGCTGCTCGACGCTCGACCACGGTGTGCCGTACCGGCGACCTGCGAACTCCGCCCATTCCAGCAACGCGCCGGATATGACGAGCTCGTCGAACTCGGCGTCGGAGAGGAAGTGATAGTCGCGACCGTCCAGCTCGCCCGCGCGTGGCGGCCGCGTGGTCGCGGAGACCGAGAGACGCAGCCCGTCGTGGCGCTCGAGCAGCAGCCGCACCACCGTGCCCTTGCCGACCCCTCCGGGACCGCTGAGCACGCAGAGACGTCCTCGTTCACCGTGCGAAGCGGCCGGCTGCGTCAGGACGGCTCGCCCGAGAACTCCGCCAGCAACCGCTGACGCTGATTGGCGCCGAGTCCCCGGAGCCTGCGGGACGACGAGATGTTCAGCCGCTCCATCAGGCGGCGAGCCCGCACCTTGCCGATCCGCGGCATCGACTCCAGCACGGCGGCGACTCTCGTCTTGCCGACGACCTCGTCATGCTCCGCCCTCTTGAGCACCTGATCGAGACCGATCTCACCCGCCTTGAGCTGCTGCTTCATCTCGGCTCGGATCTTGCGTGCCTCGCCCGCCTTCTGCAGTGCCTCGCGGCGGGCGCCGTCGTCCAGTTCGGGCAGCGGCATTCTCGAACTCCTCCGGCCGGTTGCCTAGCTGGGCGCATCCTAACCGGCGCCCCCGGAGGGTCAATCCCCGGACTGCGCGGCGCGGTCCAGCTCAGTGCGCCCGAACAGCGGGCGCAGCGTGAGGCCGTGCTCGGCGAGCCGCTCGGTGCCCCCGGCCTCCCGGTCGATGACGCCGAGGACGGTGGAGACCTTGGCGCCGCGCTCACGCAGCGCCTGGCACGACGCGATCACCTGCCCCCCGGAAGTGACGACATCCTCGACGATGACGAGCGTGCGGCCCTCGACCTGACCGCCCTCGGCGAGCCGACAGGTGCCGTACGTCTTCGCCTCCTTGCGCACGAACAGGGCGCGCAGGCCGGTGAGCTGGGAGAGCATCGTGGCGAGCGGCACGCCTCCCAACTCCAGTCCGGCCAACGCCTCTGCGTCCCCGGGCACCATCGGCAGGAGCGCCTCACCGATCTCACGCAGCAGCACAGGGTCGGACTCGAATCGATACTTGTCGAAGTACTCGTCGCTCACAGCCCCGGAGCGCAGCGTGAACGTGCCGGTCATATGCGCCGACTGGTAGAGGCGGGCGGCCAGGCTCATGCGGCGGTCTCGCGCAGCAGCGCCCTGGCGGCCGTCACCGGATCCGCGGCCTGCGTGATCGGTCGGCCCACGACCAGGTAGTCCGCGCCGGCCTCCAGCGCCGCGCTGGGTGTGCCGACGCGCGCCTGATCATCGGCCGCGAAGCCTTCCGGGCGGATGCCGGGCACGACGAGCAGCGGCTCGTCACCGAGCTCGGCACGCAGCAGCGCGATCTCGCTGACCGCGCAGATGAGTCCACGCGCTCCGGCGGCCATGGCGGCGAAGGCCAGGCGTGGGACCTGCTCGGCCGCCGGCAGCCATCCGAGGGCGTCCGCGCTCCTGTCGTCCAGGCTGGTGAGCACGGTCACGCCGAGGATGTCGACACCGGGCGCGGCCTCGACGGCGGCGGCCACCGCGGCCGGTCCCGCGGCCGCGTGGACAGTGAGCATGCGCACGCCGTGAGTGGCGACGGCTCTGGCCGCGCCCGCGACCGTGGCCGGGATGTCGTGCAGCTTCAGGTCGGCGAACACGGGCGCGTGGTGAGTGGCGCGTGCGAGCGCCTCCGGACCGTGCGCCATGAAAGCCTCGAGGCCCACCTTCAGCATGCCGACCTCGCCGGCCAGCGACGCGGCGAGACGCTCCAGATGGTCCAGGTCGGCGGTATCGAGGGCGACCGCGAGCGGGTTGGGGACGCGTCGGTCGGTGGTGCTCACGCGACGTCGCCGGTCTCGCCGCGCTCGTCGGTGGCTTCTGAGCCGGGCAGACGCAGCGCTCCGCGCAGATCGGCGAGCCGGGCGTGGCCGCGCTCGGCGAGCCAGCCGGGCAGCCCCTGCAGCAGCTCCAACGTGGCTGCGGGGTTGCCGAAGGTCGCGGTGCCCACGCCGACCGCGCTCGCTCCGGCAAGCACGAACTCGATGACGTCGGTCACGCTGCGGATCCCGCCCATGCCGACGATCGGGAGGTCCGGGTGCGCCTGGTGCACCTGGTGCACCGCGCGCAGTGCGATCGGTTTGATCGCGGGACCCGAGAGCCCGCCCGTGATGCCGCCGAGTCGCGGGCGCATCGTCTCGGCGTCGATCGCCATGCCCAGGAGCGTGTTGATGAGGCTCACCCCGGTGGCTCCGGCGGCCCGGGCGGTCCCCGCGATCGCCGCGATATCGGTGACATCCGGCGTGAGCTTGGCGAAGACCGGCACCTGCGCGACGCGCGTGACCTGCTGGATCGCATCTTTCGTGGCGTCCTGGCGGCAGGCGAAGATCACGCCGCGGTCCTCCACGTTGGGACACGAGATGTTCGCCTCGATGGCGATGACGTTCGGCGCCCCCCGCAAACGCTCCGCGAGGATCCGGTACTCAGCGACGGTGTTGCCGGCGATGCTCACGACCACCGGAATCTCATGCTCGACCAGCCAGGGCAGGTCGCGCTCGAGCCAGGCCTTGATCCCGGGATTCTGCAGACCGATCGCGTTCAGCATGCCGCTCGGCGTCTCGACCATGCGCGGTGGCGGCAGCCCGAGACGCGGCTCCAGGGTGATCGACTTGGCGACCACCGCCCCGAGCCGGCCGATGTCGAAAAAGCGGTTGATCTCCCGACCGCTGGCGAAACAGCCGCTGGCGGGGAGCACCGGGTTGCGCAGCAGCAGCGGGCCGAGCTCCATCGAGAGGTCGACGTCGTCGATGGCCAGGCTCTCGGCCGCCTCGCTGAGCTCGGCGGTCACAGACGCGACTCCTCGTCGGCCTCGACATCGGGCGGGTTCGCGAGCGCGTCCTGCGGTCCGATGAGCGACCAGTCGATGCGCTTGCCGTCGAAGACCGGCCCTTCGACGCAAGCGCGTAGATACTGCGTCCCGTCGCGCCGGCGGTACGGCAGCACACAGGTCATGCAGACGCCCACGCCGCAGGCCATCGCCTCCTCCACCGCGACCTGGCACGGCACCCGCCGCTCGCGCGCCTTCGCCGAGACCGCGGCCAGCATCGGCATCGGTCCGCACGCGTAGATGACCCCCGCGCCGGACTGGTGCAGCGCCTGCTCCATGACGTCCGTCACTCGTCCGCGGACGCCGAACGAGCCGTCCTCCGTAGTGAAGATCGCACTGGTCGAGAGCCGCTTCGTCTCGATCGCGTTGAAGATGCGGTCCTGTGACGAGGCCCCGATCACCATGTCCACCCGGAAGCCGGCCCGCTGCAGGGTGTGAGCGAGATAGTGCAGCGGCGCGGACCC
>JBBSMR010000040.1:0-34006 GCA_038233095.1 Euzebyales bacterium
CCCGCTGGACGAGGAGGTGACGTCATCGGCGAGGGCGGCGAGCTCGGTGAGCACCAGCATCGACGGGCGCGCCACCCCCCCCCCACCACCCCAGGCGGTCAGACGCGGCCAACACCCGGCAGAGCACACCCAACCGCTCGCCGGCCAACACCGGCGCGGCCTGCAACCGGGCGATGACCGCCTCCACCTCGGTGAGCACGTCCCCGCCGGGCACCGCCTCGCCGGCCACCGTCTCCTCCGCTTCCCGCACCTCGTTCATGCGAACAAGTGTACGCTACGGGTGTGACAACCGAGCGGCTTTCCGACGTGCTGTTGAGAAGATTCTTCTCGAAGCTCGTCGGCGCCCGCGTACGAGTCTGCCGAATTGCGAAGCTGTCCTTCTGTGGCGTTCGTGCGTTTGATAGACAAGAGCTGGCACGAGGCCAAGAGCGTAGCTGCGCGTGATCGGAGGTTTCGAGCGTGACAGACGATCCGGAGTTCGAGGCCTTCGCCCGACGCGAGTTCGCCCGTTTGGTGGCCGCGCTCACGCTGCTGGTCGGCGCTCCGGCGGTGGCTGAGGAGCTGGCCCAAGACGCGCTCGTGCGCGCCCACGAGCAGTGGGCCCGGGTGGCCGTGATGGAGGCCCCGGGGCCGTGGCTGCACCGCGTCGCGGTGAACAGCGCGCTCTCCTGGCTGCGCCGGCTGAGCGCGGAACGGCGCGCGCTGCGCCGCAACGGCGCCCCACAGGTCGTCGCCGAGGTCGCGCCCACGTTTGTCATGGCCTCCAGCGACCGGGGCACGGTGCTCATCGCGAACGACCCAAGGCCCGTGCTCTGGTATGTGGCGCCTGACTTCACGGTGACGCGACTTGACAACGTGTTCGGCAGACGGTCGATTACGGACGTCACCGAGACCGACGAAGGGTTTCTCGTGTCGGCCGTCACCAACGCCAAGCAGCCACCGCCGAGCTCGAGGTGTGGACCAGTGAGAACGGAACGCGCTGGAGCGTCGCCGAGACCGCCATCCCCGCCCCGCCGTGTTCGAGGATCGAGGCGGTCGGATCACAGTGGCTCTCCGGCGGACATGATTGCGACACGGATTCGGGGTGGGAGACCTGGTTGCGGAGTCCCGAGGGCGAGTGGCGCAGGATTGGGAAGCGTCGAGGGTAATCGCGGCGCAGCTACGGCTCCTCCGGCACGGCCAGCTCCCGTTTCGCCGCCCACTCACGCAGCAGCGCGTAAGCCTCGTCGGCGTCGTAGGGACCGCGCTCCAAGCGCTCGTCGAGGAGCATGCGCAGCGCCTCGCCCACGAGCGGACCGGGGGACAGGTCGAGGTAGCGCATCACCTCGTTGCCGTCCACGGGAGGCCGTATGTTGGCGAGCTCCTCCTGCTCCTGGAGGTGCTCGATGCGCGCCTCCAGGTCGTCCATCGCCCGCGCGAGTCGCTGCCGCTTGCGCGCGTTCTGGGTCGTCACGTCGGCGCGGCTGAGCGCGTTCAACCGCCTGAGCTGTCGTTCGCTGCCCGCGTCACGGACGTAGCGGCGGACCGCCGAGTCGGTCCACGCGGCGTCGCCGTAGCCGTGAAAGCGCAGGTGCAGCACAATCAGATGACAGACGGCCTCGATCTCGTCCTTGGGGTAGCGCAGCTCCTGCAACCGCTGCCGCGCCATGCGCGCGCCGACGACCTCGTGGTGGTGGAAGGTGACCTTGCCGCCGGAGTGAAAAGCACGGGTGGCGGGCTTGCCGATGTCGTGCAGCAACGCCGCCAGGCGCAGGACGTGATCGTCGGCCGGACAGCCCTCCACCACCGCCAGCGTGTGGGAGTACACGTCCTTGTGGTGGTGCAGCGGATCCACCTGCATCCGCAACGCGGGCAGCTCCGGCAGGAAGCGCTCGGCCAGGCCGGTGGCGCAGAGCATGTCGAGACCTTTCGCGACGGCCCGCCCGCCCAGCAGCTTCGTGAGCTCGTCGCGGATGCGCTCCCGCGAGATGGTGTCGAGCTGCTCCGCCAGCCTGCTGGCCGCCGTCCAGGCTTCGGGATCGATCTCGGCGTCGAGGACGGCGGCGAACCGGGCGAGACGGACCATCCGAAGGGGATCGTCGCGGAAGCTGCGCTCGGCGTCGACCGGCGTGCGCAGCAGGCGCCGATGCAGGTCGGCGAGGCCTCCGAACGGGTCGACGAACCGGTGCTCGTCCGCGGGCAGGCGCACGGCCATCGCGTTCACCGTCAGGTCACGGCGAGCGAGGTCGTCGGTGATTGCCGAGCCATAGGTCACGTCGGGCTTCCGAGATCCCGGCTGGTAGCTGTCCGCCCGGAAGGTCGTCAGCTCGAGCTTCCATCCGTCCCGGTTCGCGCTCACCGTGCCGAAGCGCGCCCCGGTCAGCCACAGGTCGTCGGCCCAGCCGCGGAGCAGTGCTTCGGTCTCTTCGGGCCGCGCCGAGGTGGCGAAGTCGAGGTCGTCCGCCGCGCCTTCGAGGAGCGTGTCGCGCACCGTTCCGCCCACGAGATACAGCTCATGCCCGGCCGCGGCGAAGCGCGCGCCGAGCTCGTCAGCGACCGGATAGATCGCGACGAGTTCCGCCAGCCGCCGTTGCTGTTCGGCCGTGAGGTCGACATCCATTGGTGGTCATGCTAATCAGTACGATCGCCGACGCATGGTTGACGACCGACTCGCTCCGCGGCCGCTGACGCGACCGCACGTGGACCGGTTGCCGCCGGACCACCCCCGCTATGAGGAGATCCTGAGCCGCCACACCCGCGCTCTGGCCGCAGGGGAGGCGGGCTACCTGGATCCGGGGACGGGACTGTTCGTGCTGAGCGCCGGCTGCCTCGCCGAGCGAGGTGCGTGCTGCGGCAGCGGTTGCCGTCACTGCCCATACCTCGCCTGAGTGGCGGGTCTCATCGGGTGAGGAGGCGACAGGTCGCGCCAGCCGAGGAACCTGCCAAGCGACGTCTTACTAGGCGAGCAGCCCCGCCCCACGGACGGCGACGCGGAAGTCGTGCGGGCTGGTCGCGGCGTCCATGGCGGCCTTCAGCGTCACCTTCGATTCCCGGAAGAGCTGCAGCAGGTGCTGGTCGAAGGTCTGCATGCCGTAGTAGGAGCCTTCCTGGATGGCCGTCTCGATGTCGTCGGTCTTCGCGGGGTCGAGGATGAACTCCCGGGTCCGCGTCGTCATGACCATGACCTCGAGCGCCGCGATCCGTCCCCCTCCCTGACGCGAGAGCAGACGCTGGCAGACCACGCCCTGCAGGGAGTTCGCCAGCGAGAGGCGTGCCTGATGCTGCTGGTGAGGAGGGAAGAGGTCGATCACCCTGTTCACCGTCTCCGTGGCGTTCGTCGTGTGCAGCGTCGAGATGACGAGGTGGCCGGTCTCCGCTGCCTGCAGCGCTGCCCCGACCGTCTCGGTGTCGCGCATTTCGCCGATGAAGATGACGTCGGGGTCCTGACGGGCCACGGACCGCAGTGCGGTCGTGAAGTTCGCCGTGTCGACCCCGATCTCGCGCTGATCGATGATCGCGAGGTTGTCGGAGTGCAGGATCTCGATCGGGTCCTCGGCGGTGACGATGTGACAGCGCCGCGAGGCGTTGATGTGGCCGATCATCGCCGCCGTCGTCGTCGTCTTGCCCGAGCCCGTCGGGCCCGTCACCAGAATGAGCCCGCGGTGCTCCTCGGCCAGCTTGCGCACCGCCGGCGGCAGGCCGAGCTCATCGAACGACTGCCCGCTCGGCAGGACGCGGCGGAAGACCAGCCCGACCGAGCCGCGCTGGTTGAAGACCGCGGCGCGGAACCGCCCCACCCCCGAGATCGAGTAGGCGAAGTCGGCTTCGTTGCCCTTCTGGAACATGTCCCACAGCTCGGGATCCATGATCTGCCGAGCGAAGACCGCGGTGTCCTCGGGCCGCAGCATGGGCAGGTCGTGGACCTCACTGAGCTCGCCGTCGAGGCGGACATAGGCGGGCCCGCCGGCTTTCAGATGCAGGTCCGAGCCCTGCTTGTCCACCAGGTAGCGCAGGAAGTCGTCGATGTTGGCCATGCGTTCTTCTCCGGAGTTCTCACCAGCGGTCGGCGCGTCACCTGACCCATCGGCGGGTGGAGGCGCGACCTGAACGGGGAATCGGCTCGCGCTACCCGTCTCGCCCCGGAACTCGGAGCGCCGACGACTATGCTCGCGGGTATGGCCCGGTATCCGACGCGCCAGGTGGTCTCGGCCGGAGGACTGGTCTATGTCGACCGGCCCGACGGCCGCTGGATGGTGCTCATCGCGCTGCGCAACGCGGCGGGCACCTTGCAGTGGACGCTGCCGAAGGGGGGGATCGAGGCCGGCGAGAGCCCGGAAGCGGCGGCCGTGCGCGAGGTCCGCGAGGAGACCGGCCTGGACGCACGCATTCGCAGCAAGCTCGGCGTCATCGACTACTGGTTCGTCTGGCACGACGACGCCATCCGCTATCACAAGTTCGTCCATTACTATGCGATGGAGCATCTCGGCGGCGACATGGCCAACCGCGACGAAGAGGCGGAGGAGGTTGGTTGGTTCCGTATGGACCAGGCCGACGAGCGCATGAGCTTCCGCAACGAACGCGCGCTCGCCCGGGAACTCCAGACGCTGCCGTCAAACGCGGCGAGCGGGCCGCAGGGTTGAACCAGCGCCTGCGACGCATGGCATGAGCCCCGAGCCCGAGCCGGGTCTCACCGACGTGCGCCGTCACAGCACACTCGTCGCGGGCGGCATTCTGGCCTCGCGGCTCGCGGGCTTCGTGCGCCAGCGCGCCATCGCCCACTACTTCGGGACCGGCAGCGTCGTCGACGCGTTCAACGCCGCGCTGAAGATCCCCAACCTGCTGCAGAATCTGCTGGGCGAGGGCGTGCTCTCGGCCTCGTTCATCCCCGTCTACAGCCGCCTGCTCGCGGAGGACCGCACGGACGACGCCCGCCGCGTCGCCGGCGCGATCGCGGGTCTGCTCGCCCTGGTGGCCGGGACGCTGGTGCTCATCGGCGTGGTGTTCGCGCGTCCCATCACCCTGGTGATTGCGCCGGGCTTCACCCAGGAGAAGCTGGAGCTCACGGTCGGGCTCCTGCGCATTCTCTTTCCCGGTATCGGCTTCCTCGTCCTCTCCGCCTGGTGCCTGGGCGTGCTGAACAGCCACCGCCGCTTCTTCCTCTCCTACGTCGCACCCGTATTGTGGAACGCCGCGCAAATCGGCGTGCTCGTGGGCTTCGGCGTCGCGGGTCTCGCGCGCGAGCCCTTGGTCGTCGCGCTGGCCTGGGGTGCGTTCGTGGGAGGGGCGCTGCAATTCGCCGTGCAGCTGCCCGCGGTGCTGGCCGTGGCGGGCGGCGTGCGGCCGACGATCAGCCTGCGTCCTGACGGGGTGCGCCGTGTCCTCTCGGCGTTCGCTCCGGTCGTGGCCGGCCGCGGGGTCGTGCAACTGCTCGGCTACATCGATCTCACGTTGGCGAGCCTCCTCGCGGCCGGGGCGATCGCCGCCCTGAGCTACGCGCAGCAGCTCTTCCTGCTCCCGATCAGCCTCTTCGGCATGAGCGTGGCGGCCGCCGAGCTGCCCGCGCTCTCGGGAGCGCACGTCGAGCGGGGCCGAACCGACACCGCGCTCATCTCGCTGCGGCAGAGGCTGGACTCCAGCCTGGCCCGCATTGCCTTCTACGTCGTGCCGAGCGCGCTGGTGTTCGTCCTGCTCGGGGATGAGGTCGTGGCCCTGCTGTACCGCACCGGCGCGTTCGACGAGCCACAGGTCGACCTGGTCTGGGCGGTGCTCGCGGCGCTTTCGGTGGGTTTGGTGGCCAACACCTCCGCTCGCCTGCTGCAGTCGAGCCTGTACGCCGCCGGCGATGCCCGCACGCCCGCCAAGGTGGCCGCGCTCCGGGTGGTGCTGGGCGCGGTGCTGGGAGGGGTGTTCATGCTGCAGTTCGACCGCGTGGGTCTGGGGGCGAACGGCCTCGTCCTGCTCGGGGACCTTCCCGCCTTCACGCCCGTCGCCGCGAGCCTGCGTCAGCAGACCGACGTGCTGCGTCTGGGCGCCGTCGGCATCGCTTTGGCCAGCGGCATGTCCGCCTGGCTGGAATACCACCTCCTGCGCAGGGCGCTGCACCGAACGTTCGGTCTGTGGCTGCGCGCCGGCGGTCAGGAGCGTGCTCCGATCCTGATCGCGGCGGCGGCGGCCGCGCTGACAGCGCTCGGCGCGCGCGCGCTCGTAGCGGGCTGGCGCCCCTGGGTCGCCACGCCCGTCGCCCTGGCTCTGACCGGCGGGGTGTACCTGGCGGTGGCCCACCGCGCCGGGGTCGGCGAGGCGCGCAACCTGGTCGCCATGCTCGACCGCGCACGGCGGTAGACGCGCCGCGGAGCCCTAGAATGCACAGTTCCAGCCCGCATGCCAGGCGCCGGTCGTTCGACGGCGGTGGCAGCCTCGACTCTCTGTCTGGGTGGATGACCGTGCATGAGTGAGGATGTCGACCCAACCGAGACCATCTCCGCGCCCTCCGTGGCGACGGAGCAGGCTCGGCCGCCGCGTGTCCTCGGCGCTCGCTACCTGCTCGAGGCCCTCATCGCCAGCGGCGGTATGGCCTCGGTCTGGCGGGCGCACGACGAGAAGCTGGCCCGCACGGTGGCCGTGAAGGTGTTGCACTCCCACCTCGCCGACGACCGTGACTTCCGGGAGCGGTTCCGTCGCGAGGCGGTCGCGGCGGCCAAGCTCTCACATCCCCACATCGTGGGCGTGTTCGACACGGGCACGGACGGCGATCAGGTCTACCTCGTCATGGAGTACGTCCCGAATGTGACGCTGCGGGACGCAGTGGCAGAGGCCAGCCGTCTCGACGTGGGTCAGGCGGTCGCGATCACCGTGAAGGTTGCGAGGGCCCTCGATTTCGCGCATGCGCGTGGACTGGTGCACCGCGACGTGAAGCCCGCCAACATCCTGCTGGGTGAGGACGGCGCGGTGAAGATCGCCGACTTCGGCATCGTGAAGGCAGAGGAGGTGGGCGAGGACCTGACGCGCAGCGGCACGGTGCTCGGCACGGCGGCCTACGTCTCACCCGAGCATGTGCTCGGTCAACCGTTGGACGGGCGCGCTGATCAGTACAGCCTCGCCTGTGTGCTCTACGAGGCGCTCACCGGCCGCCAGCCCTTCCGCGCCGACACCACGGTGGCCACCGCCGCTCAGCGGCTGGACGCCGATCCGCTTCCTGCGCGTTCGCTCCGACCTGAGCTGCCGCGCAGGCTCGACCAGGCGCTCTTGCGCGCCTTGGCGCGGAGCCCTCACGACCGTTTCCCGACCATCGGCGCGTTCGCGGACGCGCTCTACCCGTGGGCGGATGAAGAGACCGAGCCCCTCGCGGTGGCGTCGCCGTTCGATCCGGTGACGGACGGCATGGCCGCGGACGCGCGCGCCTCCGACGGCGCGGAAGTCGACGATCAGCGACGCAGCTCGTTCCTCTCCAGCGAGGGACGGTGGATCGGACCCGTCCTCGTCCTGCTCGCCTTGGCCGCCGTGCTCGTCGGCGTCGGCATGGCGGCTGGAGTGATCGAACCGCAGACCGTCCCGAACCTTTTCGCCCAGAACCAGGAAGTTCCCGACGACGTGGCGACACCCGCGCCGCTGGGGATCGCCCGGCTCGCAACGTTCGACCCCCCGGCTGAGGGCGGCGACGGAGCCGAGCACAATGACCGACTCGCCGCGCTCACCGATGATGACCCCGCAACAGTGTGGCGCACGGACCGCTATGCCAACGCCGAGTTCGGGGGGCTGAAGACCGGCGTCGGGCTGGTGCTCGACCTGGGCGCTCCCACGACCGTGACGCAGCTCGAGCTGCTCACACCGACACCCGGAATCTCCTATGAGGTCTACGTGGCTGACGAGCCCTCGCTGGACAGCCTCGCGTCGTGGCAGCGCATCGGCACGGTCACTGACGCGCAGAGCGGCAGCGAGCTCGACCTGGACGGGGCCGAGACGCGCTGGCTGCTCGTCCGCTTCGTCGCTCCGCTGCAGCCAGACGGATCCGGCTACGTCGCGGCGGTCGCGGAACTCGGCGTGCGCGGGCGGTAGTGAACGGCGAGGAGGTTACAGACGAGCACCTCATCAGCGCCTACGTCGCAGGTGACGAGCGCGCTTTCGATGAGCTCGTCCGCCGTTACCAGCGGCGCGTCTTCGGCATCTGCCTGCGCTACTTCCGCAACCCCGTCGATGCCGAGGATGCCGCTCAGGAGGTCTTTGTCACGCTCATGCGCCGGGCGGAGACTTTCGCGGGCAACGCCCGCTTCTCGACCTGGTTGTACCGGGTCTCGGTGAACATGTGCAGCGACCTTGCGCGCCGCAGGGCGCGGCGGCCGCGCACTGTCGCGCTGCCCGACGACGCTGACGTCCCGGCTGAGGACAGCGCGCTCGCCGGCCGCGAGCTGGACGCCGACCTCATGGCGGCGCTGCGCTCCCTCGACATCGACCAACGCCGGGCCGTGGTCTGGCACGACCTGTACGGTCTGCCCTACGCCGAGATCGCCGAGCGAGAAGGCGTCGCCGTCGGCACCGTCAAGTCGCGCGTCTTCCGCGGCCACGCGCGGCTCGCCGAGCGCCTGGCCGAACGACGGGAACCTTCGCACGCCGACCGACCTCCAACTGGCTGACATGACTCGCGACCTCACCTCCGAATCCCCCGACGACGGCGAACTCCTCGCCGCGTATCTCGCCGGTGATCTCTCCGACGACAAGCAGGCCGCCGTGAACGCGCGGCTGGCCCGGGAGCCGCGCCTGGCGCGCCAGCTCGACGAGCTCGCCGAGCTGCTCACGCGCCTGCACGGGACCGACGACGTGACCCTCCCGCAGGGCTATACGGAGCGGCTGCGCGACCGCCTGGAAGACGAACGGGCGGCTGCGGTCGTGCCGCTCGCGGAGCCGCAGTCACCTCCAACAAGCGGGCGGCAGGAGCGGCGAGTAGCCCCCGCGACCGCGGCCGCCTCCCGCCCGGCCGATGCGACGGTGACGGAGCTGCCCCGGCGCCTCTCACCGCTCCTCGCGGCTGCAGCTGTCCTGGTCGTCCTCGGGCTGCTCGGCGCGGCGGCGGTCGCGGGCATCGGCTCACTCTCCGGTGGGGCTGGGGACGCGGCCGGCGAAGCCGGGGGTGAGGAGGCCGGGGGAGCCGCGGCCTCGCTGGAGGCGCGGGCGGCGGACCAGTCGACACCCCTTGGAGACCCAGCGGCCGGTGCCACGAAGGCCGCGGGCGACGGACGAACTCGCTTGGAGCAGAGTGCGGAGCCGAACCGGGGCACGGCTTCGCCGTCCCTGCCGGTCCTCTCCGACCGGCGCGGCGCGTCGAGGCTCAACCTGGGCCGGCTCGAGGCGATGGCGCGGCAGGCGCTCGACAGCACCGCCAACCCCCGTGTCAGGGCCGCAGCGTTGACCCAAGCCGTCGCCGACGCGCCCGCGTTCCCCGGCGGCCTCTCACCGAGCGCCTGCCTCGACGACGTGGTCGCCGAGGCGCCGGGGCCGGTGGTGCCGGTCGCGGTGCGCGCCCTCGACGTCGGAGGGCGCGTCCGTCTGGCCTACGCGGTGGCCCAACCCTCCGAGCCTGGCGGCCCGTTGGCCACGGCGCGCGTCATCGTCGCCGACGCCGAGACCTGCCGCTTCCTCGACGCCGACGAGCTCACCGGTTCCCCATAGCAGCCCTCGACACCCAGCCGGCAGATAAAGAAACTCGCGCCTGGCGCGAGTTTTTCCTCCCGGGCACGACACATGCCAGACATACTCGATGCCGACCGGGAAGCACCCGCCGATACGCGGGGGTTTGCCGTAGCCGGGCTTGAAGGCAATTCACGGATCAGCAGGCAAGGGCGCTGCCGCGCAGCGCCACCACCAGCGTACGGAGAATCGCCGCCGGCGATTCACATGTCAGTTGTGCAGGCCGCGCACCGCGGCCCACCCGGCCGCTGCCAGGCCGAGCACGAGGAAGAGACTGATCCGCAGGCCCCCGAGCGCGAGCCAGAAGCCTCCCAGAATGCCGACCACTGCGCAGCCCGCGGCGATCTGCGGCCATGGGTCCTGCGTCTGGCCCGCCGCGCCCCAACGCACCGCCCGTCCGACCAAGAAGCCGACGAGTGCGGACAGGATAATGCGCCCGAAACCGATCTGACGCAGCGAGACGAGCAGCAGCACCCCGCCGGCAAGCCCGGTGCCGAGCCCGGCCGTCACCGCACGCACGTAATGGACCGGCCGGCCGAGCGCCTTGGCGCGGCGTGCGGGGCGGGCGCAGCTCGGGCATTTCTGGCCCACCGCGCTCTGCCGCATGCAACGCGTGCAAATCGGCGCTCCGCACGACGAGCACGAGATGCGGGTCTCAGCGTCCGGGTGGTTGACGCAGGTGTCCGGTTGCACGCTCACCCGACCAGTGTAGATGCGGGTTCGCGGTGTCAAGCTGCTCATGCACAACGTCGCCCGCCCGCCTTCGCTTCGCGTGCCGACATGGGAATCGCCGCCGGCGATTCTCGCAATGTTGGTGGTGGCGCTGCGCAGCGGCGCCGTGAGGTGCGGGAAGGAATAGCCTTCCCCGCAACCGCTGTTGTCCCGCTCAGCACCGCACCGACTCCAGCACCGCACCGACTCCATGGGGATCGAGAACATGAGCATTCACGTGCACGACGTCATCATCGTCGGATCCGGGCCCGCCGGTCTGACCGCCGCGCTCTACGCCGCGCGAGCGGATCTGGAGCCGCTGGTGATCGAAGGACGGGCGGCCGGCGGCCAGCTGATGCTCACGACCGAGGTGGAGAACTATCCCGGCTTTCCCGTGGGCATCCTGGGACCGCAGCTCATGGGCGACATGCGCGCTCAGGCCGAGCGCTTCGGCGCGGTGTTCGTGACCTCCGACGCTGACAGCCTGGATCTCTCTGAACGGCCCTTCTCGGTGACCGTGGGTGAGCACACGTATCACGGCAAGACGGTGATCGTGACGACCGGCGCGACAGCGCGCTGGCTTGAGCTGCCGAACGAGCAGCGCCTCATCGGCAGCGGCGTCTCGAGCTGTGCGACCTGCGATGGCTTCTTCTTCCGCGACACTGAGATCGCCGTGGTCGGCGGTGGAGACTCGGCCCTTGAGGAGGCGCTCTTTCTGACCAAGTTCGCCACGAAGGTGACGCTCGTGCACCGGCGCGACGAGCTGCGCGCCTCCGCGATCATGCAGGAACGCGCTCGCGCCAACGAGCGCATCGCGTTCGCGTGGAACTCCCGCGTCGTCGAGGTGCTCGGCGAGGACCGTGTCAAGGGGGTACTGCTCGAGGACACCGAGAGCGGAGAGCGCCGGCGCCTGGACGTCCAGGGACTGTTCGTTGCCATCGGCCACGACCCCGCGACCGCGCTCTTCGCCGGCCAGTTGAAGCTCGACGAGCAGGGCTACATCGCGGTGGAGGAGCCGTCGACGCAGACCAGCGTCGACGGGGTCTTCGCTGCAGGCGACGTCGTCGACCACACCTATCGTCAGGCGGTGACCGCCGCCGGCATGGGCTGCAAGGCCGCCATCGACGCGGAGCGGTACTTGGGAATCGACGCGCACAATTGGTAAGGACCCCAACCAACCTCTGCTATGATGGCCGCGCACGACAGGGGAGGGCCGCGCTGGCCTCCGGTCGACCCGCCAGCGGGAAGGGTCGTGAAGCAGAAGTTGTGCGGTCCGGCTGTCCCCCCGTCATCCGGATCGCTATGAGGGGCGCCGTTCAGCGGCGCCCCTCCTCCTTTTCTCCCTGGTGGAAGATCGTGGAGAGCATGGACTCTTGTCGGACCGACGCCGGGGAATAGTGCAGCCCCACTTCTCCGTTCCTCCTGCTAGACCGCAGCCCACTTCCCGAACACATCGGAGGCAGCTCCATGAGCAACACACAAACGGTCAGCGATCAGGACTGGCAGTCCGAGGTCCTGGAGTCATCGACGCCGGTCCTGGTCGACTTCTGGGCCGAGTGGTGCGGACCGTGCCGCATGGTCGGGCCCGTCGTCGAGGAGATCGCGAGCGAGCAGGCCGGCAATCTGAAGGTCATGAAGCTCAACGTCGACGACAACCCCGAGACGACTCGGCGTTACCGGGTCATGTCCATCCCGACGCTCATGGTCTTCGACGAGGGCGAGGAGCAGAAGCGCCTCGTCGGCGCCAAAGGCAAGAGCCAGCTGCTCGGGGAGCTGGCTGGCTACGTCAGCTAGTGCTGCGCTCGCCGTCCAGGCAAGTCCGCCGCAGCCGTCATCGCGGCTACAGTGACGGCCGTGAGCACCGTACCGACGCAAGAACGCCCTCTCCTGTTCATCAAGCTGGGGGTCACAGGACCCGAAGTCGTTGATGTGCAGCGTCGACTCGAGCGGATGGGCAGCGACGGTCTGCGAATCGACGGCGAGTTCGGCGAGCGCACGCTCCAGGCCGTCCGGCGCTTCCAACGCGAACGCGGGCTGCCGGCCGACGGGATCGTCGGACCCGAGACGTGGCGCAACCTCGTCGAGGCCGGCCACCGGCTGGGTGACCGGTTGTTGTGGCGCTCTCGGCGCATGTTGCGGGGTGACGACGTCCGCGACCTGCAGCACCGGCTGAATCAGCTGGGGTTCGACGCCGGCGCGGAAGACGGCATCTTCGGGCCACTGGCGCATGCGGCGGTGGAGGAGTTTCAACGCAACATCGAGCTGCCGGCCGACGGTGTCGTGGGACCCGCCACGGTGGCGGCGCTGCGGCGCCTGCACAGACGGCATCAATCGGGCGGTGTCGGCGCGCGGGCTCGTGAACGCGAAGCGTTGCGGGCTCTGCAGGCCCGTGGGCTGACCGGCGCCCGGCTCATGATCGACCCCGCTCACGGGCCGGCGAACCCGGGGAGCGAGGGACCGGGTGGGCAGCAGGAGCACGCGCTCACCTGGGCGCTGGGCACCAGGCTCGTGGCACGCCTGCGTGCGCTCGGTGCCGAGGCGGTGCCGAGCCGCGGTCCCGCCACCTCCCCCAGTGCGTCGGAACGAGCGCGGCTCGCCAACGAGTTCGGCGTGGATGTCGTGCTCTCGATCGCGCTCAACGCCTGGCACAACCCAGCCGCACGCGGCTGCGCCATCTCGTACTACGGCAACTCCCAGTTCGTCTCCGCGTCAGGCGAGGAGCTCGCCCTCCACCTCCAAGCTGGCCTCGTCGCGGCCGGTTGGGGCCCGGACTGCCGTATCCACCCGGTGACCTGGGCCATCGTGCGCGAGACCCGGATGCCGGCCGTGGTGATCGAACCGGCCTTCCTGACCGCGCCCCAAGACGCCCGCCGGCTTGCCGACCCGGTCGAGCAGGACCGCCTGGCCGCGGTCCTCACCACCGGGATGGCTCACTTCTTCGACGCGCAGCAAGCCTGCCCATCCCCCGTCCCCGAGATCGCGTCGTAGCGGTTACGTTGCGCGGGCTTGAGCCTCTCGGAGGAGACCGAACGTGACGCGGGAAGGGCTGGCCGGCCCACACGGACGCGTCTGCCCAGCCGTTCCAGCACCGCATCCAGCGCGTGGCTGAGCGACCACCGCACGGTCTGGGAAAGGTCGAGCCTCAGCAGGGGGTAGTGGCCACGATCGTGCAGCACGGTGAACCCGTTTGCCAGCAGGAACTCGACCGGCAGCACGCACGAGGACGGCTGCACGCCCTGGCGTTCGGCCACGGCTTCGAGCGCCTGAGCCCCGCGGCGGTGTGTCTCGCTCAGGCACGCCTGCAGGAGTGCCCGTCCGATGCCTTCCCCGCGCCACTCCGCGTCCACCCAGATGGTCGCGAGCACCATGGCATCGTCTGAGGTCGACCATCCCAGGTGACGGACGCGCGGGGTGTGCTGGGGTGGTCCCATCATCGCGTAGCCGACGCACTGCCCATCGACGTAGGCAGCCTTCCCCCCGCTACCCCACTCGAGCTGGGTCGCCTGCCAGGCCGACTCCTTCGCCGCACAGCCCGAGCCGTCCCGCGAAGGACCGCGTTCGGCGTGTGCCACCTCCCAGAAGACACACGCGCGGCAGGTGGCGGGAAGGTCCGCAAGACCCTCGCTCGCCAGGTCGACGATCTTCGTCATGGCCCTGGAGGCTCCGGTTGACAGGAGACAGGCTCGGACCGGGAGGGGCGGGACAACGACGAGGCTGCGAACACCCCGGCCGCGACGCCGACGGCGACGCCCATCACGGCGCGGATGAGCGGCGGCGGCCCGACCTCGTCGGGGGCGACGCTCGCGTGCTGCTCACCGACGGACGCCACGAACGGGCGGCGCGCGCGTCGCATCACACTCCCTCCTCTGCCCGACACCGAGCCCCACTCTAGATCGCGTCCCGGCGCAGGGGTGCGCCGGTTGCGTGGCGAGTCGCGCTACGCTCGTCTGGCCAGGGCAGCTCCCGCAAGAGGACGACCGATGTCCAGCGAGATCACACTCGACCCGTACCGCTCCCGGTACGCGCGTCGCACGCTCGGCATGACGGCGTCGGAGATCCGCGCGCTCTTCGCGGTCGCCAGTCGTCCCGAGGTCGTCTTCTTGGCAGGGGGCATGCCCTACACCGCCGCGCTCGACTTCGACGCCGTGGCTGAGGTCACCGAGCGGGTCGTCCGCGACCACGGGCCCGACGCGCTGCAGTACGGCGGCGGGCTCGGGCTGCCCGGACTCCGCGAGCGGCTCACCGAGGTGATGGCCGCCGAGCGCATCCCAGCCCACGCCGACGATCTCGTCGTGACCACCGGGGGCCAGCAGGCGCTCGACCTCATCGCCAAGCTCTTCATCGACCCGGGGGATGTGATCCTGGCCGAAGGGCCCTCCTATGTCGGCGCGCTGGGTGCCTTCTCGGCGTACCAGGCGGAGGTCGTCCATGTCCCGATGGACGCCGAGGGGCTCATCCCCGCGGCGCTCACCGAACGGCTTGACGCCCTGCGCGCGGCGGGTCAGCGGCCGCAGTTCCTCTACACGGTGCCCAATCACCAGAACCCGGCTGGTGTCAGCTTGGCTGCCGGGCGCCGCGAGGAGATCGTGGCGATCGCCGAGCGCCACGACCTGCTCATCGTCGAGGACAACCCGTACGGGCTGCTGGACTTCAAAGGAGAGTTGCACACCTCGTTGCGCGCCCTGGCGCCCGAGCGCGTGGTGTACGTCGGCACGCTCTCGAAGATCTTCGCGCCGGGAATCCGCGTCGGCTGGGTGGCCGCTCCCGCCCCCATCCGCGACAAGCTCACGCTGCTGAAGGAGGCGGCTGACCTCTGTCAGTCGAACCTCACTCAGCATGTCGCGCAAGGCTGGCTCGCGACCCAGCCATGGCGACGGCAGGTCGAGGTGCTCACCGAGATCTATCGGGAGCGGTGCGACACGCTGCTCGCGGAGCTCGACGCCAACCTGCCGCCCGGATGCGCATGGAGCGCCCCCGGCGGCGGCTTCTTCGTCTGGCTCTCCGTCCCCAACCAGATCGACACCCGGGATCTCTTGCCGAAGGCCATCCGCGGACGGGTCGCCTATGTCCCGGGCTCGGCGTTCTACGCGGATGGCAGCGGCACGAGCGAGCTGCGTCTCTCCTTCGGCTTCGCTTCCTCCGTCCAGATTCGTGAGGGCATCCGGCGCCTCGCCGAGGTGCTGCACGTCGAGCTCGAGTTGGTCGAGGCGTTCGCCAGGGAGCGTGCATGACCGTCGCCGTCTCGGTGCTCGCGGGCGGGGTCAGCCTGGAGCGCGAGATCAGCCTGCGCTCAGGCCGCCGCGTGACCGAGGCGCTGGACGCGGTGGGCCACGACGTCACCCGCCTCGACGTGGACGACCAGCTCGTGCACCGGCTGCTCGACGCACAGTGCGACGCCGTCTATCTGGCCCTGCACGGCAAGGCCGGAGAGGACGGCACCGTGCAGAGCCTGCTTGAGGTGCTCGGTGTTCCCTACACGGGCCCGGATGCGGTCGCCTCGGCGCTGGCATGGGACAAAGGGGTGTGCAAGGGGCTGCTCCGCCGGCACGGCGCCGCGACGCCGGACTGGGTCAGCCTGTCCAGCGACGCGGTGCGCGACATGGGTGCCGCGGGGGCGCTCGAGCAGATCGTGGACACGCTCGGCATGCCGGTCGTCGTCAAGCCGGCGCAGGGTGGGGCGTCGATGGGGGTGCGGGTCGTGCACGAAGCCTCCCAGCTCCCCGGGGCGCTGGTCGCCGGCCTCGGCTACGGCGATGTTGTGCTGGTGGAGCGGTTCGTGGGCGGCACGGAGATCGCCGTCTCGATCGTCGAGGACGAGCCGCTGCCGGCGGTGGAGGTGATCCCGCGCGCTGGGACGTACGACTACGCGGCGCGCTACACGCATGGCGCGACGGAGTTCCACGCCCCGGCGCGCGTCACCCCCGAGACGAAGGCCGCCGCTGATGAACTCGCCCTCAGTGCTTGGAATATTACTGGCTGTAGGAATGTGGCGCGTGCGGACCTGATCGTCGACGCCGAGGGGCAGCCATGGTTCCTGGAGCTCGATACCTGCCCCGGAATGACGGAGACGTCCCTCCTGCCGCTGGCCGCCCACGCCGCGGGCGAGTCATTTTCTGGATTGTGCGACCGCATCCTGGCCGGCGCGCTCGACGCCGCGCGCGCTCCCGTCACGACTCGCTGAGCAGGTCCTCTCCCGTCCCCCGCGCCAGGATCCCGAGCAGCCGTTCCAGGTCCTCGGTACCGGAGAAGTCGATCACCACCTGGCCGCGTGTGCGGTTGCCGCGCACCCGCACACGCGTGGCGAGCGCGTCGCTCAGGCGCGGCTGCAGATACGCGAAGGGACCCGATGCTCGGCGGCGTGCTTGATCAGCGAGCTCGTTCAACGCGTCGCCCGTACGGTCCGGGTGGACCTCGACGCGGCGCACGAGCGCCTCGGTGTCACGCACGGAGAGCGCTTCCGCCAACACCCGCTGCGCGGCACGCTCCTGCTGCTCGGGCCGCTCGATGGCGAGCAATGCCCGCGCGTGCCCGGCAGAGAGCGTGCCTACCGCCACGTGCTGTTGCACCGCCGGCGCCAGACCCAGCAGTCGCAGGGTGTTCGAGATCGCCGGTCGCGAGCGACCCAGCTTCTCAGCCAGACCCTCGTGCGTGAGCCCGAAGTCGTCCAACAGTTGCTGGTACGCCGCCGCCTCCTCTATGGGGTTGAGGTCGCTGCGGTGGAGGTTCTCCACGAGCGCTTCCGTCAGCAGATCCTCGTCCGCCGTGTGGCGCACGATGGCCGGAAGCTCATGCAGACCGGCCAGACCCGCCGCTCGGTACCGCCGCTCACCCGCGATGATCTCATAGCGTCCGTCCTCGAGCGGCCGGACGAGGATCGGCTGAAGGAGGCCGAGGTCGGCGATCGAACGGGCGAGCTCCGCCAGCGCCTGCTCATCGAACGCCGTTCTCGGTTGTCGCCGGTTCGCGACGATGGCATCGCGACGCAGCGTCAGAAGGCCGCTCTGACCCGGCGCGGCAGCGGGGAGCAGGGCCGAGAGTCCGCGGCCGAGTCCACTAGGTCGACTCATGCGATGCCTCCATGGCGTGCTGGGCCGGTAGGCGGGCGATGACCTCCCGTGCCAGACGGTGATAGGCCACTGCGGCCCGGGACGACGGATCAAAGACCGTGATGGACTGACCGTAGGACGGCGCCTCGGCCAGTCGGACGGACCGCGGGATCCGGGTGGAAAAGACTTCCTCACCGAAGTGTCGGCGAACCTCAGCCTCTACCTGCTCACTCAATCGGGTTCGCCCGTCGTGCATGGTCAAAAGGTAACCAAAGACCTGTAATCCAGGGTTCAGTTCGTCTTTCACTAATTGCACGTTGCGGTGCAACGCTCCCAGACCTTCGAGGGCATAGTACTCACACTGGATCGGTACTATCAGTGCATCGGCGGCGCTGAGCGCGTTCACGGTCAGCAGACCGAGTGAGGGAGGACAGTCGAGCAGCGTGATCGAGTACTGAGATCTCGGAGCGCGCAGCGCGCGCTTGAGCCGGCGTTCTCGGCTCATCGCCCCGACCAGATGAATCTCCGCGCCGGCCAAATCGACCGTTGCGGGCAAGACGTCGAGGCCGGGCGTGCCAGAGGGAACGGTTGCCTGGTCCACCGGAAGATCGTCAACGAGCACGTCGTACGTGGTGGGTTGGTCCTCCTCCACTGCGATGCCCAAGCCCGATGTGGCGTTTCCTTGAGGATCGAGGTCGAGCAGGAGCACACGCTCACCGGCATCCGCGAGCGCGGTCGCGAGGCTGATGGCGGTGGTGGTCTTGCCCACGCCGCCCTTCTGGTTGACCACGGGCAGCACCACACCGTCCTCAAATCGGCCTGGAGAAGCGGTGGAGAAGGCTTGCCCAGGCCCAGGCTCTGAGGTCACCAAAACGCTCCTGTTCCACGTGAAACGCCGGTCACGACGGTCAATCGCGTTGGGAGGGGACAGCAGGCGGGACGGCGAGCGGTTGTTTCCCGGGCAACCCTACCGCTCGCGGAACCCAATCCGGTGCGGCGCCGGTCGCGGTCATCGCCACCACCCGTACATCTCGCCCACTGTGCTCAACCCGAGAGACCACCGGCTCGGTGAGCCTCAGCGGTCCGTGCCACGCTCGCAGCTCTGCGAGCTCATGCACGACGGCAGGGCCCTTCACGATCATCAGGCGCCCGTCAGGGCGCAAGAACCCTCGCGATAACTCGGCCACCAGCAACAGTGATCCTACCGCACGGCTGACGACACCATCGTAAGCCTGGCGTTCGCCTTTCATCCGTGCCACTCGTTCCGCACGATCCCAGACTGCTCGGACATTGGTCAGCTGCAGCTCTGAGGCGAGGCGCTTTATAGCTTCCAGCTTTTTCCTGACACTGTCCAACAGCGTGAACCGCGTCTCGGGGAATCGGATGGCCAGTGCCAACCCGGGGAAACCCCCGCCAGTGCCGAGATCCATCCAGCGCTGCGCGGGCTGGCAGTTCAACACCTCGCCAACTTGCCAGCTCTCCTCCACATGGCGCGTGCGCACGAGCGCGCGATCCGAGGCGGACACGAGATTGAGCGGTGAGGCCTGGACGAGCGCGGCTAAGCGGTCGAGTTGCTCAGCGGGTTTCACGTGAAACCGGCGCGCGGCCTCGTGTCGACGGGACGACTACTGTTCCGCCGGGCGCACCACCACGCGGCGCTTCGGCTCGTAGCCCTCACTCGCCGACGCGACACCGCCGGTCTTCGCGACGAGCTCGTGCATCATCTTGCGCTCATACGGATCCATGGGCTCCAGGCGCACCTGCTCGCCGGTCTCTCGCACCTGAGCGATGGCCTCGCGGCACTTGTCGCGCAGCTTCTCGACCTGGCGGGCCCGGTAGCCCTCCACGTCCACACGCACGTGGGCTCGGCGCTCGGTCTTGCGTTGCGTGGCCGCGCGGACCAGCTCCTGCAGCGCATCCAAGGTGGCCCCTCGCCGACCGATCAGCAACCCGCTGCCCACATCGCTGACATTGACGAAGGCCTGTGTCTCCTGCACCTCGATCTCGATATCGCCGGGAAGATCGAGCAGGTCGAGCATGCCCTCGACAAAATCTGCGGCGATATCCGCTTCTTCATCGAGCTGGCGGACCCGTTCCTCCGGCGTCAGCTGGGACTCTTCCTCCGAGCTCTCGACGGGGCGGGCAGCCTGGGTCTCGTCCTCGGCTTCCGGCGTGGTCGCGGGCACGGTGGTGTCGGTCATGCCTTCCTCCTTCGGCTCTGCAGCCGGCTCAGTGGCAATGGTGGTCTCTTGATCTTGTCGGGCTGTCACCCGGACGGTCGCCTTCTTGCTCCCTCCGAACAGGCCGCGCTTGCCCTCGTGAAGGACCTCGACGGTCACCTGGTCCGGCTCCAACCCCAGCGCAGCCATCGCGGCGTGGGTCGCCTCCTCGACGGTCGTGCCGCGTCCCTCAGCGCTCCTGGCCACTGCGCACCTCCCTCTCTGTCCCTAACCGCGCCCCTTGGACGGCGGACGGGTACCCGCACCCGCGACAGCGACGTTCTGCTCCACGTTGCGGAACATGAACCACTGCTGACCCATCGTCCAGAGATTGGTCGTCACCCAGTAGAGCAGGACACCGATCGGGAAATTCCATGAGAACACCGTGAGCATCAAGGGCATCACGTACAGCATGATCTTCTGCTGCTGCTGGGCCTGGTCACCCGCCGTTGGTGTGCGGCCCATCATCTGCTTCTGCGAGACGAAGGTCGAGACCGCCATCAAGACCATGAGGATGTAGGCACCGACCCCTGCCGCGGCCAGTCCCTGCGAGGGCTGAGCGGCGAGGCTCGGGATCAGGAAGAACCCTACTTCCTGCAGTTGCGGGACGACATCGGGGCTGCGCAACACCGAGAAGAGCGCGACGAAGATCGGCATCTGCGCCACCAGCGGTAGACAGCTGGAAGCGGGGTTGACGTTGTGCTCCTTGTAGAGCGCCATCATCGCCTCTTGCTGCTTCTGCCGCTGGGCCTTGTACTTCTCGGGGTCGGTGCGCATCAAGCTGCGGTCGGCCTTGTACTTCTTCTGAATCTTCTTCAGCTCCGGCTGGATGCCTTGCATCGCCCGCATCGAGTTGATCTGCTTGATCGCCAGAGGAAGCAGCAGGACGCGCACCACCACCGTCAGCAGGATGATGGCGATGCCCCAGGCGTAAGCGGTGCCGAAGAGCGGACTCGCGAGATCATGCAGCGCCGTCAGCAACCCCCCGATCAGCGTCAGCAGGCTCGTCCAGAGTTCTCCCACAGTGTGCTCTCCTCATCCAGCCTGTCGGGCCGGAACGTGATCCACGCCTCCAGCTTGCCAAGGATGACATCGTCCCAGCCGCCTCACCGCCAGCCACCCGCCCCGCAACGGCCCATGACGCTTGATCGCCTGCACCGCGTAGCTCGAGCAGGTGGGATAGAACCGGCACCGCCCCGGCCCGACGCGCGGCACCGCCTGGTACAGACGGATCGGACCCACCAGCAGCCAGGCCACGACGCGTCCCCATGAACCCGAAAGCCCGCCGCACGCGCCCGCGGGTGCCCTTATGTTCGTGCTCACTGAGAGACCCGCGCAACGGTGCGCGCCCGTTCCAGCAGCGCGGCGAGCTCTGCGCGGGCGCCATCGAACGGCGCGTCCACCATCCCCCTTCGGGCGACCACCACCACATCCACCCCGCCCCCCACGACACCCTCGCCGAGCAGCGCGCGTACGCGCCGTTTCGCACGATTGCGCCGCACCGCGTTGCCGACGCCGCGCCCCGCCATCACGGCAACCCGCGGAGGTCCGGCAGAACCGCGCGCGGCGACATGGACGGAGAGAAGCCGGCCGTGCGCCACACGGCGCGTGCGGAAGACCCGCCGGATGTCCTCGCCCCGGCGGAGTCGTTCAACCTTGTCCACGCTCATCGCACCCGCTTCTCGCGACCTGCGCTCAGGCCGTCAAACGCTTGCGTCCCCGCTGGCGGCGACGCTTGACGATCGCGCGACCGGGACGGGTCCGCATCCGACTGCGGAAGCCGTGCTTGCGCTTCCGGCGGCGGGTGTTCGGTTGATAGGTGCGCTTCATCGGTTGCCTCGCTCGGGTCGTCACCTTGCTCGGGTCGCAGCCGAGGAGCAGGACGCCTACGGCAGCGGGTTCCACCGGTGACGGGCCCGCTCGGACGGACCCGCTGCCTCTGGGATGCTGCCCGGCGCGAACTGCCAGACTCGGCTGGCGGGCATATCCCGCCCCGCCTAGTGTGACACGAAACGGCCCACGGAGGCACAGCCACACCGGAGCCGTCTGCAATCCTAGAGAGCCGCCTCTCGTCATGTCAATCGCCGCGGCCTTCGGGCCCGGGGATGACGGTGGGGGCCGGCCCCTCGCGACCCGGCGCGGTCCTCGCTGTTCCAAGGGCGGTCGGGCTCCGCCCAGAGACCGGCGCTGCGTCACGCGTCTGGCCAACACCGGCCATCTGCCCCTTGCAGCCCGTGCAGCCGGGAACCTATACTCCGCCGACGTCCGACCGGCTGACGCACCTCGCCAAGACGGCCACTTCCCCCAGCCAGGGCGAACAGGGTGGCGCTCGCGCCCCGGCGGCCGCAAGCTCCCGCTCGACGGTTGACATCCGCGCCGCCCAGCCGGAAGACCCTTCCACAGCTGTGGAAGGAGTTGTGGACAACATTGAAGACGGGGAGGCCCCATGGTGCAAGATGTCGGAGTGCTTGATCTTGAGGAACTCTGGACCGGGGCTCTCGTCGCGCTCCGCGAAGAGATGACGAGCGCCGCCCAGCGTGCGTGGCTCGATGACACGCGACCGGTCGGCTTCGACCGCGACACGGTCGTGCTCGCCGCGCCCCACAGCTTCGCCAGGGAGCAACTCGACATCCGCTACAACGCCGCGCTGCGCTCGGTCCTGTCGACCATCGCCGGCAGGCCGATCGGCGTCATGGTGACCGTACTGCCGCCGTCAGAGACCATCGTGCTCGAGCCCGCCGACAGGCTCTCCGTCGACCGGACCGCGGACGACGGGCAGAACGCGCACACCCCGCCTTACCGGCCAGAAGCGTTCCCCGCTTCTCTTCCGGCTCGGGACAGCGCCCTGCACGACCGCTACACCTTCGAGCGCTTCGTCATCGGGGCCAGCAACCGGTTCGCTCACGCCGCAGCGTTCGCGGTGGCCGAGGCGCCCGCCAAGGCCTACAACCCGCTGTTCATCTATGGTGGCGCGGGATTGGGCAAGACCCACCTGTTGCAGGCGGTCGGACACTACAGCATGAGCCTGTTCTCCCATCTCAAGGTGCGCTACGTCACCAGTGAGCAGTTCACGAACGAGTTCATCGACGCGATCAGTCACGGGCGCCAGGTGCCCTTCCAGCGGCGCTACCGCGACGTGGACGTCTTACTCATCGACGACATCCAGTTTCTGGAAAAGAAGGAACGGACGCAGGAGGAGTTCTTCCACACCTTCAACGCCCTGCACAACGCTGAGAAGCAGATCGTCATCTCCTCCGACCGGCCCCCGAAGCAGATTGGAGCGCTGGAGGAGAGACTGCGGACGCGCTTCGAATGGGGCTTGATGACCGATATTCAGCCTCCCGACCTCGAGACGCGGCTTGCTATCCTGCGCAAGCGTGCCGGCGCCGAGCAGCTCTCCGTTCCCGACGATGTCCTGGAACTCATCGCCAGCCGCATCTCCTCCAACATCCGGGAACTTGAAGGGGCGCTGATCCGCGTCACCGCGTTCGCGAGCCTGCAACGCACCGAGGTCACCCTGCAGCTCGCGCAGGCGGTGCTCAAGGATCTCTTCCCCGAGACGGGCGAGTCCCAGATCCACGTCGGACTGATCATGGCTGAGACCGCGGCCTACTTCGGCCTGACGGTCGAGGACCTCTCATCGAGCAGTCGCACACGCCAGCTCGTGAACGCCAGACAGATCGCCATGTATCTGACCCGCGAGCTCACGGATCTCTCCTTGCCGAAGATCGGGCAGGCCTTCGGTGGGCGCGATCACACCACCGTCATGCACGCGAACAACAAGATCAGCGGCCTCATTCAGGAGCGACCCGCCATCTACGAGCAGCTCCAAGAGCTGACGACGCGCGTGAAATCCGCCACTCGGCAGCCGCGCTGAGGCAGGCTGTGATGCTGTGGAAGGACTTGTGCACGACCGCGCTGACACATGGGGATCACGTCGTGGGTTTCCACCTCAGCCCCGAATGCCATCGGATGTCACGGGGAGAACGGGTCGGTTGTCCCCGCATGGTCCCCACCTTCATCAACGGTCTGTCCACGTCAGCAAACCCGTCGTGAGCTGCGCATCAGCCGGTTCTCCCCAGCGTTCGCGCCGCTCTACGACGACCACGATCTTGCAAGATCCCTCTCTCAAGAAGTGCCAGTGCCCTCCCCCCTTGGGGAGAAGCCCGATCTGCGGCGTGAGGGCAACCGTCACCGAGGAGCTCATGAGGCCATGAAGTTCAGAGCGGAACGCACCGAGTTCGGCGAGGCCGTGACATGGGTGCTGCGAACCGTGGGGGCGCGCGCCACCCTGCCCGCACTGTCGGGTGTGCGCATGGAGACCCGAGGTGACGAGTTGCTCCTCTCCTCGACCGATCTGGAGATCGCGGGTGAGCTCACCATCGCGGTCCAAGGTGGTCGCGACGGGGTCGCGCTCGTGCCCGGCCGTCTGCTCGGCGACATCGTCCGCAGCCTGCCAGCCGCCGCCGTCAGCGCGGAGATGGAGCAGGATCTGTTGCGGCTGCACTGCGGGCGGGCCCAGTTCGCCATCCGCCTCATGCCGCTGGAGGACTTTCCGGCACCGGCGGCGCCCGCTGCCGCGAGCGATGCCACGATGCCGGCTGACGAGTTTGCCCGCACCGTGGGCCAGGTCGGACGGGCCGCGAGCGCGGACGACGCCCGTCCCGTGCTGACTGGCGTGCAGCTCGAAGTCACGGCCGATGGTCTGACCGCCTCCGCCACCGACTCCTATCGTCTGGCGATGAGGACGGTGCCGTGGCAGCAGGATCTGACTGAGACCGTCCTGGTGCCACGCCGGGCGCTGGAGGAGGCCCGTCGCGCCGCCGAGCAGCAGGGCGGCGAGGTGGCGCTCTCCTTCACCGAGCCGCAGGTCGTGTTCCGTTTTCGCGACCGCTATCTCTCCACCCGACTCATCGAGGGCAAGTTCCCCGACGTGCGCCAGCTCGTGCCGGCAGGCTACGAGCGCCGGTTGAAGGTGGAGCGCGCGCCGTTCATGGAGGTCGTGCGACGCGTCTCCGTGGTGGGCGAGACGACGAATACGGCCACTCCGGTGACGTTGCATCTCAGTGCGGACACGGTCCGGGTGACCGCATCCAGCGGCGAGGTCGGCGATGCCGAGGAGGCGCTGCCCGCCACCCTCGAGGGCGACGACCTGGAGATCGCCTTCAATCCGCGCTATCTGACCGACGGGCTGGACGCCGCCGCCAGCGACGAGGTCTATCTGGAGTTCCGCGATGAGCTGAAGCCGGCGGTCATCCGTCCTGTGGAGGCGGAGGACGACGCGGATGCGGGGCAGGACCACGCGGCGGCGGACTTCTTGTACCTGCTCATGCCGGTCCGGGTCTGAAAGCCGCCGGTGCGCGTCGAGCGGCTCGAGCTCGTGGACTTCCGCAACTACGAGCACGCCACCATCCATATGGGCGCGGGGCCGCAGGCGTTCGTGGGCGAGAACGGGCAGGGCAAGACCAACCTGCTTGAGGCCCTGCAGGTGGCAGCGGTCGGTGCGAGCCACCGGGTGAGCGGTGAGGTGCCGTTGGTCCGGGCGGGGGCGGAAGCAGCGGTCATCCGGGTTGACGCGCGGACCGACGCCGGGCGCCTGCTCGCGGTCGAGCTCGAGCTGCGGCCCGGCGGGCGCAACCGGGTGCAGCTGAACGGGCAGCGCCAGAGCGGGTTGCGCGCGGTGATCGGGTTGGTGCGTTCGGTGCTCTTCTCCCCCGAGGATCTGGCGCTCGTCCGGGGTGATCCGAGTGCCCGCCGGCGCTTTCTCGACGATGTGCTCGCCCAACGGCGGCCCGCCTACTACGCCAGCAGGCAGGAATACGAACGGGTGCTGCGTCAGCGCAACGCGCTGCTGCGCGAGGCTCGCCGGCATGGCGGCGTCCCCGATGCGACGTTGCCGACGTGGACCGACGCGCTCATCGCGACCGGGGCGACGTTGCTCGCCGCCCGGATTGCCCTCGTGCACGCGCTGTGTGGACCGGCGGTCTGGGAGTACGCCGAGCTCGTGAGCGCGCTGCGTGAAACGGACGGGCTCGTCGCGCTGGAGTACGAGCTCTCCACCGGCCGGGTCGTCGCGGCGCGCCCCGGCTCGGGCATGCCTGACCCGGGTCAGCTCGCGGACGAGCTGCGTGCGGGGCTCCAGGCTCGGCGGGCCGAGGAGCGGGAACGCGGCATGACGCTCGCCGGTCCTCATCGCGACGAGCTCGGGCTGCGTCTGAACGGTCTGCCCGCCAGGGGCTACGCCAGTCAGGGTGAGGCGTGGTCGCTCGCGCTGGCCCTCCGCCTCGCGAGCCGGAGCGTGCTGGCCGAGGTGGGCGACGAGCCGGTGGTGCTGCTCGACGACGTCTTCGCTGAGCTCGATACGCGCAGGCGCGGGCAGCTCGCGGACCGGTGCGAGGGGTTCTGCCAGACGCTCATCACGGCCGCCGTCGATGACGACGTGCCACTGCAGGCGCCGCGTCAGCGCGTGCATGCTGGCGCGGTCACGGAGCTCCGACAGCGGCGCCATGAGATGCTGTCATGACCCGGCGCTTCGACCCGCTCGGTGAGGCGACCGAGGCTGGCGCCTCCACCGGAGACGCGCCGACAGAGATCGGTGAGCTGCTCGCCGCGGTCACACGTACCCGAGGCTGGTCGGAGCGACTGGAAGGCGCGCGCGTGCACGCCGCGTGGCCGCTCATCGCAGGAGCGGAGGTGGCCCGGCATGTGCAACCGGTGCGCTTGCACGGCGGCGTGCTCGTCCTGCGGGCGGACGCGCCGGAGTGGGCCACCCAGGTGCAGTACCTCGGCGCGCAGATCGTCGCGCGAGCGCGTGAGGAGCTCACCGACGTCGCGATCCGCACGGTCACGGTGACGGTGGCGGGGAGGAGGGGCGGAGCGGGCTCGTGATTGCCTCGTTCAACGTCTCTGACCTGCGGAAACGCATTGTGGACGCTTCTCGGTTCGCCAGCAGTCTGTGGTAGTATAGACCCTCACCGGAAAGCACTCCACCCGTCAAGGGCGCCCACACGCCGCCACCGGGCTCTGTCACGTCGCCGTTCCAGGAGCCTGTGCGCGGTCGTCGGCGCTGGAATGAGATCATGTGAACGCACCCACAGGTGACTATGGCGCCCAGGACATCACCGTCCTCGAGGGACTCGAGGCGGTCCGGAAACGCCCTAGCATGTACATCGGTTCGACCGGACCGCGAGGACTGCACCACCTCGTCTACGAGGTGATCGACAACGCCGTTGACGAGGCGATGGCGGGCCGCTGCTCGCAGATCGATGTCGCTCTGCTTGCGGACGGGGGCGTGCGGATCCGCGATGACGGCCGCGGCATTCCGGTTGAAGAGCACCCCACCATGGGCAAGTCCGCCCTCGAGGTCGTGCTCACGGTGCTCCACGCCGGCGGGAAGTTCGACAACAAGTCCTACGCCGTCTCCGGCGGCCTGCACGGGGTCGGCGTCTCGGTCGTGAACGCGCTCTCGTCACGGCTCGTCGCCGAGGTTCGCCGTGATGGTCGGCTGTATCGACAGAGCTACGGGCGGGGAGTGCCCGACGGGCCCGTAGAGGTCGTCGGCGACGCGCAGGGGACCGGGACGACGATCACGTTCCTGCCAGACGCAGAGATCTTCGATGAGCTCGACTTCAGCTGGGAGACGCTGACAGCCCGGTTCCGTGAGACGGCGTTCCTCACCGCCGCGCTGCGCATCACGGCCACGGATGAGCGCCACGTCGATGACCAGACGGGCGAGCCCCGGGTGGTCAGCTTCTTCTACGAGAACGGGCTGCGCGACTTCGTGACGCACCTGAACGCGGCGAAGGAGCCGCTGCACGACGGCATCGTCCACTTCTTCGGAGCGGAAGAGGGACGCGACGGACCGATCGAGGTCGAGGTCGCCATGCAGTGGAATGCGAGCTATCACGACTCGATCCACACCTTCGCCAACACGATCAACACGCACGAGGGCGGCACGCACGAGGAAGGCTTCAAGAAGGCGCTGACGGGTGTCGTCAACCGGATCGCCCGCGAGACCGGGCTGCTGCGACCGACGGCGAAGGAGAAGGACCTCAGCCTGACCGGGGAGGACATCCGCGAGGGACTGACGGGGATCGTGTCAGTGAAGATCGCCGACCCGCAGTTCGAGGGGCAGACGAAGACCAAGCTCGGCAACACCGAGATGCGCAGCTTCGTCGAACGGACCTGCAACGAGCACCTGAAGATCTGGTTCGAGGAGCACCCGAACGAGACGCGTCTGATCATCAGCAAGGCGCTGCAGGGCGCACGGGCGCGGCTGGCGGCGCGCGCCGCGCGCGAGCTCACCCGGCGCAAGGGCCTGCTGGACTCGACGTCGCTGCCCGGCAAGCTCGCCGACTGCCAGTCGAACCGGCCCGACGAGTGCGAGATCTTCGTCGTCGAGGGCGACTCGGCCGGCGGCTCGTCGAAGATGGCCCGTGACCGCGTCACCCAGGCGATCCTGCCGATCCGCGGCAAGATCCTGAACGTCGAGAAGGCGCGCCTGGCCAAGGTGCTCGAGAACAAGGAGATCCAGGCGCTCATCACCGCGATCGGGACCGGTATCGGCGAGGAGTTCGATCTCACGCGGGCGCGCTACCACAAGATCGTCATGCTCATGGACGCCGACGTCGACGGGGCGCACATCAGAACGCTCGTGCTGACCTTCCTCTTCCGGCACATGAAAGAGCTGATCGACGCCGGGTACGTCTACATCGCGCAGCCGCCGCTGTATCAGCTGCAGCCGTCAGGCTCGAAGAGCAAGGACAAGATCCAGTACGCCTTCAGCGATCGTGAGCGCGACGACCTGCTGGCCCGAATGCGCAACGGCGACGGTCGCAAGAAGATCGCCATCCAGCGCTTCAAGGGGCTCGGCGAGATGGACGCCGACCAGTTGTGGGACACGACCATGGATCCGGACGCCCGTCTCATGCTGCAGGTCACGATGGACGACGCCGCGGCGGCGGATGTCATGTTCACGACGCTGATGGGCGACGACGTCGAGGCCCGCCGCAACTTCATCATCCGCAACGCCCGCGATGTCCGCTTCCTGGACGTCTAGCGCCATCATCCCCCAGCCCGAGGCCCCGAGGAACGGGAAGCAGGAAGCGTGAGCGACGAGATCACCCCGACGGAACCCGAGTCCGTCCTGCGAGTCGAGCCGATCGAGCTCGAGGACGAGCTGCAGCGCAGCTACCTCGACTACGCGATGTCGGTCATCGTCGGACGGGCTCTGCCCGACGTGCGCGACGGCCTGAAGCCGGTGCACCGCCGCATCCTCTTCTCGATGTTCGAAGGAGGGATGCGCGCCGGCACCCAGCACCGCAAATCCGCTGCCGCCGTCGGCGACGTCATGAAGAAGTACCACCCGCACGGCGACTCGGCCATCTATGACGCGCTCGTGCGCATGGCCCAGGACTGGGCGATCCGCTATCCCCTGATCGAGGGGCACGGCAACTTCGGTTCGATCGACGGCGACCCCGCAGCCGCGATGCGCTACACCGAAGCGCGGCTCTCGGCGCTCGCGATGGAGCTGCTGCGCGATATCGACGAGGAGACCGTCGACTTCGCCGAGAACTATGACGGCCAAGAGGAGGAGCCGGTCGTTCTGCCCAGCCGGTTCCCCAACCTGCTCGTGAACGGAAGCTCGGGGATCGCGGTTGGCATGTCCACGAACGTGCCGCCGCACAACCTCGGCGAGATCACTGACGCCGTGGTGGCGACCATCGAGAATCCCGACATCACGCTCGACGAGCTCATGGTCATCGTGCCGGGCCCGGACTTTCCGACCGGGGCGCACATCATGGGCCAGCAAGCCATCCGCGAGGCGTACGAGACGGGCCGCGGCTCGGTCCGGATGCGGGCTGTGACCCAGATCGAGGAGACCGACAAGGGCGAGCGCATCGTGGTCACCGAGCTGCCCTACCAGGTGAACAAGGCGAACCTCGCCCTCAAGATCGCCGAGCTCGACCGCGAGCGCCGCATCACGGGGATCCGGGATCTGCGCGACGAGTCAAACCGGCAAGGCATGCGCCTCGTCATCGAGCTGAAGCGCGACGCCAATGCCCAGGTCATCCTGAACCACCTCTACAAGACCACCCAGCTTCAGGAGACCTTCGGCATCATCAACCTCGCGCTGGTCGACGATGTGCCGAGGACGCTCTCGCTCAAGGAGACGATCCGCGCCTACCTCGACCATCAGGTCGAGATCGTCACCCGGCGCACGCGCTATCGCCTGAACCGCGCCGAGCAGCGCGCCCACGTCCTCGAAGGCCTCATCGTCGCTCTCGACCACCTCGACGAGGTCATCGCGCTGATCAGGGCGGCGGCATCGGCGGATGCGGCGCTGGGCGAGCTGCAGACCCGCTACGAGCTCTCCGAGGTCCAGGCCAGGGCCATCCTCGACATGCAGCTGCGTCGCCTGGCCGCGCTCGAGCGCCAGCGTATCCTCGACGAGTACGCCGAGCTGAGCACGCTGATCGCCGACCTGAAGGACATCCTGGCCAGGCCGGAGCGGATCCGTCAGATCATCGTCACGGAGCTGACCGAGATCCGTGACCGTTTTGCCGATCCGCGCCGGACGCGCATCATGCCGGCTGGCGGTGACCTCGAGATGGCGGATCTCATCCCCGAGGAGGAGGTCGTCATCACCCTGACGCAGTCGGGCTATCTCAAGCGCACCCGCGCCAGTGAATATCGGACCCAGCGCCGCGGGGGAAGGGGCGTCTCGGGCGCCGGCCTGAAGTCCGACGACATCGTCCGAGACCTCTTCGTCACGACCACGCACCACTGGCTGCTCTTCTTCACGAGCACCGGACGCGTGCACCGGGTGCGAGCTTGGCAGGTGCCCGAGAAGTCACGCACGGCGCGGGGCGCGTACATCGCGAACGTCGAGGGCCTCGCCTTGGAGGACGGCGAGGCGGTCGCCGCGCTGCTGGCGGTGCGCGACCTGAGCGCGCCCGGGGGAGAGGATGAGACCGAAGGCCGCTTCTTGCTGTTCGCCACCCGGCAGGGCATCGTGAAGCGCACGGCGTTCGCGGAGTACGACTCACCTCGACAGGTGCTCATCGCGATCAACCTGCGCGAGGGCGACGAGCTGATCAGCGTCCAGGTCACCTCGGGCGACGACGAGGTGCTCCTGGTCAGCAGACAGGGCCAGGCGATCCGGTTCCACGAGGAGGACGCCCGTGCGATGGGCCGGGACACGACCGGGGTGATCGGCATGAACATAGACGACGATGACGAGCTGCTGGCGATGACCCGTGCGGTCCCGGATGGCCAGTTGCTTGTCATTACCGAGGAGGGGTACGGCAAGCGGACGCCGCTCGAGCGCTATCCGTTGCAACGGCGCGGCGGCAAGGGCGTGCGCACGGTGCAGCTGAGCGCAGAACGTGGTGGGCTGGTCGGCGCACTCGTGGCCGCCTTCGAGCAGGAGGTCTTTCTCATCACGAGCACAGGCACGATCATCAGGATGGATGTGGCCGATATCCGGCCGACTGGCCGCTCGACACAGGGTGTGCGGGTCATGAAGCCTGGTCAAGCGGCGAAGGTGGTGGCGGTCGCACCGGTTCTGGACAGCGAAGAATGGGACGAAGACTGACGTGAACTCCGAACGGATGGTGGAGGCGCTCTCACGTGCGGCGCGCACGCTGGCGACGGACTACGACATCACCGAGATGCTGGACCGGCTGTGCGCCGACGTCTCCCTCGTGCTCGGGGTCGACGGCGCCGGCGTGATGTTGGAGGACGGGGACGGCCATCTCCGGTTCGCCGCCGCCTCCGACGAGACGTTGGAGCGCATCGAGTCGCTGCAGATCGAGCTCGACGAAGGCCCCTGTCTGAGCGCGTACCAGACCGGCGAAGAGGTGGTGGTCGGTGATCTGGAGGAGAGCGACCAGTTCCCTCGGTTCGGCCCACCCGCGCTCGAAATCGGCATGCGGTCGGTCTTCAGCTTCCCCATGCGGGTCGGGGAGGAGAAGGTCGGCGCGCTGAACCTGTATCGCCGTCAAGCCGGTGTGTTCGAGCAGGAGGACGCTGAAGCGGGCCAGATCCTGGCCGACGTGGCTACCGTGTCCATCCTCAACGCGCGTCAGTTCGAGCAGTCGATGAGGCTGGCTGAGCAGCTGCAGCACGCGCTGAACAGTCGCGTGGTCATCGAACAGGCGAAGGGCAAGCTCTCCGAGCAGTTCGACGTCGACGTCGACGAGGCATTCCAGCGCCTGCGTTCTTACGCCAGAGGCAAGGGTCTGAAGCTGCACGAGATCGCACAGCAGGTGGTTGACGGCGTGTTCAACATCGACAGCATCTTCAGCTGGGAACAGGGGGAGTCATGAGCCGGTCCTCGACGCCATCCTCTTCTGGCTCCCGGTGGTCCTCGGTTTCGAGGACCACTGCCGTAGACTCTGAGACCATGGCGAGCACTCCGCGAGCGCCTTCCAGGACGCAGCAAACGCCCGTCCAGGCACGACGCCTGGTGCGGCGGCGCGCCAGTCTGCGTCGCGTCGACCCTTGGTCGGTGCTCAAGCTCAGCTTGATCTTCTACTTCTGCGCTTTGCTCTTCTTCATGATGGCGCTCACGATCTTCTGGGCGGTTGTGAACCGCATGGGGTTGATAGAGACGCTGCTGACGACCCTGGGTCAGTTCCGACTGGATGTCACAATCCAGAGCACGGAGATCGCGCGCGCCGTCTTCCTCATCGGACTGCTGAACGTCATCGCCTGGAGCGGCATCAACGTCTTCATCGCCTTCCTCTACAACCTCGTCGCCGACCTCATCGGCGGGTTGAACATCACGCTGGCCAGCGAGGAGTAAGCCCTCGCGCTCCGGAGCGGTCGAAGCCACGTGTCTCGCGGTCCCTCGCGCCGCGCCCCTGAGCAGCCCCCTGAGCAAAAGCTCACGGAAACGCGAGTTTCCGCCCCACCAACGTGGGGCTGACGCTGCCCGGCGGTCCGGCGGAAGGCAAAAGCTCGCGTCGGCGCGAGTTCTTCCCGGTGGCGGGGCCGGCCGGAGCGCGAGCCGTGGCTTCGGAGAGCCTCGCCTGGCGACCCGCAGGAGCGGTCGATAGACTCGCACAGCGCAGCACGGGCCATTAGCTCAGGCGGTTAGAGCGCACCCCTGATAAGGGTGAGGTCCGAGGTTCAAGTCCTCGATGGCCCACTGGCACCTCAGTCTCGACGAGAGGGTTTCCGGCATGCGCAAGCTCACCATCGTCGCCGTCGTGGCGGCCGCGTTCGCCGCGCTGCTGAAGCGCCAGCGCGACCGGGAGCTCGACGAGGCCATCTGGGAAGAGCCGCGCGATCTGTGAGACTCCACGGGCGCCCGCACCGAGCGCCCGCCCGAGACCTCGGGCCCTTAGCTCAATAGGCAGAGCGCCGCCTTTGCAAGGCGGAGGTTAGCGGTTCGATTCCGCTAGGGTCCACCAGCAAAACCGCTGGTCAGGAGCAATTTTGCTTCACCAGTCTTCGGGGGGCGACCACGGACATGCGCCGCATCTACCGACCTTCCAAGGTATTCGGTAGCCGACACTGCACTGCCGGCGTGATCGTCAACGACTGCAGGACGAGACGATCATGGTGGATGCCGGTGAGCGCATACGCCGCAGTCGCAGGGTCGTGTTCACAGACGTAGGCGACCGCGTTGCCATCGGCGCGCTCCACCCGCCAGAGGTGGGAGATTCCCGCGGCCGCGTACTTGCGTGGTTTGGCGTCGCGGTCACGTTCCTTCGAGTCGGGGGAGACCGCCTCGACCGCCAGGACGACATCATCCGGCCAGTAGTACGTGGAGGGCTCTGTGCGTTCGTACGCCTCGGCCGTGACGACGATCACGTCGATGTCATCACCGTCCGTTCAAACCGCGCAGGCCGCTTGGCGAAGCGTACTGATCCAGGTCGGGTCGCATGGCCAACATACGCCTCAGCCCAAGCACATCGGTGGTGTCAGCCGTCGGGAGTCCACACCTGACCGCGGCGTCCCGGGCAGGACGATCACGGCGATCCCCCCTCCGCGGCACACCTCCAAGAGGTGGGGTGCTGAGGTGTGGTTCAGCTCTCGTGCCGTCTCCGCCACGCAGTCGGCGAGTCTGACCGACCGAGTGCTGCGATGGTAGTGCCGTGCCCGCAGCAGACCGGTCACAGCGCGGTCGATGGCTCGAGCGGCGGGGGTGCGGGTCAGTGCGGGCCGTTTTCGGGCTGCCATCATTGGATAACATCCGCGGGCTGTCTCGTCGCAACCTCCGGGAGATGGGCGACCGGTATCGCAACCTTTCGGAGCTAGGCGATCGGACGGCGGGGGAGAAAGGGGCGGATGATGCTGCTCGCCGCGCAGGGCAACCCACAGGATCTGACGGGTCTGGTCGGCTGGGTGATCGATGTCGTC
>JBBSMR010000041.1:0-32520 GCA_038233095.1 Euzebyales bacterium
GTGTCGAGCGGGCACGTGTTCAAGGAGCTCAACGGCGTCGGGCGGGTCCTCGGGGTGGCGTTCCGTCCGGGCTGCTTCCGGCCGTTCCTCCGCCGTCCCGTGCGGTCGATCACCGACCGCTCCATACCCGCGGCTGAGGTCATCCGCGACCTGCCCGACCAGGCCGAGCTCGGATACGCCGATCAAGCGCACTTCGTGCGCGACTTCACCAAGATGTTCGGTGAGTCACCCACCCGATACGCCGAGCGCTACTGAGGCACGCCGAAACGCGAGCACTCACCAGGGCGGTCCCAGCCCCCTAAACATAGGGAAGTGCTTTGTGTTCAGGGTTGCCAGCCGCGCATCGTTGAGGTCGGCGGTAGCCGCGATCACGTGGTCAGTGGTCATCGCTGGTTGGCGCGCAGCCGCTCGTCAGCGCTGCATCCCCGAACGTGCCGCCGCCACTCCCGCCAGTCGGGGGCGTCGGGCAGGATTCCCGAGGTCGCATGGATCGCCGCGCGCGCCTCAGCCTCCGCGTCACCCGTCCGCAGGGCAGCGTCCAGGATCTGCCTGATCACCGCCGCCTCGCTACCCGCTGATCTTCGGCGAGTGCGACCAGGCGTTGATCCTGCCTCTGTGATGGAGATCTGCGTGCGCTTCATATGGCTGCAACATACATCGGACCTAGCCGGATCCGCCCTCTACGGCCGGATGTCGCCGGACTGACGGCAGCGCAGGGAGGCGTTGATCACGGTCACGTCGGGCTCGGTGGACGTCATCGAGGACAAGAGCTGACCTGTCGACGCAGCCGGAGCGCCCGGCTACGGCCTGTGCAGGCCGATGTAGGGCTCCGGATTCGCCCTTGCCCACTCGTCGAGCAGCTCAGCGAGGTGCACGTGCATTCCTTGCGCTGGCAACCGTGACTTCAGCACGCAGACGACCACGACGCCGCGCTCGCGGGCAAAATCCTTGACGTTCTCGGTGACCAACGCTCGGCTCTCAGCGAGCGCGATTGCGGAGACCTCAGGATCGGGACGGTCAGCGACGCCGCGATCGCGCACGTGCACGGCGTCGTGACCCTCAGCGATGAGCTGCTGGCACGTCGCATGTGGGAACGTCTGATCGATGAGGAAGCGCACCTATCAAGACGCCATGAGATCATCGCGCGCCCGCGCTTTCTGTCGTGCGCGTATTGCGGCGGCGTCGTTCTCGGCGATCTCGGCATCGATCTGCTCGCGATAGACTCCAGCGTAGTCGACCGCCGTGCGGATGTGGCGAGTGTGGATGCCGAACTGCTCGGCGAGCAACGCGACGCGCTGCTCTGGGTTGCCGGTGGTGTGGCGCAGCGCAGACGAGACCTCCCACACGTCGGGTCCGACCGCGAGAGCAGCGCGCCGACCGGTCGGTCCGTCTCGGAAGACGATGCCAGGATGATCGAGGACTTCCAGCCCCTCGGCGACCAGCCGTTCGAGCAGGGCGCGTTCGGTGACGCGCTCGGCCGCCGCCTGAGCTGCCAAACGAGCCTTGATCGTGGAGTCGATGCGATACGAGGTCGCCCGAGACGTGGGCATGTGAACTCCCTCCGACGACGATGAACCGCAAGTGTAGTATACATGAGAGGCTCATAGATGATCCAACCTGGCGCAGGTTGTCGGCTGGCGGAGCCCGACCGCTGGGTCCGGCTATCAGGACGCGGCCGAATTCGGTGTGAATGGCCCTTTACCGCATGGCCTGGCGGGGGTAGCGTCCCTGTCCATCCATCGGTACGAAAGGGGAGGACGTGGCTGACAGCGTGTACCGCGTGACCGAGGTCGTCGGGTTGAGCAGCGAGTCATGGGAGGCGGCGGCGCGCAACGCCATCGAGACGGCGGCCGGGACCCTGCGCGACTTGCGAGTGGCCGAGGTCGTGAAGCAGGACCTGACGACCGAGAACGGCCAGGTGAAGCACTTCCGCACTCGGCTGGCCATCTCGTTCAAGTACGAAGGGCAGGAGTAGCCCAAGCCGCCGGACGGGCGTGCACGGCGAAGTTACTCCAATGACTTTGCCCGCTTCCGAACCTCGCAACCGCAGCGAAGTCGGCTCGCGGCGCGCCGATGAGGACCGGCTCAGTCGGCCTTGGTCTCGTCCAGCCGCTGCAGCAGGCTGTCTGCGGCCTGCTCCACGTCGGCGTGGTCGTTCTGGCTCGCCCGCTGCTTCGCCGCGATGAGCGCGCTGCGATGGACGCGCGCGAAGTCACCGTACGGAAAGGCGTAGCGCTGCTTCGTCTCCTGGCTGGCGTCGGGGTCGTACGCGAGGTGCCACGCGGCGAAGCCATCCCAGCCGCGGCGCTCCAGGTGCTCGTTCTCGTCGCCGGCTGAGGGCGCCGCCTCGGTCCAGGAGCTCTCCAGCACGTACTGGTTGGCGTCGATGAGCCCTCGCGCCTTCTGGACAGCGTCGTCATTCACGCGGTATCCACTCACAGTCATCGCCTCCTTCGGATCCTCCAGAGAGGTCTGCCCGCACCGGCCGGTCGTTCACACCGGGCACGAGCTATCCAGCCACCTGCTCCGCGGTCGTCACGATGCGCCGCCACGCGGCTTCGACGTGGTGGCGCTGCGAGTGCGTCTGCCCGATCGAGCAGCGCAGCGTGTAGCGACCGTCGAGGCGCGTATGGGTGAGGTAAAGCGCCCCGGAGGCGTTCAGCCGGTCCAACAACGCCTCGTTCAGCGCGTCGCCCCCGCGGTGGCGGAAGCAGACCAAGTTGAGCGGGGCGGGCGCGGCCAGCTCGAAGTCGGGATGCTCACGCACCCAGCCCGCGAACTCCTGCGCCAACGCGACGTGCTCCCGGATGTGGTGGCGCAACCCGTTGGCGCCGTAGGAGCGCAGCACGAACCAGAGCTTCAGCGCCCGAAACCGGCGCCCCAGCGGGATCTGCCAGTCGCGGTAGTCGGTCACCGCGCCGGAGGCGCTCGCGGTGTTGCGCAGGTACTCCGGCAGCACCGAGAGCGCCTGCACGAGCGGTGCGCGATCGGTGACGAAGAACGCGTCGCAGTCAAAGTTCGTGAAGAGCCACTTGTGCGGGTTGAAGCAGTAGCTGTCGGCCCGCTCGAGCCCGTCGTGCAGCCAGCGGAACTCCTCGCAGACAGCCGCGCTGCCGGCCATCGCCGCGTCGACGTGCAGCCAGACGTCGTGCCGGTCGCAGACCTCTCCCATGGCACCCAAGGGGTCGACCGCCCCCGAGGAGGTCGAGCCCACCGATGCCACGACCAGGCATGGCGTGGCGCCCGCCGCGGTGTCGGTTTCGAGCTGCGCGGCCAGCGCGTCCGGGCGCAGCGCGAACGCCTCATCGACCTCGACCAGCCGCAGATTCGACGCGCCGAGCCCGGCGATACGCACCGCCTTCTCCACCGAGGAATGGGCCTGCGTGGACGCGTACACGGTGAGGCGCCGGTCCACCCCCTCGCGATCCGCGGCGCCGTCGGTTGCGCGGAACCGGGCGGCGAGCAGCGCGCAGAGCGTCGCGCTGGAAGCCGAGTCCTGGATGACGCCGCCGCCTGACCCACTGGACAAGAAGGCTGACGGCAGCCCGAGCAGCTCGACGAGCCAGTCGAGCACATGACTCTCCAGCTCGGTGCAGGCCGGCGAGGTCGCCCAGAGCATCCCTTGGATGCCGAGCCCGGCGGAGAGCAGCTCGCCGAGCATCGACGGACCGGACGCGTTCGCCGGGAAGTAGGCGAAGAACGACGGGTGCTGCCAGTGCGTGAGCCCGGGCACGATCACCCGCTCGACGTCGGCCATGATCGCGCCGAACGCCTCGGGCTCCTCCGGTGGATGCGCCGGCAGCGCCGCGCGCACCGCGCCGGGCTCGACCTGGGCCAGCACCGGAAGCTGCTCGACCCGCTCCATGTAGGCCGCGATCCAGTCGACGACCTCGTGGCCGTGGCGTCGGAACTCGTCCGGGGACATGTGGAAGCTGGTCATGCCCCCATCATCACATCGGGCGTCCCGGCGACGGCGGGCGCTACTCGGCCGCGTGGGCGATGACGGTGCGGGCGACGTGCTCCGGCACCTCTTCGTGGTGGTCGTAGGTGAGCGTGGCGTCACCCGCACCGCTCGACAGGCTGCGGAACTCCGCTACGTAAGTGAGGAGCTCAGCCTCAGGCACGTGGGCGTGAACGGTAGTGAGGCCCGGCCGCGTCTGCTCGGTGCCGTGGATGCGCCCGCGTCGGGCCGAGAGATCACCCATCACGTCGCCCGTCAGCGCGTCGGGGACCGTCACGGCCACGTCGAGCACCGGTTCCAGCAGCACGAGACCGGCATCCTCGGCCGCCGTGCGAAACGCCAGCGCCCCGGCGATCTGAAAGGCCATGTCGGAGGAGTCGACCGAGTGGAACTTGCCGTCCGTCAGGGTGGCCGCCACGTCGACGACCGGGTAGCCGGCCAGCACACCCTTCGCCATCGCGTCCACGACGCCCTTCTCGACGCTCGGGATGAACTGATGGGGCACGGCGCCACCGACGATCTTGCTGTCGTAGATGAAGCCCTCGCCGCGAGGAAGGGGCGCCACGGCCAGCGTCGCCACCGCGTACTGGCCGTGCCCGCCGGACTGCTTCACGTGCCGGCCGGTCGCCGAGGCCCTGCCACGCAGCGTCTCGCGGTAGGCGATGCGCAACGGCGACTCCACAACCGAGACGCCGAACTTGCGCTGTAGCCGGGCGAGGGTGACATCGACATGCGTCGGCCCATAGGCGTGCAGCACGAGCTGGCGCGTCTCGGTGTTGCGCTCCACACGCAAGGCGGGGTCTTCCTCGGCGACGCGCCGCAGCGCGGTGGAGAGCTTGTCCTCATCACCGGCGGAGGCGGGCTCGAGGCCTACGCGATGCTGCGGCATCGGCAGCGATAGGGTCGGCAGGGCGAAGTCCTCGCCCTTCGCGTGCAGGGTGTCGCCGGTGCGGACATCCTGCAGTTTGGCGACGCCGACGAGGCTGCCGGCGACCGCCTCGGTGACCGCCGTCTGCTCTGGACCGCGCAGGCTGAAGAGCGCGTGCAGACGGACGCTCTCGCCCGTGCGGTTGACCGTCATCGTGGCGTCAGGGCGCAGGGTCCCCGCGCAGACGCGCAGCACGTTGATGCGGCCGACGTACGGATCCGACAGCGTCTTCGCGACGAGGAGGGTGGGCGGTCCGTCCGCGGTCCTCCTCTCCCCGTCGATGCCCTGCCAAGCCGGGCGCTGTAGGGGCGACGGGCACTCCTCGATCAGGAAATCCGCGAGCAGGCGTACCCCCACGTCGGCGGCGACCGAGCCACACAGCAACGGGAAGAACCCACCATCGGCGATCCCTCTGGCGAAGACCGCGCCCAGGTCCTTCGGTTCCGGCACCTGGCCGTCGAGGTAGCGCATGAGCAGCTCGTCGTCGTTCTCGACGATCGCCTCGACGAGAAACTCCCGGTTGCGCTCGGCCTGCTCCCGGCGCTCAGCCGGCACGTCGACCTCAGCTCGCCCGCCGTCGACGCGGGTGACCGCGATGAAGTGCAGCAGATCAATGACGCCGTTGAAGCGCTCCCCCACCCCGATCGGCATGTGGACCGGCGCGAGCGGCTTGCCGTACCGGGCGCGCAGCGCGTCGACGTTGGTCTGGAAGGCCGCCTGCGCACGGTCAAGCTGATTCAGGAAGACCACCCGCGGAAGCCCCAGCGTGTCGCACGCCTCCCAGAGTTGGTCGTGCTGGGGGCCGGTGCCGGCGGTGGCGTCGACCACGAAGACGGCGAGGTCGGCGGCTTGTAGCGCCGGATACGCGTCACCCACGGCGTCGGGAGCCCCGGGTGTGTCCAACAGATAGATCGCGTGATCCCGCCAAGCCAGTCGCGCCACGCTGGTCGCCAGGGAGCGGCCCCGCTCCCGCTCCTCGGGCTCGAAGTCGAACGTCCCCCCGCGTGGGTTGCCCACACCCGCCACGCGGAGCAGCGCCTCGGCCAGCGCCGTCTTTCCCGTGCCCCCCTGTCCGACCAGCGCGACCGTGCGGATGCGGTCGGTGGGGGTCGTCGCCCTGCCATTCATGTCCACGCTCCCTTCGCCGCGCCATCCGGACGCCGACCGGCCTGGCCGGGGCGCGGGTGTCTCGCCTGAGGGTAGGTCGGGTCACGCCGTTTGAACAGCCCTGCGCGGCTAGGGTGCCGGGTATGGCGCATCTGACGTTGCTGGGCACCGAAGAACGCGTGGATCTCTCGACGTGCGACCAAGTCGAATGGGAGGGCGCGACGCTGTACCGGGACTCGCGCAACCGGCTGCTCGCGCCGGCGTTCGGAGGCTACGGGGTCGCGCTCGGTGCGCTCGGTGAGAGCGACCTCAGCGCCGAGTGCGATGAGGAAGCGTTCGCAGAGCGGGTGCTGGACTGGGTCGAGGCGGTGCGGGACCACGACTGGTCCGAGCTGCGGGGCGCCCCGCTCGAAGGCGAGGGCGACTGGCTCGACCTGCGCACGGCCATGGTGCGGGTCGGGTGGGGTCCAAGGGCGGCGCTGGGCGCCTGGCGCGCGGCGCGCCGGCGCCCCTACGCCCGCGATCTGCCCACCGCCGCCGGTTGGGCCGGAGGCGGATGGGTCGTACCCGCGCTCGGGGAGCCGCCGGAAGACGACCCGCCCGAGCCCGCGTTCGCCGTGCCCGTCCTCGAGACTCGCGGGCTGCTGCGCTGGGCGTACATGACGCGCTGGGCGGACCCCGCTGTGTTGCCACAGACCGCTCCGCCCGTTGATGTCGAGCCCTCGGAACCGGGATGGGTCGACGTGCTCGCCCGCCTCCGCGCCGACCACTACACCGCCGCGGCCCTCGAGGAGGCTGAGCAGCTCGCCGTCGAGGTGCTCACCGTGGTCGGGCTGGGTCCGCGCACCGCATTGGAGGCGGAGGACGAGCCATTGCCGGATCGCCATCTCGAGGCTGCCTGTGAGCACGCCAGCCGGGTCGTGCGCACCGCGGCGTGGTTCCTGCTGCGGGCCGAGGCCGAGACCTGGCTCGCCTGCGCGTACGCCGAGTGCCAGCACCATTGGGCGGTCGAGGCGGAGGAGGACGCGTTCGAGCAGGAAGAGGTGCTGGAGATGGCCGCCCACGGCGTCACCGATCCGGTCGACGCGGCAGCGACCCGCCGCCGGCTGCTCACCATGGCGTTCGGCGACATCAACGACGTCCCACTGGCCGGCGCGGGCGGCATGGACGACTTCCTCGCCTTCTACGCCGGATGGGTCGACCACGGACGCCCTGAGGAGGCGCTGGAGGAGGTAGCTCGCGAACTTCGGGGAGATTGAGCCGCCACTGGGCGCTCGGTCCCGACTTGCGTGATTCGGTCGAACTAGTCATCCTGTGGCCGTCCTGCCGACGCTTGACCGCGTCCTTCCCCCTCAGGAGACCGTAGCTGGTGCTCTGTCGTCGACTCGTGGCGCTCGCCGTGGCCCTGTTCTGCGCTCTCTCTCTCGCCACGGCCGGGCCCGCCGCCGCCGACGAGCGTGATTGGGTCCGACGGCTCAACCGCTGGAGAGGTGAGTACGGCACGTCGGCGGTGACGGCCGAGGACCCCCTCTCCCGGGCGCTGGATCGGCACGTGCGTTACATGCTGGCTGTCCGGCAGGCGACGCATGAGCAGAACCCAAGCCATCCGGCGTACTCACCGGCCGGCGCTCGGGCGGCGCAACGCTCGATCCTGCGTCTCTCCTGGCAGACGAAGCGGCCGGCGCGGCCCCATCGCCTGATCGACCGCTGGCTCGCGTCGCCCTTCCATGCCCTGGCCATGTTGGACCCCCGCCTGCAGGCCAGCGGCTTCGCCGTCGGGACGAGGAAGGGCTACGTCGCCAGCGGTCTCGACGTCCTTGCCGGGCGCGCCCCGCAGCGGGGAAGGACTGAGCCTTTGCGCAGGTGGCCTTCCCCGCGCACGACGTGGCTGCCCCAGCTCGACTACCGCGCCACGGAGCGCCCTGATCCGCTCTCGTTCTGCCCGGCGCGCTACCGCGAAGCCGAGCCTGACGGCCGCCCGCTCGTGGGCCTGCCGCTCATCCTGAGCCTGGGCGCCGGCAACGAGCTGTCCGCTCAGCCGACCGTCGCCCTCAGCTCCGGCGGACAGGAGCTGGGTGCCTGCGTCGTCACGGAGCACTCCGGAGCGGGGGACGCGGCTGGCACCGCAACCGCCGGGCTCACGAGGGGCATCCTGGCCGGTCAGCACAGCATCCTCATCGTTCCCCGCCGTCCGCTCGAGCGCGGACGCTCCTACCGCGTCGCGGTGCAGTTGGCGGATCGGCGCATCGTCTGGAGCTTCCGCACGGGCAGCGACCGCCCGGCGCCTGCGTTCTGGCCTCTGCGGCGCGGGACGGGAGACGGGCGGGCCGTCGCGCTGACGGCGTTCGTGGATGGCGCCGATCTCTCGCGTCCGCCGCCGCTGGCTCTGGAGGCCCGGCGGCCGAAGGGGCGCTGGCGGGTCCTGGCCGTGCGCAAGCTGAGCCAGCGGGGTCAGCTCACCTTCCGCGTGTCTCCGCGCATGACGACGCGCTACCGGGTCCACACCGTCGAGCCGAGGCCACGCCGATCGCGGGTGCTCACCGTCAGACGCTGAGAGCGGTCACGCGAACAACCCGCCGTCGACCTGCAGCGTCGTGCCGTTGATGTAGGCCGCCTCCGCGCTGGCGAGGAATGCGACGCAGGCCGCGACCTCTGCAGGCGTGCCGAGCCGTCCGGCCGGGACCTGCTGGACGATCCCGGCGCCGTCGACCTCGGCTGTCATGTCGGTCTCGATGAAGCCCGGCACCACGGCGTTCACGGTGATGCCGCGCTTGCCGACCTCACGGGCCAGTGACTTGGCCAGGCCGACCACCGCGGCCTTGCTCGCGGCGTAGTTCGCCTGGCCGGCGTTGCCGTGCAGACCGACCACGCTGGAGAGGAACACCACCCGTCCCGCACGCGCGCGCAGCATGCCGCGCAGCGCGGCACGCGTGAGCGCGAACGCGGCCGCGACGTTGACCTGCCAGGTGCGGGCGAAGGTCTCGTCGTCCATGGAGAGGGCGAGACCGTCGGCCGTCAACCCGGCATTGTTCACGAGCACGCCGAGCCCACCGACCTCGTCGATCACGCTGGTCAACGGAGCGATCGACGCGGAGAGATCCGCGCCCACCGCGCGCGCCTTCACGCCCCGGGAGGTGCACCGCCGCACGACCGCGTCGGCGCCCTCGGCGTCGCGCCCGTAGGCCACGACGACATCGCGGCCGACTTCGGCGAGCGCGACCGCCGTCGCGGCGCCGATGCCCTTCGACGCGCCCGTCACGAGCGCCCAGTTCGAGCTCTGCCGTGCCATGTCAGCCTTCCAGGTCGTCGGGTGCGCTGATCGACCGCCGGCCGAGTCCGGCGTCGGTGCGCTTCACGAGGCCGGTGAGCACCGGCGCGGCGCACAGCTCCACCACCTCATCGCCGCCTTCGGCGCGCAACACCAGCACCGTCTCGCGCCAGCGCACGGGTGAGACGAGCTGCTGACGCAGGAGTGCCGGCCAATCTTCGGCCGCGGCGTGCGGCGCGGCGTCGACGTTGGCCACGACCGGCATGCGCGCCGCCTCGAACTCGGCGGTGTCCAGGGCGCTGCTGAAAAGCGCGACAGCCGGCTCCATGTGAGGGCTGTGGTAGGCGGCGCCGACCTGCACGTCCACGACGCGCTGCCGACGGGACTCGGCGCGCTCGCCGAGCAGCGCCTTCAGCCGCTCGAGCGCCTCGGGCTCCCCAGCGACGGTGACCTGCCCGGGGGCGTTGTCGTTCGCCACGAAGGTGGCGGTCTCCTCGCTCGCCGCGCGCACGTCCTCCACCGCGAAGCCGAGGCAGGCCACCATCGTGCCCGGACGCTGCTCCGCCGCCGCCTGCGTGGCGCGGGCGCGCGCCTCGACCAGCCGCAGACCGTCAGCGAAGCCCAACGCCCCGGCTGCCACGAGCGCGTTGTACTCACCGAGCGAGTGACCCGCCGTCACGACGGGAGCGTGACCGACCGCACCGCGCCAGGCTTCCAGCAGCACGCACCCATGGACGAAGAGCGCGACCTGACAGTTGGCGGGCTCGCGCAGCTCCTCCGCGCCGGCGTCGAGACCCAGGCGGGTGACGTCGAAGCCGAGAAGCTCGTCGGCCTGCGCCCAGCGCGCGAAGGCCGGATGCTCCCGCCAGGCTGCCGCCATCTGCTCACGCTGGCTGCCTTGACCGGGGAAGACCAGCGCCACCGCCATGCCAGCGTCCTTCCTGTTTGTTGCCGTGTCATCTCTTCGCCCTGTCGTCGGATCACCGGCGGTGGGCGGCGGCAGCCTACCGCCCCGCCCTGCCCCTACAGTGGTGGCGCTCCTTGCACCCTTCCACCGAGCGGGCGTCCGATGCCACAATCCGAAGCGACTGCGCTGCTCGTCGAAGCGCTGACGAAGTCGTACGGCGACGTCCGCGCGGTCGCTGACGTCTCCTTCCACGTGCCACGCGGCAGCGTCTTCGCGCTGCTCGGCCCGAACGGGGCGGGGAAGACCTCGACGGTGGAGTGCCTGGCGGGCTTTCGGCGGCCCGATCGGGGGCGCGTCCGTGTCTTCGGGGCCGACCCGTTCGCCGAGCGCGCGCGGGTGACCGCCGTCCTGGGCGTGATGCTGCAGGAGGGCGGGGCCTATCAGGCCGCGACCCCGCGCGAGCTGCTGGAACTGTACGCCCACTTCTATCCCGAACCGCTCGACCCACGCTCCCTGCTGGAGGACGTGGGCCTGAGCCAGCGGGCGCAGGCGCGCTACCGCTCCCTCTCGGGGGGCGAGAAGCAACGGCTCAACCTGGCGCTCGCCCTCGTTGGCCGGCCCCGTGCCGTCGTGCTCGACGAGCCCACCGCCGGCATGGACCCGAAAATGCGCACGCGCACGTGGGAGCGCATCCGCCGGTTGCGCGAGGACGGCGTCGCGGTGCTGCTGTGCACGCACATGCTGGAGGAGGCGGAGCGTCTCGCGGACGTCGTCGGGGTGCTCGACCGCGGCCGGCTCGTCGCGGTCGACGCGCCCGCCCGGCTGACCGCCAGCGCCGCCAACGCGCAGGTGCTGGTCGTCACGCCGGCCGCGTTCGACCCGGCGGCGCTCGCCCGCGACCTGGAGACGGCTGTCCATCCCGACGGTTCGGGGCGCTGGCTGGTCGAGGCCGATGAGGAGGCCGTGCCGGTGATCGCCGCGTGGTTCGCCCAGCGACGCCTGCCGCTCTCGGGCGTGTCGGTGCAGTCGAGCCTCGAGACGGCCTTCCTGCGCCTCACCGCGGAGCAGGCGCCGTGAGCGCCGACGTGGCCGGCGTGGCCGACACGCCCGGCGTGGGAGCGCGCCGCCGACTGTTGGCACAGGCACGGATGGAGTTGCGCTTGCTGTTGCGCAACTCGGAGAACCTGCTGGTGACGTTCGGGATCCCGATCGCCCTGCTGGTCTTCTTCGCGCTCGTGCCGGTGCTGCCGACAGCTGGCCAACGGCCGGTCGACTTCCTCGTGCCGGGCGTCGTCACCGTGGCGGCGATGGGCGCCGCCATGGTCTCCCTCGGCATCGCCACCGGTTTCGAGCGCGCCTACCTCGTCCTGAAGCGGCTGGGGGCGACGCCCCTGCGCCGCGCTGAGCTGGTCGGCGCGAAGGCGCTCGCCATCGGCGCCGTGCAGCTCGTCCAACTCGTGGTGCTGCTGCTCACCGCCGTCGCACTCGGTTGGCAGCCGACTGCCACCGCCGGGGGCCTGGTGTTGGCCGGCGCGGCCCTCGTGCTCGCGACCGCAGCGTTCGCGGGGATCGGCCTGGCTTTGGCGGGCGGGCTGCCGGCGCTCGGGACGCTCGCGGTGACGAACGCCGCGTTTCTCGTGCTGCTCCTGATGAGCGGACTGGTCTTCCCGGTGCAACGCCTTCCCGACGCGCTCGTGGCGGTCGCGCTGCTCTTCCCTCCCGCATGGCTCGCGCGCGTGCTCCGGGCAGCGCTGAGCGGCGGTGGGTGGGCCGAGATGAGCGCCGGCCTCGCCGTGCTCGCGCTGTGGGCGCTGCTGGCCCCGTGGGTCGCCGCCCGCGTCTTCCGCTGGGAGTAGGAGCGCCGCCCGGGGTTCTACAGGATGCGCCGGCCAGAGACCGACTCCGGCCGCAGGCGCAGCAGCGTCTGCCGGTCGCCTTCGGCCCACGGGTGCAGCGGGAGCTGGCGCAGCTCGTCCGCCTCATCGGGCTTGGTGACCTCCTCGAGCCTGCCGTGCGCCAGGACGCTCCAGCCCTCGCGCCAGGCGACGTCGACCTCGTCGACCTCGAAGGTCGCCTGCGTCCCCCGGGCGCCGGCCGCCTGCATCACGCCAGGGCCGGTGCGGATGACCACGGCACCGTCGTGCCAGCGGTAGTTGACGGGCAGGACGAGCACCTTGTCGTGGTCGACGAACGCGAGCCGACCCACGCTCGCCCGTTTGTGGGCCAGCAGCCGCAGGCACTCCTCGTCGGAGAGGACCTGGAGCCCGGCCTGGTCGAGCGCCATCGGGGTTCCGCCTACAGCCCGCGAGTGGACTCGGCCTGGCGTCCCGGGCGTTCGTCGCCCCGACCCATCGGCACCATGCGGGTCACCTGAGGGGCGGCGGACTCCTGCTCGGCGGGCCGATGCGGCAGCACGGTCAAGAGGTCGTCGGTGGTGACGATGCCGACCAGCCGGCCCCGGTGATTCACCACCGGCAGCGCCGAGATCTTGTGGGTGCGTAGCTTCAAGCCAGCCTCGAAGGGGCTCGCCGCCGGGGAGATCACATGGACGGGCGCGGTCATGATCTCCTCCACCCGCCGGTCCTCCGACACGGAATCCCGCGCGGCCGTCGCATCCCCGTCCGCAACGATGAGATCGCGATCGCTGATGATCCCGACCACCGCTCCGTCCTGCATGACAGGGAGATGGCGGAACGCATGGCGCTTCAGGAGCCGGCGGGCGACCAACACCGAGGAACCCGTACAGACGATGACGGGATCGCGGCTCATGATGTCGTGGATCAGCATCGGAAACGACCTCCTGGTTCGCTGAAGGACAGTCTCCATCAAGTGCGCTCGGCCTGTAGGGCCGAAGGTCCCGACGCGGCAGGGTCGCTGGGACCCCCTCGGCTACGCTCCCCGCTGTGAACCCCGACTCGTATCCCCTGCAGGCGGTCGCGAACGCCGCGACCGCCCTGGCCGGCGAGCTCGGTCTTGATGCCGTGCTCAACGCCATCACGACCGCGGCCGCGGAGATGACGCAGGCGCGGTACGCCGCGCTCGGCGTGATCGGCGACGACGGCCGGATCGACACCTTCATCACCCATGGGGTCGACGACGCGACGATCGACGCCATCGGTCATTATCCGACGGGGAAGGGGCTGCTCGGGCTGCTCATCCGCCACCCCGAGATCCTCCGTTTGGAGAATCTGCATGCGCATCCCGCCTCGTACGGGTTTCCTCCGAACCATCCCCCGATGACGAGCTTCCTCGGCGCGCCGGTGCGTCTCGGAGGTCGGGTCTACGGCAATCTCTATCTGACGGAGAAGACCGGCGGGTTCACCGAGGAGGACGAGCAACTGCTGATGGTCATGGCCGCCCAGGCGGGCGCCGCGATCCAGAACGCGCTGCTCTCCGCCCGTCTTCGTGATCTCGCCGTGCAAGATGAGCGCGATCGCATCTCGCGCGAGCTGCACGACGGGGTCATTCAGTCGCTCTTCTCCATCGGCCTCAGCCTGGAGTCGGCGCGCACGCTCCTGCCCGCTCATCCCGAACGCGTCGAGCAGCGGCTCAACCAGGCCGTCGAGGGGTTGGACTCCGGGATCCGCGAGCTGCGCAACGCGATCTTCCATCTGCGCCCCCACCACGCGGCGGAGCTCGGCTTGAGCGAAGGCCTCGCCGAGCTGGCCCGAGAGTACGAGGTCAACGCGCTCGTCCGCCCGGTCATCCGTTTGCCGGCCGGCGTCGATGCGCTCGTCGGAGAGGAGTTCGTCGCTGACCTGCTCCAGGTCGCGCGCGAGGCGCTCTCCAACGTCGTCAAGCACGCGCGCGCCTCGCACGTGGAGCTGCATCTCGAGGCGCCCCCCGAGGGCGACATCGCGCTGACGATCCGCGATGATGGGATCGGATTCGATCAGACGCAGCCAGCCGTCGGTCGTGGTCTGCAGAACATGCGCGAGCGCGCCCGCGCACTGGGCGCGGAGTTGAGTGTGGTCTCCGATGACGGCGGCACGGTGGTGTGGATGCGCGTGTCGCCACAGGCGTCGTGACGCCTACATGAGAGAAGAGGTGGTAGATGCAGCTTGCGATCGCTCAGACCGAGCCGAAGCTCGGCGCCGTCGAAGACAACATCGAGCGCGCCTGCGACATGATCGCCGAGGCACGCGCCGAGGGGGCGGACCACATCGTCTTCCCCGAGCTCGCGCTGACCGGCTACATGATCGGCCAGGTTGAGCACGACCTCACCCTGAGAGCCCAAGACAACCGGTTGGCCAGCATCGGCCGCGCGGCCGACCCCGCCGGCGTCGTTGTCGGGTTCATCGAGGACGGTCGGAGCGTCCAGACCTACAACTCGGCGGCGTATTTCTCCGAGGGCCAGCTCGTGCACGTCCACCGCAAGCTCTATCTGCCGACCTACTGGATCTTCGAGGAGCGCAAGCACTTCAGCCCGGGCCAGTCCATGCGCGCCTACTCCGGTCCCGGTTTTCGGATGGCGACGTTGATCTGCAACGACGCCTGGCAGGCCCAGCTGGCTTTCCTCGCGGTGCAGGACGGCGCCCGCCTGCTCAACGTGCCGGTCAACAGCGCGCAGAGCCTCTTCCCGGAGCGCTACAACGCCGTTGAGTACTGGCACGACATCAACCGTTTCCTCGGGCGCATGTTCCAGACGTTCCTCGTCTTCGCGAATCGCGTGGGCGCCGAGGGGCAGCTGCGCTTCTGGGGCGGCTCGCACGTCATCGATCCCTGGGGACGGGTGCTCGGCCAAGCGGCCTTCGACACCGAGGACCTGCTCATCGTCGAGATCGACCCCGATCAGGTGCGCACCCGGCGCAGGGACGTGCCACTGGTGCGCGAGGCGCGGCTCGGTCTGCTGGAGCGCGAGATCCGGCGCATCGCCGACGAGGGCGGCGACCTGTAGCCGCGCCGGTAAGCCGCGCGGTCAGGCGGTCGCGAACCGTCCCAGCACGCGCTCGGCGGGGATGCCGGCCAGCACCTTGACGAAGGCGTGCTGGTAGGCGAGCTCCTCCGCCGTGCGCGCGGCGGGCAGACCGTCCAACGCGGTCTCGCCCTGCTCGAAGACGTCGGCCATGCGGGCGGCGACGCGCTCGGTGATGGCCTCGGCGGCGCCGCTGCCGTCACCGAACTGCGCCTTCTCGCGCCACAGCACCTCGTCGGGCACCCAGCCGTCGAACGCCTCGCGCAGCAACCGCTTCTCCTGACCGGCGTCACCGGGCAGCTTCCATTCTGGTGGCACACGGCGGGCGGCCCGAATGACGTCCAGGTCGAGGAACGGGACCCGCGCCTCGAGACCGTGGGCCATGGTCACCCGGTCGCAGCGCTGCAGGTTGAGGTTGTGCAGGCCGTTCACGCTGCGGAGCAGCTCCGCGTCGAGCTCGTCATGGTTGGTATACCGGCGGAGATAGTCATAGCCGGCGAACAGCTCGTCGGCGCCCTCGCCGGTGAGCACGACCTTGACGTGCTGGGCGGCCAGCTCAGCGACGAACCAGTTCGGGACGGCGCTGCGCACCAGCGAGGGCTCGTAGGACTCCATCGCCTCGACGACGTGGTCGACGGCCGCCACGGCCTCGTCGGCGGTGTAGACGCGCTCGTGATGGTCCAGGCCCAGCGCTTCGGCCACCACCTTGGCGGCGACCAGGTCAGGGCTGCCTGGTGTGCCCACCGCGAAGGACTGCACGACGCGGCCGTCGGCTGCGGCGGAGCGCGCCGCGACGGCCGCGATGATGCTCGAGTCGAGCCCGCCGGAGAGGAAGACGCCCACGCCCACGTCGGCCATCATGCGCCGCTCGACCGCCGTCACGAGCGCCTCACGCACGCCGTCCCGGGCTTCCGCGCGGGTGGAGAACGCGCCGACCGGCTCGTCAAGATCGGCGAAGGCGACGGGCTCCCCGCCCGACTGCCACCAGTGACCCGGAGGGAACGCCTCGACGGCGTTGCGCACGCCGGGGTCGAAGGCGCGCAGCTCCGAGGCGAAGATCACCCGCTCGCCGTCACGCACCCAGTACAGCGGCTTGATCCCGAGCGGATCGCGCGCGGCGACCAGCCCGCCCCGATCGCCAGCGACCACGAACGCGAACATGCCGCGCAGGCGCTCCAGCCCCTGCGGGCCCCACGTCGCCACGGCGTGCAGCGCCACTTCGTTGTCGCTGTCGGTCATGAAGCGCGGCTCACCGAGCTCGGCCCGCAACGACGCGTGGTTGTACACCTCGCCGTTGCCGACCATCCACCAGCCCCCGTCGCCGATCGGCTGGTGGCCGCCGCGCACGTCCACGATGGAGAGCCGCGCATGACCCAGGAACGTCTCACCGGCGACCGTGTCGCCGCGGTCGTCGGGGCCGCGATGGCGGATGCGCGCGAGCATCCGGGGACCGGCCTGCGCGTCGGGCGAACGATGGTCGACCACAATGCCGCAGATGGCAGGCTCTTTCGCTCGAGAAGAAGGGGGAGCTGCTCAGGGTACCCGCCCCCGCTCGGTTGTCAGCGTCTCAGGACACTGCTGCGAAGCGCCACAACCGAGATGGTGAGAGTCGCCGGCGGCGATACACATGTCAGCGCATGCGGCCGAGCCGCATGAGCTCGGCGAGCGTGGGCGCGGTGCGGTCGGCGAACCAGGTGGCCAGGGCGAGGAAGAGCGTTCCGGTGGTGAGCGCGTCGCCGAACGCGTGATGCGAGCGGCGCACCGGCAGTCCCAGGCGGGACGAGGCCGCCGCCATTGAGTAGTCGGTGGCCTCAGGCCCGCTCGTGCGCCGCTGTCGCGCTCGCACCAACTGTAAGGTGTCGACGATCTGCCGGGAGCCGGCGCGCACGCCGATGCGGCGCAGGACCGCGCGCACCAGCCACGCGCCGTGCGCGACCAGCAGCCGTCCTTCCAACGCCTCCCGCACCCCCTCGGCGACCGCCTCCGCGCTCGGGGCGCCCGCGAGCTCGCCGGGCCGCAAGCGGTGGATCGCCATGCCCTCCGGCGGGACCGGCTCGGTGTGACGCACGAGGGAGTACCCGGCTCCCGCGAGTCGCAGGCGGCCGCCATCGATGGGCACCCACGCCACGGAGAGCGGGCGGGCCCGCCGCCCGTTCGCCGACGTGGTCTCGCAGTCCACGACCAGGAAGCGCTGCTCGGACCAGCTGCGACGGCGCCGGTCCATCAGCCGAGCAGGTCGGTGTGATAGCGCGAGCGCCCGGCGTCCTGCGCGACCCGCACCGCCTTGAAGACCTCACGCAGCTGGGACCGCAACAACGGCGAGAGCTCACTCGGATCGACCCGGTTGGACTCACTCAGACCGGCGCGGTGCTGGGCGGACGTGCAGGTCGAGCCGGATCCCCAGCGCCAGCTCGAACCCCTCCCGCAGCGTGGCCGCGAGGTCAGCCGAGAGGATGCCATCGGTTGCCGCCACCTCCAGCCGGTCGACCGTGTCCAGCGCCGGGTTGCCGGCGGCCAGCGCGGAGAGCCGTCCAGATCGGTGATCGGCAGGAGGGCCCCGGCCTTCACGTCGAAGGTGCCGGCGTCATCGCCACTGCGGCTGACGGCGAGCCGGCCCCGGAAACCGAGCGGCGGGGCGTGTCGGAAGGCGGCGCGGGCCAGCCGTCCCAGGAAGATCCCCCGGTCCGGGGCGCGGGCGAGAAGATCGGCCACGCCGCCGCGCGCGGCGAAGGCGCCGGCGACCGTGCGCATGTCCAACCCCGTGGCCGCGTCGAGCAGCTCGTCCTCTCCCGGCTCGGCCATCCAGCCGCCGACGCGCTCTCGCCAGCCGGCCCGGGTCGTCCGCCACGCGGGCTCGCTGGCCATGACGCCGCCCGGGCAGTGTGGGAAAGCCCGCCTGCTCCATCGCCCGCGTCATCCGCGCGCCCAGGCGCGCGAACCATGCGAGCGCGTCGTCGTCGGCGTCGTCGTCGATCGCCAGCCCGTGACCCTGGTCGCTGTACAGGGTCTGCTCGCGGCGCCCCTGACTGCCGAACGCGAGCCAGGCGTACGGCGCCGGCGCGTCGCCGAGGTCCCGGCCGACCGCAGCGCGCCGACGGCCTCGGGCAGGTCCGCCACGACGCGCGGATCTGCTCCACCGCCGCAGCGCGCTCCAGCCGTTTGCGCAGGTAGAGCGGGCTCTGCGTCCGCAACTCGACAGGTCGCTGGCCGTGACCATCCCGAGCATCTCACCCTGCTCGACCACCGGCAGATGATGGACGCCGGCTGACACCATCTCGACGAGCGCCTCGATCACCGTTGTCCGAGGATCGACGGTGAGCAGCGTGCGCGTGGCCGCCTGGGCCACCGCAGTCTCCGGCGACCATCCCCGCGCCAGCACGTCGCGCAGGTCACGATCGGTCAGCAGATCGGGCTCCCCCGCACCGCTCACCACCAGCGAGGAGATGCATCAGCGCGGCAGCCTCGCGGCAGTCCGCCCCCCCGAGATCGTCTGGACGGGCGCCGACATGACCGTGCGGACGGCCGCGGTCTCCAGGTCGACGACAGCCCGGTCGGCGGCGTGAGCGGCGCGGAGCCGCTCCGCCGGTGCGGACCAGGCCAGGACCAGCGCACCTTCGGTCAGCACCACGAGCAGGCTCTCCTCGACCGGCTCGAGGACCGCCTCGCCGTCGGGGGCCGCGAACTCGCCCTCGCCGACCAGGTCGACCGAACGGCCCTCCGCATCGCGCACGAGCACCGAACCGCGTTCCACCACGAGCGCGGTCCCGACGTCGCCGGCGTGGCGTGGGTGGGCCAGATACAGGATCTCGGCGCGGGCGGCGAGCCCGCGCAGAGCCGTCTCCTCGACACCCAGGAAGGCGGGGCACGCGCGCAGTAGGCGGGTCAGGTCGTCAGTCACCTCGGGTGGCAGCGCGTCCATTCCAGGCTCAGACCGCGGGGCGTGTGGCACGCACGAGCGCGTCGATCGCGTCGCGGGTGCCCGCATCGGTCTGCACCGGCCGCCGCACCTGCCCGGCCTGCTCGACCACCAGCCCGTCGAGCGCCTCCACGACCTGCTCAGCGCTGAGCAACACCCGCGCATCCTGCGGGCCGCCGATGCCCTCTCCCAGATTCGCGACGTCATGGCCGACGACCAGCAGCGTGCCGCCGGCCGCCACCGCCTCGGCCGCCCGCCCGAGCACGGTCGCAAGCGGCTCGGCCTCCAGCTGGAGGTAGAGCGCGATCACCAGCTCGAACCCCCGCCGCGCCGGGCGGTACGCCAACACGTCCTCGAGCCGCCAGTCGACCTGGACGTCGGACTCCTCGGCGAGCCGGTAGGCCTTCTCCAGACCGACCCGTGCGAAGTCGACGGCGGTCACCCGCCAGCCCCGCCTGGCGAGCCAGACGGCGTTGCGGCCCTCCCCGCAGGCGAGGTCGAGCGCGCGGCCCGGCGCGAGCTCGGAGGTGTGCTCGACCAGAAAGCGGTTCGGCTCGGCCGTCCAGAGCATCTCCGCGGCGGCGTAGCGTGCGTCCCAGTCTGCGGCGTCCATCTCCACTCCCGGTCGGGCTGCGCAGTATGCCCCGACGGCGGCTACCGTTGGAGGACCGTGACGAACCACAGCCCGTGAAGGAGCGCGTCGGTGAAGACCGCGGTGTTCAGCGCCAAGCCCTACGACGAGGACTCGCTCGGCCGTGCCAACGAGGCGCATGAGTTGCTCTTCCTCGCGCCGCGGCTCGACGAGCGCACCGCCCCGCTGGCCGACGGCTATCCGGCGGTGTGCGCCTTCGTGAACGACGACCTCTCGGCACCGCTCCTGCGCCGCCTGCACCAGGGCGGCACCCGGTTGATCGCCCTGCGCTCAGCAGGCTTCAACCACGTCGACCTGGAGGAGGCCGCGCGACTGGAGCTCGCGGTCACCCGCGTGCCCGCGTACTCGCCCTACGCGGTCGCCGAGCACGCGCTCGGGCTCATGCTCGCCCTCGACCGGCGCATCCACCGCGCCTACAACCGGGTGCGCGATGGCAACTTCTCCCTCGACGGCTTGCTCGGCTTCGACCTGCACGGCAAGACGGTCGGGATCATCGGCACCGGCACGATCGGCGTGGTCTTCGCCCGCCTGCTGCGCGGCTTCCACTGCCGGATGCTCGGGTTCGACCCCTGCCCAGCGACGAGGCCCGCCGCCTGTGCGTCGAGTACGTCACGCTTGAGACGCTCTTTCGCGAAGCCGACATCATCACCCTGTTCGCACCGCTCACACCGGAGACGTACCACCTCATCGACACCGAAGCGCTCAGCCTCATGAAGGACGGCGTCATGATCGTGAACACCAGCCGCGGGGCGCTGGTGGACACCCGAGCCGTCATCAAGGGACTGAAGTCGGGCAAGGTGGGAAATCTCGGCCCGGACGTCTACGAGGAGGAGGGCGACCTCTTCTTCGAGGACCTCTCGAACCGGGTGATCGGCGACGACGTCTTCTCACGCCTGCTCACCTTCCCGAACGTGCTCATCACCGGCCACCAGGCGTTCTTCACGACCGAGGCGCTCGAGCGCATCGCGGCCACGACGATCGCCAGCCTGGACGCGTTCGAGCGGGGCGAGCCGCTGGAGTCCGCGGTGCCCACGCCCCGATGAGCGAGCGGCAATCCGGCGCCGATCCCGGCGCGGCGCGGCGGCCGCTGCCGCCGCGCGGGCGCATGCTCGTCCGCGCGCTCACCCGTCGCTGCCTCATCTGCGGCAGCTCCGGCATCTTCACCGGCTTCTTCGCGCTGGCTGAGCGCTGCCCGAACTGTCAGTACTCCTTCGAGCGCGAGGAGGGCTACTGGACGGGCGCGATGATCCTGAACATCGGCGGCGCGCAGCTCGCCTTCTTCGCCTTCTTCCTCGGCGGGCTCGTGCTCACCTGGCCGGACCCGCCGTGGAACTTCTTCCTGGTCGGCGGTCTGGCGCTCATGGCGCTCTTCCCGGTGCTCTTCTACCCCTGGTCGAAGACGCTCTGGCTGTGGGGCGACCTGTGCGTGCGGGGCCCGTCGACAGGGCGCGAGTAGGCGGCCGGACTACCAGGCGTAGGCCTCCGGCGCCGGGCCGGGACCGGGGAAGAGCTCGTCCAGACGCTCGAGCGTCTGCTCGTCGAGGGTGATCTCCGTCGTGCGCAGCGAGCCGGTGAACTGCTCCAGGGTGCGGGGCCCGGTGATGGGGCAGGTCACGGCCGGCTGGTGCAGCAGCCAGGCGAGGCCGACGTGGGCGGGCTCCTCGCCGAGCTCGGCGCACAGCTTCTCGTACTGCTCGATCTGGTCCCTGCGCCCCTCGAGTTGGCGCTGGATGCGGTCGCTCTTCGACCGCCCGCTGTCGCGCTCCTTCTGCAGGATGCCCGCCAGCAGCCCGCCGGCGAGCGGGCTCCACGGGATCAGTCCCAGCCCGTAGCCCTCACAGGCCGGGGCGACCTCCAACTCGACGCTGCGCTCGACGAGGTTGTAGAGCGACTGCTCGCTGACCAGCCCCAGGAAGTGCCGCGCCCTGGCGGCCTCCTGGGCCTGCGCGATGTGCCAGCCCGCGAAGTTCGAGGAGCCGGCGTAGAGGATCTTGCCCTGCGCGACGAGCGTCTCCATCGCCTGCCAGATCTCGTCCCAGGGCGTGTTCCGGTCGACGTGGTGCATCTGGTACACGTCGATGTAGTCCGTCTGCAGCCGCCGCAGCGAGCCCTCGCAAGCGCGGCGGATGTTCAACGCCGACAGGAAGGTGTCGTTCGGCCAGTCCGACATCGAGCCGTACAGCTTGGTCGCGATGACCGTGCGCTCCCGGCGCCCGTCGCCCTTGGCGAACCACCGCCCGACGATCTGCTCGGTGACCCCCTCCCCCTGCTTCCAGCCGTAGACGTTGGCCGTGTCGAAGAAGTTGATGCCGTGCTCGTGCGCGGCGTCCATGATCGTGTGCGAGTCCTCCTCGCTCGTCTCCGGGCCGAAGTTCATCGTCCCGAGGCAGAGCGGGCTGACCTGCAGGCCGCTGCGGCCGAGGTGGGTGTACTCCGTGGTGGATTGCCTTTCTTTGTCCTGAGTCGTGGACCGGTCGCTTCAGATGACCGCGTCGACCGCCATGACGGCGAAGAGCACGCCCAGGTAGGTGATGGAGAAATGGAAGAGCCCCATGGCGACCGCCTCGGTCTGCTCCCGGCGGAGGCGCTGCGCGCGTGCCAGCAGCATCCACCCCAGCACTACCGCGGTCGCCAGGTACAGCAGGCCCATCTCGGCGACCGCCCCGAACATCAGGCTGACGGCGACGAGCAACACGCTGTACAGGCGGATCTGCCGGGTCGTCTCGGCGACGCCGACGACGACCGGCAGCATGGGCACGCCCGCGTTCGCGTAGTCCTCGCGGTAGCGCAGCGCGAGCGCCCAGAAGTGCGGCGGCGTCCAGTAGTAGACGATGGCGAAGAGCAGGATGGCGGGCAGCTCCACCGTGCCCGTGACGGCCGCCCAGCCGACGAGCACCGGCATGCAGCCCGCCGCGCCTCCGATGACGATGTTCTGCGTGGAGCGGCGCTTCAGCCAGAGGGTGTACACGCCGACGTAGAACGCGTTGGCGGCCAACGCGAGCGCCGCCGCCAGCAGGTTCACCAGCGCGGTCAGCCAGACGAACGACGCCACGCCGAGCAGCGCGCCGAAGAGCAGCGCGCGCTCGGGCGCGACGGCGTCGAGCACGAGCGGACGCTGCGAGGTCCGGCGCATGCGCGCGTCGATGTCGCGATCGGCCCAGCAGTTGAAGGCGTTCGCGCTGCCGGCCGCGAGCGACCCGCCCACCAGCGTCGCGAGGACCAGCCAGAAGTCAGGCCATCCGCCCGCGGCCACGAACATCGTCGGCACGGTCGTGATGAGCAGCAGGCGGATGATCTTCGGCTTGGTGAGCGCGATATAGGCCTGGGCGCTCCCCCGCCACGTCCGCGGTGCCGCGACCGACGTCATGCGCGCACCCTGCCCAAGCTCGGCTCGTCGATCCGCTGCGGCACGCCGGGCGAGCCCACGAGCCGGCGCGCGAGGTAGGCCTGGAGAACCAGGGTCGCCCAAATCCAGCTGGCGACGACGAGGTGCGGCGTGACGGTGAACCACGCCAGGTTGCTGCCGAGGTTGGCCACCCCCAGCGCGATTTGGACGACGACGAGTGCGGTCGCGATGCGCGGCAGCCGGACCAGCCACCGCAGCCGCCCGTCTGTCGCACCCTCAGACCGCCAGCGGCGCGCCTCGGTGGCCGCCAGGACGGTCAGCCAGACCACCGCCAACGCCAGGCTGTAGGCCAGCACCCGGTGCAGCACGTGGAAGAGCTCGCCCTCGGAGCTGATTGCCGGCACCAGCGCCCCGTCGGTCAGTGGGAAGTCCCGATACGCCAGGCCCGCGCCGATGCCCGAAACGTGCCCGCCGACGAGGATCTGCGCGAAGGCCAGTCCGGCGACGCCGGCCGACGCGCGCGCCAAGCGGCTGCCTCCCGCGCCGGCCGCCGGCTCGACACCGGTCGCGACGGTCACCCACAGCACGCAGGCGAGCACGATCATGGCCATGCCCAGATGGCTCGTCACCAGCTCGGCGTCGAGCTGGCGCCAGACCACGAAGGCGCCGAGCAGCGCCTGGACGTTCACCAGTACGGCTGCCGCCAGCGTCGGCCAGAGCAGCTCGGGCCGGTCGCGGAAGCGCGCCAGCACCCAGACGGTGAGCGCGGCAATGAGCAGCCCGACCACGCCGGCGACCAGGCGGTGTGAATGCTCCAGCCAGACGTTCAGGTTCGCGGGCGGCACCCAGTCGCCGGCCGAGAAGCAGCCCGGCCAGGTGGGGCACGCGAGTCCGGAGTCCGTCGAGCGCACCGCGCCACCCAGGCCGATGAGGACGAGGGCGAACCCCGAGGTGATCAGGGCCAGACGATGCACACCGGTGGTGCTCCCAGAACGCTGCACTGCCTGCCTTCATCGCCGGGACGGTTCAACGGTCTGCCGGATGCGCGGCCGCGGGCCAGTGTAGTCTCGCGGACCTGCGGGCTCGACCAACACGACCGGGAGTTCCCCCCCTTGGAGAAGCGGTTTTGCATAGACGGCCGTACGGTCGGGCAGAGTAAGCACCACCGCCAGCCGTCTCCCACGCTCGTCACGACTGATTCGCGGTCCGTCCACGTTCTGGCAGAAGCGGCGCGCATGACGCGCTGACTGCGGAGGAGTTCGTTTTGACCAAGGATGCCGAACAGCTCGCCGTGAGCACCGTGCGGACGCTCGCGATCGATGCCGTGGAAAGGGCCGACTCCGGGCATCCGGGAGCGCCGATGGGTCTGGCCCCACTGGGCTGGGTGCTGTTCACCCGGCACCACACCCACAACCCGGCCGACCCCCAGTGGCCGAACCGGGACCGCTTCGTCCTCTCGGCCGGGCACGCCTCGATGCTGCAGTACGCGCTGCTGCACCTCACAGGCTACGACGTGAGCATCGATGACCTCAAGGGTTTCCGGCAGCTCGGCTCGAGCACACCCGGGCACCCTGAGCACTTCGAGACCCCAGGCGTGGACACCACCACGGGGCCGCTGGGACAGGGCTTCACGAACGCCGTCGGCTTCGCGCTCGCCGAGCGTCTGCTGGCCGCCCGCTACAACCGACCGGGGCATGACATCGTCGACCACCGCACCTGGGTGATCGCGAGCGACGGCGACATGATGGAGGGCGTCGCCAGCGAGGCCGCGAGCCTCGCCGGGCACCTCGGACTCGACCGCCTGGTCGTCTTCTTCGACGACAACCGGATCACGCTCGACGGACCGGCGGAGGACAGCTACGACCACCGCGAGGTCGCACCCCGCTTCGCCGCCTACGGCTGGCGGGTGCTGGAGGTCTCCGACGCCAACGACCTCGACGAGCTCGACCGGGTGATGAGCCAGGCCGCCGAGCCCGACGGCCGGCCGACCCTCGTCCGGGTGCCGACCACGATCGGCTACGGGGCGCCGACGAAGGCCGACAGCTCCGAAGCGCACGGCTCTCCGCTGGGCGAGGAGGAGGCGCGCGGGGCAAAGGAGTTCTACGGCTGGGACTACCCGCCCTTCACCGTTCCCGACGAGGTGCGCGAGCTGGCCGACCAGCGCAAGCGCGGTGGCGAGCGCCAATCTCAGTGGCAGGAGCGGTTCGCCGCCTACCGTGAGGAGTACGCCGATCTGGCCGCGGAGTTCGAGCGCGTGATGGCCGGCAAGCTGCCCGACGACTGGGACGCCGACGTGCCCGAGTTCGAGGTCGGATCGAGCGAGGCGACGCGGGCGAGCTCCGGCAAGGTCATCAACGCGCTCGCGACCCGCCTGCCCGAGCTGTTCAGCGGCTCGGCCGACCTCTCCGGCTCCACGAAGACCGAGATCGACGACGCTGGCATGGTCGTCCGCGGCGACTTCTCCGGACGCAACATGAACTGGGGAGTCCGCGAGCACGCCATGGCCTCGGCCATGAACGGCATGGTCCTGCACGGCGGGGTCCGGCCATTGGGCGGCACCTTCCTGACCTTCAGCGACTACGCCCGGCCCGCGATCCGCCTCGCGGCGCTGATGGGCGTCGGCGCGATCTACGTCATGACCCACGACTCGATCGGGCTCGGCGAGGACGGTCCCACCCACCAACCCGTCGAGCACCTCGCGGCGCTGCGAGCGATCCCGAACCTGCACGTCATCCGTCCCGCCGACGGGCCGGAGACCGTGGGAGCCTGGCGACAGGCGATCCTGCGCACGGAAGGGCCCACCCTGCTCTCGCTCAGCCGGCAGGGCCTGCCGGTGCTGGAGCGCACCAGCGCCGACGAGGTGACCCGTGGCGCGTACGTCGTCGTGGACTCCGACGACCCCGATATCGTGCTCGTGGCGACCGGGAGCGAGCTGCAGCTGGCCGTCGAGGCGGTCGAGCTGCTCGCCGAGGACGACATCGTCGCCCGGGTGGTCTCGATGCCGTGCGCCGAGCTGTTTGAGGAGGCGGGCGAGGAGTATCAGGACGAGGTCCTGCCCCCCGATCTGCCGGTGCTTTCCGTAGAAGCCGGCGTGAGCTTCGGCTGGGGCCGTTGGGCCGACGATCACGTCAGCCTCGAGCGGTTCGGCGCGTCGGCGCCCGGACCCGCGGTCATGGAGGAACTCGGCTTCACCGCCCAGCGCGTCGCCGACGCGGCCAGCACCTTGTACGAAAGCTACTCCGAGGAGGACGACTCATGAGCAATCCCATTCACGAACTGCAAGAGCTCGATCAGGCAGTTTGGCTCGACTCCATCCGGCGCTCGTATCTGCGCGAGGGCGGCTACCTGCCCCAGCTGCTCGAAGCTGGCGAGCTGAACGGCCTGACGAGCAACCCGACGATCTTCCAGAAGGCGCTCGACGCCGAGGACGACTACGATGAGCAGCTGCGCGAGTTGGAGGGCAGCGATCCGCGCGACGCCTTCTGGACGATCATGAAGACCGACGTGGGTGACGCCTGCGACCTCTTCCGCCCGTTGTACGACTCTTCCGACGGTCTGCATGGGCTCGTCTCGATCGAGGTCGACCCCTCCAAGGCGTTCGACACCGAGGAGACCGTCTCCGAGGCGCTGCTGCTCTACCGGGAGCTGGACCGGCCCAACCTCATGGTGAAGGTGCCCGGCACCGAGCCCGGTCTGGGTGCGATCACGCGACTCATCGCCGAGGGCGTGAACGTCAACGTCACGCTGCTCTTCAGCGTCCCGCGCTACGAGGCGGTCATCGAGGCCTACATGGAGGGTCTGCGGCGGCGCGCCGAGCAGAACGAGGATCTCGCTTCGATCCGCAGCGTGGCGTCGTTCTTCGTCTCGCGTGTCGACTCCATGGTGGCGGACCGCGTGGACGCCGATCTGCCGCAGATGGCCACGGCCGGGATCGCCAACGCCAGGGTCGCCTACGGCTCGTTCGAGCGTGTCTTCGGGGGGTCGGAGTTCGCCGAACTGGCCGACGCCGGCGCGAACGTGCAGCGCCCGCTGTGGGCCTCCACCTCGACGAAGGACCCCGACCTGCCCAAGACGCTCTACGTCGAGCAGCTCGCTGGGCCCCAGACGGTGAACACCATGCCGGAGGAGACGCTGGACGCCATCCGCGAAGAGGCCGATGTGGCCGACCGCATCAGCGGCGCGGCCGGCGAGGCGGCCCAGCAGCTGCAGCGCCTCTCCGAGCAGGGCCTCGACCTGGAGCAGGTCACGAAGGAGCTCGAGTCCGAGGGCGTCGAGAAGTTCGTCAACTCCTTCGACGAGGCCGTCGAGACGGTGGCGCGCAAGCTCTCCTGAGCCAGCGGAACTCTCGCGGTTGCGTCGGCGTCTGACCTGTTGAGACGCCGACGAGGAGGTTTCGAGTGCGCCCGCGCGCCGCCCTTTGCATCCTGACCGCGGCCGCCTGACGCTGGCCGTTTGCTCCACGCCCCCCACCGCCGAGCGCGCTTCATCGGCTGAGCAGGCTGAGCGTCCGATCGCGGCGGCGGTCAGCCCGGTCGTGGCCGACGTCGCGCGCGCCGCGCCGACCGACGCCGAGCTCGACGCGCTGGTCGGCGGGATCACGACGTTCGGCACCGAGCTGTTCGCCGATGTGGCGGAGTCCGACCGCAATGTCGTGCTCTCACCGGTCAGCATCGCGATGGCGTTCGGGATGGCCCGCGCGGGCGCCGACGGCACGACCGCCCAGCAGATGGATGGGGTCTTCGGTTCCCGGGCGGGCGCCGACGGCCGCGTCGTTCAACGCGCTGGACCGTGTGCTCGCCGAGGCCGCTCCGGCGGAGCTCTCGCAGGCGCGGCCCGACGCGACGCGCTCGCCGGAGGAGCCCGACCCGCCGCGCTCGCGATCACCAACGGCGTCTTCCCCCAGGTCGGCTTCCCGATCCGCGAGGAGTATCCTCCCCACTCTCGCGGCCCAGTACGGCGCGGGCGCGGTGCCGGCCGACTTCGCCGAGACCGATCAGGCGAAGCAGGTCATCGACGCTTGGGTCCAGGAGCAGACGCGGGACCGCATCGAGAAGCTGTTCGACCGGATCGATCCCACCTGGAAGCTCGTGCTGGCCAATGCCGTCTATCTGAAGGCCGACTGGCTCGTCCCGTTCGCGGAGTACCAGACTGAGTGGCTGCCCTTCACGCTCGCCGACGGGGACCGGGTGCGGGGTCCCACCATGCGCCGGCTCGATGAGATGCGCTGGACAGCGTTCCTTTCGCAGATCGTGGACGAGGAGCCACCACCCGAATGCGTGCCCGAGCGCTACTGGATGGTGACCGACGTCATCCCCGAAGGCTTCGACTGAGGCAGGAGCCGCGCGGTGGCGTTCATACCCATCGCTGTCGGACGCAGCGGCGGTATCATCGCGACGCGCGAACTCCTGGGCGAAGACAAGGTGGCCACGCTGGACCGTCGACCTCTCCGTCGTCAAACCGCAGCACACCGACGCGCTCCGCCTTCTGCCCGAGGAGTGGAGCGCAGCGTGACAGTGGGACAGTTCGACGAGTCAGCGCGAAGCGGGGTGTCACGAGTGGTCGTTGGTGTGCACCATGCACACCTCGTGACCACGCAGCGCTCATGATCTCGTGGGCTCGCTCACGCCGCTGTCGAGCCAGACGATCTCGCGCCGCTGTGGGTCGACCCGGGTGAGAGTGCCGAGGGGCAGTGTCCAGATCGGGTCGGTGTGACCGAAGTCCAAGCCGGTCACCACGGGCAGGGTGGCCAGACCGCACTCGTCATGGACCACCTGTCGGATCGCCGTGTCGTACTCGCCGTGGGTTTCGACCGGCAGGTCACTGCCTCCGGGACGTCCGAACAGCAGCGCGGCCAGCCGCTGCAGCTCGCCGCTCACCGCCAGCGAACGGAGGAATCGGGTCACGGCGACCGGGGGTGGCGCCTCCTCGGAGGTTTCCAGAGCCAGGACCGCCCCGTCGAGCTCAGGCCACCACGGCGTGCCGCGCAACCAGTCGAGCACCTCGAGACAGCCCGCGACAAGCGGGCCCTCGACCGGGTCGGCGCCGGAGGGCCAGCGCCAGCCTGCACTCGGCCGCAGTGTGCGCGGCCGCGCTTGACTGTCCGGGTCAGCCCAGTCGAGGAACTCAGCCGTCCAGCCGTCGGCGTTCTCCGGCCAGGCGACCGGAGCGTCAGCGGAGAACAGCATCCGGCGCACACCGTGAACGAGGTAGTCGTGGAGGCCGGCGTTCTCGGCGAAGCCCGTCATGATCGCCGGTCCGTAGAACGAACGAAGACCCGCCTTCAGGCAGGCCATGTGAACGGTCGTGGTGTCGGAGTAGCCGACGAAGACCTTTGGGTGGGCTGCGATCAGCTCGAGGTCGAGCAGCGGCAGCAGCCGCATCGAGTCGTCGCCGCCGATGGTTGAGACGATCCCGGCGATGTCGGGGTCGGCGAACGCCTGGTGCAGATCGTCGGCGCGGGCCTGAGGGTTGGTTGCCACAAAGTCGGGATCGGCCAGCGTGTGCGTGAGCTCGACGACGTGGACGCCGAAGGCCTCCTCAAGCTGGCGCTTGCCGGCGGCGTAACGCTGCGGATGTACTCCAGGGCCGCCCCATGACAGCGTCACCGCCGCGATCCGATCCCCGCGCCGCAGGCGCGGCGGCTTCTGCAAGGCTCGACCGGTCATCGCGAGGAGTCTACGGTCGGACGGAGCAGGTGGACAGGAGACGGTGGCTGTCCGCAGCGAACGTGACGGGCGGTTGGTCGGCCCAAAATCTGATAGTCAGATACACTGATCACCATGCGAACCATGAGCGCGACAGAGGCATCCCGGAACTTCTCAGACCTGCTCGACGCGATCGAGCGCGGGGAGACCATCACCATCACACGCAGCCGCCAGCCCGTAGCCGAGATTGGGCCCGCCCGTCGGCGTACTGGTGCGGACCTGCGCGAAGCGCTGGCGGCAATCGGGCCTCCCGACGACCGCTTCGCTCAGGACATCACCGACACGCTGGCCCTGCTCACCACCGAGGAGAGCGACCCGTGGGCCGAAGACTGATCCTCGACACGAATGTTCTGATCGCCTACGAGCGGGACTCGATCGACCGCACCGTCTTCGACGACGACGACCTCGCCGTTGCGGCGATCTCCATCGCGGAGTACCGCGTCGGCATCGAACTCGCCGACACTCCGACGCGAGCCGCGGACCGTTCCCACGCGCTGGCCGCCATCACGTCCGTCGTGGAGGTGCTGAACTACGCCGAGACGACCGCAACGCAGCACGCTCGTCTGATGGCACACGTGCGCCGCATCGGGACCCCTCGCGGAGCACACGACCTGATCATCGCGGCGCACGCCGCCGAGACAAGTCGCACCGTCGTCAGCCGAGACGCCCAGGCACGCTTCTCAGATCTTCCAGGCATGACGGCCATCGATCCCTACTAGCCGTGCCACAGGGCCCGCGCAAGACATCATCGGAGCCCCCTGGCCGTGGGTGACCAGGTGAACGTCCGGACTGGAGCGTCACGGACCGTCGCTCAGGAGGCGGCGGAGGAATCGGTCGGGTGAAGCCAGGAACGACGCGAAGAGCTGATAGTTCTCGGTCTGATCGAACGCAACCGCCTCGATCCCGCCGTCGGTCAGCTCGTAGACGGCCGCGCCCGGATACGTGATCAGAATCGGCGAATGCGTCGCGATCACGAACCGGCAGTCCTGCCCGACAAGCTCGCGCATTCGGCGGAGGAAGGTGCGTGTGACCCGAGATTGGATACACATCTATGGGGCTCTGATGTGTAGAGTGCGATCATGCGAACGAACATCGAGATCGACGATCAGCTCCTAGCCGCCGCGCAGGCAATCGCCGGCACGGCGACGAAGAAGGCCACCGTCGAGCACGCCCTGCGCGAACTCGTCCGACGCAAGCAACGACAGCGGGCCCGCGAGTTGTTCGGTACCGTCGAATGGACCGGTGACCTCGACGAGGCCCGCAGCGGCCGACAACAGTGATCGTCGTCGACACCACCGTATGGGTCGACTTCTTCGCCGGGCGCAGCGACCGGCGACATGTCGCCGAGCTCCTCCGCCTCATTGACGCCGACGCCGGTGTGGCACTCACCGACGTAATCCTCTTGGAGATCCTGCAAGGACTCCGCGGTGACCACATCGTTCGTCGGGTCGACAAGCGGTTGGCCGCGTTCGACGTCCTCCGGCTGCGATCCCTCGACGACTTCCGCAGGGCCGCGTCGCTGTACCGGCACGCAAGAACTCGCGGCAAGACCATCCGTCGGACCTTGGACTGTCTCATCGCCGCAGTCTGCATCCGCGAGGATTGCGCCATCCTGCACGACGACCGCGACTTCGACCACCTCGCCGACGTCTCCGACCTCACCGTGCACGACACCCAAGTCGAACAGGGCAACCAGTGACCCGGTAGGTGACGCGAACCACGAGAGCGCGCGCTCTCACTACTTAGCGTAGTATATTGGGCTTGTCGGACACGCGTGCGGGCGCTTGCCGACAGGACCGTGTGAAGTCGGGGGACGGGTGAGCGACAACATCGATGAGCGAGGGAATCAACGCCGCGACCACACGCTGTCGATGCTTCCAGCTCGGGGCGATGCCATGACGAAACGGGGGGCGTCCGATGCGCCGAACGAAGCAAGCGCTCGCACGGCCGCATGGAGGGCCTTCTATGTGGCGGGCGGCTGGCTTGCCCTTCTCAGCGTCCTCTTCGCCAAGACGTGGGTGCATCCGGCGTTGTCACTCACTCCCGGACTTGGCGTCATTGGCGTGCTGGCAGCCACGAGATGGGGCGGGTGGCGTCGCGATCTCATTCTGGGCGGAGTGATCGCAACTGTCGTGCTGGTCATCACCGTCAGGACGATCCCCGTCGTCGTCCGCTCGTGCATGACCAGCGCCGCCGCGCTCCTCGCTGCCATGCGGTGGTTGCGGACGCGACGCACGGTGGGGGCCGTCGTCTGGCCCGCGGCCGTCGCCTCCCTCGCCGTGGGCGCCTGGTGGCTGCTCTGCGACCGCGCAGGCGTGGAGCCCGCCGGCTTCACCGCCCCGTTCGTGCAGCTCACCGCCATCCACTTCCACTACGCCGGCTTCACCTCGTCGTTGCTGGCCGGCTGCGCATGGCGGCTGCTGCCACCAACCGGGCCGCCGCGCTGGCCGTCGTCGCGATCGTGATCGCTCCGCCGATCGTCGCGCTCGGGTTCACGTTCGCTCCCGCGCTGCAGATCGCGGGCGCGGTGCTGCTCACCGTGGGCCTGTGGCTGCTCGCCTGGGTGACCGCACGGCACATCGCGCCGACCGCCCCGCGTCTGACAAGCAGCCTGCTACTCCTCTCCAGCGCATCCGTGCTCGTGCCGATGCTGCTGGCCGTTCAGTGGGCGATCCGCAGCAACCTCGGCACGCCCGCGCTCTCCATCCCCGACATGGCCCGCACTCACGGCGTGCTGAACGCGTTCGGCTTCGCGCTGGCCGGCGTCTTCGGCTGGCGCCTCCTCACTGCCGGTTCACGCCAAGAGCGAGGACTCA
>JBBSMR010000042.1:0-28050 GCA_038233095.1 Euzebyales bacterium
GCCCCAGCCGATCCCTCGAGCGCGGACCCGTCGTCCGATGCCGCCTGGGATCAGCTCGCGGCGTGCGAAGCGGGCGGGAACTGGAGCGCCGACACCGGCAACGGCTACTACGGGGGACTGCAGTTCTCCGAGGCCACCTGGCGCCGCCTTGGCGGCAACGGACTTCCGCACGAGCACCCCCGCAGCACCCAGATCGCGCTCGGCCGTCGGCTCCAAGCCCAAGCGGGTTGGGCGCCGTGGCCGTCCTGCGCGAGCAAGCTCGGCTGGCTGTAGGGGCGGCAGCGCTCGTGGTGAGTTGAGCCGGCTGCTCGGTCCCCGCGAGGTCCGCGTGCTGCTGGACCGTTACGGTCTCGCCGCCCACAAGCGGCATGGCCAGAACTTCGTCGTCGATCCGAACACGGTGCGCAAGGTCGTGCGCCAGGCCGGTGTACGACCCGGCGACCATGTCTGCGAGATCGGTCCTGGCCTCGGCAGCCTCACCCTCGCGCTGCTCTCCGCGGGCGCACGCGTGCTCGCCATCGAGGTGGATGCGGGCCTAGTGCGCGCGTTGCGTGAGGTGCTGGCCGAGGCGACGGACGTGCGGATCGTGCACGCCGACGCGCTCCAAGTCTCCTACGCCGAGCTGGTGGAGGACCAGAGCCTGCTCGTGGCCAACCTGCCCTACAACCTGGCGACCCCGCTGGTCATCACGGCGCTGCGATCGGGCCGCTTTCGTCGGGCGCTGGTCATGGTGCAGCGCGAGGTCGGTGAGCGCTGGGCCGCACAGACCTCGGACGCCGCGTACGGCGCCGTGAGCGTGAAGCTGGCCGCGCTGGCCGCCGTGCGGATGGTGGGGTCGGTCAGCCGCCAGGCGTTCTATCCTGTGCCGAACGTGGACTCGGTCACCGTCGAGCTGGTCCCGCACCCCGACACGCCAGATCAGACCGCGTTCTTCGCGTTGGTGACTGCCGGGTTCGCACAGCGCCGCAAGCGTCTGCGCAACGCCTTGACGGCGGCGGGCTATGACCCCTCGGCCGTCAGCCGGGCGCTCAGGCAGACCGGCTTCGACGACGACATCAGGGCCGAGCAGCTCTCCCTGCCCGCCTGGCGGGCGCTGGACGCCGCACTGTCGGACGCGTGACGTTCACTGCCGTCGTTCAAGCTCGTCGACGAGGTCGCGATCGCGGTGATAACCCCTTTCGGTGATAAGTCGGGCGAGGTGGCGCGCCGCCGACGAGGGCGAACGGCGGGCGAACGGCACGTCCTCTCGAAGGAGCGCGTCGGCGACACGAACCAGCGCGGCACCCAGGGGCAACACCGCAGCCGGCTGCTCGGCCGTCCCACGGCGTCTCCGTGCTCGGCGCCGGGGCGAGTCCGCAGCCAGGCGGAGAGCAACGCTTCGATCTGTGCCTCGGACGCGTCGACGTTCCGCCGCCTCAGGTTCTGTCGCATCAGGTTCACACCGGCCTCGTGCAGCTCGAGCGCGGCGCGACATTTCTCAGCAGGGCTCACGGTCCGGATTCCGCACACGAGGCATGTCGAGACGTGAATCGCCCCCGGCGATTCTCCGCGCGCTGGTGGTGGCGCTGCGCAGCAGCGTCCTCGCATGCTGCGTTGGCGCGTCTGCGACCGCTCTCGTACGATTGCGTCGAGCCGGGAATGGCGTGACGCGAGGAACTGGTGGGTGTTGCAGCGACACGACCATGAAGAGGGTGTCACGCTCAGCGTTCGCATCCCCGGGAAGGTGAACCTCTTTCTGGCTGTGCGGGGCGTGCGCGACGACGGGTATCACGAGCTCACGACGGTCATGCAGACCGTCTCCGTCTACGACGAGTTGTCCGCGCGGCTCGCCGGCCCTCCCGGTCGCGTGCATCACCCCGCGACCCGCCGGCGCATGCTGCTGCAGGTGAAGACGCGGCCCGGTCAGGGGGTCCCTGAGGGGGAGGCGAACCTGGCCGCGCGGGCCGCGCGCGTGCTGGGCCCGCGCGCGGGGATCATGGCCCCGAATGGTGAGATGGATTGTCCGACCACGGTGCTCGACGTCGACAAGACCATCCCCGTCGCCGGTGGCATGGCGGGAGGGTCGGCCGACGCGGCGGCCTCGCTCGTGGCGTTGAACCGCCTGTGGGGCTGCGAGCTCAGTCGCGACGAGCTGCGTGAGCTGGCGGGAGAGGTGGGCAGCGACGTGCCGTTCTGCGTGGTCGGAGGCACGGCGCTCGCGACGGGCCGGGGCACCGAGCTCGCCCAGGTGCTGTGTCGGGGAGCGTTCCATTGGATCGTGGCGACCTCGCGAGAATCGCTCTCCACCGCGGCGGTGTACCGGATGTGGGATGGGCGTTGCGCCCCGACCGAGGTGGAGCCCGACGCGGTGCTGCAGGCGCTGCGCGCCGAGGACGCGGAGGCGCTCGGCGCGGCGCTGCACAACGAGCTCGAACCGGCTGCGTTCCATCTGCGGCCCGAGCTTGCAAAGGCGAAGCAGGGGCTCTTGGACGCCGGTGCGCTCGGGGCGGTCCTGTCGGGGAGCGGCCCGACGTTGCTCGCGATCGCGGCTGACGCGGCGTCGGCGGAGGATCTGGCGGAGGCCGTTCGGGAACGGTTCAACCGTGTCCTCGTCACCCGTTCACCCGCCGGCGGGCCTGAGTTCTCGCAACGCTGAGCGCGTTGGACAGGTGCTGCCAGTTGGGCTCGGGCGAGGTGTTCGCTACAGTGAACCGCAGGCAGCCGGTGTCGGTCGAGCAGCGCTGGTCACGCTCGCAGCCGCTTGATGGGAGGTGGTGAAATGGCATCACGCCGTCCTTTGGAGTCGGAGTTGAAGGTTCGATCCCTTCCCTCCCAGCCCGTCACCACCGCTCACGCGCGCGTTCACGGTGTCCGCCGGACGCGCCGCGAGTCGCCGTTGTGTCGCTGACCGCGGTCATCCTCGCGGCGGGGCAGGGCACGCGCTTCCGCTCACGGCGGGCGAAGGTGCTGCATCCGGCCGCGGGCCGCTCGATGCTGCGCTGGGTGCTCGAGGCGGTCCGACCGTTGGAGTGCGAGCGGATCGTGGTGGTCGTCGGTCATCAGGCCGACGAGGTGCGGACCGAGCTTGGCAGCGCCGGCCTTCAGAACCTGGTCACGGTCGAGCAGGCCGAGCAGCGCGGCACCGGTCACGCGCTGCGTGTCGCGGCCGAGGCCGGGGCGCTCGACGCCGCCGAGACCGTCCTGGTGCTGCCGGGTGACGCGCCGCTGCTCCGGCCGGAGCCGCTGCAGGCGCTGCTCGCGGCCCAGCACGGCGAGTCCGCGTCGCTCGCGACCCTGCTCACCACCGAGCTGGCCAACCCGACCGGTTACGGCCGCGTCCTGCGTGACGAAGCAGGCTCGGTGAGCGCGATCGTCGAGGAGCGCGACGCCACGCCGGAAGAGCGCACGGTGCGGGAGGTCGGGGTCTCGATCTACGCTTTTCAGCGCGTCCCGCTCACCGCGGCGCTCGCCAGGCTGCGCGCCGACAACGCTCAGGGGGAGGAGTACCTGACCGACACCGTGGCGCTGCTGCGCGCGGAAGGCAGGGTTGGCGCGGTGCGCGCCGAGCCCGAGGACGTCACCGGCGTGAACGACCGCGCCGCGCTCAGCGCGGCGGCGGCGGTGCTGCGAGGCCGGCTCCTCAACGACGTCATGCTCGCGGGCGCGACGGTGATGGATCCGGGCGCCACCTGGATCGAGGCGGGCGTCCGCGTCGAGCCGGATGCGGTGATCCTGCCGGGCGTGCTACTCGAAGGAGCGACCCGCATCGGCGCCGGCGCGGTCGTGGGGCCCCACTGCCGGCTGGTCGACACCCAGGTCGCGGAGGGTGCCGAAGTGACGTTCACCGTGGCGCGCGGCGCGGTGATCGGCCCGGGCGCGCAGGTCGGCCCGTTCGCGTCGCTGCGTCCGGGGACCGTGCTGGACGCCGGCGCGAAGGCGGGCACGTTCGTCGAGATGAAGAACAGCCATCTGGGCGCGGGCGCCAAGGCGCCTCACCTGGCCTATGTGGGGGACGCCACGGTGGGGGAGCGCGCCAACCTGGGCGCCGGCACCATCACAGCGAACTATGACGGCTTCACGAAGTCGCGCACCGAGGTCGGCGCCCGCGCGCGGGTGGGCAGCGACACGGTGCTCGTCGCGCCGGTCCACGTCGGCGAGGACGCCTACACGGGCGCCGGCTCGGTCATCAGCGACGACGTGCCCGCGGGCGCGCTGGCCGTTGAGCGCTCCCAGCAGCGCACGGTCGAGGGTTACGCCGCGCGCAAGCGGGCACGACACGAACGAGCGCAGAACCCGAAGGGGTAGCCGGCATGGAGATCGTCACCAAGAAGCGCATGCAGATCTTCTCCGGGCGCGGGTATCCCGCGCTGGCGCGGGAGGTCGTCGACCATCTCGGGATGCGCCTCGGCGACGTGGACATCCACGAGTTCGCCAACGGCGAGCTGTACGTGCGCTTCCGGCAGAACGTGCGTGGCAGCGACGTCTTTGTCATCCAATCGCACTGCGCGCCGGTGAACGACAACATCATGGAGCAGCTCATCATGATCGACGCCGCGAAGCGGGCGTCGGCCAAACGCATCATCGCGGTCGTGCCGTTCTACGGCTACGCCCGCGCGGACCGCAAGGCGCGCTCCCGCGAGGCGATCACCGCGCGGCTGCTTGCGGACATGCTGACCACGGCGGGCGCGGACCGGGTCGTCTCGGTCGACCTGCACACCGGCCAGATCCAAGGGTTCTTCGACCAGCCGCTCGACCACCTGACCGCGCTCCCACTGCTCGTCGACTGGCTGCTCGCGCACTGGCCCGACGAGGAGCTGGTGATCGCGTCGACCGACGCGGGCGGGGTGAAGCTCGCCAGCAAGTTCCAGGCGCGGCTCCCGAACGCGCGTCTGGCGTTCTTGGCCAAGACCCGGACCGAGCACAACGTGGCGAAGGCGCTGGCCGTCGTCGGCGACGTCGAGGACCACACCTGCGTGCTGGTCGACGACATGATCGACACGGCCGGCACGATCTGCGGCGCCGCGGAGGTGCTGATGGAGAAGGGTGCGAAGCGCGTGGTCGCCTGCGCGACCCATCCGGTGCTCTCCGGTCCGGCGTGTGAACGGCTGCAGAACTCGCCGATCGATCGGGTCGTGGTCACGAACACCGTCCCGGTGCCCGCCGACTGCGGGTGCACGAAGCTCGAGATCGTCTCGGTCGCGCCGATCGTGGCCAGCACGATGCGCGCCATCTTCGAAGACGAGTCGGTGAGTGAGCTCTTCGACGACCAGAACCAGTAGGTTGTGAGGTCATGCCGGACTCATTCGTCGGACCGCTGCGTTGGCTGAGCGCCATCATCGCGATGGCGCTCGTCGTCTGGGTGATCGTGCCGATGGCGGTGGATGCGGTCGCCTCCAGCGTCGTGTTTGGAGACCCCGACGCGCCCGTGAGCGCCGCGGCTTCCGCCCCCGCCGCCACCGGCGCGGCGGAGCCCGCGTCGGCGCCGGCGCCGTCCGCTCCGGCGACGCAGCAGGGCCAGCCGGGCGGACAGGAGACCTACGTCGTCGAGCCCGGCGACAACCTCTCGTTGATCGCGGAGAAGGTGTATGGCGACGCGACGCTCTTCCCGCTCATCCAGGAGGCGAACAACCTCGACCCCTCGCAGCTCGCCGTCGGCCAGCGTCTCGTGGTCCCACCGCCACCCGATCCGAGCCAGTAGCACCACCGGTTGCTGGCGCCACCGTCAGCCCGATACAGTGTCGTTTGGGCATGCGGCGCGCCGCGTCCGTGCCGCTGCAACATCCCAACCCACGTGGCGCTGTTGCGCCCGCCGTCACCGTCAACAGAAAGCGCATGCGTCATGGCTCAAATCGCCCTCGCCGCCAAGGCCCGGCCCGGCACGGGCACCGGGGAAGCCCGCAGTCTGCGACGGATCGGGCGGGTGCCCGCCGTGGCGTACGGGACCAGCCTCGCCGCGACCCCGCTCTCCGTCGACGCCCGCGAGCTGTACCACGCGTTGCGCACCGACGCCGGCTTGAACGCCATCCTGCGACTGGAGATCGAGGGCGACCCTCATTTGGCGCTCGCCCGGGAGATCCAGCGCCATCCGGTGCGTCGCGAGATCCTGCACGTGGACTTCGTCACCGTCGACCGCAACCGCAAGGTGACCGTTGACGTGCCGTTGCGCCTCGAGGGCGAGGCCGCGGGCGCCGACGAGGGCGGGGTCGCCGACCAGGGGAAGTTCACCCTTTCGGTCGAGGTGCTGCCGTTGGAGGTGCCCGACGAGCTCGTGCTCGACATCTCCGAGCTGCAGATCGGCGACGTGCTGCGCGTCGAGGACGTCACCATCCCCGAGGGCGCAGAAGCGCTCGACGACCCCGAGGAGACGGTCGTCAGCGTGTACATGCCGAGTCTCGAGGTGCCCGAGGAGGACGAGACCGAGGTGCTCGAGCAGGAGCCGAGCATCGTCGGCGCGGAGCGCGAGTCGCTCGGCGAGGCGGCGGCCGCCGCCGCCGGGCCGGTCGGCGAAGCGTCCGACGAGGGCTGATCGCCGCAGCGAGCTGCTCGTGGTGCACGCGGCGTGACCTCCGCGCGCTGGCTGGTCGTCGGTCTGGGCAACCCCGAGCCCGAGTACGCCGGCACGCGGCACAACGTCGGCGCCGACGTTGTGCGCGTGCTCGCCGAGCGGCATGGCCTCAGCCTGAGGCGGCACAAGGCTGGGGTGCTCGCCGCCGACACGGTGCTGCGTCCCCGCGGGACGCCGCTCACGGTCGCGCTGCCGACCGGCTACATGAACAACGCGGGCGGTCCCGTGCAGCGGGCGCTGGCCTTCTACTCGGTGGGCCTCGACCGCCTCGTGGTCGTGCACGACGACCTGGACCTCGAGCTTGGCGTCGTCCGCCTGAAGCGCGGCGGCGGCAGCGGTGGGCACAACGGCCTGCGTGACATCACGCGCCGCGCCGGCGGGCCTGACTTTCTGCGCGTCCGCATCGGCATCGGACGGCCTCCCGGCCGCCAGGACCCGGCTGACTACGTGCTCAAGCGCTTCCCCGCCAGGACGCGATCCGAGTTGGACGTCACGCTCGCCCAGGCCGCCGACGCGGTGATCGAGCTGGTCGAGCACGGTCTCGAGACGGCGCAGAACCGCAACCATTAGGACGGAGCGCGCCAGGGAAGGAATGGCTTGTGGCTGAGACACGTGTGGACTCCGTCGTCATCGGTGCCGGTCCGAACGGTCTGAGCGCCGCGATCACGCTGGCCGAGGCGGGCCGCTCGGTGCTGGTGTGCGAGGCGAGCGACCTGCCGGGGGGAGGGGTCGCCACCCGCGAGCTCACGCGGCCTGGGTTCCGCCACGACGTCTTCAGTGCCGTCTACCCGGCCGGTGTCGCGTCGCCGGTGTTCGAGCGCATGCCGCTGGCCGAGCACGGCCTGGAGTGGGTGCAACCGCCGATTGCGATGGCGCATCCGCTGCCCGACGGCAGCGCGGGCGCGTTGTATCCGGAGCTGGAACGCACCGTCGAGCAGTTCGAAGGGTTCGCCCCAGGTGACGGGCGCGCCTGGGCGCGCTTCGCCGGGCCGTACCTCGACAACTTCGACGCCGTGCGCAAGACGATGGTGGGCGGTTTCCCGCCGATCGCGGGCGGGCTGCGGCTGCTGGCGGCCTTCAAGCTGGCCGGCACGCTCGAGTTCGCCCGGCTGCTGCTGCTGCCCGCCTCGGCGCTCGCCGAGGAGCTCTTCACCAGCAGGCAGGCGCAGGCGTGGCTCTACGGATCGGTGCAGCACGGCGACGTGCCGCCGACCGAGGCCGGCAGTGGGATCGCGGGCTTCTACCTCAACATGCTCGGACACGCGGTCGGCTGGCCGAGCCCGCGAGGCGGGGCCGACGGGCTGACGAACGCGCTGGTGAGCTACCTCGGCTCTCTCGGAGGAGAGATCCGGACCGGGTCCAGGGTGGAGCAGGTGCTCACGCGCAACGGCCGGGTGAGCGGCGTCGGCATCGCCGGGGGCGAGCGCGTGCACGCCCCGCTGGTCGTGGCGGACGTGACCCCGCCGCAACTGCTGCAACTTGCGCGGCCCGCGCTGCCGACCGCCTACACCGACAAGCTCGCGCGCTTCCGGTTCGGGCCCGCGACCGTCAAGGTCGACTGGGCGCTCTCAGCGCCGGTGCCCTGGACCGCCTCCGAGGCGCGTCAGGCCGGCACCGTGCACGTCGGCGGGGACGCCAATGAGGTCAGCCTGGCGGTCGCTCAGGTGCGGGCCGGGACAGTGCCCGAGCGACCCTTCGTGCTCTTCGGCCAGCAGAGCCTGGCGGATCCCACCCGCGCGCCGGAGGGCTGTCACACCGCCTGGGCCTACACGCGCGTGCCCGACGGGGTGGACTGGTCGACGCAGGCATCGGGCCACGTCGAGCGCATGCAGGCCCAGATCGAGCGCTTCGCCCCCGGCTTCGGCGAGGTCATCCTCGACCGTCACGTGCTGAGTCCGCAGGGCCTGCAGGACCGCAACGCCAGCTTGCGCGGCGGCGACGTCGGGCACGGCAGCTACGCCCTGGACCAGCTCGTCTTCCGGCCGGTGCCTGGGCTCTCCCCCTACCGCACGCCGTTGCGCGGGCTGTACCTCGGCAGCGCCTCGGCCTTCCCCGGCGGGGCGGTCCACGGCGTGCCCGGCTGGGCCGCGGCGCGTCAGGCGCTGTGGGAGTCGCGTCTGCGCCGCTGACCGCGACCCCGACGGGATGGCACCTGATGCGTCAGGGCTCGCGTCCTTGCGGAGGGCGGAGGCTCTCGACGAGCGGAGCGCGATCGGCTAGAATTTGGAGTATGTCGATTTTCCGGTTCAGCTCCGTAAGCGATCCACTGTTGGTCGATCCAGGAGCGGTCACGGCTGGCATCCGCCTGGTCGCAAGAGCTCAGTATCTCGGCGCACTTTCGTTCTCGGATGAGCCTCGGGACTTCGACCGGAAGCTTCTCCAACAGGTCTTTTCCGGGCTCTCCCAGTTAGGAGTGGCTCGGGAGGCCAATTTTCGCTTCCTGTCAGCTCATGATGCGCAGGATGTCCGTCACATACTGGAAAGGGCTCTCGAAGAGATCGAGCACTCACCTGTGCCGTCCGGCGAATGGAGGCCACTCATCGACGTCCTGGGCGAGAGCCTCCTGTCAGCGTTGCTCGGCATCTCAGAGAGCTCGCTCCGTCGCTACGCCGCCGGGACCAGGACGACACCGCAGGACGTGGCCGAGCGTCTGCACTTTCTCGCGCTTCTCATCGCGGACCTCTCGGGTGCCTACAACGAGTACGGGATACGCCGCTGGTTCAAGCGCAACCGAGCGACGCTCGGCGGTCGGTCCCCGGGTGATGTGCTAGGGCCCAGATTCGAATTAGACGGAGCGGACGCGGAGCGTCTGCGTCGTCTGGCAGGCAGTCTCACCGCGGCTGGGGCCACTTGACGAGTGTTGGTTTCAGGCACGGCGACCCGCGCTTCCCGTTCTTCTGGGAGAGCGACGATCAGCCTCCCGCGCGCTGGCACGGGTCCGGGGAGGGTCCCGTCCAGTACCTGGCTGACACCCCCGATGGGGCGTGGGCTGAGTTTCTCCGTCACGAAGAGATCACCGACGCGGCGGACTTGGCTGGGATCGTCCGCCGGTTGTGGGCGGTAGAGCTGCCCGACGACGTGGACGAGGCGACAGTCGTCAACTTGCCGGACGACATCGCGCGCGGTGGGCTTGAAACCTACCCAGCGTGCCAGGAACGGGCTCGTGAGCTCCGCGCTCGTGGTGCCACGGTGATGAGGGCACGCTCCGCCGCTCTCCTTCCGGGCGCGGCACGCGGTCAAGTCACCGAGGGCGGACTGCGGGAGGCGCCACCTGTTGATGGCGTCGTATGGGTTCTCGTGGGAGCACGACCAGAGGTTCGCGGCTGGGTCGCGACAGACCATGGCCAGCCCCCCGAACGGCTCCTGCCGCTGGTCGCACACTTCAGCGACACGCCCCCCGGGCACTCCTTGGGATCGCCGTCAGAACCATGATCGCCGTTCCGATGCTGACCGGCGGCGAGCCATCGACCTGCCGGGATCAGCTCCCGACTCGTGCTGGCGGTCCGTCGTAGGCGCGCTGGAGCGCCGCGAGGTCGAACTTGGTCATCGCGAGGAACGCCTGGGTGACGCGTGCGCGCTGTTCCTCTGTGGCCGTGCGCAGCATCTGGTCCATCGTCGTGGGAACGATCTGCCACGACAGGCCGTAGCGGTCCTTCAACCAGCCGCACTGCTCGGCCTCGGGGACCGCCGAGAGGGTCTCCCAGAAGCGGTCGATCTCCTCCTGCGTGTCGCAGCTCACCATGAACGAGATCGCCTCGTTGAAGGCGAAGTCGTGGTCGCGGGCGCTGTCCATGGCCGCGAACGGCTGAGCCGCCAGCTCGAAGCCGGCGTGCTTGACCGTCCCCTCCGCGTCGGGTGCTTCGCCGGGACCGTATCGGAGGATGTCTCCCACCTGGGAGGCCGGGAAGGCGGAGGTGTAGAACCGGACGGCCTCCTCGGCCTGGCCGCAGACCTCTCCCACGAACATGAGCGTCGGGGTGATTTGCTGCTCGTTCTCACGCTCGCCGGCGTGCATCAGCTGCCACGAGAGCCCGTAGCGGTCCTCGGTCCACCCGTACCGTGGGCTGAACGGGTAGCTGTCCAACGGCATCAGCGGCGTGCCACCGGCGGAGAGGTCGTCCCACAGGGCATCGACCTCCTCGGCGGTGTCGCAGGCGATCTTCTGCATGTTCTCATCCTCTTCAGACGGCGGTGGCTCTCACCGCTGCATCCTCTAGACGCGCCGGGCGAGCCAAACTCATCGGTCGATGGCTCGACTCACCGAATGTGACGCGTCCAGCCGCTCCGGCAGCCCGAACAGCGGGAAGAGCCGGTCCGCAGCGAGGAAGAAGGTGAGCTCCAGGATCTCCCCCTCCGCGTACTCAAGCACCTGCAATGCCCAAGGCGAGTAGCCACCGGTCGGGTCGGGCTTGTACTGGCCGAACGCCGGTGAGCCGTTCGCCCAGACGGTCGGGATGACCCTGGAGCCCCGGCATGCGATCCCGGGACCGAGCCACCATGCGAAGATGTCGTCGCGGCCTCGCAGCCAGAGGTCGTAGGGCGGCATCGACTGGATCGCGTCCTCGTGGATCAGCGCGGTGAGCGCGCCGATGTCGTACGCCTCGAAGGCCGCGACATAGCGGTCGAGCAGCTCCCGATCGACTCGCGAGGAATCCTCGACGACCGGCTCCGCGTGGGCCAGCGTCGCGCGGGCGCGCTGGAGGGAGCTGTTCACGGCGGCGACCGAGGCCCCGAGCAACTCGGCCGTCTCGTTGGCCGACCAACCGAGCACTTCGCGCAGGATGAGGGTGGCACGCTGGCGGGGTGGCAGGTGCTGGAGTGCCGCGACGAAAGCCAGCCGGATCGTGTCGCGCGCGACAGTGGCCTCCGCCGGATCAGGCAGCGGCTCTATCCACGTCACCTCCGGGAGGGAGTGCAGGTTCGCCGCCAACGGGGCGCGAGCCGGCCCCAGATCCATGGGCCTGGCACGTCGCTGGGGGCTCCTCAGCATGTCGAGACAGACGTTCGTCGCGATCCGGTACAGCCGGGTGCGCGGCGACGCACGGCCCCCGAACGAGCTCGATCCCCGCCACGCGCGCAGCAAGGTCTCCTGGACCGCGTCGTCTGCTTCGAAGGGCGAGCCGAGCATCCGATAGCAGAAGCCGTTGAGCTCACGCCGGTGCTGTTCCAGGGTCTCAGGAGTGACATCGGCCGCTGTGCGGGATCCGGCGGACATGACGCCGCAGCCTACTCCCGTGGTTCCTTAGAACGGGAACCGCCCGGAGAATGCAGTGACCAACATCATCGTGGCGTCGGTGTACGTCGTGGTCTCGATATGGAACGTGCTCGGAGAATCCTGGGTCTACTACTCCGGCTTTGCCGCTGCCGTAGAGGTCGGTCTGCTCGCGTTCGTCATGCGGTGCGCGTGGACGTGGCCCCGGACTGAGCCGCAACGGTGAGGTGACTCCGGCTGGGGCAAAGCTCGTGTATGCGCGAGTTCTTCCCGGTCGACATCGAGTATGTCCGGGTATGTGTCGCGCCCGGTGAGGTAAAGACTCGCGCATCCGCGAGTTTCTTCATTTGGACCTCTGGTGGTGGCGCCGCGCAGCAGCGCCCTTGCCTGCTGAACCCAGCATCGGCGACCCCAGCCGCCTGGGCGCGGTGCCGCGTTCCTGGCGCGGCGACCTTTGCCCCACGCAGCGCCGCACGCGAAGATGGCGGCGATGCCTGACGCCCTTGCCCCCCTCGCGGCGCTGCTCGACCCCGGACGTTCGACCCTCGCGGACGCGCTCGCGCCTGGGGCGATCCACGCCGGTCCGTCGATGCGCGCCTACACCTGCGCCCTGCTGGCCGAGCGGGCCGCGCCGCTGCTGGTGGTCGTGCCGACCGAGCGCGACGCGGAGGCGCTCTCGGACAACCTCGCCGCGTTCCTCGGCGTCGAGGCCGTCGCCGTCTTCCCCGCCTGGGAGACGCTGCCGCACGAACGGCTCTCCCCACAGGCCGCCACGGTCGGGCGGCGTCTGCGGGTGCTCGACCGGCTGCGCGCTGGTGCGGAAGGGCCGTTGCGAGCGGTCATCGCCCCCGTGCGCGCGCTGCTGCAGCCCATGGACCCGCGGCTGGCCGAGCGTGAGCCCGTCCGGCTGGAGGCCGGCTACCAAGGCGGACTCGACGGGCTGATCGAAGCGCTCGCCCACCTCGGCTACACGCGCACCACGCTGGTCGAGCTGCGCGGTGAGTTCGCCGTGCGCGGCGGGCTCGTCGACATCTTCGGATCTGCGGCCGAGCACCCCGTGCGCGTGGAGTTCTGGGGCGACGAGCTCGACTCGCTGCGGATCTTCTCGGTCGCCGATCAGCGCACGCTGGAGTCCGTCGAGCGGATCGACGTGGACGCGGCGCGTGAGCTCGTGCTCGACGCCGAGACGGCCGAGACCGCCCGGCTGCTCGTGAAGCGGCTGCCCGCCTTGGCCGAACCGCTGCAACTGCTCGCCGACGGCGTCGGCTTCGAGGGCATGGAGTCGCGCGTCACCGCCATCCATCCGGCGCCCGCCTGGCTGCCGGAGTTCTTCCCGCCGAACGCCGGGACGGTCGTGGTCGATCCGATCCGGGTCGAGGGCCGGGCCGAGGAGCTGCGCGAGCAGGCGCACGCGCTGATGACCGCCGGCTGGGGGACCGGTGTGGAGGGTGCCGACGCGCTGTCGGGCGACGGTGCCGGCCTAGCCGGCGAGGACCTGGTCGGCTTCGGTGACTGGGAGCGGGTGCAGACCCGCGTGCGCGGTGCGACGTGGACGCTGGACCCGTTCGGGCCACCCGACGTGGCCGGCACGGCGTGGGACTCCTTCCGAGGCGACGTGGCCGGCGCCGCGCAGCACGCCCGCTCGCTCTCGGCCGACGACCAGCTCGTCGTGCTCACCACCGCGGGTCATGGTCCCGCCCTGCGCCTGGCCGAGGTGCTCCGCGACCAGGGCCTTGCCGCCCCAGTGCTCGCCGTCGTGCCAACGCCGTCGCCGTCCGAGGGGGGCCGCGTCGTCATCGTCGAGTCGCTGCTGCGCGAGGGCTTCCGCAGCGCCGAGCTCGGCCTGGCGGTCTTTGGCGAGTGGGACCTGTTCGGACCCCGCCGCTCGCGGGGCACCCGCCGTCTGCCGAGCCGGCGGGCCGCGGGCGAGACGGTGCTCGGCCTGGCTGCGGGGGACCCGGTCGTGCATGCGGTGCACGGCGTTGGGCGCTACCTCGGCATCACCACCCGCCAGCTCGCGGGGCCGACCACCGCCGTCGGCGGCGGCACCGCGGGCACGCTCACGCGCGACTACGTCATCGTCGAGTACGCCGGCGGTGACCGGCTGTTCGTGCCGAGCGAGAACGTCGACGCCCTCTCGCCCTACATCGGGGGTGAAGAGCCGCGCGTCATGCGCATGGGCGGCAACGAGTGGGAGCGCGCGAAGAGCAAGGTGCGAGGCGCCGTCCGCGAGATGGCGGCCGAGCTGATCCGCCTCTATCAGGCTCGGATGCACGCGCAAGGTCACGCCTTCGGCCAGGACACCGCCTGGCAGGCGGAGCTCGAGACCGCGTTCGGCTACGCCGAGACGCCGGACCAGCTCGCCGCCATCGACGAGACGAAGCAGGACATGGAGGCGCCGCTGCCGATGGACCGGCTGATCTGCGGCGACGTGGGCTTCGGCAAGACCGAGATCGCCGTGCGGGCGGCGGCGAAGGCCGTCTTCGACGGCAAGCAGGTGGCGATCCTCGTGCCGACCACGCTATTGGCGCAGCAGCACGGCGAGACGTTCTCCGAGCGCTTCGCCGGCTTCCCCGTGCAACTGCGCGTGCTCTCGCGCTTCGCGTCCGCGCGGGAGCAGCGCGAGATCCTCGACGGGCTCGCGGCCGGCACGGTCGACCTCGTCGTCGGCACCCACCGGCTGCTCGGAGCGGACGTCAACTTCAAAGACCTCGGCCTGGTCGTGGTCGACGAGGAGCAGCGCTTCGGCGTCGCGCACAAGGAGCGGCTGAAGCAGCTGCGCACCTCCGTGGACGTCATCACGATGACCGCCACGCCGATCCCCCGCACGCTGGAGATGGCGATCACCGGCATTCGCGACCTCTCCACCATCGACACGCCCCCTGAGGACCGCCAGCCGATCGTGACCCAGGTCACCGAGTGGGACGAAAACCTCGCCGCGCTGGCGGTGCGCCGCGAGCTGTTGCGCGAGGGCCAGGTCTTCTGGGTGCACAACCAGGTCTCGACCATCAGCGCGGCGGCCGCCAGGATCGCCGAGCTGGTCCCCGGCGCGCGGGTCCAGATCGCGCACGGGCAGATGGACGAGGCCGCCCTCGAACAGGTCATGGTGCGCTTCTGGCAGCGCGAGTTCGACGTGCTCGTGTGCACGACCATCATCGAGTCCGGGCTCGACGTGCCGAATGCCAACACCCTGGTGATCGAGCGCTCCGACATGATGGGGCTGGCCCAGCTCTACCAGCTGCGGGGCAGGGTGGGCCGCTCGACCGAGCGCGGCTACGCCTACCTGTTCTATCCGGGGGAGCGGTCGCTCACCGAGGAGGCCTACAAGCGGCTCGAGACGGTCGCGAGCCACACCAGTCTGGGATCGGGGCTCTCGATCGCGCTGCGCGACCTGGAGATCCGCGGTGCCGGCAACGTTCTCGGCGCGAACCAGTCCGGTCACGTCGCGAGCGTCGGCTTCGAGGCGTACGCCCAGCTCATGCGCGAGGCGGTGGCCGAGCTGCAGGACCCCCGCGCGGCGGAGCGCGCCCGCGAGGCCGCGACGGAGATCACCGTGGATCTGCCGATCGACGCCCATCTGCCCGCCGACTACGTGGCGGACGAGGCCCTGCGCCTGGAGGCCTACCGCAAGATCGCCGCCGTGCGCGACGCCGGCGGGGTGAAACGCGTCCGGGCCGAGCTGGTCGATCGCTACGGGCCGCTCCCGGCGTCCGCCCAGCGGCTGCTCGCCGTAGCGGCGTTGCGCGCGGCCGCGCACCGCTGGGGGGTCCGCGAGATCAAGGTGACACCCCGCCGGACGGTGCGCATCACGCCGGTGCACCTCTCGGACGCGCAGGAGGTGCGGCTGGCCAGAACCCGACCCGGCGCCCTGTACAACACGGCTGCGGGGGCGCTGGAGCTGGCGCTGCCACGGGGTGGCGATCTGGTGGGCTGGGTCGCCGCCGAGCTGAAGGCGCTGCTGGCCACCACCCCCGCAAAGGTCTCCCCGACAGGGTAAAGCTCCGGTCAACAGGCCCGGCATCCGGGTGAAGGGCAACGACCGCTGCCGTAGCATGGGCGCTTCTCAGCTGTCTGGAAGAACGGTTCTCGTTGTGCGCTCTCGTGTTGTTCGCCCTGCGATCGGCCTCTGTGCCGCGCTGCTGCTCGCCGCCTGCGGGCAGGTCACCGGCACCGGCGACCCGTCCTCGGCGGCGGTGGTCGCCGATGAGCAGATCCCGATCGAAACCGTCGAGGAGCGGTTCGAACAGGCGAAGGCGAACCCGCAGGTGAGCCAGCAACTGGAGGCCGATCCCTCGGCCAGCGAGCAGATCCAGGCCCAGGTGCTGACGGGGCTCATCCAGTCGGAGATCCTGCGCAACGCCGCTGAGGAGCGGGCCATCACCGTGACCGACGAGGAGGTCGCCGAGCAGCGCACGCAGGTCATCGAGCAGCTCGGCGGCGAGGAGGCGTTCAACCAGGCGATCGAGCAGAACGGCCTCTCGCCGGAGGACGTGACGCGGCTCCTGCGCGAGCAGGTGCTCGCCGACAAGCTCTCCCAGGAACTCGCACAGAACGCCGAGGTGACCGATCAAGAGGTCCGGGAGTTCTACGAGCAGAACCTCGAGACCCGCTTCGGCGAGAAGGTCCAGGTCAGCCACGTGCTCACCGAGACCCGTCAGCAGGCCCAGAAGGCGCTGGCACGGCTGAAGGGCGGCGAGAACTTCGGCGCGGTGGCGCGGGACGCCTCGACCGACCCGAGCGCCGAGCAGAACGCCGGGGACCTCGGCCAGGTGGCCCGGGGCCAGACCGTGCCGGCCTTCGAGGAGGCCGCCTTCTCCGCCGACGAGGGCGAGCTGGTCGGGCCGATCAAGACCGAGTTCGGCTTCCACATCCTGAAGGTCGGCGAGCAGGTTCCGGCCCAGGAGCTCCCTGAGGTCGAAAAGGAGATCCGCGCCGAGCTGCAGAGCCAGGCGTCACAGCAGGTGCTGCCGGAGTTCCTCCAGGAGCAGGCCAGCGAGGTGGACGTCGAGGTCAATCCGCGCTTCGGCACCTGGGACCCCGAGACCGGCACGGTCACGGTCGGCGAGGGACTGGGCAGCAGCGAGGACGCCGGCGTGCCCGTGCCGGAGGGCTCGCAGCCAGCGGCGCCGCCCACCGAGTAACGCCCGCCGCGCTCCTCGCCAATGGCCCGCCTCGTCCTTGTGGACACGGCCGATCAGCTCCCCGGCCTTCTGCCGCTGCACGCGTGGTCGGCGCTCATGACCAGTGAGCTGGTGCTGGTGGGCTCCGCCGAGCACCCTTTCGTGGCGCACCTCGATCTCGCGGAGCTGCGCCACGAGGTCATCGGCGTGTCGGGCGAGGACGCGGCGCTCTCGCGCGCCGACCTGCTCTCGGGCTTGGCGCCAGGTGAGAAGCGGCAGGCCGAACGCGTCGTCGATCGTGTCCGCGAGGTCGGCGAGGTCGCCTACCTGTTCGGCTCCACGGACTCCGAGGCGTTCACCCGCACCCTCGGCATGGAGGCCGCCCGGGCGGGCGTCGAGGTCGAGGTCGTCTACTTCGGCGTCGCGCCCAAGGGGACGCGGCTGCTCGAGCTGGTCGCGGTCGAGGAACGCCTGCTCGGCCCGGAGGGCTGTCCGTGGGATCGGGAGCAGACCCATGCGAGCCTCGGCCGCTACGCGATCGAGGAGGTCTACGAGCTGCTCGAAGCGATCGAGTCCGGCGAGCCCGACGCCCTGCGCGAGGAGCTGGGTGACGTGCTCCTGCAGGTCATCTTCCACGCCCAGATGGCCGAGCAGTCAGGGGACTTCACCATCGACGACGTCGCGGGAGGGATCGCCGAGAAGCTGATGCGCCGCCATCCTCACGTCTTCGCCGACACCGAAGTCGCCGACGCGGGCGAGGTGATGGCCAACTGGGAGGAGCTCAAGGCCGCCGAGAAGCCCGAGCGCACCGGGGTCTTCGACGGCGTCGTGGGCGGCCAGCCGGCCCTGCAGCTGATGGGCCAGCTCCAGCGCCGCGCGGCGAAGGTCGGGTTCGACTGGCCCGACGACGCCGACGCGCTCGCTGCGGTGCGCTCCGAGCTCGACGAGGTCGGCAGCGCCGCCAGCACCGAGGAGCTTGCGCGCGAGCTCGGCGATCTGCTCGGCAGCGTGGTCGGGCTCGCGCGCCGACACGACGTTGACCCAGAGGCCGTCCTGCGCGCCTCCGCCGGCCGCTTCCGGCGGCGCTTCGAGCACATGGTCGCCGCAGCCGGCGAGCGCCCGCTCTCCGAGCTCACCCGCGAGCAGTGGCTGGCGCTGTGGGCCGATGCCAAGCACGCCACGGCCTGAGAGCGTGCGCTCCGACCGTTGCCCCCGCCTCCCTCACAGGCGGCCGGCCTCGATGATGCGCTGGAGGAACTGCTGTGTCCGGTCGTGCTGCGGGGCGCGGAAGATCTCCTCGGGCGGGGCGGTCTCGACGATCGTGCCGGCGTCGAGGAAGCAGACACGGTCGGCGATCTCGCGCACGAAGGCCATCTCGTGGCTGACGATGACCATCGTCATGCCGGTCTCGGCGAGGTCGCGGATGACCGCGAGCACCTCGCCGACGAGCTCCGGGTCGAGCGCGCTGGTGACCTCGTCGAAGAGCATGAGGTCGGGCTCCATCGCCAGCGCCCGCACGATTGCGGTGCGCTGCTGCTGTCCTCCGGAGAGCCGGTCCGGGTACTCGTCGCGCTTGTCGTCCAGCCCGAACCGTCCGAGCAGCTCGACGGCGGCGCGCCCCGCCTCTCGCGGGGACTGCTTCAGCACCCTGCGCGGGGCCAGCGTGATGTTCTGCAGCACCGTCATGTGCGGGAAGAGGTTGTAGGTCTGGAAGACGATCCCGACGCGGCGGCGGATCTGGTTGACGGCGACGCCGGAAGCGGTGATCTCCTGCCCGTCGAGCAGGATGCGTCCCGCGTTCACACCTTCGAGCAGGTTCACGCACTGCAGCAGCGTGGACTTGCCCGAGCCGGACGAGCCGATGAGCGAGACGACCTCGTGGTGGTCGACGGTGAGGTCGATGCCGCGCAGCACCTCCACGGCGCCGAAGGACTTGTGCACGTCCTCGAGCTGCAGGAGCGGCGTCCGGCTGTCGCTCACAGGCTGGCCGCCTGCCGCCGCCGGCGGTCACGGGCGATGAGCAGGTCGGTGAAGCGGGCCAGCGGGATGGTGATGAGCACGAACAGCGCGGCCGCGACGACGTAGCCCGCGTAGTTGAAGTACTGGGCGCCGTAGGCCTGCCCTTCGCGCGCGGCCTCGACGACGCCGATGACCGAGACGAGCGCGGTGTCCTTCTGCAGCCCGATGAAGTCGTTCAGCAGCGGCGGCACTACGCGGCGGATGGCCTGGGGGAGCACGACGAAGCGCATGGCCTGCCAGCGGTTCAGGCCGAGGGAGCGGGCCGCGGCCATCTGGCTGCGGTGCACGGACTCGATGCCGGCGCGGTACACCTCGGCGACGTACGCGGAGTAGACGAGGACCAGCGAGATGACGCCGTAGACGAAGATCGACCGGGTCGAGATCACTTGCAACTGCAGCCCCGGCAGCCCGAATCCGACCATGAACAGCACGAGGATCAGGGGGATGCCGCGGAAGAGGTCGATGTAGCCGACGGCCACCATGCGCAGGGGAAAGAAGACCGGTCCCGGCAGGAGCCGGACGACGGCGAGCAGCAGCCCCAAGGCCAGGATGAGCACCTCAGCGATCAGCATGAGCTGCACGTTGCGCAGGAAGCCGCCCGCTACCTGCGGCAGCGAGCGGCGCAGGTCGTCCAGGGAGAAGAACCGCTCCTGGACGACCGACATGCCCGGTGCGGTCGCGAGCACCACGGCGACGACCCCAAGGAAGACGAGGGTGCTGAGCGCCGAGATGGCGATCCGTCGCCGGGGGCCTCTCAGGGCTCGATCACCGGGATTTCGACGTTCAGCTCCGGCAGCCACGTGTTCTGCAGCTCGTCCAGACGGCCTTCCTCGATCATGCTCGCGAGCTCGGAGTCGATGCAGTCGAGCAGGTTCGACTGCTCCTGGAAGGCCATGCCGTAGCCCTCTTCGGTCGGGAACTGCGCGGACACCGTGGTGCCGGGGAACTGCTCGGTGAGCGGCAGCGCGATCGGCACGTCGATGACGACCCCGTCGATCTGGCCGACGGCGAGCGCCTGAGCCGCGTCGTTCGTGTCGTTGTACTCATTCGGCGGCGTATCTGGCTGGATCACGTCCTTGATGTATGTCAACCCGGTCGTGCCGGTCTGCGCGCCGAACTTGAAACCGCGCAGTCCGTCGATGGTCGACGCGTCGCCGATGGGCTCGCCCTCACGGACCAGCAGGCCCTGCTGGATGGTGTAGTACGGCTGGCTGAAGTTGACGACCTCGGCCCGCTCAGGGGTGATCGAGATCTGATCGATGGAGAAGTCGTAGGGCTTCTGGCCCGGCGCGTACAGCGAGTCGAACGGCGCGGTCTCCCACACGACCTCGGAGAGGCCGAGACGTTCGGCGAGCGCTTCGACGAGATCGGGCTCGAAGCCCTCCGGGGCCTCACGCGGACCCTTCTTGAAGGGCGCGTAGTACGGATAGGACGTGCCGGCTGTCAGCGTGCCGGGCCGGGTGAGCTCCAGATCATCGGGCTCACACGACAGGGATGGAGCGCTCGCCGTGCCCTCCATGGCAGTCGGCGCCGGGCTCGAGAGCGACGAGGCATCCACAACCGCCGTCCGCCCGGCCGCCGTACCCTGAGCCGCGCTGTCGTCCTCGATTGGCGCGCACGCCGCCATCAGCAACAGCATCGCCACCACCAGCGTCAACCGCCGGAACTGCCTGCTCATGATCGTTCCTTCTCTCGTCCGGTCCGCTTCGGACGTGCTGCGCGCCCGCACGCAGAACCCGCGCGGTGGTGGCCGGATCATAACCGGTGAGACCAGTTTCCCTGCGAGCCTCCGAAAGCGATAGCGTCTCGACTCACACCACAGCAGGCAAGGGCGCTGCTCGCAGCGCTACCACCCGATTAAGAAGAATCGCCGGCGGCGATTCACAGTCAGAGGGCGAGGTGAAGGATGCGCATCGGGATCCTGACGGGCGGCGGTGACGTTCCTGGTCTCAACCCCTGTATCAAAGCGGTGGTGAACCGCGTCATCGACGACGGGCATGAGGTCGTCGGCATCCGTCGCGGCTGGGGTGGGCTGGTCGACTGCGATCCCGATGACGAGCGCAGCGTCTCCACCTGCACCGTCACGCTCGATCGCGATCGTGTGCGCACCGTGGACCGCAGCGGCGGCACCTTCTTGCACACCTCGCGCACGAACCCCAGCAAGGTCGCGGGGGAGAGCCTGCCGGCGTTTCTCGACTCGGAGGCGGTCGGTGAAGGGCCGCACGACGTGACGAAGCATGCGCTGCGGGTGCTTGAAACGCTGGGCATCGACGCGCTCATCCCCATTGGGGGCGATGACACGCTGTCCTATGCGCTGCGCATGCACAACGAGGGCGTGCCGGTCGTCGCGATCCCCAAGACGATGGACAACGACGTGCACGGCACCGACTACTGCATCGGCTTCTCGACCGCGATCACCCGCAGCGTCCAGTTCATCCACAGCCTGCGGACCTCGACCGGGTCCCACGAGCGGCTGGCCGTCGTGGAGCTGTTCGGCCGCTACTCGGGGGAGACTTCTCTCATCGCGGCCTACCTCGCGGGTGTCGACCGCGCGCTCATCAGCGAAGTGCCGTTCGACGTCGAACGGCTGGCGGACCTTCTCATGGCCGACAAACGCGCCAACCCCAGCAACTATGCGATGGTGACGGTCTCCGAAGGAGCGAAGATGACCGGGGGGGAGGTGCTGCTCTCCGGCGAGGCGGACGCCTACGGCCACCGCAAGCTTGGCGGCATCGGGGAGGAGGTGGGGGCGGCGCTGAAGAGCCTCACGGGGGAGGGGATCATCTCCCAGACCTTGGGCTACCTGATGCGTTCTGGCGCCCCCGACTCGCTCGACCTGATGGTGGCGACGAACTACGCCGTCATGGCCGCGGACCTGGCGGTCGAGGGCTCGCGCGGGCGCCTGGTCGCGCTGCGCGGCGGCACGTACACCAACGTGCCCATCTCGGTCACGGGTGAGGGAGCGAAGCGCGTCGACGTCGATGCCCTCTACGACGCCGAGGCCTACCGTCCCAAGGTGCGTCACGTGGGAGGAAAACCCATGTTCTTGTATTGAGAGCATTCGACCTTGACTACAGGGTTCTTGGTGTGTCACCCCCTCATGGCCTAGAGTAAGCAATCGAGCGCAGGAGATGAAGCTCACGTGGAGATCGAGACCTTCCGAGCCAGGGAATTGCTGGATTCCCGCGGCAACCCCACCGTCGAAGTCGACTGCCTGTTGGTGGACGGCACGATGGGTCGTGCCGCAGTGCCCAGCGGCGCGTCGACCGGCCAGTTCGAGGCCGTGGAGCTGCGCGACGACGACCAGGACCGCTACGGCGGCAAGGGCGTGCAACAGGCAGTCGAGCACGTCGGGGGCGAGATCAACTCGCGCCTGCGAGGCATGGACGCGACCAATCAGCGCGCCCTCGACGCCGCGCTGCTCGACCTGGACGGCACCGACGACAAATCCCGGCTCGGCGCGAACGCGCTGCTCGGCGTGAGCCTGGCGGCCGCTCGGGCCGCCGCCGCGTCGCGCGACCTGCCGCTCTTCGCCTACCTCGGCGGACCCAACGCCCACCTGCTGCCGGTGCCGATGATGAACATCTTGAACGGCGGGTCGCACGCCGACTCGAACGTGGACTTCCAGGAGTTCATGATCGCGCCGGTCGGTGCGCCGTCGTTCCGCGAGGCGGTGCGGATGGGCGCCGAGGTCTACCAGGCGCTCAAGAAGGTGCTCCAGGGCAGCCAGCTCTCGACCGGCCTGGGTGACGAGGGCGGCTTCGCTCCCGAGCTGGAGTCCAACGCCGCCGCGCTGGATCTCATCGTCGAGGCGATCCAGAACGCCGGCTACGAGCCCGGCGCGGACGTGGCGCTGGCGATGGACGTCGCCGCCACCGAGTTCCACTCCGAGGACGGCTACCGGCTCGAGGGTGAAGGCCGCACGCTCTCCACCGATGAGATGGTCGAGCTGCTGGCCGACCTCGTCGACCGCTTCCCGATCGTCTCGATCGAGGACGGGCTGGACGAGGAGGACTGGGACGGCTGGCGCCAGCAGAACGAGCGGCTCGGTGACCGCTGTCAGCTCGTCGGCGACGACGTCTTCGTGACGAACGCCGAGCGGGTGCGCCGTGGGCTGCGCGAGGGCTCCGCGAACAGCCTGCTGGTGAAGGTGAACCAGATCGGCACGCTCACCGAGACGCTGGACACCGTCGAGCTGGCCCATCGCAACGGTTGGACCTGCATGGTGAGCCATCGGTCCGGCGAGACCGAGGACACCACCATCGCCGACCTCGTGGTCGCGATGAACGCCGGGCAGATCAAGTCCGGCGCCCCGGCGCGCAGCGACCGCGTCGCGAAGTACAACCAGCTGCTGCGCATCGAGGAGCAGCTCGGTGACGCCGCCCGCTACGCCGGGACGACGGCCTTTCCGCGCGAGTACGCGCGCGGGGAGGGCGCGTGAGCCCGAAGACGACCCGAGCCCGCCGTCCCGCCACGAAGGCGGGGGCGGGGTCGGGACGCATGCGCCGGCTTTTCTCCGGCGACCGGCCGTTCGTCCTCGGGCTGATCCTGGTGCTCGGCGTGCTGCTGGTGCTCGGCATCGGTCCTGTGCAGAACCTCACCGCGGCGTCCGAGCGCGTCGACGCCCTGGAGCAGCAAGGGGATCGGCTCTCCACGGAAGTGCGGCGGCTGGCGCGCCGCAACCGCCGCCTGCAGGACCCCGACCAGATCGAGCTGCTCGCGCGCCGCGAGCTCGGGCTCGTGAAGCCCGGCGAGCTGCCCTACGTCGTGGTCCCTCCGGACGGTCCCGATCCGAGCCGGCTGGCGCCGGATCGCCGACCAGGCCAGGGTCCGGACATGCCGTGGTACGAGCGGCTGCGCGAAGCCGTCGAGGGGCTGTTCGACTGATCGCGGCACGCACGCCGCCGAGGGTGGTCGTGCGGCGCTTCGACGAGCTCTCCGCCGTGGACCTCTACGACCTGCTGCGTCTCCGCGTCGACGTCTTCGTCGTCGAGCAGCAGTGCGCGTATCCAGAGCTCGACGGCCGGGATCGCGAGCCGGAGACGCTGCACTGCTCCACCCACGACGCGCAAGGGATCACGGCCTACCTGCGGGTGCTGACCGAGCCTACGGGGACCACCCGCATCGGACGCGTTGTCACGGCACCCCGCGCCCGAGGACGCGGGCTGGCGCGCGTGCTGCTCGACACGATGCTGCCCCGCTGCCCCCCACCGGTCGTGCTCTCCGCCCAGACCTATTTGATCGACCTCTACGCCTCCTACGGCTTCGTCGCCGAGGGCGGAGTGCACGACGAGGACGGCCTGCCGCACGTGGCGATGCGTTTGGATTGAGGGGCAGACATTCGGGGCAACTCCCGTATCCGCACACTTGCGGACGGTGGCGGTCGAAAGCAGGCTCTCGATGATGGATGACGCGCTCCGCCCGGCACGGGATGCCTCCTACGAGTCACAGTTGGCGCGTCAAGAGCTCGGGGCGGCGGAGGAGGCGCTCGCGGCGGAGATGATCGGCCGTCCGCTGCGTGGCCGTTCCGCCGCGGCCGTGCGCTGCGGATGGGGGCTGCCGGCGGTCCTGCGGGTGCGGCCGCGCCTGGAGGACGGCACCCCGTTCCCGACGCTGTTCTGGCTTTCCTGTCCGTTGGCCCGCAGCGCGGTGGGACGGCTCGAAGCCGCGCAGTCCATGGCGGGCTGGAACGAGCGCCTGTCACAGGAGCCCGAGCTCGCCGAACGGTACGCCGCCGCCCATGAGCGCTACGTCACGGCTCGTGACCGACTCGGCGCGCCCGTTCCCGGCGACCCGAGCGCCGGGGGGATGCCCCACCGTGTGAAATGCCTGCACAGCCTGTACGCCCATCACCTGGCGACGCGCGACAACCCGGTCGGGGCCTGGGTCGGTGAGCAGATCGAGCCGATGGCCTGTCCCGCCCCGTGCGTCGGGCAGACACCGGACACCGCGCGGTGAGGGTCGCGGCGGTCGACTGCGGGACGAACTCGACCAGGCTGCTCGTGGCCCAGGCCGCCGACGACGGACCGCGGCCTCTGCGGACTCTGGCGCGTCGCGAGCGCGTCACCCGACTGGGTCACGGCGTGAACGCCGTGGGCCGGCTGAGCGAGACCGCGATCGACCGCACGGTGCAGGTGCTGGACGATTACGCCCGACTGTGGCGGGACCAGCACGTCGAGCGTGTCAGGATCACCGCCACCAGCGCCGTGCGCGACGCCGCGAACGCCTCCAGCTTTCTCGACCGGGTCGAGGAGCAGACCGGGACGCGCCCTCGCATCCTCTCCGGAGAGGACGAGGCGGCCGCCTCCTTCCTCGGCTCGACCAGCGCCTTGGCCGCCGAGCCGCCGTTGCTCGTGCTGGACATCGGTGGCGGCTCCACCGAGCTCATGACGGGTGCGGACACAATCGAAACCAGCACCAGCCGGCAGCTGGGCAGCGTCCGCCTGCTCGAGCAGCACCTGCACGACGATCCACCTGGTCCTGAGCAGTACGCGGCGGTGCGGGCCACGGTCGTCTCTGAGGTCTCCGAGGCCGCCGCCGAGCTCGGCGGCGGCGGGCGCCGCACCCTCATCGGGGTCGCTGGCACTATCACGACGTTGGCCATGCTGCATCACGGACGGCCGGCGGGTGACGTGCACGGCCGCTGGCTCGACCGCACGGCGGTGCTGCAGCTCATCGAGGATATGGCCTGGGTGCCCGCTACCCGCCGCGGAACGGTCTGGTCCATCCCGGAAGGACGCGAGGACGTCATCGTCGCCGGCGCGCTCATTCTGGCGGGTGTCCTCGAACACTTCGATCTGAGTGGTCTGATCGTGAGCGAGGCCGACCTGCTCGACGGCGTCGCGCTGGGTCTGCTGTCCCCGGACGCGCGGGGTGCTACACGAAGAAGCTGATCACCAGCACGACCCCGAAGCCGGCGAGGCCGAGCAACGTCTCCAGGACGGTCCAGGTTCAGCGTCTCCGGCACCGACAGACCAAGATAGGTGTTCACCAGCCAGAAGCCCGAGTCGTTGACGTGGGAGAGCACGGTCGTTCCCGCCGCGATGGCGATCACGATCAGGCCGAGTTCCGGCGCGGAGAGGTCCCCTCCGCTCACGAGTGGCGCGACGATGCCCGCCGCGGCGACCGAGGCGGCGGTGGCGGAGCCCAGCGAGATGCGCACCGCGACGGCGATGAGGGACGCCGCGACGATGAGCGGCAGCCCGGCGGCGTTGAGGGCGGATTGGAGCGCGTCACCGATGCCGCTGGCCTCGAGCACCGCGCCGAACACCCCGCCGGCGCCGGTGACGAGCAGCACGAGACCGACGGGCTCCAGCGCCGAGGTCGCCACGCGCTGCACCTTCTCGCCCTCCCGGCCGCGCCGCACGCCGAGCACGTACATCGTCAGGAGCGTGGCGAGCAGCAGGGCGGTGATGGGGGGGTGGACATGGTGCGTCTCCCCTCGTTGCGCCGCGGGCCGCGGCGTCAGGTCGGCCCGTCGGTCAGTCGCGCCGCCAGATCCGAGGTCTCCTGCCACACGCCCGCGTCCATCAGACTCTCGACTAGGCGCTCGTAGCCGCCTGCGAGCTGCTCATACACAGCGCTCGTGTCGGCGTCCGGCGCGACCGTGCGCTCGGTCTCGATGAGATCGGCGGTGTCGTCCAGCGAGGAGACCAGGTCCGTGGCCTCCATCGCGAGCAGCGCGGCGCCGAGCGCGGAGGCTTCACCGAGGCTGAGCAGGTTGATGGGCTGGTTGAAGACGTCGGCCATCATCTGCGTCAACACGTCCGACCGGGTGAAGCCGCCCGTGGCGCGGATGGCCTCGGGCTGGCCGACGGCCTCCACGAGCGTGTTCAACACGAGCCGCAACTGCAGCATGACGCCTTCCAGCGCCGCCCGCACCACATGCCGCCGTCCGTGGTCGCTGCGCAGGCCGAGCAGCGCGCCGCTCAGTCCCGCCGTCCAGCGCGGCGCCCGCTCACCGTCGAGGTAGGGCAGCATGACCAAGCCTTTGGCGCCCGGCGGAACGCTGGACGCCTCCTCCAGGAGCGCCTCGATGGCCGTCTCCGTGTCCCCTGCCTCCGGCGTCGCGAGGAGCCGCGCTCGCAGCCACTCCAGGATGCTGCCGCCGTTGCTCACCGCCCCGCCGATGATGAACCGGTCCGGCCCCTTCTCCCCGGCCGTGAGGACGTAGCAGAAGGTGCGCCCCTGCGGATCCGTGGCCGGGGTGTCGGCGGCCACCCGCAGCGCGCCGCTCGTGCCAATGGTCGCTGCCATCACGCCGGGTCTGATCGCTCCCACGCCCAGATTGGCGAGCACGCCGTCGCTGGCGCCGATCACGACGGGTGTGCCGGGCTCCAGATGCAGCCGCTCGGCCATGTCGGCGCCGAGGCCGTCCAGGCGGTGACGGGTCGGCACCGGCGTGCTGAGCTGGCTGCGCTGCACGCCGGCCATCTCCAGCGCCGCGTCGTCCCAGTCGAGCTCGGAGAGGTTGAACAGCCCGGTGGCGGAGGCGACCGAGTGATCGATCAGCCGCGAGGCGTCGGAGCCGGCGCCAAAGAGCCCAGCCAGCAGGTGCTCCTTGATCGAGATCCAGCGCGTGACGTCGGCCGCGGTGCCGGGGTCCTCCTCGTCGAACCAGCGCAGCTTCAGCAGCGGCGACATGGGATGCAGCGGTGTCCCAGTCCGGCGGTAGATGGCCAGGCCGTGCTCGTCGCGGGCCGCGGCCGCTTGCGCCGCGGCGCGACTGTCGGCGAAGGTGAGCATCGCCGTGCGCGGGCGGTCGTCCGCGCCCAGGCCGATCAGGCTGTGCATGACGGTGCTCACGCCCACCGCGACGACGCGCGCCCCCGCCTCCGCCGCGGCGCGGCTGGCGTCGCTGAGGGCGCCCAACGCCTCGTCCACCACCTCGTCGGGGTCCTGCTCGACATGGCCGGGCGCCGGATGGTGGGTGGGATAGCCGTGCTCAGCCTCGCCCCAGGCCTCTCCCTCTGCGTCGAACGCCACGGCCTTCGTGCTGGTGGTGCCGATGTCGAGCCCCACGACGACCGGTGGACGTTCACTCATCGACGGCCCCCCTCCGATGGTCCGGACTCCCTGCGCTGGCAGCACCATACGCCTCGAAACCGACAGGTCGCCATGGGTCGGCGCGAGGAGCGTTGGCGCTATGAGCGGGC
>JBBSMR010000043.1:0-27202 GCA_038233095.1 Euzebyales bacterium
GGTCGGCGGTCGGCGGCGTCGGCGGCATGGCCAGATCGTAGCCGACGCCTGGCTAGACTCACCGGCATGTCCGAAGGGCCTGCACTCCGGCGGGTGGTCGTCACCGGCGGCGCCGGGTTCATCGGCGCGAACCTCGTCCGGCACCTGGTCGAGACGGAGGCCGCCGAACAGGTCGTGGTGCTCGACGATCTGTCGTCGGGAGCGGAGGCGAATCTGGCCGGTCTCTCCCGCACCGAGTTGCTGATCGGCAGCGTCCTCGACGACATCGCTCTGACGCAGGCCTGCCGAGGGGCGGACGCAGTGGTGCACCTGGCGGCGCGGCCGTCGGTCCCGAAGTCCGTGGAGGAGCCGCTGGCCAGCAACGAGGTCAACGCCGCCGGCACGCTGAAGGTGCTGGAGGCGGCGCGCGCCGCGGGCGGCTTGCACACGATCGTGGCCTCCTCCGCCGCGGTCTACGGCCCGAACCCGGCGCAGCCGAAGCAGGAGGAGCTGGCGCCGGAGCCGGTGAGCCCCTATGCGGCCAGCAAGCTCGCCAGCGAGGCGTACTGCCGCGCCTACGCCGCATGCTACGGGCTTCCGGTCCTGCCGTTCCGGTTCTTCAACGTCTTCGGTCCGCTGCAGACCGTCGATCACGTCTACGCCGCCGTGATCCCGGCGTTCATCGACGCCGCCGTGCACGGGCGCCCGCTGATGGTGCACGGCGACGGGGCCCAGACCCGCGACTTCGTCTTCGTGGGCACGGTCTGCGCGCTGCTCATCGACGCGCTGCGCCGGGGGGTCACCTCGGCCGCGCCGGTCAACTTGGCCTTCGGCAGCCGGCGCACCCTGCTGGAGCTGATCGCCACCCTCGAGTCGGTCGTCGGCCGCGAGCTCGACGTGGAGCACACCGCGCCGCGCCCGGGCGACGTCCGCGACTCCCAGGCCGACCAGCGCCGGCTGCTCGCGCTCTTCCCCGACGCGCGGCCCACGCCGTTCGACGAGGCCCTGCGCACGACCGTTGAGTGGTACGCGCAGCTGAACCTCCGTACCTGACGACCGGATCTGCGCCCCCCGACGTCCACGCGTCACGGGTTGGTCGGCAGCGCTTGGGCTAGGCCGGTAGCGCTGTGGCGTCGTCGGGGGTCTCGACGTCCAGGCGGACCGCGCCGACGCCTGCGTCGCGCAGCGCCTCGATGACCGGCAGATGTCGCGGATGCTTCCGGTAGCCCTGCAGGGCCTCCCGGTCCGCGAAGCCCGTCAGCAGACCCGTCACGGAGGGCTCGTCGACGTCACGGGCGACCCGCAACCACGCGACCTCGTCCAGCGCCGCCAGACCGGTGATGCGCTGCTCAAGCTCCTCGCGCTGATCGGACGAGCAACCGCTGAAGTCGAAGCGCACGATGTGCCAGATCACGAACGGACCTCGAAGCCGTCGTCGTCCTGGGTCTCGATCTCTTCGCTCTCCACGTCGTTCACGTCCGCCATGTCGGGACCCTGGCGGCAGAAGTCCAACGCCTCGTCCACCTGGTCGGAAGGGCCCTCGAACTCGACCTCGACTTGGCCGTCCGGGGTGTTCCGGACGTACCCGCTGAGCCCGAGGTCTTGAGCCTTCTGGCGGGTGGAGTCACGGAAGAACACCCCTTGCACGTTGCCGCTGACCTCGGCCCGGACACGTCGGAGATCACTCGCTTCGTCACTCATGGGCGCCTGCATACCCCGAACACGTTTCTCTTATGAACGCGCGACGTCGTCCCAGAGCGCTTCCCGCAGCCCCGAGGCGCGCTGCACCCTGCGGGCGACGGCGGCGCGCACGGCATCCTCGGATCCGACGACGGTGACCTTCGTCTGCGCCCGGGTAACCGCGGTGTAGAGCAGCTCGCGGGAGAGCAGGGGCGAGTCGGTCTCAGGCAGCACCACGACGACATGCTCGAACTGGGAGCCCTGGCTCTTGTGGATCGTCATGGCATGGACGGTCTCGACATCTTCGAGCCGGGCGGGCGCCACGGGCTCCGCGAGCGCGTCGAGAGCGACGACGAGCCCGGCGTCGGTGGCGAGCGTGACTCCGGTATCGCCGTTGTTCACGCCGAGCTGCGGGTCGTTGCGGGTGATGATCACCGGCCGTCCGGGGTGCCACGTGCGGGCGCTGTCGAAGCCGAGCGGCGCCAGCCACCGCTCCTGCAGAGCCCCCCAGTGCTCGATTCCGTACGGCCCGCGGCGGTGCGCGCAGAGCACCTGCAGCCGTCCGAGGGCGGCCAACGCCCCAGCGGCGTCACCGTTGCGGGCGGCTCCGAGCAGCTCATGGCCCCGATGCTCGACGATGTCGCGCAGAACCGTCTCGTCCCGATCGGGCAGCCAGTCGACGTCGCCGCGCTCGCGCCGCAGCGTCTCGACGACGGTCTCGGGCCGACCCGCCCGGATCGCGTCGGCGAGCTCGGCGATGCCGCCCCCGAACCGGTACACCGTGTCGAGCACCGCGACGCTCTGGGCGATGGCCGAGGAAGCGGCATCGGGTCCGCCGGTCGGCGCCCCGCCGGCGTCTGGCGTCCCCGACCGTGGCCGCCGCATGGCGGGTCCGACGATATCCCCGAGCACAGCACCGGCTTCGACGGACAAGAGCTGGTCGGGGTCGCCCACGAGCACGACGCGGGCGTCGGGCCGGACCGCGTCGAGCAGGCCCGCCACCAGACCGAGGGAGACCATCGAGGCCTCGTCGACGACGATGACGTCGTGGGGGAGTGGATGGCGTCGGTCGTGCCGGAACCTGCCGCTGTTCATCCGTCGCCCGAGCAGCCGGTGCAGCGTCCGCGGCTCGGCGCTCGCGAGTCGCTCCCGGGACTCCTCGGGCACATCCAGGGTCGCGGCGAGCCCCGCGATCGCCTCGCCCAGCCGGGCCGACGCCTTGCCAGTCGGGGAGGCCAGTGCGACGCGGGGCAGCGGGGCACCCCGCTCAGCGGCCAGCACGTCGAGCACCGCGAGCAGGCGAGCGATCGTCGTCGTCTTGCCGGTGCCGGGGCCGCCCGCGAGGACGGCGAGCCGGCGCGTCGCGGCCAGCGCGACCGCGGCGCGCGGTCCCTGCTGGTCCTCGCCGGGGAGCACGCGCCGCAGCGCTGCCCGCAGGCCCTCGTCGTCGAGCACCGCCGGGTCAGAGGAGGCTCGGTGGCGCAGCGCCTCAGCGACGAACTGCTCGTAGCGCCAGTAGCGGTCGAGGTAGAGGCGGGTGCCGACGAGCCGCAGCGGACGGGCGTCATCCGTGTCGCCGTCGGCATGCGCGCCCACGGCGACGAGCGGGCTGGCCGCCACCGTCTCGGGCCAGGCTCCGACGTCCGGCCAGTCCAGCTCGTCGAGCGCGACGAGCGCGTCCTCCTCAGGGGCGACCGCGGCGCGCACCGTCGACAGGTCGACGTGGACGTGCTGCAGCCGGGGCGCCCGGACCGCGAGCGCGGCCGCCAGCAACACGGCGTGACCGTGCTCGTTTGCGAGGCGGGCGAGGGTGGTGGCGACGTGGACGTCGACCGGGGCGAGCACCCCGGCCCGGTTGAAGGAGCGCAGCGGCTCGACCGCGCCGCGCACGAGGGTGGCGGCGTGCTCGTCCGGCGGGGCGGCAGGTGGCGCCGACGTGGCGTCCGCGGCGCTCACGCGGCAACCTCACCAGCGTCGAGCAGCTCGCTCAGCGCCACGATCAGGTCGGCAGGTGGCCGCCACGAGAAGACGCCGCACGGCTGGGAGTCGACGCGCGGGACCTGCGGGCCGCCCATCCCGCGCAGGAAGAGATAGAGCGCGCCGGCGAGGTTGTGAGCCGGGTCATAGCCGGGCAGCCGCCAGCGCAGATACCGGTGCAGCGCCACCTGGTACAGCAGCGCTTGCAACGGGTAGTCGCCCTGCTGCATCGCCTCGCTGAGCGCCGCGGGACGGTAATCCCAGGCGGTGAGCGGCTCCCCGAACTGCCCGAGCCGGTTCGTCTTGTAGTCCACCACCGCGTAGCGCTGAGTGGCCGGCACCCGCAGGACGAGGTCGATGCTGCCGGTCAGGTAGCCGCGTACGCGCTGGGAGAAGACCGGATCGCCCAGCCGGGCGGGATAGTCCACGAGCGGATCGTCCGCGGGCAGGTGGGCGGCGAGCAGCGCACCGATACCGGCCACCGAGAGCGCACCGGGGCCCTGAGAGCCGCCGCCGACGGCGAGCGGCAGCTCGAAGTCCAGCTCGTCACGCCGATCCGCGCGTGTGACCGCACGCAGCGGCAGCTCGTTCGCGAGCGGTCCGAGTGGCGTCTCGAGGGCCAGGCGCAGCCCGTCGCGAACCTGCCCGGAGTCGAGCTCGATCCGCCGTCGAGCCTGCTCGTGGTCGATGCGCTCGTCCAGCGCCGCATCGAGGTCGGCAGCCGCGAAGTCGAGGTCCTCGAGCACCCGGTGGACGAACGTGCCGAAGCGCACACCTCCCGGCTGGTCGCCCAGCGGCAGGCTCCGGTCGCGCAACGCCGCCTCGGTGAGATCAACGGGCGTGAGCGCGGCGGCCTGTCCCTCGAGTGCCGCCTCGTCGTCACTGGCCGTCTCGTCCGTCTCGGCGACGAGCTGCGTCTCGGCAGTGCCGTGCGACGCGTGGGCGCGGGCCGTGAGCGCCGAGTAGGACGTGCGCCGCCAGTGCCGGTCGAGCCCGCGGTCGAACACGGCCGTGCGCAGTGTTTCGGCACTCGAGGGTCTGGGCTCGTAGCAGTCCGCGACCGGCGCGGCCGGCACCGTCTCGACGACGATCGTGCCGTCGGAGCGGGCCGCGATCGCCTCCAACGCCTCCATGCCGGCCTCGTCCGTCTTGGGCACGCCCGCCTGCGCGCAGATGGTCATGGCGGCACCGCTGGCCCGCCGGCAGAACAGCAGCCGTCCGAGCGGCGAGTACGGGCTGGAGCTGCCCGGAGCCCACCAGATCACGCTCTGGTGCTGCGCTCTGGTGAGCGCCACGTACAACAGCCGCAGCGCCTCACCGTCCTGCTCACGCTTGGCGGTGCGCTGATGGTCGGTGTAGTCCTCGCTCTCCTTGCCGCCGACGTGCACGAGACGGCGCCCGGTGCCGTCCTCGCTGTCGTCATGGAACACGGGCACGCGCACCGGCTGCGTGGACGTCCACAGAAACGGCGCGAGCACGATGGGGAACTCCAGCCCCTTGCTGCGGTGCACCGTGATCACCTGCACGGCCTCGGCGTCCGAGTCGAGGCGACGCGCGCGCTCGTCGGGCTCGATGTCGTCGTCGGCCTGGTCGATGCGGGTCCGCAACCATCCGGGCAGCGCGGTCGCTCCCAGCTCGTCGGCGACGCTGGCGGCGTGCAACAGCTCGCCGATGTGCTCCAGATCGGTGAGCATGCGCTCGCCGCCCTCGAAACCGAGGAGGCGTTGCGGCAGCCGCTGCTCGGACACGATCGCGCGGTACAGCGCGGCCACGCTGCGCTCGCGCAGCACGCCGCTCCAGCGCTGCAGACCCTCGTGCATCTCCTGCCAGGCACGGTCGTCGGCCTGGGCCGCCCTCCCCGGGCTCCAGCCGAGGAAGGCGGTCAGCGCGACCGAGCGCGCCCTGGCCGCGGAGGAGGGTCGCTCCAGTGCTTCGAGCAGCCGCTGCCACTCGGTGGCGGCCACCGTCTTGAAGACGCTGCCGACCCCATTCACGACGGCGGGGACCCCGGCCTCGCGCAGCCGGGTGTGGACGAGCCCCGCCTCGGCGTGGGTCCGGACCAGGACCGCGATGTCGCCGGGGCGGACCGGCACCGCTTGCCGGGCCGCGCTGCGGCCCTCGACGCGCTGGGTCCCGGCGCCCAGCAGCCGCACGGTCTCGGCCGCCACGTCGCGGGCGACGAGCGCGCGCGCCGGCTCCACCTGGAGCCTGCCGTAGCTGAGCGGCAGGTCCGGATGGCGCGGGACCACGCGCAGCCGCACCGGCGCGTCTGTGACCGGGTCGACGAGCCGGGACGTCTCGTGGCCGGGTGCGGGCCGGACCGGTCGGAAGAGGATCTCGCGGTGGCCGAGCTGCGCACCCCCGAGCAGCGTCGCGTAGGCGCGCAGCAGCGGCCCGTCCGAGCGGAAGTTGGTGCGCAACGTCGAGCGGTCGGCCCTGGCGGCCGCGCGCAAGTAGGCGAACACGTCCGCGCCCCGGAACCCGTAGATCGCCTGTTTCGGGTCGCCGATGAGGACGAGATCTCCGGGGCCCTCGCCGAACAATTGCTCGAAGATCTCCCACTGCACCGGATCGGTGTCCTGGAACTCGTCGATGAGCGCCACCCGGTACTGACGGCGCAGCCGCTCGCGCACGGCACGACCGCGGGTGGGCGCCGCCAGCGTGGCGCGCAGGCGGGTGAGCAGATCGTCATACGAGAGCCAGCGCCCGGCGCGCTTGCGGCGCTCGAGCTCGTCGCGGATCTGCTCGACGAGCTCGACGTGCAGGATCGTGTCGGGCTCGGAAGGGTCGGTCGGGACCGCCAGCGCGTCGGGGTTGCCCACAACCTTGTCGACGATCTCGGTGAGCTGCGCGCGGGTGAGCGGAGGGCTCGTCGCGCTGGCGTGGAAGCGCCGCACGAGCACGTCGTCGACCACCGCCTGGATGAGCTCGCGCTGGTCCTCGACCAGGTGTGCGTCGAGCGCCGTGTCGCCGGCCAGACCGACCCCGCCCAGCACGCTCTGGCAGAAGCCGTGGATCGTCGTGATCGTGGCGGCGTCGAACTCCGAGAGGGCGGTCGTCAGGCGGCGGTGAGCCACCCGCCACGTTTCGGGTCCGCCGGCGCGCAAGGCTTGCACCGCCGGCTCCTCCGACGTGATCGTCATCGCCACGCCCCGCTCACGCCCCGCCTCGGCGCCCTCTTGCGCGTCCAGCCAGCGCTCCAGCTCGGCCGCCACCGCGACCAGCCGTGCCCTCACCCGTTCGCGCAGCTCCGAGGTCGCTGCCCGCGTGAACGTGACGACCAGCAGCTCGGCCAGCCCGTACCCCTCCGCGACGTAGCGGGCGACGAGACCCGCGATGGTGTAGGTCTTGCCGGTGCCCGCGCTGGCCTCGAGCACCTGCACGCCCTTGGGGAGCGGTCCCGCGAGGTCGAACGCCGGCACGCCCGCAAAGGCCGTGTCGCTCGGCGCGTGCGTCTCGCCGGTCGCACGCGCGTCGCCGGACGGTCCCGTGTCGGCCATGTCACTCAAGTCGCTCGCATCGCTCGTGTCGCTCATGGCCGGAGCTCCTCCTCGCGCTCGAGGAGCGGCTGCCAGAGCCGCTGCGCCAGCGCGCCGAAGCGGCTCGGCTCGCCGGTCTGCCACGCGAGTTCCTCGCCCATGGCCGGCTCGTCGAGCAGCCGCTCGAACTCGACCACGCCCCCGAGCACCAGCACGTGCTCGGGATCGCGGTCCTCGCAGGGGAAGCGCCAGCCGGTCGTCCAGGCCGCCGAGGCCTTGGCCGCCGCATCGGTCGGTGCCGCCTCGGGATCGAAGCGCGCCGCGGACCAGGCCGCGGACGTCGCGCAGTACAGCGGCAACGGCTCGCAGAGCCCACGATCGTGGAGGTCGACGAGTCGGCCGAGCTGACGCAGCGCCGCGCGCTTCCGCTCCTCGGGCGTCGGGCCGAGGGGAGCAATGCGGAAGCACGTCGCCGTACCCGTCGCCCGCCCCCTTCCGACGAGCACGGCGCTCCACGCACGCTCGGGGTGGGCCGCAGTGATGGCGAGCAGGTTGGCCCAGCTCGCCAGACGCTGCTTGGCCTTCACCCGGGAGTAGGTGATCTGCAGGACCACCTCGCCGCGGATCTCCGGCACCGAGCCGGTCAGCAGGCGGCCCTCACCCAGCTCGACCGCGACCTCCGGCGGCGTCTGCCTGCCCTCGGCATCCGCCTGCTCGTGGTGCTCGATGTGCTCATCAGCGGTGGCGAGCACCGCGTCGACCTCGCCTCGCAACCGCTCGATGGCCGTGTCGGCGAGCGCGCCGGGTGGGAGGAGTCCGCGCGCCCTGGTGTGATCGACCCAGCGCCGGGTGTCGCGCCCCTCTCGGCGGAGGCCGAGGAGCTCGTCGCCGAGCTGCCAGCGCTCCAGCGCGTCCAGCTCGACGGGGATGGCGTCGGAGGGCTCGTCGGCGCGCCCGCCGAGCACCACCTGCAGCCGTTGGCGCAGGAACGCTTTGACCGGGTGCTGGAGGAAGCTGATTAGATCGCTGAGCGCCGCGTCGGCGCGCTCGTTGGGCGGCGGCAACGGCTCGGAGACGAAGGCGGGCGGCGTGGAAGCACCTTCGGCGAGCGCGACGGCGCCCTCGCGGGCGACAGGATCGAACCCGAACGGGCGGCCGGCGACCAGCCGTCCAGGCTGGAAGTTCTGAGGATCGTGCGGCTGCAACGGGTGCGGGATCACCACAGCCGACGAGGCGGCTCCGCCGTCCGGGCACTGCGCCGTGCGGTCGATGACGTCGAGCAGTTCGCTCACCGGCACGGCCGGCGGTCGCGGTTCGTTCGTGCGCTCGTCGCGGCCGGTGTAGGTGATGAGTAGGGTCTGCGTGGCCGAGAGCAACGCGTCGAGCAGCAGTTGGCGGTCCTCGCTGCGGCGATCGCGGTCACCGACGCGCGGCTGCAGCTCCGTCAGGTCGTCGCCGTCGGGGAGGGCGCGGCGGGGGAAGTCGCCGTCGTCCAGACCCAGCAGACAGACGACCCGATGCGGCACCGCCCGCATCGGCACGAGGGTGCACACGGTGAGGTCGCCCGTGCGGTGGTTCGCCCGGGTCGGGTGTCCCGCCAGCAAGGGTTCGAGCAGGCTGCGAACGTCCGCGAGCGTGAGGAGCGTACCGGAGCTCCCCTTGGAGGTACCGGCAGCGGCGACGAGATCGTCGAGGATGCGGTCGAGCTGCAGGTGCTGCCAGCGCTCGCTCTCGGGGGTCGCCGTCAGGCTCTCGACGGCCGTGGTGATGGTCGCTCTCCACGCGGCGATGTCTTGCGGCTCGTCGAAGGCGGCGAACGCGGCTCCCAGACGCTCGACCAGCTCGGCGAGCCGTCCGGCGAGATCGAGCTCGACCCCCTCGACGTTGTCGACCGGCACGACGCCGTGGAAGGAGCGCATCTGCTCGTCGGCCATCGCGACGCCGAGCAGCAGACGGTCCAGGCCGGCGCGCCAGGTGTTCGCCGTGACGCCCCGCAGGTCGAAGCGACCACGGTGCTCGCCGTCGAGCCCCCAGCGGATCGCCGCCTGCGCGACCCAGGTCTGCATCCGGTCGAGCGCCTCGTCGTCGAAGCGGAGGCGCCGGCGCACGGGGCCGCGCGCGGCCAGGTCGAGCACCCGCGAGGCGGTCACGCGGCTGTCCGCGAGCTCCAGCAGCTCGGCGGTGATCCGCAGCACGGGGTTGGTCTGACGCAGCGCTCGGTCGGCCAGGCGGATGCGCAGGTCCGGGAGGTCGCCGGAGTCGTCGGAGGCCGGCCCGGACGCCGTCGCCGTGGCGCCGGCCCGACGTTCGAACGCGGCATGGACGAGCGGCGCGAACTGCTCGATGTCCGGGCACATCACGACGATGTCGCGCGGCTCGAGCGTGGGGTCGTCGGCCAGCAGATGCAGCAGCGCGTCGCGCAGCACCTCGACCTGGCGCGTGCGGCCGTGGCAGGCGTGGATCTGCAGCGTCCGGTCCTCAGACGCGAGCTCGGCCCGGCCGTCCTCGCCAGGCGGGAGGTCGGCGCGCACGTCCGCCTGGATGCGGGCCAGCAACGACGAAGGCTCACCGGCCGGCAGCGCTCGGTGCTCGGAGGCCCGGTCGAGCACCGGGACGACCACGAGCTGCAGCTCGCGCGCGTCCCGGCCCCACGAGGCGAGCAGCGGGTTGCTCGGCGTCTGCCGGCTGGCGTCCTCCGAGCGCAGCGGAAGCCGACCGGGGCGGGCGCCGGGGGAGGGGCCGACCTGCGCGTGGATCCGCGCCCACAGCCGGTCGGAGGGGTGCAGAAGCAGCAGGTGCAGCTGCCGCCGGCGGGCCAGGGCGTGCAACACCTCGGCGTAGCTGGCGGGCAGCGCGGTCAGGCCGAAGAGGCAGAGCCGCTCCGGCAGCTCGGGCGAGAACGGCAGCGCCGCCAGCGCGTCGAGCGCGTCCACACTGCGCTCAGGGGGGCTGGACTGGGCGACGTGGGCGCGGACCGCGCGCCAGAGCTCCGCCTGCCAGGCCGCTCCGGCCGGCAGCGTCGCTCCTTCGGCGTTCACCGACTTGTCGTTCAGCCAGTCGCGCACCATCCGTGGACGGTGCACGCCGTAGCGGTCGAAGAGGCCCGCGATGTGCCGCGCGGCGCTGAACCGGCGGGCGCGCGCATCCGCGCCGTCGCCACCGACCAGGTGCTCCCGCAGCGGGCCGAGCCAGGGTTCGTCGAGGCGCGTGTCGAGCACCTCCAGCACCGGCCAGACCAACCGTTCAGGGCGCCACCGGTCCTGCTCGGGCTCGATGCCCGTAGCCAACGCGAGGGCCGTCGAGATCAGCCGGCCGGGAAAGGGGAAGGCCACGTTGGCGCACACGCCGTCGCCGCCACGGGCTCCGGTGCCGAGACGGTGGGAGAGCTCCTGGGCGATCCAGCGCTCGATGCCGCGCGAGTGCACCGCGACGACGTCGGGCATGAGCGGATCGGTCGGAGGAACGGCGAGCACCTCGGCGAGCGCATCGATCAGCAGATCGGCACGCTCGGCGCGGTAGCAGTGCAGCACTGGCTACTCCCCCTCGTCGAACACTCTTGAGAAAGAGTATGCCGGGCGGCTGTGACAGCCCCCTGGGCGCCCAACGCCGCGCGCCCCGCCGCCCGTGTGGGCTGGCGGGGCGCGAAAGGCGTCGGCGGGTGATCCGCTACGGCAGCAGATAGCCCATCGACCGGCCCATGACCGCGTTACGTTCGGCCTCGGTCGCGATGCCCTCGAAGCCGAAGCCCAGGTAGAGCGAGTCACGCTGGGCGGTCGTGATGGCGGCGGCAACCTCGAAGAGCGCGGTCGAGCGGATCCAGTCGTTCGGATTGTCCGCGCTGCCCTCCGGCGAGCCCGCGACCTCCCAGCCGTCGAGGTCGTCCTCGAAGGAGCTCTCGGAGACGACCTCGCCGTCGACCGTCACCGACGTGTCATCGACGAAGACACCGAGCTCTCCGGTGCCCCAGTCGGTGGCGTAGGTGATCGAGACCTCCACTTGCTGGCCGGCCCAGCGCGAGAGGTCCATGCTCCACTGCTCGTAACCGTCCGACGCGCCGCTGGTGGCGTGCCACTCACCGGTCGTGCCCGTGGGGGCGCAGCCGGCGTCGCTGTCGTAGGGCGTCTGGTAGTGCAGCAGTTGCGGATGCAGCTGCTCGCCCCAACCGGACGGACAGCTCTGTCCGGTGTTCTGCGACGTGTGACCGTTGGTGTCGGGCAGGGTCGTCCAGTCGTCCTGGCCCACCGTGTGCGCCTCGACGAAGAAGAAGTCCCAGTCGGCCTCGGTGCGGTAGGAGGTCCAGAAGTCCAGGCTCGCCGCCGACGCCGAGCTCAGATCGATCGTGCGCGTCATCCGCTTGTAGGCGATGTCGGCGTGCTGCGAGGCCATGTACTGCGTGCCGGAGTGAGGCTCGAAGGGCGCGGCGCCCTCGGATGCCCACGCCGCCGAGCGCCAGCTCAGGAACTGCGGGAACATGTTCGGGTCGAGGATGTTGCTGGTCGGGATGAACGACGCGGTGCCGCTCGCGGTGTCGTCGTTCTCACCCTGGTTATCCGCACTCTCGGGTCCATCGATGCCGAACACCATGCCGGTGTAGGGCCGATCGACGCCGTTGACGCCGTTGGCCTCGCCCTCGGCGTCCAGACCGCCCCGGCGGATGCGCGAGTACGCCCCCAACCAGTACTGGTAGAAGTCGTCGGAGATGGGCAGGCAGTCGCTGAACGGGTTGTCGGACGTGCACGGCTCCTCCGGCGCCCCGTTCGTGCCGTAGAACGCGCCCAGGAACTCCTGGAAGCCCGCGTTCTTGCCGGTCACCATGAGCTTGCCGCCCTGGTTCAGGTAATCGCGCATGACGATGTTCATGTCGTGCGCGAGCTTGGCGATGTTCAGCCCGCCCTGGTAGCCGGTCACGAGGTTGTCGCCCGTGTACCAGATGACGGCGTCGAAGTGGCCGAGCACGCCCAGCGGGTGCGGCGCCGTCCGATTCATCGCGTCGACGTCGAAGACCGCCCACGTGTAGCCGTTGGCCTCCAGCGCGCTCGTATACATGTCGAGGTAGCGCAGGCTGTCGACGCCTTCGATCTGGTCGCCGGTGTAGTCGGTGTCGGCGACGATGAGTACGTCGGCCTGGTCGGTCTGCTCGACGGTGTAGGTGAACGACTCGCTCTGCTCGCCGCCGCCCTCGAAGTGGATGGTGACCTCGTCGCCGGCGCTGGCGCCAACCACCTCACCGCGCATGTGCGCGTACCACTTGTCGTACTCGCGTCCGTAGCGCTCGCCGCCGTCCCATTCGGAGGTCGGCACGCGCTGCGGCTCGCCACCGTTGATGGAGTACACCATCTCGACCCGGCCCAGCGCTCGCCGCGCCCAGGTCTCGACCGTCTGGTCCGAGCCGTAGGAGGTCTCGAACGCGTCGACGCGGAAGGGCTCAGCGGTGTTGCCGAGGTGGGAGACCGGCTGGTCGGGATTGTTGGCCGAACGCGCGACGTCCAGCATGAACGGCAGGTTGATGTCGAACTCGCGCTGGATCAGCCGCTCGTCGTCGGGGAAGCTGAAGACGCTCTCGCACTCCGAGGCTTCCCACACGTCGTTGGGATACCAGTCGGAGGCCGACTGACAGTCCGTCGCCTCGGGCGTGAAGGAGATCGCGCCGCGGCGGACGTGCGCGTGGTCGGTCGTGTCGCCGTTCGTGATGTACAGCTCGGCGGAGAGGTCGGGGTCGAAGCCGGGGATCGCCGGCTCCTGGTCGGTGCCGACGAGCGTCTCGCTCACGATGTCGTCAGGCGTTGGCGTGGCGACCTGCCAGCTCACGCCGTACAGCAGCAGCTCGGCGGCCGAGTGGTTATTCACCACGAACTCGAAGCCGACCCGGCGCAAGAGGCGGTCCATCGCCTGGGTCTCGGGCTCCGAGGCCGGACCGGTCCCGCGGTAGACCTGACTGCTCGGCTCGGGTGAGGACCCCTCGTTGTCCCAGCCCCAGCGGTACGGGAAGTTACGGTTCAGGTCGACGCCGTCCAGGCCCGTGATCTCGCCGTCATCGTCGTTGTCGCGCAGGTTCTTGCGCCACAGCCGATTGCCTTCGGTGAAGGTGTAGTCGTAGCCGTCAGGGTTGGCGACCGGCACGAACCACAGCTCGGTCGTCGCGAGCAGACGGCGGATGCGCCGGCTGTTGCGGTTCTCCAACAGGTAGTGCAGGAGGCGCCGGTTCAACTCTGGTGTAATCCACTCGCGGGCGTGCTGGGCCGCCAGGTACAGCACCGCGGGACGGGCGCCGTCGGACACGCCGCGCGCGCCGGCCGTCAGCTTCAGCGCGTAGATGCGCTGGCCCTGCACGGTCCGACCGATGGTCATGAGCTTCGTCAAGCCGGGATACTGCCGGGTGATCCGGCGGTACTCCTGCGCGATCCCGCCGTCGCCGCTGTACTTGCGGTAGACGCCCTCTGACTGGGCCTCGAACTCGGCCAGCGCCTGCCGAGTGGCGCCCGCCTCCAGCTCCACGCCGTCCGCCGCCAGCTTGGCCCGCTCCAGCCCCGAGGCGATGATCTCGACCTCTACATTGCGCCCGCGTCCGGGGCGGATCGCGGAGATGTCATAGCCGGCCTCCCGCAGGCTGATCGCCTTGCGCTGGCTGACCGTGGCCGTGTAGGCCCGCAGCTGATCCTGCGAGGACGTGTTGTCGTTGGGTCCCGCGATCGCGGTGGCGGGCAGGAGCAGGACGAGGGCGAGCAGCAGGACGACAATGCGGCGCATGAGACTCCCGTCGGACAGGCTGGTGAGGACCGCTCATTCTGCGCACGCCGGACCCGCTGTCAACAGTGACTTGTCGGACCGGTTCTGGAGCGCTCAGCAGGTTGAGTGGATGAGCGCCGCGACCGCTCTGCCATCGCCGGCGAGGGTGTTGTAGCGCTCGACCGCCGCTCGGCTCTCGAGCACCTCGACTGTCGCGCCGTGCTGCTCGATCAGGGCGAGCGTCTCCTTCATCACGCCCAGCCGCCGCTCCTGTCCGCAGCCGAGCACGATCAGCTGGGGGTCATGGTCGAGCAGTTCGCTGACGTCAGCGGGCCGGATGCCGGGCTCATGGGAGGTGCCGGTCTCGTTCCAGTCCCACCCCCGACCGCCGCCCGGCCACAGCTTCGCGTCGCGGAAGGTGCCGGCGGTCGTCGAAACCTGCCCCCACGAGAGCTCGGTGATCTCGGGCGCCGCTTCTGCCATATATGCCCACCTCCGTCGAGATCGAGCGTCTTGCTGATGGATTCTTGCCCCGAAGGCCTGATGTTCCCACTTCCCGGTGGTGCCGTGGCGAGAAAGCGTCGGAAAGCGATGCGTTCTGTCACGCTTGCCGACACGGCGGTCCCGATCCGACAGGAGCTGAGGGCCGCCAGAACCTTTGGCACGCTGCCCCGAAGCGCGAGCGCGGCGGGCGCGTCAGGATGGCGGGATGGCCCTCTCTCCCGTCCGGTTGCTCACCTCGGCCGCTCCTGCCGGCCTGCCGTTCAGCCGCACGGTCCTGCGCGCGCTCCTCGGACGGCTCTTCGGCCCGCCGCCGTTCGATCCCTCGGCGGACCCCGGTGACCCGGGCCTGTTCGGCCCCGGCTCGGCGTCGTGGAAAGTGATCAGCGAACCGTCCTCGATCATCGGCGGCATCAGAGCGCTCGTGTTGCAGTCGTTGCACCCGCTCGCGGTGGCAGGGGTCGTCGAGCACTCAAGCTTCCGTGAGGATCCGCTCGGGCGGCTGCACAACACCTCCGCGTACGTGACCGCCGTCACCTTCGGCTCGACCAGCGAGGCGCTCGCGGTGACACGCGCGGTGCGCGGCGCGCACCGTCGAGTCGCGGGGACCGCTCCGGACGGTCGTGCCTACCGCGCCGACTCGCCCGAGCTGCTCGGCTTCGTCTCGCTCGCGCTCACGAGCAGCTTCCTGGCGTGCGACCGGGCCTACTCGCCCGACCCCATCGACGCCCGCACCGCCGACGTCTTCGTGGCCGAGCAGGCGCGTGCCGCCGCGCTGCTGGATCCGCGGGTCGACCTACGTGCGCTCAGCCGCGATCCGGGCGCGCTGGCCGCGCTGCGGCGCGGAACGTTGCCGCTGCCGATGCTCACCGACGGCTCGCTGCCGACGACCGTCGCTGAGATGGAGACGGTGCGCGAGCGCTACCGCGGCGCGCTGGCAGCCGGTGAGCAGAGCCGCGACCTCTTGCGCTTCCTCTTCTGGCCCGACCTCAGCCCGCCGCTGCGGGGCGCGTACTTGCCCATGCTGATGGGCGCGCTGGCCACGCTCGACGACTACGAGCTGCGCGTGCTCGGCGCCCCGCCCCCTGTCGCGCTGGCCGCGCCCGCCGCGCGGGCACAGGCCCGCGCGTTGGCGACCGCGCTGCGTCTGGCGACCGGCCCGTCTCCCGCGGTAGCCGCCGCGACCCGCCGGGCGCAAGCTGCCTGAAATCCTGAACCGCGAGTCGAAGTGTCGTCATGCCTCGGACTGCCAGACGACAGGATTCGTCGGGTAGGGCATGTAGCTGCAGTAGGTGCCGGTGTGGAGAGTGTGCTCGAGGTGCGTGGCCAGCGTCGGATGGTGCTCGACGATCTTGGCGAGGGCGTAGCGCAGCGTGCGGGTGACGCTGGATCGGGCCCGCTCCGAGATGGAGCCGCTCCTGCGGGGCCGTCCTCCCAGCCCGACCGCGCGCGACAATTCATGTACAAGGTAGTCATACTCGAGGTGTGTCGCCCGCTCGGGGTCGCCGAAGCCAAGTTCGGTTGACCTGCGCGGGCCGATCTGCGGTCTGCGGCTCGTCGACGTATCGAGGGATGGTACTCACACTGAGCCGCCTGGGACGACCCATTCGTGGGCCTGCTGTGTGACGTCGGCAATGCGTTGGAAGTCGGCGTCGTAGTGCAAGACGGCAAGTTGAGCATTCTCCGCGGCCGCGGCGAAGATCAGATCGGGCAGCGCCAGTCTGTGCTGCCCGCGTCGCGCCAGCAGACCCTGAACCTCAAGCGCGCGATCGAGCACCGTGTCGTCGATGGGGGCCCGTGGCAAGGCGCGGCGTTCGCGCAAGACTGCCGCGTGTGTCGCGGAGTCTCGCGCGGAATAGCCCACCTCCAAGTCGACGATGCCGCAGGTGGCAATCAGCCCCTCGGTGAGCAGTGGTTCGAGACGTTCTCGCACTGCGACGACGGTCGCCATCCGCGCAAGTGCGCTCTTGTCGCCGAGGTAGACCGCCTTCACCGCCACGCAGCCGACATCACTTCGTCTTCGTCGAGATCCAGCCCGTCCATCGCTCCCAGCCGCTGAGCGTGGGCTCTCCGGCGTGCCAGATCGACCACTTCGGCGAGCGCCATGTTCACGGTCTCCTTCATGGTTGTGGCACCGAGGATCTCTCGGGCGAGACCCAGCCGCTCCTCATCGATGTCGATCAGCTTCTTGGTCATGATCCTCCCTTGTCGCGGCGTCGATCCTGGATATAGCTAGTTCGTGAAGAGAGTATATACGTTGGAGCGGTCCGTCAGAGGCGGGCTGGGGCGCTGTTGCCGGCCTCCTCGGCGGCTCGGCGGATGTCGGAGCGCGCCAGCAGCAGGAACCCCGCGACGAAGAAGACCAGCAGCGAGAGGATCGCGATCCGGTAGCTGCCGGTGATCTGGATCGCCAGGCCGAAGAGCAGCGTCCCGAGCCAGCTCGTCCCGCGGTCGGAAATCTCATAGGCGCTGAAGTACTCGGCCTCGGCCCCGTCGGGCACCATGTGACTGAACAGCGAGCGTGAGAGCGCCTGCGACCCGCCGAGCACCAGGCCGATGCCGGCGGCGAGCGCGAAGAAGGGCGCGGGGGCGCGGGCGGGCAGCACGTACGCGGCGGCCAGCACGACGATCCAGATGATCAGGCTGCCGAGCACGGTGCGCTTCGCCCCCACGCGCTGCGCGATCCGTCCGAGCGCCAGCGCGCCGACCACGGCGACAAACTGCACGAGCAGGATGGCGGCGGCGGTGACGCTCTGGCCCAGGAGCAGCTCCGCCTGGGCGTACACCGCTGCCTGGCTGATGACCGTCTGGATGCCGTCGTTGTAGAGCAGGTAGGCGGCGAGGAACGAGAGCGTGGCCGGGGCGGCGCGGAGACGCCGGAAGGTGCGGCCGAGCTGGCGGAAGCCCGAGGAGAGCACGCGGCCCCCGTCGTCCTCCACCACCGGGCGGATCGGTCGGCGCAGGATCGCCAGGGGCACGACTGTGAAGAGCGCCCACCACGCCCCGGCCGAGACCATCGACAGCCGCACGGCGTCGGCGGTCGAGACCGCCACCCCGCCCGTGTCGGCCAGGGTGAAGAGCGCCAGGTTGAGCGCCAGCAGCAGCCCGCCCCCCAGATAGCCCAGCGCCCAGCCCTGTGAGGAGACGGCGTCGCGCTCCTCGACCGTGGCGATATCCGGCAGCCAGGCGTTGTAGACCACGATCGAGCAGGAGAAGGCCACGCTCGCCACGAGGAAAAGCGCGCCGCCCGCCAGGTAGGCCTGCCCGCGGACGAACCAGAGGCAGAGCGTCGCCACGGAGCCGGTCCCTGCGAGCAGGCCGAGCAGCAGCCGGCGCCGCCCCGTGCGGTCGGTGATGGCCCCGACGATGGGCATGGCGACGACCTGGAGGAGCGCCGAGAACGAGACCAGGTAGGGATAGAACGCGCCGGCGCGCACGGGGATGCCGAGCGGTCGCACGAACCCGGACGAGCCGGCGGCCGCGAGCGCCAGGCTCGTGAGGTATGGCCCCAGGAAGACGGTGATGACCGTGGTCTGAAAGGCCGAGTTGGCCCAGTCGTAGACGTACCAGCCGCGCTGCTCCCGGCGACGGGTGGCGGCGGGCAGCTCTTCCGCGGCGGCGCTCACGCGGGCCACCTATCCGGCGCCACCCACGCGCCGCGGTCGATGAGCACGGCCCGCAGGATCACCGCCTCGTCGGTGATCAGCCCGTCCACGCCGAGATCGAGCAGCGCGTGCATCCGGGACCGGTCGTTCACGGTCCAGACGTGGACCTGCATGCCGAGCCGGTGCGCGAGCCCGACCAGCGCCGCGTCCACGAGGCGGATGTCGTTGTACCACTCCGGCACCTGCACGACGCAGGCTCGCCGCGGCACGGCGCGCGCCGGGAGCAGTCCCCAGGCGGCGGCGCGCAGGAGCCGCACCTCCCATGGGCCCATCGAGGTGCACACCTCGGGAAGGGCCCGGCGCGCCGCCCGCAGCCGGTCCTGCTCGAACGAGCCGATGCAGACCCGCTCCTGCGCGCCCGCGTCGCGCACGGCGGCGCGCAGCGGCTTGACCGCCGCGTCCGCCTTCGGGTCGACGACAAAGCGCGCCCGCGGCAGCTCCTCCAGCAGCTCGGCGAAGCGCGGGACCGGCTCGCGACCGCCGATCCGCGCCGCGCGCACCGTCTCCCAGGAGAGCTCGCCGATCGCGCCGGAGGAGTCCGTCGTGCGGTCCAGGCGGTCGTCGTGCAGGGCGACGAGCACGCCGTCGGCGGTCAGGTGGACGTCGGTCTCGAGGTAGCGGTAGCCGAGCGCGGCCGCCCGCCGGAAGGCGGCAAGAGAGTTCTCCGTGCCGTCGGTCGAGCCCCCGCGATGGGCGATGGCCAGCGGGCGCGGATGCTCAAGGAAGGACGCCCTCAAGTCTGCACGCACGCCAGCGTCTGGCGAGCGATCTCGAGCTCCTCGTCGGTTGGCACGACGAGGACGGCCGCCGGTGAGCCGGCCAGACTGATCGTGCGTGCGCCGCCAGCCTTAGCGTCGTTGGCCCCAGGGTCGACCGCGAGACCGAGGAACCCGAGGCCCTCGCAGACCCGCTCCCGCACGACCGGCGAGTGCTCCCCGATGCCCGCGGTGAAGACGAGCGCGTCGAGCCCGCCGAGCACAGCCGCGTACGCCCCGACGTACTTGCGGATGCGGTGGCAGAAGACGGAGAGCGCGAGCTCGGCGTCCTCGTCACCGCCGGCGGCCCGCCGCTCGATCTGGCGCACGTCGTTCTCGTCGCACAGCCCCTTCAGCCCGCTCTCGCGGTTGAGCGCGCGCTCGACCTGCTCAGGGCTCAGACCGGCCTGGCGCTGGACGTGGAAGACGACGCTCGGGTCGAGGTCCCCCGAGCGGGTGCCCATCACGAGCCCCTCGAGCGGCGTGAGTCCCATCGAGGTGTCCACGCAGCGCCCCCCGGCGATCGCGGCGGCGCTCGCGCCGTTCCCCAGGTGCAGGGTGACGAGGCGCAGCTCCGCGAGCTCGCGGCCCAGGTGCTTTGCCGCCGCGCTTGCCACGAACGCGTGCGAGGTGCCATGCGCGCCGTACCGGCGCACGCCGTGGCGCGTGTACCACGCCTCCGGGACGGCGTAGCGGTAGGCGGCGGCCGGCATCGTCCGGTGGAAGGCGGTGTCGAAGACGGCAACCTGCGGCACGCCGTCGAAGACCTCCAGCGCGATCTCGATCCCCAGCGCGTTGGCTGGATTGTGCAGCGGCGCGAGCGGGGCGAGCTCGCGGATGCCGGCGAGGACGTGTTCGTCGATCAGCGTCGGCTCGGAGTAGCGCTCGCCGCCGTGCACCACCCGGTGTCCGATACCGTCCAGCCCCTCGTCGAGGCCGGTGCCGTGCAGCGCCTCGATCACGTTGTCGAACGCGCCGTCGTGGTCGTCCACGACCCGCTCCTCGACGACCGGCTCCGCGTCGCCCGCCTGGTGGGTCACTCGACCTGAGTCTTCGCCGATCCGCTCGACGCTGCCGACCGCGAGCCGGCGGGCCTGCCCATCCAAGGCGATGCACTGGTACTTGAGGGAGGAGCTGCCGGCGTTGAGCACGAGCACCCGTCCGCTCATCAGCTCTGCTCCGCCTGGGCCTGGATCGCCGTGATCGCCACGGTGTTCACGATGTCCGCGACCGTGCAGCCGCGGCTGAGATCGTTCACCGGCTTGTTCAGACCCTGCAGCACCGGTCCGATCGCGACCGCTCCCGCGGAGCGCTGCACCGCCTTGTAGGTGTTGTTGCCCGTGTTCAGATCGGGGAAGATGAAGACGGTCGCGTCGCCCGCGATCGGGCTGTCGGGCGCCTTGGCGGCCGCGACGCTGGCATCGACCGCCGCGTCGTACTGGATCGGCCCGTCGACTTTGAGGTCCGCACGGCGCTCCCGCACCAGCGCCGTGGCCTCGCGCACCTTCTCCACGTCCGAGCCCGAGCCCGACTCTCCGGTCGAGTAGGACAGCATCGCCACGCGCGGCTCGATCCCGAACTTCTCCGCGGTCGCGGCCGAGCTGACCGCGATGTCGGCGAGCTGCGAGGCGTCGGGGTCGGGGATGACCGCACAGTCGCCGTAGACCAGCACGCGGTCGGGCATGCACATGAGGAAGACGCTGGAGACGACCTCGACGCCTGGGCGCGTGCGGACGAACTCGAAGGCCGGGCGGATCGTGTGGCCGGTCGTGTGCGCCGCTCCAGAGACCATGCCGTCTACGTCGCCGGCATGCACCATCATCGTGCCGAAGTAGCTGACGCCGCGAATGACCTCGGCAGCGTGCTCCGGGGTCACGCCCTTGTGGCTGCGCAGCTCGGCGTAGCGCTGCGCGTACGACTCGTGCAGCGGGGAGCTCGCGGGATTGACCAGCTCGACTTTGCCCAGGTCGAGCCCCAACGCGGACGCCCGGTTGCGCACCTTCTCCTCGTCGCCCAGCACCACGAGCTCGGCGACGCCCCGACGGGCCAGCAGCTCGGCGGCTCGCAGGACGCGGTCGTCATCGCCTTCGGGGAGCACGATGCGCCGGCGGTCAGCCCTGGCACGCTCGACCAGCTCGTACTCGAACATCAGCGGGGTCACGCGGTCCGAGCGCGCCAGCTCGATGCGCTGCTCGAGCTCGGCGGTGTCGACGTTGGCCTCGAACAGGCCCAGCGCGGTCGCGATCTTGCGCTCCTGCTCTGGGCGGAGCGTCGCCCGCACCGCCATCACGTCGCGCGCGGTCTCGTAGGTGTCGCTCTCCACGCACAGGATCGGCGCCTCTCCTTGATGGGTGGAGAATCCGTCGATCAAGCGCTGGATGGGCTGTTCGGGCCGCAGCCCTCCGCTGAGCACCAGCCCGGCGATGTTCGGGTAGCTGGTCGCGAGCCGCGCTCCCAGGCTGGCCATGATGATGTCCCCGCGGTCGCCGGGGGTGATGACCAGCGCGCCCTCTTCAATGTGGGTGAGGAAGTGGGAGGGCTGCATCGCGGCGATCTTGTAGCTGCCGACCTCGCGCTCCAGGTCCGTGCGGTCCGGCGAGCGGTCCGACAGATCCGTCGCGCCGATCGCCCGCGCGATCTCGCCGACGGTCGGCATTGCGAGCATCGGCTCCTCGGGCAGTACGTAGACGGGCGCTTCGGTGAGCGAGCGGTCGAGCTGCTGCTCGTCGCTGCCGGCGTCCGCGTCATCCCGCAAGGCGGTTCGTACCTGCTCGACGTCGTCGGGATTCACGCGGTTGACGAAGATGGCTGCCAGGCTGCACCCCTCCGCTGCGAGCGACTCGCGGGCGACCCGCGCCGCCCCGACGAGCTGCGAGGCCGTCTTGCGCCGGCCGTGCAGCAAGGCCAGCACGGGCGCACCCAGATGGTTCGCCATCGCCGCGTTGAACTCGAACTCGAAAGCGGTGGAGACCCCTGTGTAGTCCGTGCCGTCGCAGAGCACGAACTCGCAGCGCTGCTCGAGCTGCTTGTAGGCCGAGAGGACGCGCTTGAAGACCTCGTCGCCCTGCCCGTCCGCCTGCAACCGCTGGACCTCCTCCGCGGTGAGCGCCGCCACGGCATCCTCGTCGGCGATGCCGTACCGACCGGCGATCAACCTCGTGCGCGCGTCCTCCTCAGCGGGTACCACGGGCCGCAAATATCCGATACGCTGCAGTCGACGGGATAACAACTCCATGAGTCCGAGGGCGGCCACGGACTTGCCGCTGTTCGCCTCGAGCGACGCGAGGTAGAGGCTGCGAGCCACACGCTTCTTTCGGACGGGGCCGGTTCGACCAAGCTGATCTTGGCGCATGCGAGACTGCGGCATGATCACCGTGGCCCAGGCTGTACCCCCGCGACCATGGGCGCACGCACGAAGGGACGCGACGATGGGGAGGACGCCGTGAGCCGGCGGCAGCCGCTGCCGCTGCCGCGTCACGACTATCCGCCGGACGCGTGGAAGCTGGTCGAGAGCCGCTACTCCACCCGGTTCCTGGCCCGCACCGAGACGCTCTTCGCGCTCGGCAACGGCTATCTCGGGCTCCGCGGCAACCATGACGAGGGCCGTCCCACCTACGACCACGGCACGATCATCAACGGCTTTCACGAGACCTGGCCCATCGTGCACGCCGAGGAGGCCTATGGCCTGGCGAAGACCGGCCAGACCACGGTGGACGTGCCCGACCCGAAGATCCTGCTGCTCTACGTCGACGACGAGCCGCTCTTCCTGTCGACGGCGTTCCTCACGTCCTATGAGCGCGTCCTGGACTTTCGGGCCGGCTGTCTGCAGCGCTCGCTCGTGTGGGAGACGCTGTCGGGCAAGCGGGTCCGCCTCGTCTCGAAACGCCTCGTCTCGTTGACGCAGCGACATATGGCGGCCTTCTCGTTCGAGGTTACGCTGCTGAACGCCGACGGGCCGCTGGTGATCTCGTCGGTGCTGCTGAACCGCCAGGACCGCTCGGCGCCGCTCTCGGGCTCGACCCCGTTCGACCCGCGCATCTCCCGCGACCTCGGGGAGCGCGTGCTGGAGAACGAGCTGAGCGAGTGCGATGGCACGCGCGTGATGCTGGGCTACCGGACGGCGCGTAGCGGCATGACGCTCGGGTGCGGCATGGACCACCGCATCGAGACGGCCTGTGACTACGAGCTCTCCACCTCAGCCAACGGCGATCAGGGCAAGGTCGACTTCCTCATCGAAGCGCGCCGGGGCGAGCCCATCCGGGTCACGAAGTTCGCCACGTATCACACCTCGCGCACCGTGCCCACGACCGAGATGGCGGGCCGCTGTCAACGCGGGCTCGCGCGGGCCCTCTCCTCCGGGTTTGACGCCATCGCCGAGGATCAGCGCACCACCCTCGATGACTTCTGGGACCGTTGCGACATCCAGGTCGGCGCGGGGCTGGAGGTGCAGCAGGCGGTGCGCTGGAACCTCTTCCAGCTCATGCAGGCCACGGCCCGGGCCGAGGGCAGCGGCATCCCCGCCAAGGGCGTGACCGGCCACGGCTACGAGGGCCACTACTTCTGGGACATCGAGATCTTCGTCGTGCCGTTCCTGTGCTACACCGAGCCGCGCATCGCGAAGAACCTGCTGCGGTTTCGCCATCGCATGCTGCCGGCCGCACGCGAGCGCGCGCTGGAGCTCGACCAAGAGGGCGCGCTCTTCCCGTGGCGGACGATCAACGGCGAGGAGGCGTCGGCCTACTACCAGGCCGGCACCGCCCAATACCACCTGAACGCCGACATCGTGCTGGCGCTGAAGCGCTACGTCGACGTCTCGGGCGACCGCGAGATCCTCTCCGAGATCGGCGCGGAGATGCTGGTCGAGACCGCGCGGCTGTGGGCCGACCTTGGCTTCCACGACGACCACGACGCGTTCCACCTGCACAGCGTCACCGGCCCGGACGAGTATACGACCGTCGTGAACGACAACGCCTACACCAACCTCATGGCCCGGCTCAACCTGAACTACGCGGTCAGCGAGATCACCCGCCTGCGCGACGAGGACCCCTACCGCTACGAGGTGCTGTGCGGCGACGTCGGGCTGCGCGACGAGGAGCTGGCTTCTTGGCTCACCGCGGCGCGAACCATGCACGTTCCCTACGACGACGAGCGTGGCGTGATCCCGCAGGACGCGCACTTCCTGGAGCGGGAGGTCTGGGATTTCGCAAACACCCCGCCACAGAAGTACCCCCTGCTGCTGCACTACCACCCGCTCGTGATCTACCGGCACCAGGTCATCAAGCAGGCCGACGTCATCCTCGCGCTCTTCCTGCTCGGCAACGAGTTCACGCGGGAGGAGAAGCGGCGCAACTTCACGTATTACGACCCGCTCACCACGAGCGACTCGTCGCTCTCGCCCCCGGTCCACGCGATCGTCGCCGCGCAGATCGGCGACCTCGAGAAGGCGCTCAGCCACTTCCGGTTGACCTTGCTCATGGACCTCGCCGACGTAGGCACGAACGCCGCGCACGGCGTGCACGTGGCCGCCGCCGGCGGGACATGGATGGCGTTGACGTACGGCTTCGCGGGCCTGCGCGACTTCGACGGCCAGATCTCGTTCGATCCTCGCCTGCCCGAGGAGTGGGAGCACCTGCGCTTCAGCCTCACGGTCGCAGGCTCGCTCTTCGACGTCGAGCTGACTCACGACCACATGCGCTTCTCGGTGCGCTCCGGCCCCGGTCTGAAGATCGCCGTGCGCGACGAGGACGTCGTGTTGTCGCCCGAGGCGCCCGTCGAGGTCGCCCTCGGCCCCGCGTAGGAAACGAGAGGCACAAGAAACGTCAGACCGGTATCATGTTGCTTGTTGGGCTCTAGTAGCTACACAGTCGGATCCCTAGTGTCCCGTTGAAGCCTCACAGAGGTGAAAGGGCGTTTCCTCGTGGCAAGCCAGTCGGAGGAGATCTGGCGCGTCTTGGGGGAACAGAACCCCTGGCGCAGCGCTGGCACCGTGCCCGCGACGCTTGCACCGCCCTTCCAGCGTCCGCTCGTCGACGCTCTTCGGGCACGGCTGCTGCACGACGTTCCTCGTCGTTTCCAGGTCGTGCTCGGCCATCGCCGGGTCGGCAAGACGACGGTCATGTACCAGCTTGTGGCGCGACTCCTTGCTGAGGGCTGGCCGCTCGACCGTCTCTGGTGGTACCGGCTGGATCATCCCTTTTTCGTGCGCAGCTCGCTCGGGGATCTCGTCCGCCCCACGGCGGAGCGGGCCTCGTCGGACGCGCCGGCTCTGCTCCTGCTCGACGAGATCGTCTACGCCGAGGGCTGGGATCTCTGGCTGAAGACGTTCTACGACGAACGGTGGCCTGTCCACATCATCGCCACGTCGAGCGCGACCGCCATTCTGCGTGACCGTCGGATGGAGAGCGGGGTGGGGCGCTGGGAGGAGCAATACCTCGCGCCGATGCTTCTGGACGAGTATGTGGACCTGCGGGGCGAGGAGGTCGTCGACTTTGCCGTGCACGACGAGCTGGGGGCCACGCTCGAGGCTCTTCCCGACGGGATTCAGGCACCGGGCTGGCTGGAGCGGCGCCGGACGGAGCTGCTGCTCGCGGGCGGTTTCCCCGAACTGCTCGCCGCGCTCGACGCCGACTCCGAGAACGAAGAGATCACCCTGGTCTCGCAGCGCACACTGCGGGCCGACGCAGTCGAGCGAGCCTTGTACAAGGACATCCCACAGTCGTTCAACATCGAGGATCCGCTCAACCTCGAGCGGGTCCTCTACACGCTCGCCGGACAGGTGGCCCAGGTTCTGTCGCCGCAGGCCATCGCCCGTGACCTCGGTCTCTCGGCGCCGACCATCAACCGCTATATCGGTTACTTGGAGCGCGCGTTCCTGGTCTACACGTTGCCGAATTTCGCGCCTTCGGAGGGCAGGGTCCAGCGACGCGGCCGCAAGCTCTACTTCGTGGACCCCGCTGTCCGCAATGCGGCGCTGCAGCGTGGCATTGCCCCTCTCGCGGATCCCGCAGAGCTCGGTCACCTCGTCGAGAATCTGGCGGCCTCGCACCTGCTCGCCCTGGCGCAGAACGAGGGTCACCGGCTCTTCCACTGGCGTCGCGGGAACCACGAGATCGATCTGGTCTACGACGCACCGCGGCCTTTGGCCTTCGAGGTGAGCACCTCTGCGAGCCACAGCCGTCGAGGGTTGCTGGCCTTCCGTCAGCACCACCACCGCTTTGGGCTCGGCTGCTACCTCGTGGCGCCCAATCTCTCCGTCGTCGCGCCGCAACCCTCCAACGATCACGTCGGCACGTTGCCGCTCGACCTCTTTCTCCTACTGGTGGGGCGGCAGGCGTCCCGTGCGCTCGCGCGCCGCCTGGGTGGCAGGGCGCGGAGCTGACCGCCGGCCACGCTGCTACGGGATGACGACCGCGCCCACCATGCCGGCCTCGTAGTGCCCCGGCTGGTGGCAGCCGTACAACACCGTTCCTGACTCGGTGAAGCTCCACGTGAGCGAGCCCGTCTCGCCCGGCTCGACGGTCATGACGTTGGGGTCGTCGTGGGCCATCTCCATCCCGCCGGACTCCATCGACTCGGCCATCTCCTGCTCATGCTCCTCTTGCGCGTGCTCGTCGCCGAGCGTGAAGTCGTGGGGGATCTTCCCGATGTTCTCGACCTCGAACGTGATGACCTCGCCCGCCGGCACATCGACGGAATCGGGATCGAAGGCCATCTCGTCGCTGGCCTCGATCACCACGGTCCGGTCCGCCTGGCTGGCCTGAGCCGGTGCGCCGAAGGCGAAGCTGTGGTCGTCTTCGGCTGCGTGCGCCTCGTCGCCGTGCTCGTCCTCGGTCTTGTGGGCCTGGCCGTCGGCGTGTTCCTCCTCGGTCATCTCGCCCATCCCGCTCATCGCCGTCTCCGAGGACGTCCCCCCGCACGCCGAGACCAGCACGACCAGAGCAATGGGGAGGACCAGGGAACGGCCCAGAGACATGAGCACAACCTCCTGCGCGCCCGCTCGGGCGTAGGGACAGACGGGCGTACCAGACTAGAACGGTGACCGGCGGGCGTCTTGAGCGAAGGTGATGGCCGCGTCTCGCCGGATCGGCAGCAACGCTGCCATATTGTCTGCGTGACCAGCGTGACGATCCGTGACCTCCCGGACCATGTGCGCGATGAGCTCGCCGCTCGTGCGGCCCGCAGTGGCCGCTCGCTTCAGCAGTACCTCTGGCAGCAGTTGACCGATCTGGCCGCGCGCCCCGACATGGACACCCTGCTCGCGGAGATCCGTCGTCGCAAAGAGGTCAGCCCCACGACGGTGGACGTGGCAGAGATGCTCCACTGGCGTGATCAGGACCGCGCTTAGACAGTGTTTGGTGCGCCCAGCGGCTCGGGCGCTGATCGACAGAAAGGAGGTTGATGGTGTAACCGAGCGACAAGCTTGGGACTGCCTGCCGGTGGA
>JBBSMR010000044.1:0-26141 GCA_038233095.1 Euzebyales bacterium
ATCGACAAGTACGCGCGCATGGGGGACTCGGTCGAGGACCTCGCCGGTCAGATGGGGATCGACGACGAGGCCGATGACCTCGCCGCCGTGAAGGAGGTGGCCGAGGACGCCCCGATCGTCAAGTTCGTGAACGCGCTGATCATGCAGGCGGTGCAGGACCGGGCCTCGGATATCCACATCGAGCCGCAGGAGCACAACATCCGCGTGCGCTACCGCGTCGACGGCGTGCTCCACGAGACGACGACGCAGAGCCGCAAGATCCACTCAGGGGTCGTCAGCCGCCTGAAGATCATGGCCGACATGGACATCGCCGAACGGCGCATTCCCCAGGACGGGCGCATCAGCGTGAAGACCGCCGGCAAGGCGGTCGACCTGCGCGTCTCGACCCTGCCAACCGTGTACGGCGAGAAGGTCGTGATGCGCATCCTCGACAAGACGTCGATCCTGCTCGAGCTCGCCGACCTCGGCTTCGCCGATGACAACTACGCGCGCTACGAGCAGAGCTTCCGCAAGCCGTACGGGATGATCCTTGTCACCGGTCCGACCGGGTCGGGGAAGTCGACGACGCTCTACGCGACGCTGAACGTGATCAACCGGCCCGAGGTGAACATCGTCACCACTGAGGACCCGGTCGAGTACCGCCTGCCCGGCATCAACCAGGTGCAGATCAACAACAAGGCCGGGCTGACCTTCCCCGGCGCGCTGCGCTCGATCCTGCGTCAGGACCCCGACGTGGTCCTGGTCGGCGAGATGCGTGACCACGAGACCGCCCACATCGGCATGGAGGCGGCGCTCACCGGTCACCTCGTGCTCTCGACGCTGCACACGAACGATGCCCCGTCCGCGGTCACGCGCCTGACCGAGATGGGGATCGACCCGTTCCTGGTCGGCTCCGCCGTCGACTGTGTCCTCGCGCAGCGTCTGGTCCGGCGGCTGTGCGGCAAGTGCAAGGAGCCGTACGAGCCGTCATCGGCTGAGCTCCAGGCGGCGGGGTGGCGGCCCGAGCACGAGGTCAGCGAGCTCTACCGCCCGGTCGGGTGCAGCCACTGCGCGAAGACCGGCTACCGGGGCCGGCTGGCCGTGCATGAGGTCATGCAGGTGACCGAGGAGATCGAACGCCTCATCGTCGAGCGCGCCTCGACCGACGACATCGAGAAGTTCGCGAAGGCGCAGGGCATGACGCCGTTGCGCGACGACGGCCTCGAGAAGGTCCGAGACGGCGCGACAACGCTCGAGGAGATCGCCCGCGTCGTCGTCTGACCGCCGTTGCGGAGTGCCCGCGGCGTATACCGCACGTTGGCACCCGCGCCGGGCGGTCCGTTGGGGAGTGCGCGCGGCGCGGAACTGCCCTTAGCCGGCGTCGGCTTGGAGGGCCTCGAGTGCGATCACGACCATGTCGCCGAAGGTGCGCTCGCGCTCTTCGGAACTGGTCGCCTCCCCGGTGCGGATGTGGTCGCTCACCGTGCAGATCGCGAGCGCGCGGGCGCCGCGCTCGGCGGCGACGCCGTAGAGGCCGGCCGCCTCCATCTCCACGGCGAGCACGCCCATGCGCTCCATCGTGTCGAACGCGTCAGCGACTGGGTTGTAGAAGAGGTCGGCGGAGTGGACGTTGCCGACCCGGACGTCGTGACCGCGGTCGCTGGCGGCGTCGACGGCGGCGCGGGCCAGACCGAAGTCGGCCGTCGCGGCGAAGTCCCAGCCGCCGTAGCGGGCGCGGTTCGTCGCCGAGTCGGTGCAGGCGCCCATCGCGATGACGACGTCACGCAGGGCGACATCGGTCGAGACCGCCCCGCACGAGCCGACCCGCACGAGTCGTCGGCAGCCGTACTCCGTCACCAGCTCGGTCGTGTAGATCGCCGCGGACGGGATGCCCATGCCGGTGCCTATCACCGAGACTGGCATGCCCTCATACGAGCCGGTGTAGCCGAGCATGTTGCGGACCGCGGTCACCTCTTCGGCGTCGTCGAGGAAGTGCTCCGCGATGTGACGTGCTCTGAGGGGGTCGCCGGGGAGCAGCACTGCCTTGGCGAAGGCGCCATCGGACGCGGAGACATGGGGCGTGGGCATCGATGTTCATCCTTGCGGTCGGGGGAGAGCAACTTACCCGAACTGCCGATCCCGGCGTCTACGAGCCGTTCGTTGGAGGTCGAGGGCCCTCTGAGGGCGGTCTACCCCCCAACGAACACGCCGTAGGACCGCGATGCCAAACGCTGCACCAGCAGAAGCGTCCGAACGGTGACCACGTCGGACATCGGCTCGACGCTGCAAAGACTCGTCGCGAAGCGCCTGCTGAGCCTGGAGCCGAGTGGCTATCGCGTCGTCTCCCGAGCGTTCGCCCGCGACCTGGCGGAGCGCTGACGGCTCGCGGGCAAGACCTTCAACCTTGCAGGTCGAGGGTGAGCTGCCGGCTTCTGGTCCTCAAGTTCTTCGGCTCGTTGGTCGATGGGACACCGAAGGCCGGTTGTCTGAGCCGAGGCCTGTTCACAGCTTTGATGAGGAGACCACACGCATGAGCAACGGACTCGGAGCGGTGCTCGTCGCGCAGGGCGTCGTCGACCAGGCCGGCCTCCGGGCGGCTTCGGAGCGTCAGGGGGCTGACGGCAGCTCGCTGGTGAACGCGCTGGTCGCGATGGGCGTGGCCAGCGAATCGCAGATCGTGCAGGCCATCGCCCGCCACGTCGGCCTGCCGTTCGTGGACACCAGCGCCGGCGGCGTCGACCCCGAGGCCGCGCTCATGCTGGACCGGGCGACCGCCGAGCGCCTGGTCGCCCTGCCGATCGCCTTCGGCGACGAGAACGAACTGATCGTGGCCATCGCCGACCCGAACAACGCCGTGGGTGTCCGCGAGGTCGCCACAGCGACCGGCATGAGCTGCCGCCCCGCCCTGACGGTGCGCAGCGACCTCATGGCCGCCATCACCCACCTGGCCGACCCAGGCGAGGCCGGGGCCGGGAACGGTCCGGAAGCCGACAACAGCGGCCTGCTCGCCTTCGAGACCGAGGCCAAGATCGACCTCGACACGGTGCTGATGGCGCTCGTGGAGCGGGGCGGCTCGGACCTTCACCTCACCGAGGGGCTGCCGCCGATGATCCGCGTGCACGGTGACCTCGAGCCGCTGCCCGACCAGCCCAAGCTCACGCCGGAAGAGCTGCAGAAGATGGTGTACGGCATCCTCACCCAGAAGCAGCGGGAGATCTTCGAGAACGAGTTGGAGCTCGACCTGTCGTACTCCGTGCCTGGGAAGGCCCGCTTCCGCGTAAACGTCTTCCAGCAGCGCGACGCCATCGGCGCGGTCATGCGTGTCATCCCGTTCGAGATCAAGTCGGTCGAGGAGTTGGGCGTCCCAGCGCAGATCACGAACTTCGCGTACATGCCCCGCGGCTTCGTGCTCGTGACGGGTCCGACGGGCTCGGGCAAGTCCACGACGCTGGCAGCGCTCATCGACATCGTGAACCGCGAGCGCGCGGCCCACGTCATGACGGTCGAGGACCCGATCGAGTTCCTGCACAGCCACAAGAAGGCAGTCGTGAACCAGCGCGAGCTCGGCACCGACACGCTCAGCTTCGCCGCCGCGCTGAAGCACGTGCTGCGCCAGGACCCCGACGTCATCCTCGTCGGCGAGATGCGCGACCTGGAGACCATCCAGGTCGCCCTCACCGCCGCGGAGACCGGCCACCTCGTGTTCGGCACGCTGCACACCCAGGACGCGCCCCAGACCGTCGACCGCGTTATCGACGTCTTCCCGCCCCACCAGCAGGAGCAGATCCGCGTCATGCTCGCTGGCGCCCTCCAAGGCGTTGTCTGCCAGCAGCTGCTGAAGACGGTCGACGGCCAGGGCCGGGTCGCCGCGACCGAGGTGATGATCGCCACCCCGGCGATCCGCAACCTCATCCGCGAAGGCAAGACCCACCAGATGTACTCCTCGATCCAGGCCGGTAAGCAGTACGGCATGGTGACGATGGACCAGTCGCTGGCCACGCTCGTGCAGCAGGGCAAGGTCACCTACGACGCCGCGCTGGAGAAGTGCAACAACGTGGCCGACTTCAACCGCCTCTGCGGCCGCAGCTAGGAGCCTCCCTCATGGCCACCGCCACCACCTTTGACTACACGGTCCGCGACCGCGCGGGCAAGACGCTCTCGGGCAAGCTCGACGCGCCCGACGAGCGGGCTGTCGCGGCGAAGCTGCGCGACATGGGCTACGCGCCCGTCTCGATCTCGCAGCACAAGGACAGCGCGCTAAGGAAGGAGCTCTCGATCCCGGGCTTCGGGCCGAAGGTCGGCCTGAAGGACCTCGCGATCTTCTCGCGGCAGTTCGCCACGATGATCAACTCGGGTCTCTCGCTCATCCGGGCGCTGAACATCCTGGCCGAGCAGACCGAGAACAAGAAGCTCGCGGAGATCGTGGGCGATATCCGCACCGACATCGAGACCGGACGCAACCTCTCCGACTCGATCGCCTCCCACGAGGAGTTCCCCAAGCTGTACGTGGCGATGGTCCGTGCCGGTGAGACCGCCGGCATGCTCGACTCGGTGCTACTGCGCATTGCCGAAACCTTGGAGACCGACCTCGAGCTGCGCCGGCGCATCAAATCGGCGATGACCTACCCCGTGGTGGTGCTGATCATGGCGGTCTGCCTCACGATCGTCATGCTGATCTTCATCGTGCCGGTTTTCGTCGGCATGTTCGAGAGCCTGGGCGGGGAGTTGCCGCTGCCGACGAAGATGCTGCTCTTGCTCTCCTCGTTCATCAGGAAGTTCTGGTATCTGCTCTTCCTCGGCCCTCCGCTGGCGTGGAAGGGCTTCGTGCAGGCGCGGAAGAATGAGAAGGTGCGTTTCCAGCTCGACCGGTTGAAGCTGAAGCTGCCGGTCTTCGGCAACCTCTTCCAGAAGATCGCGCTCTCCCGCTTCGCGCGGAACTTCGGTTCGCTGCTGAAGGCCGGCGTGCCGATCCTTTCTGCGCTGGAGATCACCGCCGACACGGTGAACAACGGCGTCATGGGCAACGCGATCAACGATGTGAAGGTGGCCGTCAAGGAGGGCGAGAGCGTCGCCCGGCCACTGCAGTCCCACGACGTCTTCCCGCCGATGGTCGTGCAGATGATCGCCGTCGGCGAGGACACCGGCGAGATGGACACCATGCTCATGAAGATCTCGGAGTTCTACGACCAGGAGGTCACGGCGCTCACCGAGTCGCTCACCGCCATGCTGGAGCCGCTCATGATCGGCGTGCTCGGCGGCATCGTCGGCGCCATGGTCATCGCGCTCTACATGCCGATGTTCAAGATCTTCGACCTGATCGAGTAGCTCCATCCGTCCCGGCAATATCGGACCCGGCAGGACGGCCCCTCGGATGAAAGAACTCGCGCATGCACGAGTTCTTGCCGTCTGATGGGGCCGTCTCGCTGCGTGTGACCCATAACCAGATCAAAGAAGCTCGCGGATCCACGAGTTCTTGCTTGTGGCCCGGGCGACGCACGGTTGAATCCCAGGTGGACGGTGGTGGATTTCGAGAAACGAAGCTCAAGTCCTGCGCGCTGACGCCGATACCAAGAGTGTCATTGCAAGACGTGGGTGCAGAACGGGCAGGACCGCCGGGAGGCGGGCACGCAAAGCCACGGGGCCGATGTGTTCGGCCAGCCGGGCTGCCTCGCATCGACGCTAGTCGGGTGACAGCCCGCGGCTTGCTCGAGAACGAGCACCAAGGAGGTGCGTTTTGTTCCTTGCCATCCGGAAGCGGCTGGAGGAGCGCGAGGAGGGTTTCACCCTCATCGAGCTGCTCGTGGTCGTCATCATCATCGGCATCCTCGCCGCCATCGCTATCCCTGTCTTCCTGAACCAGCGCCAGCGCGGATACCAGGCAGCCCTGACCTCGGACGTCCGCAACTCGGCCATTGAGGTCGAGTCGGCCTTCACCGCCAACGGTACGTTCCCGGCCGACCAGGCGGCATTCACCGCTTTGGACTGGCAGAAGTCGGCTCCTAGTGGCGTCACCGAGACTCTGACCTACTCCAAGGACAGCGACAGCTACTGCGTCGTGGCCACCCGGAGTGACCTCAACGGTGGGACGGCCAAGGTGATTTACGACAGCGACGACGGTGGTATCCAGCCCTACAGTGAGGACGGCACGGCGACCTGCTCGCTGTAGTCACACTCATCCTGCGAAGAAAGGGCGGCTCCTTCGGGATCCGCCCTTTCTGCGTGCCTGGACGCCACTAGTCCCCCAGCCACATCCGTCACAAGAGACTGCTCAAGGCGTCACCGGTCACGGCCGAAAGATGGGGAAGTGCAACCGCTGAGCCTCCCGGTGACGGCAGAGCGCCAGCGGCACCAAGACAGAAGAGAACGAACGGCTGTTGCCCACTGGGGCGCGGCCGACAGGGCTGTGGGCGCTGCGCCCCGGTGTGACAGGAGAGACGACACGACATGGTCGATGCCCAGCTAGGCGAGCACCTGCTCACGGTGACCGAGGTCGCCGAGCACATGCGCGTGTCGAACATGACGGTCTACCGCCTCATCAAGGCGGGTGAGCTCCCCGCGCTGCAGATCGGCAAGAACTACCGCATCTCCAGCGAGGACCTGACCGCGTATCTCGACGCCGCCCGCACCGACCTCGAAAGCGCATAGGAGCGCGTCATGGCCACCAAGATCGGACTGGACATCGGCTCGAGCGCCGTGCGTGCCGTGCAACTCGGCACGGGCGGCCGCGGGCCGTTGACGGTCGAGCGCATCGGTCAAGTGCTCCTGCCCGCCGGCGCGGTCCGCGACGGCGAGGTCGCCGAGCCCGACCTCGTCGTCGACGCGCTGCGCCAGCTCTGGAGCCGGTACAAGCTGAAGGGCCGCAAGGTCAACCTGGGCCTGGCGAACCAGCAGGTCGTCGTCCGCCAGATCGACCTGCCCTACCTGCCCGAGGTCGAGCTGCGCGCCTCCCTGCCGTTCCAGGTGCAGGACCACATCCCTATCCCCGTCGAGCAGGCGATCCTCGACCTGCACGTCTTGGAGCACTTCCAGACTGAGGACGGGCAGCAGTTCAGTCGCATCCTGCTGGTCGCCGCGCACCGGGACATGGTGCAGGGATTTCTCGACGTGCTGAAGCGGGCGAAGCTCGGCGTGCAGAGCGTCGACCTGGCGCCCTTCGCGCTGCTGCGCAGCCTCGCGGCCACCGGCGTGCTGGACGGCCAGGACGGCGAGCTGCTCGTCGACGTCGGCTCGAGCGTGACGAACATCGTCGTGCATCGGGGCGGCGTGCCGCAGTTCGTGCGCATCCTGCTCATGGGCGGCAACGCCCTCACCGACGCTCTCACCAACGGCTTGAACGTGAGCCGCGAAGAGGCCGAGGAGCTGAAGGCCGGCCTGGCCGACGGCTCGCTACCTCAGGAGCAGGCCGAACCCGCCGCCCGGCTCGTCGCCGACCAGGCCCAGCGCTTCGTGCAGGAGATCCGAGGCTCGGTCGACTACTACGCGGCCCAGGCCGAGTCGGTCGCGATCCGCCGCATCATCCTCTCGGGTGGCGCCAGCCAGCTGCCGCATCTCGCCGACCGGCTGGAGCAGTCCCTGCGCATGCAGGTCGACCACGGCCACCCGATGCAGGAGCTGAAGATCGGCCAGGTCGGACTGGAACAGGACGAGCTGGTGCGGGCCGAGCCGTATCTCGCGGTCGCGGTCGGGCTCGCAGCGGGAGCGGCTGAGTAATGGTCAAGGTCAACCTTCTTCCACCGGAGATCGCCGAGCGCCAGCGCGCCAAGAAGATCACCACCCTGAGCGTCGCGCTCGTGGCGGTCTGGATCTTCGTCCTCGGCGGGCTGTACATGCTGAAGCTCTCCGACGTCGCCGCGGCCGCGGAGACCCGCGACCAGGCACAGGCCGAGGTCGTGGAACTGCAGGCCGAGCTCGCCACCCTGGAGCCGGTCCGCCAGCTCGCCGAGCGGCTCGACACCCACAACACGCTGCTCGCCTCAGCGATGGCCAACGAGATCTCGTGGGCGCGCGTGCTGAACGACCTCTCGCTGGCCTTCCCCGCGAACGCCTCGCTCACCTCGCTCACCGCGAGCGTGCAGGCCGAGGCCGAGGGTGAAGTCGCGGCGGCGCCGGTCGAGGGCGCGCCGGACTTCGGGGCCGAGGTCGCCCAGCTCGGGTTCACCGGCTACTCGGTCGAGCGGTACGCGCCCGGCGTCGAGTCGGTGTTGGTTGACTTCGCGGAGGCGCGTGGGTTCTTCCACAGCTACCTGGCCGCGGCCAACGAGGCGGAGATCGGCGAGACCGAGGTCACCGACTTCAACGGCTCGGTCGAGTTGAACCGCAAGGCCTACACGAACCGCTACGCCGACGGACTGCCCCCGGAGGTCGCACCATGAGAAGCAAGTCCCCGCTCATCGCGCTGCTCGTCGCCGTGGTGCTGGCCGTCGGCTTCTGGTTCCTGCTGTACTCGCCGAAGGCCGACGAGCAGGCCGCCATCGAGGCCGAGACCGTCCAGCTCGAGCAGGAGGCCTCCAGCCTGCGCAGCCAGATCGCGCAGCTCGAGGAGGTCAAGGCCAACAAGCTGGAGGTCCGCGCCGCCCTTGCCCGCCTGGAGGAGTACATCCCCCGCGGCGAGGTCGGCCAGCCAGCGGCGCTGCGGCAGTTCCAGCTCGCCTCCGACGCCGCTGGCACGGAGATCACCAGCCTGACCTTCGGCGACCCCGAGCCGATCCTCGACGCTCCCGACACCAGCAACCCCGAGACGGCGCTGGCCAAGGTCGCCGTCTCCATGGTGGTCGAGGGCGGCTACTTCCAGCTCGTCGATTTCATGCGCCGCGTCGAGGTGGACATGCCCCGTGCGCTGCTCGTCGACGGCATCACCGTCGCCGAGGAGAGCGAGCTCGGCTTCCCCGCGCTCTCGACCACGTGGACCGGCAGCATGTTCGCCGTCGTGCCGGTGAGCGCGACCGCTCCCACCCCCGACGCTGAGACCGCGCCTGCCGACGCCCAGGAGCCCGCCGGGGCTGAAGCTCCCGTTGAGGGTGAGGCTCCGGCCGAGGGTGAAGTCCCGGCGGAAGCCCCCGCCGAGGGCGAGACCCCGGTAGACGCCCCCGCCGAGGGCGAGGCCCCTGCCCAGACCGACCCGGCGCAGGCCGCGTCCTAACCCCGGAGTTCTGCTGACATGAACGACGAGCTCACCGAACCGCGCGGCAACCGCACGCTGCTCATCGCCCTCGCGGTGGTCGCAGCGCTGGCGCTGCTCTTCCTGTTCGTCATCCAGCCCATGCTGCTGGCCGACGAGGACCCCGACGTGATCGTCGATCCGGTCGTGGCGCTCAGCGCCCCCGCGACGCCGGTGCCCGCCGGCGCCGACGACGCACCGGCCCCGGCGGGCGCCGACGACGACGCCACGCAGCCAGAGCGGGGCGGAGCCGCCAGCGCAGGCAAGTCCGGCGAGCCCGCCCAGCAGGCCGAGCCCTCGAAGAAGCGGCGCGCGCCGGTGCAGGAGACCTTCGAGGTCTTCAGCGCCCGCGACCCGTTCCAGCAGCTCGTCGTGGCCTCGTCAGAGGACGGCGCAGGAGCCGCGACCGACGGCCAGGCGACAGGTGACGGCGACGGCACCGGTTCAGACGACGGCACCGGGTCCGGCACCGGCACCGGCAGCGACCCAGCCTCCGGTAACACCCAGCCGGGCAACGGCGGAGGCAGCACCTCGGTTGACGGCATCGTCTTCGTCGTGACCGACGTCTTCGTCGGCGACGACGGCGAGCCTGTCGCTCTGGTGACCGTGAACGGCAAGGGCTACGAGGTGCGCCAGGGCGATGTCTTCGCCGAGCACTTCGAGGTGCTCGACCTCGACGAGAGCTGCGGCACGTTCCGCTACGGCGACGAGCGCTTCACGCTCTGCGAGGGCGAAGAGATCCGCAAGTAGGACGGCCAACTGCCCTGGGCAGGACCAGGGAGCATCGCACGTGGGCCCGCTGTAGAAGGAGAGCACTGTGGGATCGAGTGACGTCTTGGTGGCGCGACAGGCAGTGTTCGACGTGGAGCTCAACGTGGAGGCCTACGAGCTGTTCGCGCGTTCCTCGACGGAGGCCGAGGATTTCGCCGGCCTGCACCCCTCGACGGCGACCTCCAAGGTGATCAGCGACGCCTTCCTGCACATGGACGTCCGTTCCGTCACCGACGGTCTGCCCGCCTACATCAACTTCACCGAGGAGCTCCTGCTCGATGAGAGCGCAGGGGCCCTGCCCAGTGAATTCACGATCATCGATCTGCTGGCTGAGGTCAACCCGACTTCGGATGTCATCGCCAGGTGCCGTGAGCTGCGGCGCTGCGGCTACCGTCTCGCGCTCGACGACCTTGGCCCTAGCGACCCTCGGATGGTGATGCTCGACGAGGTCGATACGGTAAAGATCGACTTCCTTTCGACCTCCCCGAGCGATCGCAGAGAGCTCGTCACCGCGGCACGCACCGCGGGTTGCTGCATCGTCGCGACGAAGATCGAGTCCCCCGACGCTTTCGATGAGGCGCGCCGCCTGGGTTGTGACGCGTTTCAGGGCTACCACTTCCAGCGACCGGTCTTGGTCGAGGGCAAGCGGATCGTAGGGGCACGGCTGAGCTACTTACAACTCCTCGAAGCCGTGAGCGCCGAGAGGATCGACTACGACCACGTCGAAGGTCTGGTCAAGCGCGATATCTCTCTGGCGTGGATGCTGCTCAACTACTTGAACGCGAGCTGCTTCGGCTGGCGTGACCGCGTCGACTCGGTCCAGTTGGGCCTCCGGCTGCTCGGCGACGACGGGGTCCGCCGCTGGGTCTCGCTCATGGCCGTCACCGCCATAGGCGAGGACGTACCCGCGGAGCTGCTCTCCAGTGCGGTCGTGCGCGCCCGCTTCTGCGAATCGGTGGCGGCGTCGACGGTCCACGTCAATTCCCTCGACGCCTTTCTCGTCGGCATGTTCTCCCTGCTCGACGAGATGGTCGGCGAGCCGCTCCAGGAGATCCTGCGTCAAGTCTCGGTACCGAAGTCCGTGGAGCGGGCCCTCATTGACGAGGAGGGCGATCTCGGCGATGTGCTGAACCTCGTGGCGGCCTACGAACGGGGCGGGTGGTTGACGGTGCGTGACCGCGCTGCCCGGCTTGCCCTGGAGATCTCCGACCTGACGCCGCTCTACCTTGAGGCGTTGGCCTGGGCCCGAGAGGCCATCCCGGTCGTGCGACGCGGAGCGACGTGATTCACGACCGCTGGTAGCGTGGCGCGGCCATGACGCTGCGCTACCTGACCGCGGGTGAGAGCCACGGGCCGGCCCTCGTCGGCATCCTCGAGGGCATGCCCGCCGGCGTGACCGTCGACCCTGACCAGATCGCGCACGAGCTGGCCCGCCGGCGCCTCGGGCACGGGCGCTCGCCGCGCATGAACTTCGAGGTCGACCGGCTGGAGCTGCTCGCTGGCGTCCGCTACGGCCTGACGCTCGGCTCGCCGATCGGGCTGGTCATCCACAACACCGAGTGGTCGAAGTGGACCGAGGCGATGGCGGTCTCCCCGCCGTCCGATCCCGAGGCCGTGGCGGCGACCGGTCGGGGGGCGCCGCTCACGCGTCCCCGGCCCGGCCACGCGGACCTCGTCGGCATGCAGAAGTACGGCTTCGAGGACGCCCGCAACGTGCTCGAGCGCGCCAGCGCCCGCGAGACCGCCATGCGGGTCGCGCTCGCGACGCTCGCGCGCGGGCTGCTCGCTGAGCTCGGCGTGCAGGTCGTCTCCCACGTCGTGCGTATCGGTGAGGAGGCGGTTGCACCCGACGCGGCCGCGCCCGGTCCGGCCGAGCAGGCGCAGGTCGACGAGGACTCCGTGCGCTGCTTCGACCCCGAGGCCTCCCGGCGCATGCAGGCGCGCATCGACCGCGCCAAGGCCGAGCGCGACACCCTCGGCGGGGTGGTCGAGGTGCTCGCTTTCGGCCTGCCGCCGGGCCTCGGGAGTCATGTGCACTGGGATCGCAAGCTCGACACACGGCTGGCGGCCGCGCTCATGAGCGTGCAGGCCTTCAAGGGCGTCGTGGTGGGGGACGGGTTCACCCAGGCCGCGACGCCCGGCTCGGACGCGCACGATGAGATCACCGCCGACGGAGAGGGCGGCTTCAGCCGCGCGACGGACCGCGCCGGCGGCATCGAGGGCGGCATGAGCACCGGCCAGCGACTGCGTGTGCGCGCGGCCATGAAGCCGCTCTCCAGTCTCACCCGCCCGCTCGCGACGGTCGACACCGCCACCGGCGAGCCGGCCCAGGCGATCACCCAGCGCTCCGACGTCTGCGCCGTGCCGCGCGCGGGCGTCGTGGCCGAGGCCGTCGTCGCGTTCGAGCTCGCCCGCGCGCTGCTGGAGAAGACCGGCGGCGACAGCCTCGCTGAGGTGCGCCGCAACCTCGACGCCTACCGCGCGGGTCTGGGACCCCATCCGCGCGTCGCGACGAGCTAGGCCGGTCATGTCGGGCGGCGTCAACCTGGTCCTCGTCGGGATGATGGGCTCGGGCAAGACCGCGGTCGGGCGCCTGCTGGCCGAGCGGTTGGAGCGAGCGTTCGTCGACCTCGACGAAGAGATCGCCAGTGCGGCGGGGTGCCCCGTGGTCGAGTTGTTCGAGCGCGAGGGCGAGAACGGATTCCGGGCCCGCGAGGCCGAGGCCGTCGCCGCGGTCGCCGCCCGGACCGGGCAGGTGGTCGCCACCGGCGGCGGGGTCGTGCTGGACCCGGCGAACATCGCGGCGCTGCGGGCCAGCGGCGCGGTGGTCTGGCTCGACGTCGAGCTCGACGAGCTGGCGCGCCGGGTGGGCGACGGGGCGAGCCGCCCGTTGCTCGCCGGCGACCCGGCCGAGCGGCTGGCGGCGCTCGCCGCCGAGCGCGGCCCGCGCTACCGCGCGGCGGCGCACCATGTGGTCGCGGCCGGCGGGTCGCCCGAAAAGGCCGCCGAGGCGGTGCTCGCCTGGTTCCTCGCTCGTCCGGCCGACGTCCATCGCATCGCAGTGCCAATGCCGGGGGCGGCGTACGAGGTGATGGTCGGCGCAGGTCTGCTGGAGCGGCTGCCGGAGCTGCTCAATCTGCCCGAGCGCGCGCGCCGTGCGCTGCTGGTCTCCCAGCCTGCCGTCCTCGAGCGCTACGGAGCCGTGGTCCGGGACGGGCTCGAGACGCTCGGGCTGAGCGTCGCTGAGGCGCTCGTGCCCGACGGCGAGGCGGCGAAGAGCGTCGCGACGCGGTCCGCGCTCTGGCGGCGCTGCGCGGGCGTCCCGCTCGCGCGCGACGACGTCGTCGTCGCGCTCGGCGGGGGCGTCGTCGGCGACCTGGCCGGCTTCGCGGCCGCGACCTGGAACCGCGGTGTTGCGGTGGTGCAGCTTCCCACCACGTTGCTGGCTCAGGTCGACTCGGCGGTGGGCGGCAAGACCGGGATCAACCTGGAGGAGGGCAAGAACCTGGTCGGCGCGTTCCACCAGCCGGTCGCGGTCGTCGCGGATACCGCCACGCTGGCCAGCTTGCCCGTGCGGGAGTTGCGCAGCGGCCTGGGCGAGGTCGTGAAGTACGGTTTCATCGCCGACCCGGGCGTGCTCGAACTCGTCGAACGGCACCCGGAGCGTGCGCTCGCCGGTGAAGAGGAGACGCTCACCGAGCTCGTGCGCCGGGGGGTCGCCGTGAAGGCCCGCGTCGTCGCCGCCGACGAGCGGGAGGCCGGCGAGCGGGCGCTGCTCAACTACGGCCACACCATCGGCCACGCGATCGAGACGCTGACCGGCTACGGCACCTACCGCCACGGCGAGGCGGTGGCGCTCGGCATGGTCGCGGCGGCGCGGCTCGCTGAAGTGCTCGGCGTCGCCGAGCCCGGGCTCGCGGGTCGGACGGCCACGGCGCTCTCCGGGCTCGGGCTGCCCACCGGTGGGCTCGAGCTGGATCCCGAGCGCGTGTGGCAGGTGCTCGCCCGCGACAAGAAGGCCCGCGCCGGCGTGCGGTTCGTCCTCTGCAGCGAGCCGGGTCGCCCGGTGCTCGTCGACGAGCCTGAGCGGGGCGCGGTCGACGAGGTGCTGCGCAGCCTCGCGTGACGCGGCCGCTTGCGGGCCGCGCTCCTCTCGGCGCAGGCTCCTACACTCGATCGCCATGAGGATCCTGCTGGCAAGCGGCCCGAACCTGTCCCAGCTCGGCACGCGCGATGCGACCGTGTACGGCACCGCGACCCTGGATGAGCTGCTGACCGCCGCGCGGGAGGAGCTGGCGGAGCTGTCCGGCGGGCGGGACGACGCGGTCGAGGGCTTCACCACAGACTCCGAAGGCGAGCTCGTCTCGCGCCTGCACGCCGCCCGGACCGACGGCACGCACGCGGTCGTGATCAACCCCGGAGCACTCACCCACTACAGCTACGCGCTGCGTGACGCCCTCGAGCTGCTGGAGGTGCCCAAGGTCGAGGTGCACCTCTCCCAGACCGCCGCCCGCGAGCCGTTCCGGCGCACGAGCGTGGTGAGCCCCGTGGTGGACGTCACGCTCACCGGCGCCGGAGCCTTCGGCTACCGGCTGGCCGTGCGGGCGGCGGTCGAGCTGGCGCGGACGTGAGCGCGGGAATGGACGCGCACCAGGCGGGCCGCCGAGAGCGGCTGCGGGCCCGGCTCGACGAGGCGGGCCTGACCGCCCTGTTGGTCGTCGCGGGGGTGAACGTCCGCTACCTGACCGGGCTGGTGGCCAGCAACGCGGCCGTGCTCGTGAGCGCCGACGGCGGCGGACAGCTCGTCACCGACGGCCGCTACGCGGAGCAGGCCGAAGCGGCGCTGGAGGGCGTGACCGATCTGGGCCTCGTCATCAGCCGCGAGGACGACTGGCTGCGAGCGCGACGCGGGGAGCTGCGCCGCCTCGGGCTGGAGAGCGATCGGATCAGCTGGGATCGGGCACGAACCCTCACCGCGCTGCTCGACGGCGTCGAGCTGGTCCCGGCCCCCGGCCACGTGGAAGCGCTGCGTGCCTGCAAGGACGCGGTGGAGGAGGCGCTGCTGCGGCGGGCCTGCGAGGTCACCGTCGACGCCCTTTCGGGGGTGGTCGTCGAGGACGTGGTCGGCCAGACTGAGCGCGAGCTTGCGCGGCGCTTCGCCGAGCTCGTCACCGAGCAGGGTGGTGACGGCCTCGCGTTCCCCTCGATCGTGGCAGCCGGACCCCACGCCGCCCGCCCCCACCACGAGTCCACCGACCGACCGGTGGCGCTCGGCGACGTGCTGAAGCTCGACGTCGGGGCGGCGGTAGGCGGCTACGCGGCGGACTGCACCAGGATGTTCGCGGTCGGCGAGGTGCCCGAAGTCCTGGTGCGGGTCCACGATGTCGTCCGTCGCGCCCAGCGGGCCGGTGTGAGCGCGGTGCGTGACGGCGTCACCGCCGGCGGCGTTGACGCCGCCTGCCGGGAGCTCATCGTCGGGGAGGGCTACGGCGAGCGCTTCACGCACGGCAGCGGCCATGGTCTCGGCCTGGAGATCCACGAGCAGCCCATCTTGCGGGCTGGTTCGACGGCTACACTGCGCAGCCGCATGGCGGTGACCGTCGAGCCCGGCGTCTACCTTCCCGGAGTCGGGGGCATCCGTATCGAAGACACCGTCTTGGTCGGCGAGCGCGGCTGTGAGATCCTCACCGACGCCGACCGCGACCTCGTCCAGATCGCCCGCACCGCCTGACGCACCGGAGAGGAAGACCGTGGTCTCCACCAACAACCTGCGCAACGGCATGACGCTGAAGATCGACGGCCAGCTCTGGCGCGTCGAGTACTTTCAGCACGTGAAGCCGGGCAAGGGCGGCGCGTTCGTTCGAACGACGCTCAAGGGCGTGCAGACCGGCAAGACGGTCGACCGCACTTTCCGTGCCGGGGAGAACCTCGACCAGGCGATCCTGGAGAAGCGCTCGCTGCAGTACCTCTACCGCGAGGGCGAGCAGTACGTCTTCATGGACACCGAGCACTTCGAGCAGACCTACGTGCCGCAGGAGGCGCTCGACGAGGCGGTCGCCTGGTTCAAGGAGGGCGACACCATCGACCTCATCTTCCACGAGGGCGGGGTCGTCGGGGTGAACCTGCCCGCCTCGGTGGAGCTGGAAGTGGCCGAGACCGAGCCCGGCATTCAGGGCGACCGCGTCTCCGGCGCGACGAAGCCCGCGACCCTGGAGACCGGGGCGGTGGTGCAGGTGCCGCTGTTCATCAACGTCGGCGAGGCCGTGAAGGTCGACACGCGCTCCGGTGAGTACCTCTCGCGGGCCTGATGGAGGTTCCCCGTCACGCCGCCCGCAAGCGGGCGCTCGACGTGCTCTTCGAGTCGGATCTGCGTCGCCGACCGCTCGAGGTCGTCCTGCACGACCACCGCCAGACCGATGATCCACCGCCGCCGTTCGCGGTCGAGCTGGTGGTCGGGGTCGACGCCCACTGGGCGGAGCTCGACGAGCTGATCGTCGCCTACGCGCGCGACTGGCGGCTTGACCGCATGCCGATCGTCGACCGCAACCTGCTGCGGCTGGCGCTCTACGAGCTGCTGCACACCGACGTGCCCGTCGCGGTCGCCATCGACGAGGCCGTCCGCCTCGCCAAGGAGCTCTCCACCGAGGACTCGGGGCGCTTCGTCAACGGCTTGCTCGCCAAGGTGATCGAGACCCGCAAGGCCGGCATGTAGCCTCTCGGGGTCCCCGACCACACCCGAGCCGCTCCTCCCTCCCCGTTCGATATCTGGCCGTGCACTTCTGGCCGTGCACTTCTCCCGGCACCGTGAGAAGATGCTCGCCGTCCGGACGCTTCTCACGGCACCGTGCGGACATGCACACGGACAGAGGCGTACAAGGCGGTCTATTCAGGACTCCGATCAGCCCCTCCAACCGGCCGCCAGGAGGGCCGCCGATCAGCCCCTTTTCGTCTCGGATGGCCATGTTCCACGACGCTCCAGGCAGGTCACTCGCCTTCAGGTGGGTGCCGAGAGTGCGCTCCAGCCATGACCAGAACTCGCCCTCGGCGTCCGGGTGGGTGACCTTGGCGATCGTGTCGACGCGCGCTCGCCCGTTCGCGAGGGAGAGTGCTCGCCGGTGGAGTGCGACCCGTGTGACCGCGCGAGTGCAGATCGCATCGTCGACGAGGGCGATGAGTTGCGGGCGTGACAGGCTGGCGGCCAGATCGATGATCGTGCGCGCGGCGTTCGTGCACGGGATGCCCGCAGCGGTGGTGAGATCCTCTTTGGCCAGCTTGCGGGTGCTGTGAACGATGAGGCCGTTTCGAATTGTGCGCTGGTCGCCGGCGACGGTCACCTCGATCGGGCTCGTCGCCGCCCCACGTGTGAGTCCGAGCAGGCGAGCCGCCGTGCCCCGTGACGCGACGGCGTTCGGTCCGGCGACGAGCACGTTGACGGTAACGGCCGCCTCCCAGGTGAGCGGCGCCCCGCGGAAGCGATAGACCCCACGGCGGTGCTGCTGGAGGGTGCCGTCAAGCAGCCAACGCTCGAGCCGTCGTCGCGATATGCCGCATGCGCGCAACTGCCCGAGCGTGATCGCGCCATGCTGATCGGATGCAACCTCTTGTGCCGTTTGGGGAGTGGGAGGCATGAAGAGCATTGACGCAGACCATTGGCGAACGCCGACAGATCTCTTCGGAAGGGCTGTGGACATCGGGTCGGGTCAGCGCACCGTGCACGGGTCACGCCGAAAACGGGCTGAGCCGAGACGAACGCGGCGCCGTGCCGGCGCGTACCCAAAGTCCTTCCGTCCTCTTTTGAGCTCTTCGCGCACGGGGATATAAGGGGTGAATGACGCCAATAGGGTGGGATGGCGTTTGGGGAGGTGCAAGGAGGTGCCACGCGGAGTGCCGGCCGTGGTGTGAGGGCGGGTGAGAGCTTCCGCGGCGCCGGGGAGCGGCGGGGTGGGTGACTTGGTGGGTGGGCGGGATGGTGGTAGCGTGCCGCCCCAGAACGCGATCGCCTTTAAGCCTGGTCCGGAGAGGCCAGAAAGGTGCGCCATGCAGTGTGTGTCCGCGCCTTCCCCAACCTGTCGGGAGGGCGTTTCTTCATGAGTGGCCTAAGAACAGTGCTGAACGCTGAGCAGATCGGACGGGCGCTCAAACGCATGGCCCACGAGTTGGTCGAGGGCAACCGGGGCGCCAACGACCTCGTCCTGCTCGGCATCCGGACCCGCGGCGTGCCGCTGGCGCAGCGTCTCGCCGCGACGGTGTCGCAGATCGAGGGCGTCGAGGTCCCCGTCGGCGGGCTGGACGTGACGCTGTACCGCGACGACTACGCCAGGACCGGCCCCCGGCCCCTCGGGGCGACGACCATCCCGGTGGATCTCGACGGGCGCGTGGTCGTGCTCGTCGACGACGTCCTGTACACGGGGCGCACCATCCGCGCGGCGCTCGACGCGGTCATGGACCACGGCCGGCCCGCGGCGATCAGGCTGGCGGTGCTGGTCGACCGGGGCCACCGCGAGCTACCCATCCGGGCCGACTCCGTCGGCAAGAACCTGCCCACCGCCCAGGACGAGACCGTCGCGGTGCGCCTGGCCGAGATCGACGGTGAGGACGCCGTCGCGGTGGGTGAGCGCTCCGGTGACCAGCGCTCGCGAACCGACGGGCCGACGAGAGAGGCGCAAGCATGATCCCCCACCTGCTGGCGATCGACGACCTCGACGCCGACCAGATCACCCGGGTGCTCGACACCGCCGAGCAGCTCAAGGAGATCGCGCTGCGTCCCATCAAGAAGGTGCCGATCCTGCGCGGGCGGACGGTCTGCAACCTCTTCTACGAGGACTCGACCCGGACGCGCATCAGCTTCGAGCTGGCGGCCAAGCGGCTCTCCGCCGACGTGCTGAACTTCTCGGCCAAGGGCTCGAGCGTGAGCAAGGGCGAGTCGCTGAAGGACACGGCGCTCACCTTGGAGGCGATGGGCGTCGACGCGATCGTCATCCGCCACTCGGCGTCCGGGGCGCCCGCGCAGCTCACGAAGTGGGTACGCGGCAAGGTGCTGAACGCCGGGGACGGTCGCCATCAGCACCCGACGCAGGCGCTGCTCGACCTGTTCACGATCCGTGAGCGGCTCGGCCGTCTCGAAGGGCTGCGCGTCGCCGTCGTGGGCGACATCGTGCACTCGCGGGTGGCCCGCAGCCTCGTGCAGGGCCTGCAGATCATGGGCGCGCAGGTGACGTTGGTCGCCCCTCCGACCCTGCTGCCTCCCGCCGCGGGCGCGTGGGGGGCGGAGGTGAGCCACGAGCTCGACAGCGTGCTCGCCAAGACCGACGTGCTCTACCTGTTGCGGGTGCAGCGCGAGCGGATGAGCCAGCAGTTCTTCCCCTCGACCCGGGAGTACGCCCGGTTGTGGGGCGTGGACCAACAGCGCCTCGCGCGCCTGGGCGAGCAGGCCATCGTCATGCACCCCGGCCCGATGAACCGGGGCGTGGAGATCTCGGCGGACGCCGCCGACGGGCCCCGCTCGACCATCACCGACCAGGTAACGAACGGCATCGCCGTCCGGATGAGCTGTCTGTACCTCATGCTCGGAGGCGAGGCCGACGAGGAGGCCAGCGCCGACGCCGCGACTGCCGGGGGGACGCCGTGACTCGCAGCATCACCAGCTTCACCGATGTCCGCCTGGTCGACCCCGCCAGTGGACGGGACGAGCTCACCAACGTCGTCATCGACGGGGAGCGCGTCGCGTCGGTCGGCAGCCGGACCGAGGGTGTGCGCATCAACGCCGACGGCCTGGTGCTCGCCCCTGGGCTCGTCGATCTGCACGTGCACCTGCGGGAGCCCGGCTTCGAGGACGCCGAGACGATCGCGACCGGCACGGCCGCGGCGGCGCTCGGCGGCTTCACCGCCGTCTGCCCGATGGCGAACACCGACCCGGTGGCGGACCACGCCGGCGTGATCGAGCAGGTGCTGCGCCTGGCCAGGGAGGAGGGCCACTGCGACGTCGCGCCCGTCGGGGCGATCACCCGGGGCCTGGCCGGCGAAGAGCTGGCCGAGCTCGGCGCGATGACCGCCGTCGGGGTGCGCTGCTTCAGCGACGACGGCAAGCCCATCCGCTCCGCGCGGGTGATGCGACGCGCTCTGGAGTACGCCCGCACGTGGGACGCGATCGTCTGCAACCACGCCGAGGAGTCGAGCCTGACCGCGTCGGCGCAGATGAACGAGGGGGCGCTCTCGGGGCTGCTCGGCCTGGACGGCTGGCCGCACGAGGCCGAGGAGATCATGGTCGCGCGCGACCTGCTGCTCGCCCGGTCGGCGGGGGCCAGGCTGCATGTCCCGCACGTCTCCACCGCCGGGACGGTGGAGCTCATCCGTCAGGCCAAGGCGGCAGGGACGCGCGTCACCGCCGAGGTCGCCCCTCACCACTTCACCCTGACCGAGGAGCGCGCCACGACCTATGACCCCGTCTACAAGGTGAACCCGCCACTGCGCACGAAGGAGGACGTCGAGGCCGTCCGCGAGGGGCTGGCCGACGGCACGATCGAAGCGATCGCGACCGACCACGCGCCACACCCTCCCGAGCAGAAGGAGCAGGAATGGGCCTACGCCCCGCCCGGGATGCTGGGTCTTGAGACGGCGCTGGCGCTCACGCTCACCGAGCTGGTCGAGCCGGGCGTTCTCACGCTGACGCAGGCGCTCGGCGCGCTCTCGACGAACCCTGCCCGCAGCCGCGACATCGACGGTCACGGCGGTCCGGTCGAGGAGGGCGCGCCCGCCAATCTCGTGCTCTTCGACCCGCAAACGCGCTGGACGGTCGATGCCCGCGGCGGGGCGTCGCACAGCCGCAACACCCCCTATGCGGGCCGGGAGCTCCGAGGCCGCGTGGTGCACACCTTGCTGCGCGGGCGCTTCACCGTGCGCGACGGCGAGCTGGTGGGCGCGTGACCAAGGATGCGCTGCTCGTGCTGGAGGACGGCACCACCTTCCACGGCGAGTCGCTCGGCGCGGAAGGCACCGCGTTCGGCGAGGTCGTCTTCAACACGGCGATGACCGGCTACCAGGAGATCCTCACCGACCCGAGCTACCACGGCCAGCTCGTCGCGATGACCGCGGTCGAGCAGGGCACCTACGGGCTGAACGACGAGGATCTCGAGTCCGGCGCGATCCAGGCAGGAGGCTTCATCGTGCGCTCCGCGAGCCGCCGGTGGTCGAACTGGCGCGGCCGGCGCAGCCTGCACGAGGCGCTCGCCGCGGCCGGCGTCGTCGGGCTCGCCGAGGTCGACACCCGCCGGCTCACCCGCCACATCCGCTCGGCCGGGGCGCTGCGCGGCGCGATCTCGACCGCAGTGGCCGACCGCGAGCAGCTCCGCGCGCAGGTGTTGGCGAGCCCGTCCATGGAGGGGTCGGACCTGACCGCCGCCGTGTCGACACCGAGCGTCTACGAGCGCGGGGCGCCGGACGCCGAGCGCCACGTCGTCGCCCTCGACTTCGGTATGAAGCGTATGAGCCTGCGGCTGCTGGAGCAGGCCGGCTGCCGGGTCACGGTCGTGCCGGGGCAGACCGACGCCGAGCAGGCACTGCAACTGGCGCCCGACGGCGTGTTCGTCTCGAACGGCCCGGGCGACCCCGCCGCCGTGCGTCACGGCGTGGCAGCGGTACGACGGTTGCTGGAGGCAGGGATGCCGACGTTCGGGATCTGTCTCGGCCACCAGCTGCTCGGGCTGGCGGCGGGGGCGCGCACCTACAAGCTGCCGTTCGGCCACCACGGCGCGAACCACCCGATTCGGAGCTTGCGGAGAGGAACGATCGAGATCGCGACGCACAACCACGGGTTCGCCCTCGACCGTGACAGCTTTGCGGCCGCCGACCGCTTCGGCGGCGTCGAGGAGACCCATGTGAACCTGAACGACGGCACGAACGCGGGCATCCGGCTGAGGGAAGCCCCGGCGTTCAGCGTGCAGTACCACCCCGAGGCGGGGCCGGGACCGCACGACTCGCGGTACCTCTTCGACGAGTTCCTGGCGCTGATGGACACGACGCCGGAGGGGCGCTAGATGCCGCGGCGCGACGACCTGCACACGATCCTCGTGATCGGCGCCGGCCCGATCGTGATCGGGCAGGCGTGCGAGTTCGACTACTCGGGCACCCAGGCATGCAAGGCGCTGCGCCGCGAGGGCTATCGGGTGGCGCTGGTGAACTCCAACCCGGCCACGATCATGACCGACCCGAGCATGGCCGACGCCACCTACCTCGAGCCCGTCACCGCCGAGTTCGTCGCCAAGGTGATCGCGACCGAGACCGCGGCGCTGCCGGAGGGCGCGCGCCTGGCGGTGCTGCCCACCCTCGGCGGGCAGACGGCGCTGAACGTCGCGACGGAGCTCGGCGCCGACGGCACGCTGGCGCGCTACGACGTCGAGCTGATCGGGGCGAGCCTCGAGGCCATCGCGCTGGCCGAGGACCGCCGGCGCTTCAACGCGGCCATGCGTGACGCGGGGCTGGACGTGGCGGCGGCGGTGACGGTGAGCGGCATGGACGAGGCCCGCGCCTTCGCCGAGCAGGTGGGGTACCCGGTGCTCGTGCGCGCGTCGTTCACGCTCGGCGGCGCGGGCAGCGGCATGGCCGAAGACGCCGAGAACTTCGAGCGGCTCGTGGCAGAAGCGCTGGACGCGAGCCCCATCGGCGAGGCGCAGCTCGACGAGTCGCTGCTCGGCTGGAAGGAGTACGAGCTGGAGGTCATGCGCGACGCGGCGGACCAGTGCGTCGTGATCTGCTCCATCGAGAACGTCGACGCGATGGGGGTGCACACGGGCGACTCGGTCACGGTGGCTCCGGCGCTCACCCTCTCCGACGTGGAGTACCAGACGCTGCGCGACGACGCCTTCACGATCATGCGCACCGTCGGCGTCGAGACCGGCGGGTCGAACGTGCAGTTCGCCGTCGACCCCGCCACGGGCCGCCACGTCGTAATCGAGATGAACCCGCGCGTCTCGCGTTCCAGCGCGCTGGCATCGAAGGCCACCGGCTTCCCGATCGCGAAGATCGCGGCGCTGCTCGCCGTCGGCTACACCCTGGACGAGATCCCCAACGACATCACGCGGCAGACGCTGGCCGCGTTCGAGCCCGCCATCGACTACGTCGTCACGAAGATCCCGCGCTTCGCCTTCGAGAAGTTCCCCGGCACGGACGCGCGCCTCGGCACGCGCATGAAGAGCGTCGGGGAGGTGATGGCCATCGGCCGCACGTTCTCCGAGTCGCTCGGCAAGGCGCTGCGGTCGCTGGAGGACGGCAACCCGGGTCTGCTCGGCCGCCCCAGCGGCGTGTACGGGGAGGGGAACGCGGCGCTGGAGCGCGCGTTGCGCGAGCCCCACGACCGCCGCCTGCTCGACGTCGATGCCGCGTTGGCCCGGGGCTGGGAGCCGGCGCGAGTCGCGGAGCTGACGGGCTATGACCCCTGGTTCGTCGATCAGTTGCTGCAGATCGTCGAGCTGCGCCGGGAGTTGCGCGCCTGCGAGCTGCTGGCCAACCTCGACGACGCGCTGCTGCGGCGGGCGAAGCGGGCCGGCTTCGCCGACGTTTGGCTGGCGGCCGTGCTCGGCTGTGACGAGCGCGAGGTCCGGGACCGGCGGAAGGCGGCCGGGATCGTGCCGGTCTTCAAGACCGTGGACACCTGCGCGGGTGAGTTCGCGGCCGAGACGCCGTACCACTACTCGACCTACGAGGACGAGACGGAGGTGCGCGCTTCCCCGCGGCCGCGGGCGATCATCCTGGGTTCCGGGCCGAACCGCATCGGCCAGGGCATCGAGTTCGACTACTGCTGCGTGCATGCCGTGCAGGCGCTGTCGGCGGCCGGCTTCGAGACGGTGATGGTGAACTGCAACCCCGAGACGGTTTCCACCGACTACGACACCGCCGACCGGCTGTACTTCGAGCCGCTCACGCTTGAGGACGTGCTGGCCGTGCACGACGCGGAGCTGGCCGCGGTCGGCGGGGACCGCGAGAAGGTCGGTGTGCTGGTGCAACTGGGGGGTCAGACCCCGCTCGGGCTGGCGCACGGGCTGGAGGCCGCTGGCGTGCGCATCCTCGGCACGCCGCCCGAGGCGATCGACCGGGCGGAGGAGCGGGGGAGGTTCGGCGCGATCCTCGACGAGCTCGGCATCCCGATGCCGCCTGGGGGCACCGCCGCCACGCTCGACGAGGCGCTGGCGATCGCGCGGCGGATCGGCTTTCCGGTGCTGGTCCGGCCGTCCTACGTGCTCGGCGGCCGGGCGATGTCGATCGTCTACACGTCCGAGCAGATGCGCGAGTGGCTGGCGGCGAACGCCCGTGAGGGCACCGTCCTGGTCGACCGCTTCCTCGAGGGCGCGATCGAGGTGGACGTCGACGCGGTCTACGACGGCGCCGAGCTCTTCGTCGGCGGGATCATGGAGCACATCGAGGAGGCCGGGGTGCACTCCGGCGACTCGGCCTGCGTGCTCCCGCCCTACACGCTGGGCCGCGGCCAGGTCGAGCAGCTCCGGGACTACACGGCTGCCATCGCCGCGGCGCTCGGCACGCGCGGGCTGATCAACGTGCAGTACGCGTTGCAGCACGACGCGCTGTACTGCCTCGAGGCCAACCCGCGCGCCAGCCGCACCGTGCCGTTCGTCTCGAAGGCGACCGGAGTGCCGCTTGCCAGGGTGGCCGCGCGCGTCATGGCCGGCGCGACGCTGGCGGGGCTGCGCGAGCAGGGGCTGCTCGCCGCGCACGACGCGGTCGACGCCCGTCCACCGGCGCATGTCGCGGTGAAGGAGGCCGTCCTGCCGTTCAACCGGTTCCCCGGCGTCGACACGCGGCTCGGCCCGGAGATGCGCTCCACGGGTGAGGTCATGGGCCTCGACTTCGACTTCGGCGTCGCGTTCGCCAAGAGCCAGGCCGGCACGACGGCGATGGTCCTGCCGGCCAAGGGCACGGTCTTCGTCTCGATCGCCAACCGCGACAAGCGGACCATGATCTTCCCGGTGAAACGGCTGGCGGAGCTTGGCTTCTCCGTGCTCGCCACGGAGGGCACGGCGAACACCCTCAGGAGGGCCGGAGTGCGGGCCGAGATCGTACCGAAGGTCGGGGAAGCTACCGCCGAGGACCCCGGCGACGTCGTGGACCGCATCGCCCAGGGCGACGTCGATCTGGTGCTGAACACCCCGATGGGCTCGGGCCCGCGCGCGGACGGCTACGAGATCCGCACCGCCGCGGTGAGCCGCAAGATCCCCTGCATCACGACCATGTCGGGAATCCTGGCGGCCATCCAGGGGATCGAGGCGGTGCGTGCGGGCACGCTCGGCGTGCGCAGCCTGCAGGCCTACCACGCGGACCAGGCCGCCGCCGTTGAGGCAAGCCAGGCCGCCGCCGTTGAGGCAAGCCAGGCCGCCGCCGTTGAGGCAGACCAGGCCTGCCGCCGTTGAGGCAGACCAGGCCTGAGCACGAAGCGGGCGATCGGCCCGGTCTGCGCTAGCCTGCTCCTCGTCCGTGGGACGAAAGGCTTGGCATGAGCAAGGTCATCAGTCGCGGTGCCACGACGTCGGTGCGGGGACGCGCGGCCGGACCGTTGCGCGGCACCTGTGAGGTGCTCGCGCATGGACGCATCGGCGCGTATCACAGCATCACGTTCGTCGCGCCGGACATGGCGGAGCGGTCACGGCCGGGTCAGTTCGTCTCCGTGGCCGTCGAGAGCGACGGCACCATCCTGCGGCGGCCCTTCTCCATCTACGCGGTCAGTCAGCACGGTCCGTGGGCCGGCACGATCGAGATCGTCTTCGACGTCGTCGGGCGGGGCACCGCATGGCTCGCCGCGCTGCGCAAGCACGACGTCGTGGACCTGGTCGGCCCGCTCGGGCGCGGCTTCCCGCTGCCGCAGCAGGAAGTGAGCTGCCTGCTGGTCGGCGGTGGCTACGGGTCCGCGCCGCTGCACTATCTCGCTCACACCCTGCAGCGGGCCGGCTTCCGGGTGGACATGGTGATCGGGGCCTCGTCACAGGACCGCATCTTCAACGCGATCGAGACGAAGCGGCTCTCGACCAGTGCGATCTTCACCACGGAGGACGGCTCGTTCGGCGTCCGCGGACGAGTGACGGACGTCATGGAGCAGGCGCTGCACCAGTCCGACGCGGGGGTCATCTACGCGTGCGGACCGATGCCGATGCTGGCCGCGGTCTCGGCGAAGGCGCGCGAGCGGCGGGTGCCGTGCCAGGTCGCGGTGGAGGAGGCGATGGCCTGCGGCGTG
>JBBSMR010000045.1:0-25673 GCA_038233095.1 Euzebyales bacterium
ACGCCATGGTCGAGCTGCGCGACGACATGACCCCCTTCGAGTCGGTCAGCTTCTTCTTCCACGAGGTGGCCGATCAGATGGGTCTGGACGACCAGACGCGGGAGGTGCTCAGCGGCACGTATCGTGAGATCCGTGTGCAGGTGCCGCTGCGACGCGACGACGGCACCGTGCAAACCTGCTACGGCTACCGCGTCCAGCACAACGGCGCTCGCGGCCCCTACAAGGGTGGGGTGCGCTACCACCAGACGGCGAACCTCGACGAAGTGCGGGCCCTCGCGGCGCTCATGACCTGGAAGACCGCGATCGCGGACGTGCCGTTCGGCGGCGCCAAGGGCGGCATCCAGGTCGATCCCACCCAGTTCAGCGTGGCCGAGCGCGAGCGGCTCACGCGCCGCTTCATGTCGCAGGTCTCCTACATCGTGGGCGTGCACCGCGACATCATGGCGCCCGACATGAACACGAACGCCCAGACGATGGCGTGGATGATGGATTCCTACGGCCAGCGGGCGGGTCACACGCTTGCGATCGTGACCGGCAAGCCGGTTGAGCTGGGCGGTTCGCTCGGCCGGGACGCAGCGACCGGGCGCGGGGTCGTCATGGTCATCGACGAGGCGGTGAGGGATGCAGGCCTCCAGCCCGAGGAGCTGTCCGTGGCGATCCAGGGTTTCGGCAACGTCGGATCGTGGACAGCGAGGCTGGCCTCCGACCGCGGCTACAAGATCGTGGCCGTCTCCGACATCACTGGCGGTATCTACAACGCGGACGGCCTGGATATCGACCGTGTTCGAGAGCACGTCGAGGAGGCGTCCGGCGTCGCGGGCTACCCGGACGCCGACGCCATCAGCAACGAAGAGCTGCTCGAGCTCGACGTCGACATCCTCATCCCGGCCGCGCTCGGCGAGGTCATCCACAAGAGCAACGCCGACCGCATCCAAGCGGACATGATCGTCGAGGCGGCGAACCACCCCACCACCCCCGTGGCCGACCGGATCCTCGATGACGCGGGTAAGACGATCATCCCCGACGTGCTGGCCAACGCCGGGGGTGTGACCGTCTCCTACTTCGAGTGGACGCAGAACATCCAGCAGTTCCAATGGGAGGAGGAGCGCGTCAACGACGAGCTCGGCCGGCACATGCGCACGGCCTATCGGCAGGTCCGCGACCGGGCTGACAGCGATGGCACCGATCTTCGCCACGCCGCCTTCGCCATCGGCGTCGACCGCGTGGCCAAGGCTGCCCACCTGCGCGGCTATGTGTAACCAAGGGACCCGGTCGACGACCTGATCGGCGCGGGCGACGGAGAGGCAGCCGGCGACATCGATGCCATCATCTACGGCAACGGCTCAGTCTGGCACACTGTTCATGACGATCCCCGACCCAACCCATCTCCGGGAGGGCGCAGATGAGCACATCGGACTCCGGCAACTGGCAACCCGACGGCTGGGATCAGCCGCCGCCGGAGCGAGAAGGGGGGTGGCAGCCCCAGGAGGGCTCCAGCGGCCAGCCCGGAGGCTGGGGCTCCGATGCGCCACGCGGTCCGATGCCGGCCAGCGTCGGCAAGCGCATCGGGGCGTACATCATCGACAGCATTCTCCTGCTCATCGTCAATGCGGTGCTCGGCGCCGTCATCGGCGTCAGCGCGGTCGGAGGCTTCGGAGACTTGCAAGCCGGCGCCGAGATCGATCCCATCGTTCAGGTCACGGGCGCCCTGATCGGACTCTTCCTCTCGGCTGCGTACTTCACGCTGCTCGAGGCGCGCAACGGCCAGACGCTGGCGAAGATGATGCTCTCGATCCGCAGCGTGCGGATGGACGGGACCGCGATGGACATCCCGACCGCGTTCCGCCGGACCTTCTGGTTCTACATCGGCAATGTGCTCGGCCTGATCCCTGGTGGTGCCCTTGTCGGTGCCCTGTCCGGGCTGGTGGGCTTCGGGATCATCCTCGCGCTGCTCATCACGACCGTCACGGATAAGCCGAACAACCGCGGCCTGCACGACAAGTTCGGCGACACGATGGTGATCGAGGGCTAGCCACCGTCGTCAGCGGAAGAGCCGCTCGCGGTACCAGCGCAGCTCGGCGATCGATTCGCGGATGTCGGCCAGGGCGCGGTGGCCCTCCGCCTTCGGCGGCGCGGCCGCGAACGTCTCCGGATACCAGCGCCGGGCGAGTTCCTTCACGGTGGAGACGTCCACGATGCGGTAGTGCAGGTGCGCGTCCAGCGCCCGCAGGTATCGCCGCATGAACAGCCGGTCCGCGTGGACGCTGTTGCCCGCCAGGGGTGCCGTCCTCGCCTCCGGCACGTGCCGCCGCACGAAGGCCAGGACCTCTCGCTCGGCCTCCTCCAGGCTGATCCGCGACGCGCGGATCTCGTCGAGCAGTCCCGACTTGGTGTGCATGTCCCGGACAAACGGATCCATCCGCTCCAGGGCCTCTTCCGGCGCGGCGACCACCAGGTCGGGTCCCTCTTCGATCACCCGCAGATCCCCGTCGGTGACGATCACGGCGAGCTCGACGACCACCTCGCGCTCAGGATCGAGCCCGGTCATCTCCAGATCGATCCAGACCAGCGGCTGCTCGCTCACGAGGCCTCCTCGTCGATGGCTGCGAGCTCCAGCCAGCGGGACTCGGCCTGGTCGAGCTCGGCCAGCACGGCGGCGAGCTGGGCGCTGAGGTCCTGGGCCGCAGCATAATCGGCGCCGCTGAGCGCCTCGCTCAACGCGGACTTGCGGCCCTCCAGATCGGCGATGCGGCCCTCCATGCTTCCCAGCTCACGGCGCTCACCGAACGTGAGCTTGCGCCGGCGTGCTCCCGCCGGTCGGCGCGCGATCGGATCGGCGCCCGCGACCAAGGGCTCCGGGGTGGCCTCGAGCGCGGCCCGGTACGCGGACCATCCACCCGGATGATCGCGGACAGAGCCGTCCGTCTCGATGCTGAACAGGTGCCCGCAAACTCGGTCGAGAAAGAAGCGGTCGTGGCTGGCGACCACGAGCGCGCCCGGCCAGGAGTCCAGATAGTCCTCCAGCACCGCCAGCGTATCGAGGTCGAGATCGTTCGTCGGCTCGTCGAGCAGCAGAAGGTTCGGCGCGGTGGCGAGCACCCGCAGCAGCTCCAGCCGCCGCCGCTCGCCGCCGCTCAGCTCGCCCACCAGCGCCTTGTGCCGCGACGCCGCGAAGAGGAACCGTTCGAGCAGCTGCGCCGCAGAGAGGCGGACCCCCTCGATGGTGTTCGTCTCGAGCACGATCTCGGTCACCGCGTCGAGCAGCCGCAGGTCCGGTGGAAGAGGGTGTGGGTCCTGGCCGTACCAACCGATGACCGTCGTCTGCCCGATCCGCACGCTGCCCTCGTCCGGCTCGATGCGCCCGGCGATCAGCCGCAGCAGGGTGGTCTTGCCGCTGCCGTTCGGACCTACGACCCCGAGGCGCTCGCCCGGCGCGAGCTTGTGGTCCACTCCCCGCAGCACCCGGCGGTCGCCGTAGCGCTTCCCCACGCCGTGCAGGTTGACCACCTTGCTGCCCAGACGCCGGGCGGGCAGGTCCAGTCGCAACTCGACCGGCGCTCTCGTCTCCGGAGTGTCGAGCAGCGTGTGCGCGCGCTCGACGCGGGCGCGGCTCTTGGTCGTGCGCGCCGACGGGTTGCGTCGCAGCCACGCCAGCTCGGTGCGCGCGCGCGACGCGTGTCGTTGCGAGATGGCCGCGTCCATCTCCCGGCGGCGCTCTCGGTCCTCCAGATACGCGGAGTAGGAACCGTGGTAGGTCCGCAGCCCGGCCTGCTCCACCTCGACGACGCGGGTCGCCACCCGGTCGAGCAGGTAGCGGTCGTGGGTGACGAAGAGCAACGCCCCGCCCCTCGACATGAGCAGCGCCTCCAGCCACTCGACGACCTCGACGTCGAGATGATTCGTCGGCTCGTCCAGCACGAGCAGGCTGACCTGCTCCCCGACCGTGGCGGCCGCCTCGGCGTGGGCCAGCGCCTTGGCGAGCGCGACGCGCTTGCGCTGCCCGCCCGAGAGGGTCGCGACCTCGCCGTCAGCCTCGGCGACGCCCAGACGGTCCAGCAACGCGCGCGCGGTCCGCTCCAAGCCCCACGCCCCGGCCGCGTCCATCGCGCGGGTCGCCTGCTCGACGCGCTCCTGCGCGCGAGTGTCGGTCGGGGAGCGCCGCAGCGCCGCCGTCGCCTCCTCGAACGAGCGGGCGGTGCGCGCAACCGCGCTCTCCCCCGCCAGCACCGCCTGGAGCGCGGTGCCCGACAGATCAAGAACCGGCTCCTGCATGAGCGCGGAGACGTCCAGCCGATTCGATCGGACGACGCGGCCGGCGTCGGGCTCGTCGAGCCCGGCGACCAGGCGCAGCAGCGTCGACTTGCCGCTGCCGTTCATGCCGATCACCCCGACGCGGTCGCCTTCGCCGATCCCGACGGTGACGCCATCGAGGACGAGCTGGTCGACGTGGGTCTTGCGCACGTCCTCCAGGCTGACCAGGTTCACGACGACAGCAGACCCACTCGCTCGCGGACCGTCGCCATCGTCTCGGTGGCCATCCCCCGTGCGCGCTCGGCGCCCTTGCGCAGGATCGCCGCGAGCTCACCCGGGTCGGTCCGCAGCTCGGCCTGGCGCTGGCGGACCGGTCGCAGCGCGCCGTTCACCGCCTCGGCGAGATCGCGCTTCAGGTCGCCGTAGCCCTTGCCCGCGTAGCGTTGCTCGAGCTCTTCGATCGTGCCACCCGTGACGGCGGCGAAGAGCTCCAGCAGATTGGTGACACCTGGCTTCTCCGGGGCCGCGCGGATCTCCGAGGCTGAATCAGTGACGGCTCGCATGATCTTCTTGCGTGTCTCTTCCTCGGTCTCGGCGAGCACAATGGTGCCGGCCGGCGACTCCGACGACTTCGACATCTTCCGGTCGGGCAGTTGCAGATCCATCACCCGCGCTCCCACGCCGGGCAGCGTCGCACGCGGCACCGTGAAGGTCTTGCCGAAACGGTTGTTGAAGCGCTGAGCGAGATCGCGCGTGAGCTCGACGTGCTGGCGCTGATCGTCCCCGACCGGCACCTCTTCCGCCTGGTACAGCAGGATGTCGGCGGCCTGCAGCACGGGATAGTCGAAGAGCCCGACGCTGACGGACTCTCGCCCCTTGCTCTTCTCTTTGAACTGCACCATGCGTCCGAGCTCGCCCGTCGTCGCGACGCAGTTCAGGACCCACGCGCACTCGCTGTGCTCGCGGACGTGGGACTGCACGAAGACCGTGGCGACATCGGGGTCCAGGCCGGCCGCGAAGAGCCAGCTCGCCATGTCCAGCGTGCGCTGAGTCAGCGCGCGCGGCTCGTACGGCAGCGTCATGGCGTGCAGGTCGACGATGCAGAAGACGTGTTCACGCTCCTGCTCCGCCGCCCAGCGCGCGAAGGCGCCGAGGTAGTTGCCCAGGTGAGGGTCATCGCCCGTCGGTTGGATGCCGCTGAAGACGCGTGCCACGGTGTGCTGGATCCTGTTCGGTGTCTTGGCTTGTCGGGGCATGGTACGCGTTGACCGTGCTCTCTACGCTGGACGAGGAGTCCTCCCGTGGAAAAGCGAGGCCATGGCTTCCAAGTCTTCCAAGCAGCGCAGCAGCATCGAGCGGCGCGTCGTCCAAGCGGCGGAAGCCGCGCTCACCGACAAGCACTATGTGACGCCGTTGGACGTGCTCGTCGGGGTCGGTTGGCTTCCGGCGCACCTGGTGGACGTGTGGCGGCAGGGTCGCGTCGACTGCATCGAGACGGTCACGCAGGCCGGACTGGGCAAGATCTCCACCGCGATGTCAGTCTTTCGGCGCTGGGCTCGACAGAAGGGTCTGAAACCGAGCGAGACCGCCTACGTCACCCGCACCCGTGACCGACGGCCGCTGCGGTTCAGCAAGAGCGGGGATCCGCGCATCGAGCAGGCGTACCGGACGCACTGGGTCTCTCCGAAGCTGTCGGAGGCGAAGCGCGAGCGGCTCGCCGAGCGGGCGAGCCGGCCGCCGGACCTCGTCGTGGTCTCCGCGCTCTCGGAGTGGACCTGCACGAGCTGCGAGGGGACCGGCGATCTGCTCATCATGGAGCAGCCGGGTCCGGTCTGCCTCGCCTGCGCCGACATGAGCCACCTGGTCTTTCTCCCGGCGGGCGACCCCGCGCTCACTCGGCGTGCGAAGAAGGCGAGCGGCCTCTCGGCGGTCGTCGTGCGCTTCAGCCGCTCGCGGAAGCGCTACGAGCGTCAGGGACTCCTCGTCGAGGAGCCTGCGCTTGAGCAGGCCGAGCGCTCGTGCCTCGCCGACGAGGACGCGCGGGCACGCCGACGCTCCCGCGAGGAGGTCCACCGGGCGGCGGCCGACCTCGACCTCCGGGCGCGCATGGCGCAGGAGATCATGCTGCTCTTCCCCGGCTGCCCGCCAGAGCGAGCCCGGGCCATAACCCGCCACACCGCCGCCAGGAGCAGCGGGCGGGTCGGTCGGACCGCCGCCGGGCGCGACCTCGAGCCGACCGCGCTCGAGCTCGCCGTGGCCGCGTCGGTGCGCCACGAGGACACGGACTACGACGAGCTGCTGATGTCCGGCCTGAGCCGCAACGAGGCCCGCGCACGGGTCGCCGAAGCGGTCGTGTCGACTCTGGAAGCTTGGCGCACCGGCGCGCGCGTCACGGCATCGGTCCCAGGTACGCGTGCCGGATCGTCGGCAACGACAGCCCGAGGAGGACCAGCGCGCTGATGACCGTGCCAGGAACGAGATACCACAGCGATCCGACCGCCATCGCAACCATCGCCCACCACTCCCACTGCAGACCGAGCGCGAAGGCGACGATCGCCGCGAGCCACACGAGGCCGTAGACGACGAACAGCCACTTCATGAACGCGGATCTCGGCTCGATGCCGACCACGATGACGATGCCCGCGCGACCATCCGGCCCACCGGATGTGGTGAGATAGAGGGATGGCCACCTCGACGTGCCGGGGTTGTGGGCTCGCCCTAGCTGCGACCGGCGGCCCGGCGCACCGCTACATCCCCTCCTCGCCGGAGTGCTGGGCGGTGTACGGGGAGGTGCTCGCCAGGGAGTACTCCGACCCGGCGATCTTCGCCGGCGCACACGAGCTCTCCGTCGACACCTACGCGGTCCAACACGCGGCCGGCGATCCCGCGAGCTCGCTCACGACGCATCTTGTCGGTCTCCACCTCTCGCTTGAGCGTGGCATGGCGCACGATCGCATCGCGCCGCTACGGGTCCGCTTCTCATGGGAGCACGAACACGCCGCGATCGCGGCGCTCGCCGCGGAGCTGACGTGGTGACGAACGATGTGGGGTGCTCGACAGAAAGGACTGAAACCGAGCGAGACCGCCTACGTCACCCGCAGTGTCCGGCGACAGCGATCTCCTGACGCTCGTCACGGACGATGTGACCGTAGTAACCCCACGAGCTCTCCTGAACATACTCACACCAAGCGGCGCTTGAGCTGCGGCTGTGCTGCACGGAGGCCTGGCGCCAGGGATGGACGATGTACCGGTCGGCAACGACGCGCGGCTGTGGCTTTACGGCGTCGCACGTCGGGTGCTCGCCAACTATCGCCGCGGCCAACGCCGACACGGGCAGCTTGTCGCTCGACTTCAGGTCGACCTTCCGCTGCTGATCCACGAGGCGATCACTGACGTCACGGAGCAATGCGGTTCGATCAAGCGTTGCGCAAAGCCGGGGTGCAACGCTCGCAGGCGCCCGGACACAAGCAAGGTGACTGGGCATCGCCCGTCCCAACAGGGAGGAAGTGCTGTGAGTGAGCGTGAGCATCTCGTCGACCAGTGCGTACGTCGACTCGACCGCACCGACGGTGATCGGTTGGCTGCCTCCTGGTCGAACAGCGCAGCCAAGCGGGTTCTGCTCCAGGAGATCACGAGCATGCCGACCGATGCCGAGACCGCCTCGCAACGCAACCGGCACGCGCTGGCGGTGCGGGCACCACGCAGGCGTCGCATGGTCCTCGCCATGGCGATCTTGATGATGTTCGGAGCGGGCGGAGCGTTCGCCGCCGGACTGCTCTCGCCCGATCCCCTGGACGTCGAAGCGGTCATCCGACAGGGTGATCCGGCTGTGGACGTTCACCTTGGCGGCTGGCGACCGGAACTCGACGCCGAAACGATTCGCTGTGACTACGGTCACGGTGACGTGATCGAGACATGGGCATCGGAGCGACCGCTTGATCAGCCGATTGCTATCAAGGATCTGGTCGCCGAGTGCGCCTCCGCAACCGATATGGGAACGTTGAACCCCGCAGGGGCCAGCGTGTGCACGACTCCTCGAGGCGCGTCTCCCTGGCCGGTCGTGGTCGATGGTCCGGACTGCGCCGCGGCGGGGTACGACATGGCCGACGAGGCAGTGCTGGTCGCCCAGGTCAACCAACTGCGCGAAGCCGAGATCGCAACACGAGGCGTCACTCGGCCGGGGCAGTGCTTGTCGGAAGCCGACGCCGCACGCCTGGTGCGCGCGCTCGGAGCCACCTCGGCCCCGGAGTTACGCCTGCAACACGGTCACGTGAGCCGTGCAGCCGGGAACATCAAGCAGGGCGCGATCTGCCGTCACGAACTCTTTTCCGACCGCCTCTCCGAGCGCCAGATACAGCCCGTCATACACGGTGACGTTGGCCCGCAGGTCGAAGGCCCGATCAAGAAGGATGCCGTGCGGATAGAGGACCAGAGGAAGTGCGTTGAGGTCGGTGATGGCCTGACGCACGAAACGCTCGCTGAGCTCGCCCCGACGCTCGAACCTCCGCAAGGTCTGAACCACCTCCGCGCCGATGAGATGCAGTGCACCAAGCGGTTGGGATGGTTGCCCCTCAAGCCTGTCGGCAAAGCCGCGGCCGATCGCGTTGAAGGGCTCTCCCAGCAGGAACTCCACGACGACGGAGGCGTCGACGACGATCACGCTCGCGCATCTCGCTCCGCGCGCACGGCCTGAGCGGGGGACTCGGACAACTCGGGACGGGTGCGCGCGCGGACCCGCGCCATGAGATCCTCGGTCGTGGGACGTCGCGTAATCTGCTCGATCTCGCGAAGCAGGTAGTCCGTGAGGGTCATGCCTGCGCGGGCGGCTCGTACCTTGAGTTCTCGGTGCAGGTCCTCGGGCACATTGCGGATCTGAATCATCATAGACATGCGCCCTACATTATCACATGCTCAGAGCATGTCAGCTCGGTTGCACCTGGCGGTGCGAGGCCGAAGCCGTACTCTCTACCAGTTCAATTCATAATGTATGGAAGTAGTGGTACTGTACCGTGCATGAGTTCGTTGGTCCAGATCAGGAACGTGCCGGATGCCACGCGCCGAGCGCTCAAGGCTCGTGCCGCAACGCGTGGCACCTCTTTGAACACCTACCTGCTCGACCTGCTTGAGCGCGAGGTCGCGCGGCCCACCGTCGAGGAGGTGCTCGAGCGGGCTGCGCGGCGAACCGAGCAGGCGAGCCTGTCGACCGTGGATATCATCGACGAAGCCCGTCGCGAGCGGGACGCGGAGCTGATGCGCCGGCTGTCGTGATCGTCGTCGACTCCTCGGCGGTGGTCGTCGCCCTCACGACCCTTGAGGGCATCGACGACCTGCGCGCCACTCTGTCCGAAGAGGAGCTGAACGCCCCGACACTGCTCGACTTCGAGGTCGTGTCTGCCCTCCGGGGGCTGACGCTCGGAGGTCATCTCACCGCCGCGAGAGGGCTCGATGCCCTCACCGACTATGACGACCTGGAAGTCCTTCGATGGCAGTCCGCCCCGGCGCTTCGGCGTCGGGCCTTCCAACTGCGGGCGAACCTCTCTGCGTACGACGCCGCCTACGCGGCCTTGGCCGAAGCGCTCGAGTGCCCCCTGGCGACGCGCGACTCGCGCCTGGCTCGCGCGTGCGAGAAGAGGGTGGAGGTCTGGCTCTTTCGTTGACAGAAGGCGTCGGTTTCCGACGCGTTCTCGCCATCGGGGTGCGCGCGTCGACGCGGAACGCGGGGCGGAAGACCCGGGCGGATTAGGCTGGAGGCGATGAGCGCAGCCTCCGGTGCCGGTCGTGCCACCGCGCAAGGCGTCTCGTCGGCGAGCAGCGCGAGCGAGCTCGTCGTCGGCCGCCTGCGAGAGGAGATCCTCGACGGCTCCTTGCCGCCCGGCAACCCGCTGCGTGAGGTCGCGCTGGCCGAGCGGCTCGACGTCTCCCGCAACACCCTGCGCGAGGCCGTCCAACGGCTCATCGCCGAGGGTCTCGTGCAGCGCGAGCCACACCGCGGCGTCAGCGTCGCGCAGCACACCGCCGCCGATGTCGCCGACCTGATGGCGGCCCGCCTGGCGATCGAGACGGGGCTGCCCGCCACCAACTCTCACGGCATCGGACCGCTGCTCCGGCTGCTCGATCGGCTGGCCGAGGCGGTCACGACCGGTGACGCCGTTGCCGCCACCGAGGCGGATATGGCCTTCCATCACGCGCTCGTCAGCCTGCGCGGCAGCCGCCGGCTGAGCGGGTTCCACACTCAGCTCCAGAACGAGATGCGGGTCCTGCTGCACGCCGCCGAACGGGTCCGCCCCGAGCCGGACAAGGCGAACGAGCATCGCGCTTTGCTCGACCTGGCCCGAGCCGGCGACGCCGAACGCTTCCGGCGTGCCGCGAGTGAGCACATCGAGCGCGGGCGCGCCGCCCTGCTCGCGTCCGTCAGGACCGAGTAGGAGCGGTAGCACGATCCCCCGATCTGGCGTATTGTTGAACAATACCCCCCAGGGGCGACGAGCGGAAGGTGCGGAGGATGACGACGGCCCACACGCTGACCGAGAGCGCGACCTCGCTCCTCGAGTTGGAGCACCGCCACGCGGCGCATAACTACCACCCCCTCCCCGTGGTCCTGGCCCACGGCGAGGGCGCCTGGGTGACCGACGTCGAGGGCCGGCGCTACCTCGATCTGCTGTCGGCGTACTCCGCGCTGAATTTCGGCCACCGCCATCCCGCGCTCCTCGCCGCCGCTCGCGCACAGCTCGATCGCCTCACCCTGGCCAGCCGGGCGTTCCACACCGACCAATTCGCGCGCTTCGCGGAGGAGCTCGCCGGGCTGGCGGGCAAGGACGCGATTCTGCCCATGAACACCGGCGCCGAGGCCGTCGAGACCGCGATCAAGGTGGCGCGCAAGTGGGGCTACGAGCGCAAGCGCGTGCCGACGGACATGGCCGAGATCGTGGTCTGCCACGACAACTTCCACGGCAGGACGACGACCATCGTCGGGTTCAGCGACGACCCCGAGGCACGCACCGGCTTCGGCCCCTTCGCAACCGGCTTCGTCCACGTGCCCCATGGCGACGCCGAGGCGCTGGCCGCGGCGATCACCGACCGGACGGTGGCGTTTCTCTTCGAGCCGATCCAGGGCGAGGCGGGCGTGATCGTGCCGCCGGACGGCTGGTTGCGCGACGTCCGGCGTCTCTGCAACGACCACAACGTGCTCATGATCGCCGACGAGATCCAGTCGGGTCTGGGCCGCGCGGGTGCCACCTTCGCCTGCGACCACGAGCAGGTGACGCCAGACCTGTACCTGCTCGGCAAGGCGCTTGGCGGGGGCATCGTGCCCGTCTCTGCGGTCGTCGCCGACTGGGACGTCCTCGGGGTCATCCGGCCGGGCGAGCATGGCTCGACCTTCGGTGGCAACCCGTTGGCTGCCGCCGTTGGCAGCGCCGTCGTGGAGCTGCTGCAGTCCGGCGAGCTGCAACGCCGCTCAGCGCGGCTGGGCGCGAACGTCCTGGACCGGCTGCGAGCAGCGGATCTCTCCGGCGTGGCAGAGATCCGAGGACGCGGCCTGTGGTGGGCCTTGGATCTGCACCCCGACCACGGGACCGGCCGCGAGCTCTCTCAGCGGCTGCTCGAGGGCGGCGTGCTCGCGAAGGACACCCGCCGCCACACCGTCCGCTTCGCGCCGCCGCTCACGATCGACGAGGGCGACCTCGACCACGCGCTCGACGTGTTGGAAGGGGCCCTGCGCAACGCGTAGGGCCCCTTTCAGCAGCGCCGCTACTGGTTCCCGGAGCCCGACTGCTCGGAATCCTGCTGGATCCGCTCGACGATGTCGGCGTTCGCCAACGTCGTGACGTCACCGAGCTCGCGGCCCTCGGCGATGTCCTTCAGCAGCCGGCGCATGATCTTGCCCGACCGGGTCTTGGGGACGTCCTCGACGAAGAGGATGTTCGCCGGCCGGGCGATCTTGCCGATCCGCTCGGCGACGTGCTCGCACAGCTCCGCGGCGAGCTCGTCGTCGCCCTCGTAGTCTCCACGCAGTGTGACGAAGGCCGCGACGGCCTGACCGGTGTCCTCGTCCTTGCGTCCCACGACCGCCGCCTCGGCGACCTTGGAGTGGTCGACGAGCGCCGACTCGATCTCGGTCGTCGAGAGGCGGTGACCGGCGACGTTCATGACGTCGTCGACTCGGCCGAGCAGCCAGATATGACCGTCCTCGTCGAGTTTCGCGCCGTCACCGGCGAAGTAGATCTCGTTGCCGAAGCGCGACCAGTAGGTCTCGATGTAGCGCTCGTCGTCGCCCCACAGGGTGCGCAGCATCCCCGGCCAGGGGCGCTGCAGGGTGAGGTAGCCGCCGTTGCCCGGCTCGACCGCCTCGCCTTGATCGTCCACGACGACGGCCTTGATCCCGGGGAACGCGCGCATCGCCGAGCCCGGCTTGGCCGCGGTCACGCCCGGCAGTGGCGTGATCATGATGCCGCCGGTCTCGGTCTGCCACCAGGTGTCCACGATCGGGGCGTTCGTGCCGCCGATGTGCTCGTGGTACCACATCCAGGCCTCGGGGTTGATGGGCTCCCCCACCGATCCGAGCAGCCGCAGGCTGGACAGGTCGTGGGACTCGACGTGCTCGGTGCCCCACTTCATGAACGAGCGGATCGCGGTCGGGGCGGTGTAGAGGATCGTGACCTTGTAATCCTCCACGATCTGCCAGAAGCGGTCCTTCGACGGGTGGTCGGGCGCGCCCTCGTACATCACCGATGTTGCGCGGTTCGCCAGCGGCCCGTACACGATGTAGCTGTGACCGGTCACCCACCCGATGTCGGCCGCGCACCAGAACACATCGCTGTCGGGCTTCAGGTCGAAGACCATGCGGTGGGTCGCCGCCACCTGGGTGAGGTAGCCGCCAGTGGTGTGCACGATGCCCTTCGGCTTGCCCGTCGTGCCCGACGAGTACAGGATGTAGAGCACATCCTCGGCGTCCATCTCCTCCGCGGCGCACTCGGTGGATGTGCCCTCCATCAGCTCGTGATACCAGTGGTCGCGCCCCTCGGTCATGGACACTTCCTCGCCGGTGCGCTGCACGACGATGCAGTGCTCGATCAGCTCGGTGTTGTTCATCGCCTTGTCGGCATTCTCCTTCAGCGGGACGATGTTGCCCTTGCGGTAGGCGCCGTCGGCGGTGATGAGCATCTTCGCGTTGGCGTCCTCGACGCGGTCGACCACCGACTGGCTGGAGAATCCAGCGAAGACCACCGAGTGGATCGCGCCAATGCGCGCGCACGCCAGCATCGCGACCGGCAGCTCGGGGATCATCGGCATGTAGATGAGCACCCGGTCGCCCTTCTCGACGCCCTGATCCTTCAAGACGTTGGCGAACTGGCAGACCTCGTCCTTGAGCTCGGCGTACGTGAGGTCCCGGGTCTCACCGGGCTCGCTGACCCAGTGGAAGGCGACCTGATCCCCGTGGCCGTCCTCGACGTGGCGGTCCAGGCAGTTGTCGCTGACGTTCAGCGTCCCCCCGATGAACCACTTGGCGTGCGGCGCGTCCCATTCAAGTGTCGTGTCCCAGCGCTTCATCCAGCGCAGGCGATCGGCCTGCTGCTCCCACCAGGCTTCGACGTCCTTCTCGGCTTCGGCGTACACCTCGTCGTCATTCACATGCGCCTGCTCGGCGAAGCTCTCCGGCGGCGGGAAGGAGCGTGATTCACGTGAGAGGTTCTCGATGGTGGCTTCTGACATCGCTGGACTCCTTGGATGAGCGGTTCTTCAAAGGATCACCCCGGAGGCCGACAAGTAATCGGCCGACCTCCGGGGTTCCGGGATTCTTGCTTTAGTGCGCGACCGTCTGCGGCGCCTCCCCCGGATAGCGGACCTCCTCGATCAGCTCCTGCATCTTCGCCGGTGGCGGAGCGGTCATCTTCGAGACGGTGATCGTCACGGCGAAGTTGAGCATCGACCCGATCGTGCCGATGCCCTCAGGGCTGATCCCGAACGGCCGGCTGAGCGCCAGGAATGGCTCCCGCTCGATCGTCGCGATCATGTAGAGCGTGGTGAAGATCAATCCGGTCAACATGCCGGCCACGGCGCCGGCCGCGTTCGCGCGCTTCCAGAAGATGCCCAGCACGATGACCGGGAAGAAGCTCGCCGCGGCGAGGCCGAACGCGAAGGCCACCACTTCGGACACGAAGCCCGGCGGATTGATGCCGAAGTAGCCGGCGACGAAGATCGCAACGCTCATCGCGATGCGCCCGACCAAGAGCTGCTGACTCTCGCTCGCGCCCGGACGGAAGCGCTTGAAGTAGAAGTCGTGCGCGACCGACGACGAGATGACGAGGAGCAACCCCGACGCCGTCGAGAGCGCCGCTGCAAGCCCGCCAGCGGCCACGAGGCCGATGATCGGCGCCGGCAGGCCGGCGATCTCGGGGTTTGCCAGCACCATGATGTCGCGATCAGGCGTGATCTCGTTCGCGCTTTCCGGGTCGTCCGCCTCGCCGGGGCGGTACTGGATCACGTTATCGCCGTTCTTGTCCTCGATCGTGATGAGGTCAGCGTTCTGCCAGTTGCGCACCCACTGCGGCAGCTCCTCGATGGCGACGCCATCCACGTCCTGGATGAAGTTGAACTTGCTGAAGACCCCGATCGCGGGGGCGGTCGTGTAGAGGATCGCGATGAACAGCAGGGCCCAGAACGCGCTCGCGCGGGCGTCGCGCACGGTCTTCGTCGTGTAAAAGCGCACGATCACGTGCGGCAGCCCGGCGGTGCCGATCATGAGCGCGCCCGTTACCAAGATCACATCGAGCATGTTCCTGCTCGTGAACGGTTCGGTGTAGGCGGGGAACCCGAGTTCGGTCTGTATGCCGTCCAGCTCCGAGGCGATCTCTCCGAACCCGATCTGCGGAATCGGGTTGCCCGACAGGGTCGCGGCGATCGCGACGGCCGGGATCATGTAGGCGACGATGAGGACCGAGTACTGGGCCACCTGTGTCCAGGTGATGCCCTTCATGCCGCCGAGCACGGCGTAGAAGAAGACCACGGCCATGCCGATGAGCACCCCGCCGACGATGCCCACGCCAAGGAAGCGGCTGAAGACGATGCCGACACCGCGCATCTGCCCCGCGACGTAGGTGAGCGAGACGAAGATCGCGGCGACGGCGGCGACGCCGCGGGCCGTCTCGGAGTAGCGGTCACCGACGAAGTCCGGCACGGTGTACTTGCCGAACTTGCGCAGGTACGGCGCGAGCAGCAGCGCCAGCAGCACGTAACCGCCGGTCCAGCCCATGAGGAAGACCGAGCCGTCATAGCCGCTGAACGCCACGATGCCGGCCAGCGAGATGAACGACGCGGCGGACATCCAGTCGGCCGCCACAGCGGCGCCGTTGGCGATCGCGGGGACGTCGTGGCCGGCGACGTAGAAGCCCTCGGTGTCGCTCACCCGGCTGCGCCAGGCGATGAAGATGTACAGGCTGAAGGTGATGACGACGAAGAACAGCGTCCACGCCTGGATGGTGCTCATGCGCCTGCTCCCTCCTGCTTCGACTGCTTGGACTCACGGCCGACGCCGTAGCTGTCGTCCAGCTTCTGCATGCGCAAGACGTACACGGCGATGAGGATCACAAAGGTGATCTCCGCGCCCTGTTGCGCCCACCAGAAGCCCATCGGGAAGCCGTTGATCACGATGTTATTCAGCGGCTCGACCAACAGGATGGAGAAGCCGAAGCTCACCAAAGCCCAGACCGACAACAACACGACGACGGTTTTCACGTTGGCGCGCCAGTACTCCACCTTCTGCGCCTCGTCCACTGCCACGACTCCCTTCTGCTTCGGCATCCGAGCGGGCTGACAGCCTTTGGGCGGCGAGGGTCAGTCCGTACGACACAGCAAAGCGTTCGACGGGGCACGAAACAACGGCTCATCGGCGAGCGGGCGCATGCGGTCGCTCAACGGTTCGTCCGGCCTGCGAACGGTCAGGGGGTCGTGGCAATCGAGGCGAAGTCCACGCGGGAGAGGCTCGCAAGGGCGGATGGGGAGGACTGGGGCTGGCGAACCCGTTAGCGTGTGCCGGGTGAGACAACCGCCCGCACAGTCCGCTCGCGGGGGCCAGACGCGCCGCTGGCCGTATCTCGGCCAGCCGCAGAAGCTGCTGCTCCTCGCGGTCCCGCTCTGCCTCTTCGGCAGCTTCCTGCCATGGGCCGACACCGCGTTCGGCAACTACGGCGGCCTGGCCGGGGGCGGCATCTGGACGTTGTACGCCGGCGTGGCCGGCATTCCCGGGGTCATCGTGAAGCGCCGACTCGTCGGCATGGCGCACGCGCTGATCATGGGCGCGGTGGCCACCGCGATCCCCGCATGGCAGCTGCTCCGACTGCTGCAGCTCGGCGGCATCGGACGAGCCTGGCTGCCCGGGGTCGGCCTGGTCATGGTGCTCGGAGCCGGCATCATGGCGCTGAACGCGGCGCGCCGGCTCGCCGTGCGTTCCTGAGCGAACGCGCATCCCAGGGGTGGTGCGCTCGGGTAGCGTGAGCGCCATGGATGCCGGACGAGAACGGTCGTACCCAGGCACGACCGAGCGGCCGAACGAGCCCACCTTCGACGAGTACGACACCCCCGCCGAGGTCGATGCAGCCGCCCGCACGCTGCGACGGGTGGCGTTGGTCTACTTCGCGCTCTTCCTGCTCGTGACGTTGGGCGTCCCGGCGCTCACGCTCGTGCTCGACTGGTGGTCCAGCGGCGGCCTCGCGGGAGGACTGAGCCCCAACTTCGTCATGGCCGCCGGAGGCCTCTACATCGTCTTCTTCCTGCTGGCGCTGGCGGCAGCAGCGCTGGCCAATGCCGTAGAGGACCGCATGCTCGGCGGCCCTGAGGCGCTGGACGAGGATGACGGGGGATGACCGCGGAGGGCGTCCTGCTCATCGTCGCTATGGTGGTGACGCTGCTCTTTGCCGCGCTCGTGCGCCCACGCCGCGCGTCCACCCTGGACTTCTATCTCGCCGGCCAGCGCATCGGCGTGGTGACGAACGCGTTCGCGATCTGCGGCGACTACTTCTCGGCCGCGTCCTTCCTCGGGGTGGCCGCCGCCGTCTACGTCTCGGGGCTCGACGGTGTGTGGTACGCCACCGGGTTCGCCGCCGGGTTCGTGCCGGTGCTGCTCTTCGTGGCGGCCCCCCTGCGGCGCTTCGGCGAGTTCTCGATCCCCGACTTCCTTGGCCGCAGGCTGGAATCCGAGCGCGTGCGGCTGCTCGCCGTCGCCGTCGTCGAGCTCATCATTCTGAGCTACCTGGTGCCCCAGGCCGTCGGCAGCGGGATCGTCTGGGACCTGTTGGTCGGCCAGGGAATGTTCGGCCTGGACGCCTATGTGACGGGCGTACTGGTCTCCACGTTCGGGATCGCGCTCGCGGTCGTGTTCGGCGGCATGCGGGGCACCACCTGGACACAGGCCGTGCAGTTCCTCTTCATGCTCATGCTCCTGGGTTGGCTCGCGGGCTCGGCCGTGGTCGGGGGCTTTCGTTATGCGACGGCGGTGGAGCGGCTGGGCGACGAGCCGTTGCGCACCTCGACGTTGACGCCGGAGGGCTGGCGGCTCGAGCCGGTCCAGAACCAGCTGGACGCCGAGGCGCCGGCGCGTTTTGACCGCCCAGGCGCGCGCTACGACCGGATCAGCCTCTTCGCCCTGGTCGTCACCCTGGTGATGGGCACCGCGGGCCTGCCCCACGTCATGAACCGCTACTTCACCAGCCCGACAGGTCGGGCGGCGCGCATGACGACCGTGTGGGTGCTCGGCGCCGCCGGCATGTTCTATGCCCTGGCCGTGATGCTCGGCACGGCCGCCCGAGCGATCATTCCTCGGGCGCCCTCCGTCGGGTGGCTGCGAGCGTTGACCGTGGACGGCGTGCTGCAGGTCCCGGAGCACGCGCTGCTCGTGCTGGGACGGCTGTACGGCGGCAGGACCGGTCTCACGCTGCTGGCCATCGGCGCCTTCATCGCCGTGGTCTCCACCATCGCCGGTCTGCTCCTAGCGGCAGCCGCCTCGTGGGGTCACGACATTTACGAACGTCACCTGCGCCCCGGTGCGACTCAGCGCCAGGCCGTGCGCGCGGGACGGCTCGCGGTGCTGGTCGTCGCCGCGATCTCCGCAGCCATCGCGCTGCCCCTGGAACCGGTGGTGCTGTCCGCTCGGTTCCCCTCCATCGTCGCCTCGATGGTGACGTGGGCGTTCGCGCTGGCGGGCTCGGCGCTGACCCCCGTCTTCGTCCTGACGATCTGGTGGCGCGGGATGACGGCGACGGGTGCGCTGGCCGGCATGCTCACCGGCGCGCTCGTTGCCGTCGGCGCGTTCCTCGCCGGTCTGGCCGGTGCGGGCGGCATCCTGCTCTTCCCCACGGTCTTCGCTGCGCCGCTCTCCGCGCTCGCCACCGTGCTCGTCTCGCAGCGCGGCGCGCCCCCTGAGCGCGTCGAGGCGCACTGGATGCGGCTGCACGGCACGGCCGCCGATCGCCAGGCCGAGCGGCTCGCCGAGCTCACGATCCGCGGGGTCGACGGCCGATGAGGGGCGGCGGCCTGCTCGCGGCGGCGCTGGCGGCGCTGTGGGGCCTCACCTATCTCGTCACGCAGGTGATCGTGCAGCCCCCGCTCGCCGCCGGTCGTATGGTGCTGGCCGGCCTGGTGCTCTCGACGGTGCTCACGCTCGGCTACCCCTCCGTCCTCCGCGGTCCGCGGATGTACCGGAGACGCTGGCCACCGTCACGAGCGCGCAGGGTGGGGCAGGTGGGGCAGACGAGCGGAGCGGCCCGCCGGGCCGAGCCCGCACCCATCTCGATCATGGGCTCGAGCATGCCGCTGCGCAGCGGTCTGACCGCCGAGGCGGCCAATCGCACGGTGACGCTGCTGCGGCCCATGCTGGGGGCCGATGCCGTGGCGATCACCGACCGCCAGCAGGTGCTCGCCTTCGTCGGGCCGGGGCGCGATCATCACCATCCGGGCAAGGCGACCATCACCGCGGCCACGCGCAAGGTGCTCGAAGGCGCACGCACCAAGGTCCTGCACAGCGCCGGGGCGCTGGGCTGCCCGGAGCCGAGCTGCCCGCTCAGCTCGGCCGTGATCGCTCCCTTGCACGTCGGTGACAGTGTCGTCGGCGCGTTGAAGGTCTACCGGGTCGACGAGACCGCTCCGTCACGCGACCTCGTGCAGGGGATGGCGGGCATCTTGTCGTTGCACCTGGAGCTCGCCGATATGGACCGCGAGCGGCGACTCTCGGCCAGCGCGCGACTGGACGCGCTGCGTGCCCAGATCAACCCGCACTTCCTGTTCAACACGTTGAACACCATCGCCTCCAGAGCGCGCACGCACCCGGAGGAGGCGCGGCAGCTGCTGCTGCGCCTCTCCGACTTCTTCCGCTACTCCACCCGCCAGCAGGGCCAGTTCGCGGACTTCGGCCAGGAGTACTTCTTCGTCCGGACCTACCTGGCCCTCGAACAGGCTCGCTTCGGCGAGCGTCTGGCGGTGCGCTACGACGTCGACCCGCAGGTGCTGGGGGTGCAGATCCCGGTGCTGGTCGTGCAACCGCTCGTCGAGAACGCCGTGAAGCACGGCTTGGCCCAGAGCGTGAAAGGAGGCACGGTCAGCCTGAAGGCGCGCTTCGACCCTTTGCGACGCGTCACCCGCATCGTCGTGCGCGACGACGGCGTGGGCATGGATCCGGCGACGCTCGAGAGCGCCCTGCGTCACGACGGCGAGATGGGCGGCATCGGCCTGCGCAACATCGGTGAGCGGCTGGAGAATCTCTTCGGTGAGCGCTACCGCATGGATCTGCGGTCACGGCCGGACGACGGCACCACGGTCGATCTGCGGATCCCGTTGCGATGAGGCGCGCCCGCTGCCTGATCGTCGACGACGAGGCCCCCGCCCGCGAGGAGCTGCGCTTCCTGCTGCGTGGCTTCGACGACGTCCAGGTCGTGGGCGAGGCCACCAACGCCGACGAGGCGCTGGAGCTCATCGGATCGCTGCAGTACGACGTGGTACTGCTCGACATCCGCTTGCCCGGAGGCACGGGGCTCGACGTGGCGAGGGCGCTGCGGTCCCACGCTCAGCGGCCGGCGGTGATCTTCACGACCGCCTACCCCGACTACGCCGTCGAGGCCTTCGACCTCGCGGCCGCCGACTATCTCGTCAAGCCGTTCGACGCGGAGCGGTTGCGCCGGGCGCTGGAGCGCGCGTTGTCGTCGGCCCCCGACGAGGACGAGCCGGTCACGCCCACCGGCTCCCGGCACGACGAGGTTCAGGAGACCCCGGTCGAGCCGCTCGGCAAGATCGCGGTCCAGCAGGGTGAGCGCACCGTGCTGGTCGATCAGGGCGCGATCGTGTACGCGAACGCGGCCCGCGGTTACAGCTATCTGAAGCTCACCGAGGACCGGGTGCTCGTGAGCTACACGCTCGCGGAGCTGGAGCGCCGCCTGGGGCGCCAGTTCTTCCGCGCGCACCGTTCCTACCTGGTCAATCTCGACCACGTCCGGGAGCTCGTCCCCGATTTTCGTGGCGCGCTTGTGCTGACGATGGACGACGCACAGGCCAGCCGCGTGGAGGTCTCCCGGCGCCAGGCGCGTGAGCTGCGCCGGTTGCTGGGTATGTGAGAGGGTCTCCCACCGGCTGACAGATTTGACAAACCTAGAGTATGCTAGGTATGCCTAGCAGCCTCTCCAGCGAAAGGCGAGTTCATGGCCAGAACCGTTCGCGACGTTGTCATCTGCAGCGGAGTCCGAACGCCCGTAGGCAAGTTCGGAGGCGGGCTCGCCAGCGTTCCGCCCACCCAGCTCGGCGCGAAGGTGGTCCGCGAGGCCGTCAAGCGGGCCGGCGTGGAGCCCGAGACCGTCGGCCACGTGGTCTTCGGCAACGTGATCCACACGTCGACGAAGGACATGTACCTGTCCCGGGTCTGCTCCGTCGAGGGTGGCCTGCCCGTCGAGGTCCCCGCGCTCACGGTGAACCGCCTGTGCGGCAGCGGGCTGCAGGCGATCGTCTCCGCCGCCCAGTACATCGAGCTCGGCCAGGCCGACATCACCCTCGCGGGCGGCGCGGAGTCCATGAGCCGCTCTCCCTACTGGGCGGACGGGGCGCGGACGGGCCTGCGGATGGGTGACGGCACGCTCGTCGACGCCATGGTGGGCGCGCTCTCGGACCCCTTCGAGGACTGCCACATGGGCGTGACCGCCGAGAACGTCGCCGAACAGTGGGGGATCAGCCGCGAGGACCAGGACAAGCTGGCCGTCGAGAGCCACCAGCGCGCCGCCCGCGCCTGGGACGAGGGCCGGTTCGATGACCAGGTGCTGCCGATCGAGGTCGAAGGACGCAAGGGCACGACCACGGTGAACCGGGACGAGCATGTCCGGCCCGACGCGAGCCTCGAGGGCATGAGCAAGCTGAAGCCGGTCTTCGCCAAGGAGGGCTCGGTGACCGCCGGCAACGCCGCCGGGCTGAACGACGCCGCCGCGGCGGTCGTGCTCATGGACGCCGAGACCGCGGAGCGTCAGGGCCAGGAGCCGCTCGGGCGGCTCGTCGCCTATGCCCACGCCGGCGTCGAGCCGAAGTACATGGGCATCGGACCGGTCCCCGCCGTCCGCAAGGTCCTGGAGCTGGCGAACCTCAAGGTTGACGACCTCGACGTGATCGAGCTGAACGAGGCCTTCGCCGCGCAGGCGCTGGCTGTCGCGCGCGACCTCGGCTTCGACATGGAGAAGACGAACCCGAATGGCAGCGGCGTCTCCCTCGGACACCCGATCGGGGCCACCGGCGCGATCCTCACCGTCAAGGCGCTCTATGAGTTGCACCGCACGGGTGGACGCTACGGGCTGGTGACCATGTGCATCGGCGGAGGACAGGGGATCGCGGCGATCGTGGAGCGGACATGAGCGCCGCCGCCGAGCCGCTGCAGCCACTCCAGCTCACGCTGGATGAGCTGGCGGGCACGGCCGGCACCGAGCTCGGAACGAGCGCGTGGCACCGAGTCAGCCAGGACCGCATCTCCACGTTCGCCGAGGCGACCGACGACCACCAGTGGATCCACGTCGACCCCGAACGGGCGGCGAAAGGCCCGTTCGGCAGCACGATCGCGCACGGCTATCTCACGCTCTCGCTCTTCCCCACGTTGCTGCTCGAGGTGATCGAGGTCGTCGATGCGAGCGTGATCATCAACTACGGCTTGAACCGCGTCCGCTTCCCCGCGACTGTGCCGGTGAACGCGCTCGTGCGACTGGTGCTGCGCTGCACCAGCGTCGACGCGATCAGCGGCGGCTACCAGGTGCAGCTGGAGGCGGTCTTCGAACGCGAAGGCAGCCCCAAGCCGGCGTGCGTCGCCGAGATCATCTTTCGTTACTATGCCTGACCCGACGCGGTCGTGGGCGCACCAACCGGCATTGGAAGAGGAGACCGATCGTGAACGACCCCATTCAAGAGCTCGTCGGCTCGTCCGCCGCGGAGACCCTCGCCCCAGAGGCTGGGCTCTTCGCCAACCCCGACCCCGTGCTGCTCGGCCGGGCGCTCGGCACGGCGCTGATGCGTGCTCCGCTCCACCCCGGGCGCACCTTCCGCGCCACCTCGAAAGCCTGGACGGGGCTCATGCGCGCAGGGATGACGACAACGTCGCGGGCGCTTGGCGCGTCCGTGGAGGCCGACGACAAGGACCGGCGCTTCGCCGACCCCGCCTGGAATGAGAACTTCGCGTACGCGGGCCTGCGGCAGCTCTACGAGGTGGCGGGGCAGTTCGTCGCGGACCTGGTCGAGGCCGGCGACGTGGACGGTGTCGCCGGCAAGAAGGCCGCCTTCGCGGCCGATCTCATGACGCAGGCGCTCGCCCCGACCAACTTCCCCCTCACGAACCCCGCGGTCCTGAAGCGGGCGTTCGAGACCGGCGGGCTCTCCTTGCTGCGCGGGGCCCGCAACTTCCTCCACGACCAGGCGTTCAACGACGGGATGCCCCGCCAGGTCGACCGTTCCGGGTTCGAGCTCGGCGAGAATCTGGCCGTCACACCCGGCAAGGTCGTCTTCCGCAACGACCTCATTGAGCTCATCCAGTACGAGGCGCAGACCGAGAAGGTCCACAAGGTGCCGCTGTTGTGCAGCCCGCCGTGGATCAACAAGTACTACATCATGGACCTGGCGCCCGGCCGCAGCTTCATCGAGTGGGCCGTCCAGCACGGCCACACCGTCTTCGCGATCAGCTACCGCAACCCCGACGCCTCGATGCGCGGGATCCGCATGGACGACTACCTGCTGAGCGGGCCGCTCGCCGCCCTCGACGTCATCACCGAGATCACCGGTGAGGAGAAGGTGAACGTCGTCGGCCTGTGCCTGGGAGGCGCGTTGACGGCGATGCTCATCGCGTATCTCTCCGCGACCGGACGTGAGCGGGTGAACTCGGTGACGCTGCTCAACACGCTGCTGGACTACTCCGACCCCGGACCCCTGGGCATCTTCACCGATCCCGAGACGGTGACGGCGCTCGAGCAGAAGATGGAGCGTCAGGGCTACCTCGAGGCCTCGCAGATGCGCTCGACGTTCGACATGCTGCGCTCGAACGACCTCATCTTCAACTACGTGGTCTCGAACTGGCTGATGGGCGAGGATCCTCCGAAGTTCGACATCCTGGCCTGGAACGCCGACTCCACGCGCATGCCGGCCAAGATGCACGCGTTCTACCTGCGCAGCTGTTATCTGGAGAACGAGCTGGCCCGCGGCGAGCTCGAACTGGACGGCGTGCACATCAGCTTGAAGGACGTCGAGGCCGACGTCTTCCTGGTGGGAGCGGAGAACGACCACATCGCTCCCTGGACGTCCTCGTACCAGTCCACCCAGCTCCTGAGCGGTGACGTGCGCTTCGTGCTCAGCTCCGCCGGCCACATCGCCGGCATCGTCAACCCGCCCAGCAAGAAGGCCCGCTACTGGACGAACGAGGACCAGCCGGCCGACCCGAGCCTCTGGCGGCAGAACGCGACCGAGCACGCCGAGTCGTGGTGGCAGTACTGGGCCGATTGGATGGGCGAGCGAGCAGGCAACCAGGTCAAGGCACGCGCTATCGGCAGCAAGCAACATGTCCCGATGGACGATGCGCCGGGGCAGTACGTGCGAGATTGATCAAGATTCTGGTTGACAAGTCGAGCATCTGCTAGGTATACTTAGCAAAGCACGTTCGACACGTCTTCTTGAAGGAGTCCCCGCCATGACCGACACCAAGCAGTTTGCAGAGACCACCCAGGACCAGACCCTTTCCATCGTGCGTCAGGGCCAGGACACCGTCGTCAAGGCCGTTGAGGCCTGGAGCGAGACCGTTCGCCAGATGGTTCCCGCCAGCGGCAAGTTCTACGACGAGTCCGTGCTGCCCGAGCCGCGCGAGCTGGTCGACGAGTACTTCAACTTCGTTGAGCAGTGGCTCTCCGTGCAGCGTGAGTTCGCCCACAGCGTGCTGAACGCCTCCGCCCCGGCCCTCCAGGCCGCGGCCCACGCCGCGCAGAGCACCGCCACGACCGCCCGCAAGGGCGCCGCGAAGGCCAAGAGCGCCTAACCAGGCGTTCTCGCAGGACCTGCGGCCCGGGTCGACCCCTCCCCTGTGGGATGGGTTGGCCCGGGCCGCTGCCATGTCCGGACATGCGCTCGCGGCGAGACGAGCGGGAGCACGCGCCACGCGCTCCGGCCCGAACCCACCACTCCGGGCTGGGGCTGCTGGCCTCTGAAGAAGCTCGCGCATGCACGAGTTCTTGCCTCTCTGTGAGCGACACTTGCCGGACAAACCGGACGTCGACCGGGAAAGACTCGCGGATACGCGAGCTTTTGCCGACTGGCTTGGCCCGAGCACGCCTCGTCATCTCAGCGTCGAGCGCCGGTTCACCCCTTGCCAGACGCTCTACAGTAGGTCCATGAGCACTGAGGATCCCTGGGAGGCCCAGCGAGCGGCGCTCGGCGCCTACATCCGCAGCCAGCGCAAGCTCGCGAACCTGACGCTGCGCGAGCTGGCCAACGTGGCACGCGTCTCGAACCCCTATCTCAGCCAAATCGAACGCGGGCTGCACCAGCCCTCGGTGCGCGTCCTGAAGTCCATAGCCGAGGCGCTCGACCTGTCAGCCGAGACGGTGCTGGAGCAGGCCGGGCTCATCCAGGACGACGAGCAGCGCTCCAAGCGCGCCACGGAACGCGCCATCCGCGCCGATCCCCTCCTCAGCGAGTCGCAGAAGGAAGCGCTGGTCGCCGTGTACCGCAGCTACATCGCAGGAACTTCCCCCGAATAGGGGTCGAACTTTTCCTTGACACGAACGAAACACGGGGGTAACCCCTAGTAAGCCCACAGGCTTTCAAAGGTAATCCCACATGTACGCGGCGGAGCGGCAGCAGCAGATCCACGAACTCGCCCGCGGGGCCGGACGGGTCGACGTCGCCTCGCTCGCCGAGCAGTTCGACGTCACGACCGAGAC
>JBBSMR010000046.1:0-25587 GCA_038233095.1 Euzebyales bacterium
GCACCGCGGGTCGTCTAGACTCGCTGCCGTCACGACCGATCCGCCTGTCGACGCCTCGACCCGGAGGACTGCATGAGGCCACAAGGCTCCCACCGCGAGCAGCGCCGCTTGCGCCGCTCATGGTTCGGATGGGTGATCGTCGCAGGGCTGAGTCTCTCCGCTTGCGCGCAGGACTACCCGCAGAGCGCACTCGACCCGGCGGGGCCGATCGCGCGTCAGCAGGACAACCTGTGGAACCTCGTCTTCGTCATCGCGATCGTGGTCTTCGTCCTGGTGCAAGGCGCGATCATCTACGCGCTCTTCCGCTTCCGCGAGCGCAAGGACGACGACGGTCAGATCCCGAAGCAGGTGGCCGGCAACACCAAGCTCGAGATCCTGTGGACCGCCATTCCCGCGCTCATCCTGGTGGGCGTGGCGATCCCGACAGTCCAGACGATTTTCGAGCTCGCAGGCCGGCCAGACGGCGACCCCTTGGAGGTCCGCGTCGTCGGCAAGCAGTACTTCTGGGAGTTCGAGTACACCGGTGACGAAGGCCAGGGCGTCATCACCGCGACCGAGCTGCACATCCCCACCGACCGACCGGTGTACCTCACGATGGAATCCCGATCGGCGGTCGTCACCGACACCGGTGCCGGCGCCGAGGGTGAGGCCCGCAACGGCGTCATCCACAGCTTTTGGGTGCCACGGCTTGCGGGCAAGCAGGACGTCGTCGCCGGGCACGTCCGCGAACTCACCATCCAGGCCGACGAGCCCGGCCGCTATCCCGGCGCGTGCGCGGAGTTCTGCGGCCTCTCCCACGCTCGCATGCGCTTCTACGTCGAGGCGCAGGAGCCGGCCGAGTTCGAGGACTGGCTCGCCGACCAGGCAGAACCCGCCGTCGCCGACTTCGACACCGAGCTCGCCGCGGAGGGTGAGCGCCTCGTCTCCAGCGACACAATCGGGCAGCAGTGCATCGCCTGTCACGCCATCGACGGCTATGACGCCGAGGGCGACCAGGTCGCGAACCAACGGATCGGGCCAAACCTTACGCACTTCGCCAGTCGCGAGACCTTCGCGGGCGGCTTCCTGGCTCTCAACGAGGAGAACGTGCAGGCCTGGCTCGACAACCCGCAGGCGCTGAAACCGGGAGCACAGATGCCTCGACTCGGGCTCACCCCTGACCAGATCGATGCCATCACCGCGTACCTGCTGAGCCTCGAATAGCCGCCCCGCACACCCGAGGAGACCACTCGATGACCGCAACCGCCGCCCCGTCAGGGCAGCGCAAGAGCCTGTTCCGCCGGCCCCAGGCCGAGCATGGCTTTTGGAGCTGGTTCACGACCATCGATCACAAGAAGATCGGCATCCTGTACTTCGTCACCGCCTTCACCTTCTTCATCGTGGGCGGCATCGAAGCGCTCATCATCCGACTGCAGCTCGCGCAGGCGAATCTCGAACTCGTCAGCCCCGGTCTGTACAACCAGATCTTCACCATGCACGGCCTGACGATGATCTTCTTCGCGCTCATGCCGCTGTCGGCATCGTTCTTCAACTACCTGCTGCCGCTCATGATCGGCGCGCGCGACGTGGCGTTCCCGCGCCTGAACGCCTTCAGCTACTGGGTCTTCCTGGCGGCGGGCATCTTCCTGTACTCCGGCGTCTTCCTCGGTGGGCTGCCCGACGGCGGCTGGTTCAACTACGCCCCGCTCTCCACCACGGTGGGGCCAGATCCCCTGGGCTACACCGAGACGTTGGCACAAGCCCACGCCGTGCGCATGATCTTCTACTCGGTGGGGATCCAGATCGCCGGCATCGCCTCGTTGGCCTCCTCGGTGAACTTCATCGTCACCATCCTGAACATGCGCGCGCCCGGCATGACCTTGATGCGCATGCCGGTCTTCATCTGGATGGCCCTCGTCACCTCGTTCCTCATGCTCTTCGCGATGCCCGTCATCGGCATCGCATGCTGGCAGCTGCTCTTCGACATCCGTTTCGGGTCGAACTTCTTCAACCCGGCGACCGGCGGCGACCCGGTGCTGTGGCAGCACATGTTCTGGCTCTTCGGACATCCCGAGGTCTACATCCTGATCTTGCCCGCCTTCGGGATCGTCTCGGAAGTGCTGCCGGTGTTCAGCCGCAAGCCGCTCTTCGGCTACACCGCGCTGGTCTTCAGTGGCATCGCCATCGGCTTCATGGGCTGGGGGGTCTGGGCGCACCACATGTTCGCCGTGGGTCTCGGGCCGGTCGCCAACTCGGCCTTCGCGCTTTCGACCATGTTCATCGCGGTGCCGACGGGCGTGAAGATCTTCAACTGGCTCGGCACCATCTGGGGCGGCAAGCTGCGCTTCACCACGCCGATGCTGTTCGCCATCGGGCTCGTCGCGATGTTCACCATCGGCGGGCTTTCGGGTGTAACGCACGGAGTCGTGCCGAGCAACTACCAGCAGACCGACACCTACTACGTGGTGGCGCACTTCCATTACGTGCTGTTCGGAGGTGCGCTCTTCGGACTATTCGCCGGCATGTACTACTGGGCGCCGAAGGTCACAGGCCGCAGGCTCGACGAGAGGCTCGGGAAGACGCACTTCTGGCTCAACTTCGTCGGCTTCAACGTCACGTTCGGTCCGATGCACATCGTCGGGCTGCGCGGCATGCCGCGCCGGATCGACACCTACGACACCGGCTTCGGCTGGGAGATCTACAACGTGATCGAGACCGTCGGGGCCTTCATTATCGCCCTTGCCACACTCGTCTTCATGATCAACGTGCTCTACAGCGTCTTTCTCAAGAAGGGCGAGGAGGCCGGCAACGACCCGTGGGACGCGCGGACGGTGGAGTGGATGACCAGCTCGCCGCCGCCCCACTACAACTTCGCCGAGGTGCCTCGTGTGACGGCTCGTGACGAGCTCTGGCACCGCAAGTACACGCCAGGGTCCGCCGATGAGACGATCAGGGTGCCCGCCGGCGGCTCCTCGGATGGGGGCGAGGAGGAGCACGGCGCGCACATCAGGATGCCCGACCCGTCCTACTACCCACTGGTGGCTGCGCTGGGTCTGCCCATCATGGGCTGGTCGTTGTTGACCGGCGGCACGGCCATGATCGTCATGCTCGCGGTCGGGGCGACTATCACCTTTGCCGGTCTGGTCGGCTGGACCCTGGAGCCCGGCTTCGAAAACGGTGAGCACGCATGAGCGCCGAAGGGCTCACCCAACCGGAGTCGGCCGAGGAGGCCCACGCGACCAGCCTGGGGATCTCCAACGAGAAGATGGCGATGTGGGCGCTGATCGGGTCGGAGTGCCTGTTCTTCGGCGCGCTGATCTCGGCCTACCTCATCTATCAGAGTCGCTACAACGCGGCGCCCGAGGAGGCGTTGACGCCGCGCAACCTGTTCGACATCCCGTTCACGTCGGTCTCCACCTTCGTGTTGCTCATGTCCTCCCTCGGCATGGTCCTCGCGCTGGCGGCCGCGCAGGAGGCCGACTGGCGGCGCTTCAGGACGTGGACGCTGGCCACCGCATTGATGGGCGCGACCTTCCTCTCCGGACAGTTCTACGAGTTCACGGTGTTCGCGGCGGAGGGCTTCACGCTCACGACGAGCCCCTTCTCGTCGGCCTTCTTCGTGCTGACCGGCTTCCACGGATTGCACGTGGCGGTCGGCATCCTCATGCTGGTGGCGCTGTGGTCCCGCTCGATGGCGGGCGCGATCGGCCCCCAGCAGGTCGACGCCGTGGAGAACATCGGTCTGTACTGGCACTTCGTCGACATCGTCTGGATCCTCATCTTCACGCTCGTCTATCTCATCCCCGCCGAATAGGAGTCGCCGAGCGATGTCGGACATCGAGGAGCATCCTCCGCATCCGGGGGTCGGCCAATACGTCGAGATCGGTGTCATCCTCGCCGTGCTGACCGCCATAGAGGTGGGCCTGTTCTACTTCGACATGGCGCGCGTGATCACGGTGCCTGCACTGCTCGCGCTCACCCTGCTGAAGTTCATGCTCGTGGTGATGTGGTTCATGCATCTGCGCTTTGACAGCCGTTGGTTCCGCCGACTCTTCCTCATGGGCCTTGGGCTGGCGGCTGGCGTCTACGCGATCACGGTTCTGATCTCCGTCACCGGCGGGGCAGGCTGAGCTGATGCCGACCTATCAGCCGCATCCCGACGCGTGGTTGCTCGCGGCGACCCTGGCCGGTGGCTACACCTACCTGCTCGCATCCTGGGGTCCGCGCCTCGCACCCGGCCGCCCCCCCGCCACGCGCCGTCAGCGCGCGTACTTCCTGCTCGGCGTCGCGACCCTCTGGATCGGCGCGGACTGGCCGGTCGACACGCTCGCCGACAGCCTCTTCAGCGTGCACATGGTGCAGCACCTGCTGTTCAGCTTCATCGCGGCCCCCCTGCTCATCCTGGGCACGCCGGCATGGCTCTTCCGACGGTTGCTGAAGCCGCCTGCGGTCAGGGCGAGCTGGGCCTTCGCCACGCGCCCGCTCGTGGCGCTCGTCATCTTCAACCTTTGGGCCGCTGGCTACCACTGGCCCGCCGCGGTCAACCTGTCGAACACGAACGAGGGGTTTCACCTGCTGGTCCACGTGATCTGGGTGGTGACGGCGCTCGTCATGTGGTGGCCAGTGCTCAGTCCGCTGCCTGAGCTGCCACATCTGTCGTATCCCGTTCGGATGGGCTATCTCTTCGGTCAGTCGCTCCTGCCAACGGTGCCCGCCTCCTTCCTGACCTTCGGCGAGACCGTGCTGTACCGCACCTACGAACAGGCGCCGCGGCTCTACGGTCTGGATGCCATCACCGACCAACAGATCGCCGGGCTGCTCATGAAGATCGGGGGCGGACTCTTCCTCTGGGCGGTGATCGCTGCGCTGTTCTTCCGTTGGAGCTACGAGGAAGAGCACGGTGCACCCGACATCCTGTACTGGCGCGACTTCGAGGCCGGCCTAGACCGGCGTCAGCTCACCAGCACCGTGCGGAGGAACGGCCGATGAACCCCGAGTTTCGCAAGCGCTTCTTCACCCCGGTGGTCCTGCCGCTGGCCGTGGTGGGCTCCATCCTGTTGTTCGCGCTCTCGCTGTCACGGATCCTGCTCGCCATCCCCGCACTCGCGTCGTCGGCGCTTGCGCTCCTGATCGCCGGCTACATCCTGTTCGTGTCCGCGATTATCGTGTCGCGACCACGCATCAGCGCGCGCGCGCTCGGGATCGGGCTCGCGCTCGGCATGGTCGGTCTCGTCGCCGCCGGCACCGTCTCGGCCTCGGCTGGGATGCGCCCACTGCACGAGGAGGAGGAGGCGGGGCCAGCGGAGGGAGGCGCCACCGAGGAGCCGGTGCCACCAGCGCTGAGCGACGCCGAGGTCTTCGTCGCGGTAGACATCGGCTGGGAGGCCGCGCCCCCCACCCTGCCGGCCGGGGACGTCGAGCTGGGAATCTGGAATCAGGGCAACACCGTGCACAACCTGGTGATCGAGGAGCTCGGCGACGAGGTGCTGCTCGAAGCGAGCGGTGACGGAACCGACACCGCCACGGTGACGCTCGAGCCCGGCCAGTACACCTATTTCTGCAACATCCCTGGCCACCGGGAGGCCGGCATGGTCGGGACCGTAGACGTCGAGGGCTGACTTCGCCGCGAGAAGCGGCACGAAAGGTATCTCCATGAGCAAGTACGCCCGGATCGAGTACAACGGCGAGCAGTACGAGGGCGAGCTGATCGAGGGCTCTGAGGGCGAGCGCGGCGTCGACGTCACCGCCCTGCGTTCCGAGACGGGCCTGGTCACCTACGATCCTGGGTTCGCCAACACCGGTTCGGTGAAGAGCGCCATCACCTATATCGATGGTGAGCAGGGGATCCTGCGCTATCGGGGCTACAACATCGAGGACCTGGCCGAGCACTCCGACTTCCTCGAGACCTCCAACCTGTTGATCTACGGGGACCTGCCCAGCGCCGACCAGCTTGCGGACTTCCGCCACAACATCAAGATGCACACCCTCTTACGGGAGGATATGCGACCCTTCTTCGACGCCTTCCCGCCCGACGCGCACCCGATGGCCATCCTGTCGGCGGCCACGTCCGCGCTCTCGACCTTCTACCAGGATCACTACGATCCGTTGGACGAGTGGGACATCGAGGTCTCGACCTATCGGCTCATGGCCAAGCTGCCGACGGTCGCGGCGTTCGCCTACAAGAAGTCGATCGGGCAGCCCTATGTCTATCCGCGCAACGACCTCGGGTTCGCGGAGAACTTCCTGCACATGATGTTCGCCGTCCCCGCTGAGCCCTATCAGGTCGACAGCGATCTGGCCAAGGCGCTCACCATGCTGCTCGTCCTGCACGCCGACCATGAGCAGAACTGCTCCGCCTCGACCGTCCGGCTCGTCGGTTCCAGTCAGGTGAACATGTTCGCGGCGATCGCCGCCGGCATCTCGGCGTTGTGGGGGCCGCTGCACGGTGGGGCAAACCAGCGGGTCGTCGAGATGCTGACGGGCATCCGCGACGCCGAGGGCGATACCGCCTCGTTCATCGCGCGGGCCAAGGACAAGGACGACCCCTTCCGCCTCTCCGGGTTCGGTCACCGCGTCTACAAGAACTACGATCCGCGCGCACGCATCATCAAGGAGACCGCCGACCAGATCCTGAGCAAGCTCGGCGACGATCCGCTCTTCGAGATCGCCCGCGAGCTCGAGGAGACCGCGCTCAACGACGACTACTTCGTCGAGCGCAAGCTCTACCCGAACGTCGACTTCTACTCCGGGCTCATCTACCGCGCGATGAACCTCCCGCTGAAGATGTTCCCGGTGCTCTTCGCGCTGGGACGGCTCCCCGGCTGGATCGCGCAGTGGAAGGAAATGATCCACGACCCCGACACGCGCATCGGACGGCCCCGTCAGATCTACGTGGGCGAGACCCAGCGCGACTACGTCCCGATCGAGGACCGCGCGCAGCACTGACCTTCCAGGGGCCGCTATTCGGCCAGGACGGCCCGAATGCCTCGGACGACCACCGCGAAAGCCGCCAGGCCGGGTTCTTCTTCGCTCTCGAGCATGCGGGCCAGATTGCGCACCCGCTGGCGTGCCGATTCGCGCTGCTCGAGGAACCGCTCGACGGTCTCGTGACCGTTCGGTCCGCCAAAGCGACTGAGCGCCGCCGAGGCGCCCTGCCGCCGCAGGTCGCGGAGTTCGTCGACCAGTCCCCGATGCTGCCAGCGCTGCCAGTGCCCGTCGGGCTCGATCTGGAGCAGACGCGTCGTCAACCGGTCCAACGGCAGCGCCTCGGCGATGGCGAAGAACACATCCGTCACGTCAGCGACGTCATGGCCGTGGCGGCGAGCGAGCTCCGCCATGTCCGGAACCAGCGCCAGCTGCTCCAGGCCGATGAGCCGTTCGGCGAGCTCCTTGGAGAGGCCAGCCTGCGCGTAGCGCTCCGCCCGTGCGGACTGCGGACCGGTCAGCTCGCGTGCGGAGACCGCCTTCTCAACCTGCTGAAACGCGGGCCGGTCGCGCGCCACGAGCTCGGCCAAGTCGTCGCCTGACCGCTGCCGCACGTAGGCCCTCGCGAGCGTATCGATGAGCCGGTCGATCTCGCGCTTGGCTTCGAGCTGGGTGGAGGCCTCGACGGCGCTGTCCAGCTCCTCGACGGCCCCCCAGAGCGGCTGGGCGTCAGCGACGTGGGTCGCGACCCACCAGCCTGCGGCCACGTCGGCCGCCATTGCGCCCAGCTCGTGCGCGGTCCGGCTGACGTAGTTGATGCCCATCCGATTGACGAGCGCGTTCGCCAGCATGGCGACCGTCAGCTCCCCACGCAGACGATGCCGGTCGAGCAGCTCGTCGTAGCGCTCGGTGATGCGCTCGGGGAAGTAGGTCTCGAGCTCCTCCCGCAGGCAGGATTGCTCGGTCAGCGCGCTGGCGAGCATGCGGCGACGAAGGTCGATCTTGGCGTAGCTCAGCAGCACGGCGAGCTCGGGCCGTGAAAGACCGGCCCCCGCTTCCATCCGACGCTGCATCTCCTCAGTGGTGGGGAGGGCCTCGACGGTGCGATCGAGCCGATCGTCCTGCTCGAGATCGACCATGAACTGCTCGTAGGCCTCCATTCCGCCCGGGCTGAATGCGCACTCCTGGCTGAGCGCCCAGGTCTGCAGGTAGACGTCGCGCAAGACCTGATCGGCGACCGTCTCACTTACGGCGTCGAGCTCGTCGTCGCGCTGCGCTTCATCGAGCTGCCCAGCGCTCACCGCCTCCTGCAAGAGGATCTTCAGGTTGACCTCACGGTCGGAAGTATCCACGCCCGCCGAGTTGTCGATGGCATCGAGATTGATGCGCCCGCCGCGCCGTGCGTACTGGATGCGGCCGCGCTGGGTGACGGCCAGGTTGCCGCCCTCCCCGATCACCCGCGCGCGGACCTCACCCGCGTCCACCCGCACCGCGTCGTTGGCCCGGTCACCCGCGTCGGCGTTTGCTTCCGCTGACGCCTTGACGAAGGTGCCGATACCGCCGAAGAAGAGCAGGTCGACCTGAGCGGCGAGGATGGCGCGCACCAGCTCCGGTGGGCGCAACGACTCGGAGGAGACACGCAGCACCCGCCTGGCCTCTTCCGGGAGGGTGATGCGCTTCGTCGTCCGCGACCAGACGCCGCCGCCGGCGCTCAACTGCTCGCGGTCATAGTCGTCCCATGACGAGCCGTTCAGCTCGAAGAGCCGTTGGCGCTCGGCGAAGGAGCGCTCCGGGTCCGGGTCGGGGTCGATGAAGATGTGACGGTGGTCGAAAGCCGCGATCAGGCGAATGCTCCGGCTGCGCAGCATGCCGTTGCCGAACACATCGCCGGACATGTCTCCGACGCCGACCACGGTGAAGGGCTCCTGCTGGACATCGACGCCGAGCTCGCGGAAGTGGCGTTGGACCGCCACCCACGCTCCCCGCGCCGTGATCCCCATGGCCTTGTGGTCGTAGCCGCTCGAGCCACCGGAGGCGAACGCATCCTGGAGCCAGTAGCCGTACTCCTCGCTGATCGCGTTGGCCCGATCCGAGAACGTGGCGGTGCCCCGGTCGGCGGCTACAACCAGATAGGGGTCGTCGTCGTCGGCCCGCCGAACCCCGTCCGGTGGCACAACCTCACCGTCGATCACGTTGTCGGTCACGTCGAGCAGCGCGCGCACGTAGCGCTCGTACTGATTGGCGACCTCCTGCTTCAGCGCCTCTCCCTGAGGGGGTGGACGCTTGAGGACGAACCCTCCTTTCGCTCCGGTGGGCACGATCACGGCGTTCTTCACCACCTGGGCCTTCATCAACCCGAGCACCTCGGTGCGGAAGTCCTCCAGGCGTTCGCTCCAGCGAATGCCGCCGCGCGCCACGGGTCCGCCGCGCAGGTGCACCCCCTCCATCTCCGTGCTGTAGACGAACAGCTCCGCGAAGGGAACAGGGCGAGGCAGATCGGGAATAGCCGTGCTGTCGAACTTCAGCGTCAGCCATTCGCGACGCGGTTGCCGGTAGTGGTTCGTTCGCAGTGTCGCATCGATCAGCGCGAGATAGGCGCGCAGGATGCGGTCCGTGTCGAGACGCTCGATCTCGTCGAGCTGGGCGAGCAGCTCGTCACGCACGGCCGCGACCTCGTCGTCGTCCGCGGCGCGTTCGGGATTGAAGCGAGCGTCGAACAGCCCGGCGAGCCCCCGAGCGATGCCAGGATGCGAGCAGAGCGCCTCGTTCTGGTACGCCTCGGTGAAGGCCGTGCCCACCTGCCGCCGGTAGCGCCGGTAGGCGCGCAGCACACCGACGTCCTGCCAGGACAGCCGCGCGCCCAGCACCAGCTCGTTCAGCGAGTCCGGCTCGGCCCTCCCCGACCAGATCGCCAGCGCCGCGTCAGCCAGGCGATCGCTGTCGCGGTCGAGGTCGAGCGGTTCGAGGGCCCGGATATTCGGACGCACACCGAAGTCGTGGACATGCGCGATGTCGTGCTCGGTGCCTGCGGACGAAAGGGTGTGGGGCAGCTCCTCGACCCCGATCAGACCGAGACTCTCCAGAATCGGCAGGAACGCCGACAGCTCCACGCCGGGACCGAGCTTGTAGAGCTTGAAGCGCAGCAGTCCCGGCTTGCCGTCGTCCCGCCGGCAGACGCGCATCCGGACCGGCGTCTCGTCACTCAGCCGGTCCAGCTCAGCGATGTCACCGACGGCTTCGCTCGCAGCGGTTGACTCGCGATAGCTCGGCGGGAGACGCGCTGCCCACGCTTGGGTGAGACGTCTCGCCTCGTCCGGGGGGTGGGTGTCGAGCAGCGCGTCGGTCAGCTCGTCCTGCCAGGTGCGAGTGAGTTCCGTGACCTCCGTCCGCAGCTCGCGGAGGTGGGGCCGGGCGACCTCGCCATGGTTGACGTGCAGGACGAAGTGCATCAACGCCTGCTCACGCTCAGAGATGGACAGGTGGTACTCGACCGAGTCGGCTTCGAAGCGCTCCATGAGCAGGCGCTGCACCTGCTGGCGCACCTGGGCGTCGAAGCGCTCACGCGGCAGCGCGACCAAGACCGAGGCGCTGCGAGCCTGCGGGTCGTAGCGGCACAACAGCGTGACGCGCGTCTGTTTCCCGCTAGCCAACAGCGTGAGCAAAGCGTGCCGCAACTCCTCGGTTGACGCGCCGAACAGCTCGTGCATCGGCAGCGCGTCGAAGAGCGTGCGGACGATCCGTTCATCGTGGGAATGATCGACCAGGTCCTCCGCTTCCAAGATGCGACGGAGCTTCGCGCGCAGCAACGGGATCGAGCTGGCCGCCTCGGCGTGCGCCTTCTGCGCGAACAGTCCGAGGAGCCGATGCTCTCCGACGACCGCACCGGACTCATCGATCCGCTTGACGCCGACATAGACCATGCGCTCACGCCGATGCACCGTGCTGCGGGCGTTCGTCCTCGAGAGCAGCACCAGTTCGCCGCCCTCAGCTCGCGCACGCACTTCCTCGGAGAGCTCCGCCAACGGCACCGGTTGAGCCAGCGTCGATGAGGACGCGTCGCGCAGAATGCCAAGCCCGCTGCCGGAGCGTGCGACGACTGCGGGCCCTTCGTCGACATCAACGAGGTCGTAGTCGCGGTACCCCAGGAGCACAAAGTGGTCGTCGAGCAGCCAGGACAGCAACGCCGCCGCCTCTTCGACCTCTTCAGGGTCGTACGAAGCCGTGGCCCGTTCGCGCAGCTCGGTGATGATCTCGCTGATGCGCTCACGCATGGCGACGAAGTCCGCGGTCACGCGCTCCGCGTCGGCGAGCACGCGTCTCAGACAGTCCGTCACCTCGCCCGCTCGGTCGTCTTCGAGCCGCTCGGCGAGTTCCAGATGCATCCACGTCTCGCGCTGCTCGGCCGAACGCGCGTCGTGCAAGGCGACGATCGTCCCGTCCGCGTCTCGCTCCACACCGAAGATGGGATGGATCGTCTGCTCGACGTGGAGCTCCAAGCGCTCCAGCTCCTCGGTGAGCGTGGAGAGCAGGAACGGCCGATCACGGTCGTTGCACTCGACGACGCTGCCGGCCCGTGACTCGTCATCCTCGCCACGAGGCAAGACCCGCAGCGCCAGCTCACCTGACGCGCGGTCGCTCACGAAGGCAGCCCCCTCGCTCAGCGTGTCCGCCAGGCGATCAAGGTCGAGACGCTCGAACTCCGCCTCCGGCATCCTCCGGAACGCGGAGGTGGCCAGCCGGATCGCGAGCTCGCGCGTCCGTTCCGGAGTTGCTGCTTCCAGCCGGTCCAACAGCGGCCGCAACAGGTCGCTCATATCGCTCATGTCGCTCATGAAGGCTTCCTGAGCAGATCGCGCGCACGGTCGAGGTCGTCGACCGCCAGCACCAGACGGTTGTTGGTCGCGGTGTAGGCCTGCTCGATGTTGACGTCGGCGTCGGCGAGCTGCCGGCTGATGGCCCCGAGGGCGCCGGGCTGATCGTCCACCTCGATGACCAACACCCCTCGCGCCGCGCGCACGTCCAGGCCCGCTTCGCGCAAGACCTCGAGCGCATGCTCGGCATCGGCTACGAGGACATGAACAACGCCCTTCCCGCCACCGGTGAACGCACTGAGACCCTCGATGTTGATGCCCGCGCGAGCGGCTGCTTCTCCGAGGCGAGCAAGGACCCCTGGCTGATCGTCGGGGATGAGCACGAAGTCGGCGTGCATGGTCTGTGGTCCCTTCGCGCGGTTGCCGGAGAGTTCCGAGTGAACCGTTCAATCCATCGGCTCGCAACCCCCGGGGCGCGCTTCTCGTTCTACCCGTCCAGCACCTCGACCAACGCGCCCGAGCGCACGAGGTGGCCGGCCTTCGCCAGATCTTCGGCGAGGAAGCGATCGCTCGGCATCGCCGGCACCTCGGCGCGCAACCGCCTCAGCACGGCAGCGCTGCGGTCGCTGGGGCGCAGGGGCGCTCGCAGCTCGATGCCCGCCGACGCGATCAGCGCCTCGACACCGAGCACCCCCGCCAGATTGTCAAGGGCCTGACGCAGCTTGCAGCCCGCCGACCAGCCGAGCGAGACATGGTCCTCCTGCATCCCCGAGGTCGGGATGGAATCGGCGCTGGCAGGGACCGCGAGCCGGCGGTTCTCCGCCACGAGCGAGGCGGCCGTGTATTGGGCGAGCATGAAGCCCGAGTGCAGCCCCGCCTGCGGAGCGAGGAACGGGGGCAGGCCGTGGGAGCGAGCGGGGTCGAGGCAGCGGTCGGTGCGGCGCTCGCTGATGGCACCCAGCTCGCACGTCGCCAGCGCGAGCAGATCAAGGGCGAAGGCGAGCGGCTCACCGTGGAAGTTGCCCGTCGACTCGACGCGGCCGTCAGCCAGGACGACGGGATTGTCGACAGATGCACCCAGCTCCCGGTCCCGCACGGTCCTGGCCCAGTCCAGCGTATCCCTCGCCGCGCCATGGACCTGGGGTGCGCAGCGCAACGAGTACGCGTCCTGAACGGCGTGGCGGCTGTGACGGTGCGAAGCCAGGATCGGGCTGCCCGTCAGCATGGTGCGCAGGTTCTCCGCGGACGTGGCCTGGCCCGGGTGGGGCCGGAGCGCCTGGAGCTCAGCGGCGAACGGCCGATCGGTGCCGAGCAGCGCCTCGACGCTCAGCGCCGCGCAGACGTCCGCGGTGTCGGCCAGCACCGCAAGGTCCTCGCAGGCGAGCACGAGCAGCGCGAGCATCCCCTCGGTCGCGTTCAGCAGGGAGAGGCCGTCCTTCACCTTCAAACGCAACGGCTCGAGACCGGCGCGGGCCAGGGCGGTGCCCGCAGGGCTCCGATCGCCATCGGCGTCACACACCCAGCCTTCACCGGTGAGCGCCAAGGCAACGTGCGCCATCGGGGCCAGATCGCCGCTGGCGCCGAGCGAGCCGTGCCGCGGCACGGCGACCCGCACCCCGGCGTTCAACAGCGCGACGAGCGCCTCCACGACCTCGACCCGGGCGCCGGTCCTGCCCGCCGCCAGCGTGCGGGCCCGCAGCAGGCTCATCGCTCTGACGACCTCGTCGTCGACCAGCTCGCCGTACCCGGCGGCGTGGCTGCGCACGAGCGCGTGCTGCAGGGCTTCGGCCTGCTCGCGAGGGACCACCGTGTCCGCGAGCGCGCCGAACCCGGTCGTCACCCCGTAGACAACCCGCTCCTCCGCCAGGGCCTGTTCGACGGCCTGCCGAGCGGGCGCCATCGTCGACGCCACGGCTGGGTCGAGCTCCACGGTCTCGCCCGCGCGAGCGACCGCCAAGACCTCGGGGGGGCTGAGCGGCTGGGATGTGAGGCGCACCCGGGCGACTCTAGACGTTCTCGGTGAGCATCCTTGTGTGGAGCGTTCCGCGGCCGACAGGCGGGAGGTTCGCCGCTTCGAGACCGACGACGAAAGCGCTGCCGGAGGCGTCATGCAGATGTTCATGCTCACTGCGCTGACCCTGTGCTGGGTTTGGTTGATCCGGCCGGGTCAGCAGGAGCGCAGCTTCCGTCCGACGAAGTCCACCAGTGAGGACATCTGGACGGCGCTGCTCGCTCCCGGCTCGGGTGATCTCATCGCCGCGACGACCGCCACCCGCCGCGCAAAGGACCGCACGCTGTCCCAGTTGGCGAGCGGTGAGGACGGCTGGCTCGGCGTCGAAGCGGTCGGCTACGACTACGCGGGAGCGCTGTGGCTGCGCACGAGCGCCCGTCTGGATCCGACCTTCTCGCCGCAGACCCCGCTGCACGTCGCGCGCACGCCCGACGGCTTCGTCGTGAAGGGGCCGATCGACGAGGAGCGGCGCGTGGATCTCGGCGTCTGGCTGCGCAAGGGCACGATCATCCCGGCGCTGCGCGGCGCGTAGTCCCTGGCGCTCCTCAACCCCGCAGGAGACTGAGCCGCACCGTCCTCGTAACGTTGTCGACGTTGGAATCGACGAGCACGACGGACTGCCACGTCCCGAGAACCAGCGCTCCGCCTTCCACCGCCAGCACGAGGAAGGGCGCGACGAACGCGGGCAGGACGTGATCGCCGCCGTGGCCGGCGCTGCCGTGACGGTGCTGCCACAGGTCATCGTCCCGAGGGAGGACCCGTTCCAGCGCCGTCTGCAGATCCTGCTCGCTGCCCGCACCGGTCTCGATGAGCGCGAGACCCGCCGTCGCGTGGGGCAGGAAGACGTGACACAGGCCATCACCTCTGTCACGCAACCAGTCGTTGATGCGTCCGGTGAGGTCGTGGACGCCGAAGCGGTCGCCGGTGCGCAGCTCGAAGGTGGTGGTCTCCATCACGATGCCTGACCCACAACGTCGAGCACCCGCTCCGCGAGCTCCTGGCGGCAGATGAGCAGATCCGGCAGCCACGGGTTCTCGTTGCGGTTGTACTCCAGCGTCGAGCCGTCCAGGCGCGAGCAGTGCAGCCCGGCCGCCTGGGCGACGGCCACGGGAGCGGCCGAGTCCCACTCGTACTGACCGCCGGCATGGGCGTACACGTCGGCCTCACCGCGCAGCACCGCCATCGCTTTCGCGCCGGCCGAGCCCATCGGCACGAGCTCGGCGTCCAGCGCGGAGGCGAGCATCCCGGTCACCTCGGGCGGGCGGGTCCGGCTCACGACCAGCCTGACGCGCTGCGCGGAGGGGCCGACGGGCGGCGGCGAGGCGGTCGCCAGCGTGCGGCCCAGTCCGGGCAGCGCGACCGCGCCGGCAACCGGCTCGCCCTGCTCGACCAGCGCCACGTGGACCGCCCAGTCACTGCGACCCAGCTCGCCGAACTCGCGGGTCCCGTCGAGCGGGTCGACGATCCAGCAGCGCACGGCATCGAGGCGCGCACGGTCATCCTTGCCCTCCTCGGAGAGCACGGCGTCCTCGGGGAAGCGCTGAGCCAGCGCCTCCATGAGCGCGTCGTGGGAGGCCGCGTCCCCTCGCTTGCGCAGTTCAGTCGCGTTCTCCTCCGTCAGCTCCTCACGCAGCTGCAGCAGGAGCTGCCCAGCGGCGGTCGCGAGGTCCTCGGCGGCCTCATGGTCAGCGGCTGACATGGTGACACTCCTTTGCTCCGCGAACGGATGAACGGCAGGGTCAGGATGCTTGGGGGGCCATGACGGCCACGGCGACGTTATCGCCCGCGCCCCCGGTGCGGGCCAGCTCCAGCAACGCTGACGCCGCCTCGGTCGGAGCGCTCACGCCGCGCAGGCAGACGCTGGTGGCGTCGGCGGGTGAGACACCCGATGGTGAGTAGTTCGTGTAGCCGTCGCTGGCGAGCACGACCCATGCGCGCTCGTGCACCTCGGCGGAGCCGCGGGAGACGAGCGCGTCGACGTCGCGGGGAGTCAGATGCGAGCCAACGAACGAGTGCGCGTCGCTGCTGAGCTGCATCCCCGCCTCGTCGGTCACGACCATCAGCACCGAATCACCGAGTGAGCACCACTGCAGGCGACGCCCGGCCAGCAGGGCGACCACCAACGTGGTGCGGCTGTCGTGCCGAGGCGCGGGCTCGTTGCGGGTCGCCTCGAGCACGGCGCGCTCGGCGACCTCGTACAGCTCAACGAGCTCGACGTCGAGCAGATCGGCAGGCGGCGGATCGTCCCCGAAGTGGTCGAGCACGGCCCGCACCGACGCGTGCGACGCCTCGACACCGGAGTGGCCGTCGGCGACGACGAGCAGGGTCGCGCGCGGGCCGATGACCGCGGCCACCGCGTCCTCGTTCGGGTCGAGATACCAGTACGGCTTCGGCCTCCAGCCGCGGGCGAGACCGAGCGCCACATCGTCCCCCACCGGTCGCACGTCGGTCGCGGCGACGTCCTGATGCTCGGCACCCCACAGCACCGCGTTCTCCACGCCCACGCACACTCCTCGTCCCCCGGGGTGCCACCCACTGTAAGCCAGTGTGAGCAACTCGTGTGACCGCCAAGACGTGGACGGACGGCACAATGGCTGGCGTGAGCGACTCATCGAGACCTGACGCCGACCCAGCGGACACCCGCCCCGCCACCCTGAACTCCCGCACCCGGCGAGGGGCCGAGCTGGCGAAGCTCGCCGCCTCCACCGGCGCGGGCTATCTGGCCTCGCGCGTCCGCGGCCTGCGGGACAGCGAGGCCGACCAGCGCTTCCACGACGAGACGGCGTTGCGGGTGCTCGAGCTGCTCGGCTCGATGAAGGGCGCGGCGATGAAGGTCGGTCAGATCGCCAGCTTCGTCGACCTCGACCTGCCGCCCGACGTGCAGGCCACCTACCACGACGTGCTCTCAGACCTGCGTGACTCGGCTCCCCCCGCTGATCAGGCGGCGATCGAGACGCTGGTCACCGAGGAGTACGGCGCGCCGCCGGAGCGTGTGTTCGCGCACTGGGATTCGGTCCCCATCGCGGCGGCCAGCATCGGCCAGGTGCACCGCGCGAGACTGCCGGACGGCACGGAGGTCGTCGCGAAGGTGCAGTATCCCGGCGTCGCCGAGGCGATCGAGTCCGACCTCGCCAACGCGGAGACGTTCGCCCCCCTGGCGCGTGTGGTCTCTCCGAACCTGCGCATCGGCCCCCTCATGGAGGAGATGCGGCTGCGGCTGGTCGACGAGCTCGACTACCAGCGCGAGGCGCAGTACCAACAGGCCTTCCACATCCGCTACCGGGGGCATCCGTTCATCCGCGTGCCCCAGGTGTTCGCGGAGTACTGCCGGCCGCGCATCCTCGTCTCGGAGTACGCAGCCGGCCGGTCGTTCGAAGATATGGTGGCGACCAGCACCGCCGCGGAGCAGCGCCGCTACGGCGAGATCATCTATCGCTTCGTCTTCGGCTCCCTCCATCGGTTCCGGCTGTTCAACGCCGACCCCCATCCGGGCAACTACCTCTTCGACGACGCGGGCAACGTCGTCTTCCTCGACTTCGGCAGCGTGAAGCTGTTCACCACCGAGACGCGCGAGCAGATTCGCACGCAGATGAAGGCGGTGCTGGCTGGCGACCCGGAAGGCGTGCTGCGCTCGCTGCGCGACGCCGGGTTCCTACCACCCAGCGCCTCCGTCGACGGCGAGCAGCTCGTGGCATGGTTCCGGCTCTTCAACCAGCCGGTGCTCGAGGATAGCGAGTGGACGTATACCCCGGACTTCGCCAGAGAGGTCATCCGCACCGGCACCGATCCGCGAGCCGGTTACTTCGACCTGCTGCGCAAGCTGAACCTCCCGCCGGACTACCTGTTGCTGAACCGCATCCAGTTCGGCGTGAACTCGATTCTTGGGGGGCTCGGGGCGAGCGCGAACTGGCACCGCATCATGCTGGAGTTCTGGGAGGACGCTCCAGCCGCGACGCTCCTCGGCGAGCACGAGGAGGCCTTCATCCGGGCCAGCCCTTACCGCGCCTGAGGCTCAGCGCTCCCAGTCGAACCCGCTGGGATCGACCAGCCGCTCGCCCTTCGACAGGCCGTCGATGCGGCGCATCTGTGCGTCGCTCAGCTCGATGTCGAGGGCGGTGAAGTTCGATTCGATGTGCTCGGCCGAACTGGCCTTGGGGATGGCGGAGACGTTCTCCTGCTGCAGCAGCCAGCGCAACGCGACGACCATCGGCGAGGTGTCGTGTTCCTCGGCGATCTCCTTCATGACTTGCTCGTCGGCCACCTTGCCGCGGGCGATCGGGGAGTAGGCGGTGAGCATGTGGTCATACTCACGCGCCAGCTCGAGCAGCTCCGTCTGATCCAGCAGCGGGTGGTACTCCACCTGGTTCGCGACGATCGGCGCGTGGTTCGCGGCCTCTCGCACCTGCGAGGGCGTGAAGTTGCTGACACCGTAGGAGCGGATGAGACCGTCGTCGGCAAGCCCGCGCATCGCGTCGAGCGTCTCGGCGTGGCCGACGTCCTCGCCGGGCCAGTGGATGAGCAGCAGGTCGACGAAGTCCATGTCGAGCGTGCGCAGGCTCTCCTCGGTCGAGCTGCACGCGCTCGGCCGAGTGGTTGGGGTCGTCGAGCTTCGTGGTGACGAAGAGCTCACTCCGGTCGACGCTGCTCTGCTTGATGCCCTCACCGACCTCCTGCTCGTTGCCGTACCCCTGAGCGGTGTCGATGTGACGGTAACCGGTGCGAAGCGCCAGCTCGACGGCGGACGCGCACTCGGCGCCGCTGAGCTTGTAGGTGCCGAACCCGAGCTTCGGAATAGAGATGCCTTGCACGTCGACGGTCAGCATGAGTCGGAGATCCTTTGGGTGGAGGGGTTGGCTACCGGGCCATGGCTACCCGCAGGACAGAGGAGCCCAAACCGGAATCGCCAGTAAGACGCTCAGAGGCCGGGGCGGGAATCGAACCCGCGAATAAGGGCTTTGCAGGCCCCTGCCTTACCACTTGGCTACCCGGCCGTCGCCCGCAAGTCTGGCACAGGCCCGCGCGGGCGGCCAAGGTCAGGCGCGCACGGTCACATACGCTCGATCATGGCGTCGGCGAACTCGCTGGTCTTCACCTTCTGCGCGCCCTCGATCTGACGCGCGAAGTCGTAGGTGACGATCTGCTCGCCGATCGCGCCCTCCAGGCCCGTCAGGATGAGATCGGCAGCCTCACCCCAGCCCATGCGGCGCAGCATGGCTTCGCCGGAGAGGATGAGCGAACCAGGGTTTACCTTGTCCTGACCGGCGTACTTCGGCGCCGTGCCGTGCGTCGCCTCATAGATCGACGTGCCGGTCTCGTAGTTGATGTTGCCGCCAGGCGCGATCCCGATGCCGCCGACCTGAGCCGCCAGCGCGTCGGAGATGTAGTCACCGTTCAGGTTCATCGTGGCGATGACGTCGTACTCATCGGGTCGGGTGAGCACCTGCTGGAGCATGGCGTCGGCGATGACGTCCTGGACGAGCATCCGGTCGCCGGGATCGCCGTCGCAATCCTCCCAAGAGACCGCGACGTCGTCGAACTCGTCGCGGACCAGCTCGTAGCCCCACGTCCGGAACGCCCCCTCCGTGAACTTCATGATGTTGCCCTTGTGCACGAGCGTGACGTTGCGGCGGTCGTTCTCCAGGGCGAACCGCAGCGCCGCTCGGATGAGCCGCTTGGAGCCGGTCTCGCTGACGGGCTTGATGCCGATCCCGGAGTCCTCGCGCAGGTCCCAGTCGAAGGTCTCGCGGAAGAACGAGAGCGCCTTCTTCGCGTCCTCGCTGCCCTCCTGCAACTCCTTGCCGGCGTACACGTCCTCGGTGTTCTCGCGGAAGATCACCATGTCGACCTTCTCGGGATGCTTCACCGGGCTCGGGACGCCGGTGAACCACCGCACGGGGCGCAGGCAGACGTACAGGTCCAAGATCTGGCGTAGCGCGACGTTCAGGCTCCGGAACCCTTCACCCACCGGCGTCGTCAGCGGTCCCTTGATGCCGATGAGATACTCCCGGAAGGCCTCGATGGTCTCCTCCGGCAGCCACTCACCCGTCTCGTCGTAGGCCTTCTGCCCGGCGAGCACCTCCTTCCATGCGATGCGGCGCTGACCGTCGTAGGCCTTCTCGACCGCCGCGTCGAAGACCCGCACGGAAGCCGCCCAGATGTCCGGCCCTGTCCCGTCGCCCTCGATGAAGGGCACGATCGGCTCGTCGGGTACGACGAGGTCATCATCGGTCTTGGTGATCTGCTCAGCCATCGAGGTAGCTCCTGGTCGGGGATTTGGGCGATTTCCGCGCAGCCTACCCAGCCATGCCACCCCTTCAGACCTGACGACCCAGACCTGACGACCGTGCGCCGCGTTGCGGCCTGAGCCTATGCAACGCAAAGGACCTTCCCCGCCCGCCCAGCCGGAGAAGGTCCTTCGCGTCGAACAACCCGCCTGGCGTACAGCTAACCAGAGGACGGGGCCGTGCCGCCATAGTCATTTCTGATCAAGAACGGCGCGTCGCCTTGACGGCGAACCGTTCACGCTGCGCGCAACGGTTGCAGACAGTGTGGACGATCGGAGCCCCGGAGCCCCCGAGCCGCTCAGAGAGTCTTCCTTGGCATACGAGACGCACGACCTCACGCCCCCGTGGGCAGCGCTTCATGTACACGGAGGTGGCCGGCGGCATCGTGCTGCTGATCGCGGCGGTCCTCGCGCTCGTCTGGGCGAACTCGCCGTTCTTCCACTCCTACGAGCTGCTCTGGGAGACCGAGGTCGACGTCGAGGTCGGTGGCTGGGGTCTGCACCTCACCCTCCACGAGATCGTGAACGACCCCTCGATGGCGGTCTTCTTCTTCGTCGTCGGTTTGGAGATCAAGCGCGAGGTGGTGCACGGTCAGTTGCGCGATCCGCGCGCAGCGGCCCTGCCCGTCGTCGCGGCGTCGGGAGGCATGGTCGGCCCCGCGCTGCTCTTCCTGCTGCTGAACGCCGACGGCCCGGGCGCCTCGGGTTGGGGAGTGCCCATGGCCACCGACATCGCGTTCGCCCTCGGCGCCTTGGCGCTGATCGGCAAGCGCGCGCCGACCAGCCTCAAGGTCTTCCTGCTCACGCTCGCGGTGGCGGACGACCTCGGCGCGATCCTGGTGATCCGGTCTTCTACTTCATCCGGTGTGGCGTTCACCTGGCTGGCCATCGCACTGGTCACCGTCCTCGCCATCGTGGCGCTGCGCCGCGTCGGCTTGCGCTGGCTGCCCGCGTACGGGCTGCTCGCCGCGGTGCTGTGGTACGCGATGCTCGCCTCGGGCGTGCACGCGACCATCGCCGGTGTGGTGCTCGGCCTCTGGACCCCCGCATTGCCGCTGCACAACCGCGAACGCGCGGCCGCGGTGGCGCGCGGCCATCTGGACGCCGTGGCCGGCGACGCGGGCACCGCCGTCAGCTCCGACGCCGAGCACGACGATCACGCCCTCTTGGCTGTCGCTGGCACCGTGCGCGAGGCGGTCTCGCCGCTGGCGCGGCTGGAGACCGCGCTGCACCGTGGGCGGCGTTCGTCATCCTGCCGATCTTCGCCCTCTCGAACGCGGGTGTGCACCTGCCGGCCGAGGGCCTGGGCGAGCTCCTCACCTCCCCGGTCACGCTCGGCGTCATCGTCGGTCTCGTGCTCGGCAAGCCGCTGGGCATCATTGCGTTCGCATGGCTCGCGGTCCGCAGTGGTCTGGGCCGCCTCGCCCCCGATGTAGCTGGCGCGCCGTGATCGGGGTCGTCCTCGCCGGGATCGGCTTCACGGTGGCGCTCTTCGTGACCAGTCTCGCCTTCACGGACCCAGCGCTCACCGACGCCGCCAAGGTCGGCATCCTGGTCGCCTCGCTGCTCTCGGGGGTGATCGGCGCGGTGGCGCAAGCCCGCGCACGAGCAGGAGCTTGTCACCCAGAGGCCTGAGCCGGCAGCGGTTCCCCGCTGTCTCACCCTCTTGCTCGTACGCTCGTTCGGCAGGAGGGCCCGCTTGTTGGGGCGGCGCCCATGACGGTGGAGACGGTGGAGGCGAGTGAGTCTGCCAGGTCGCACGTGGTCAAGCGTGAGGCGTCTGCCTTGGTGGGGACGGGTGGTGGTCGTCGCGACGGCAGCGCTGCTCGGGTGGCGCGCCACCGCGCCCAGTGACGCCGCCGCGCCCGAGGGAATTCCCGACGGTGCGCAACGCGCCGTGGTGGAGCGGATCGTCGACGGCGACACGATCTGGGTCCGCAGCGCGGGTCCGGGCCCGCTGGTCTCCGGGGCCACCCACAAGATCCGGCTGCTGGAGATCGACACCCCCGAGACGCAGCACCCCACGAAGGGCCGGGAGTGCGGCGGCAAGCTGGCCACCTGGTTCGCGGAGCGGCACCTCACCGGCAGGACCGTCTTCCTGCTCGCCGACCGCGAGGAGACGGACCGCTACGGCCGCTTCCTGCGCTTCGTCTTCACGGCCAACGGCGCGTTCTTCAATCTCCAGGCCGTGCGCACCGGTCACGCCCGCGCCGCGCTCTACGAGCCGAACGACCGCTACATCGCGCTCATGCGCCGGGCCGAGCGCCAGGCCCGCCGCGCCGACCGGGGCATCTGGGGCGCACCGTGCGACTACGGCCGGCGCTCCTAGTGCCCTAATCTTGATCCGCGCGGGTGCATGAAGCACTCATGTGGAAGCGGCCAGTGCGCTCCTCGAAGGGGTGCGACAAGAGCGACATAGACGGTCCCGCTGTCCTCGTGGACATCCTCCGCTCCGCCTCGGCTAGTGCCGCGTCCGGAAAGGTTCGCCCTGTAGTGAGAGTCACGCCTGCGTAGTTTCGTGGCCTGGATCATGCATTCTCGTACGGTCCCTTCTGCTTCTTCCCCCAGGAGGCGTGATGGCCGAACGAGTGCGTGTACGCGAGATCGACAACGATGAGGGCAACCGGCTGCTACGCATCGTGCGGCGCAGCTCAGGATCGGTGGTGACCTGGCGGCGAGCGCAGATGGTGCTGCTGTCAGCCCAAGGCATGGATGTCACCCAGATCGCCGAGGTGACGTTCACCTCACCCGACCGTGTCCGCGAGGTGCTGCACAACTTCAACCGTGACGGCTTCGACGCGTTGTACCCGCGTTACACCGGTGGGCGCCCGCCGACGTTCACGCTGCCTCAGCGGCGGGCGATCAAGCAGATCGCGCTGGCCCGCCCGAGCGACCATGATCTGCCGTTCTCGACGTGGAGCCTGTCCAAGCTGGCCGACTTCCTCGTCGCCGAGGGGGTGGTCGAGGACATCAGCCACGAAGGCCTGCGGGCTCTGCTGCGTGAAGAGGGCGTCTGCTTTCAAGCGTTGAAGACGTTCAAGACGTCCAACGACCCCCACTGGGTCGTTCCCTTCCCGCTGAGCTGTATTTGCTCCCGACGATGGGCCGTATCTCGGGTCCCCGGCTCCGCAAAGCCGCGGACGCCTCGCCCCTCCTGTGGTTAGGGTCCCAGGGCGTGGTGTAGGACCACGGTAGTGTCAGACCTTCGCTGCGGAGAACTCGGACGGCGGCGTGCAGCGCCTCCTTATCTGCTTGAGGAAAGGCCATACGCTCACCCCTCGCACGCGTGGTGGAACTCGACCTCCCAGGTTCGCTACGCCACGCTGGAGGATGCGCTCGCCATCCGAGCCATCTTCGATAACAGTGGGATTATCGCCCACGGGAGGCAACGGCGATGCTTGCGTGAGTCCCCGGCGTGTCCGGGCCGTGCGTCGCGCAGCCGCCGCGCGCAAGAGATCGCCGGTCTAACCCGCCGTCGCGAGCAGCCTTCGACCGTTCCGTTGTCGCGGCCACGCCAGGTCGTCGCGGGCGACGCCCGCTGGGCGTGAACACACTGCACCTCGAGACGCTTCCTTGCGGCTGGAGACCGCACCGGTGAGCAGCCGATACCGGTGGTTCAATGGACGACTCTTATCTCTGCGTGCCGGCGAGCTGACCACCGGCCTTGAGTGGAGGGCGTTCGCCCTTCATGCTTTGGCGACATGGACAGGCAACGAGTGGACCGACCACGTCCCCGGTTCGCGCGGATGTACGAGCGTGTCACCCTGGGCATGGAACCCAACGGACGGGCATCCAAGCCCAGAAGCAAGCCACTGTCGCTCACCCTCGGGGCGAGGGCTGGATGACCACCAGTACGGAGGTCGATCGCCTGCTGGACTCCCTCGCAGCGAAGGCCGACCTAACGTTTGCGGCACAAATGCAACGCTACTTCCCGTCCGAGATCGATGCGCTGGGCGTCAGCAACGCCGCCGTTGTAGGGATCGCCAACGCGTACTTCCGCGCAACGCCCGACGTCCCAGCGACTGCGCGGCTGCGCCTGGCCGACGAGGTCCTGTCGCGGGCAAGCCACCACGAAGAGGTGCTTCTAGGGTTTGCCCTCCTTCACAAGGTCGCCAGATCGGGGCTGGGTGAAGAGCTCCTAGACCGGTGTCAGGAGTGGCTCGAGCAGTACGTGTCCAACTGGGCGCAGTGCGACGACTTGTGTCTGAAACTTCTGTACCCCTACTTCCTCGGGCACCTGGACCTGATCCCACGAACGCAGCAGTGGATCGAGTCGCCCTCCAACTGGGCGAGGAGGGCGGCCAATGTGGCGGTAGTGAAGTTCATCCGACGCAAGGTGAGGCGGTCGATGTTCGAGATCCCGCTAGAACACGTCTTCGAAAACTGCACTCGATTGATGAACGACGAAGATGACTACGTGCAGAAGGGGTGCGGGTGGCTACTCAAAGTCGCGGGCCAGGTTCACCCGCGCGGGTTTCGGCCTTCCTGCACACCTGGCACGAGCACATGAAGCGCGCCACGTTCCGCTACGCAATGGAGAATCTGGATGCTGAGACTCGATCCTCGCTAATGGCACTGAGTCGGAAGGCAGGTCGATGAAGATGCTAGGTGGCTACATGCACGGGAGAGAAATCCACTGCGAGTCGGGTCCGCGTGCCAGTGGTACATCCTGGCGGCCGGCGGACGCCTCGTCGAGGAGGAGGTGGTGTTCGGTCTCGACGGTGGCTTCGGGCGCGCTCGTCGGCCATCGAGGCGCCGTAGCGCTGCAGCATCTGGCGTGACCGCCACCCCGCCAGACGCATGAGGTTGCCCTCGGTTCCGCCGGCGGCGAGCCACTGCGAGGCGTAGGTGTGACGGAATTGGTGAGGTGCACGTGACCGATACCTGCGTCCCGGCTGCGCCGCTTGAGGACCTGGGCGAGGCCGCTGGAGGACATGGGGCCCTTGCCACGCGCCCCGAGCCACAACGCCGCCTCGGCCGAGCGAGGATGGCGGACGCGCACGCGCAGGTAGCGGTCGAGCGCCTGGGCGGTCCTCGCGCCGAACGGGCAGGCGCGCATCCGCCGGCCCTTGCCGGTGACGAGCGCGACGTTGTCGACGTCCAGGTCGAGATCGGGAAGGCTCAGACCGGTCAGCTCCCCGAGGCGCATGCCGGTGTCGATGAACAGCCGCAGGATGGCAGTGTCCCGTCGCTCGGTGAAACCCTTGCCCTCCGAGGCCTTGAGCAGCGCCCGGAGCTGCTCGGTCGAGAGCACGGGCACGGGCTGCTCGGGGACGGCCGGCGGCTTCATCCGCGCCATCGGGTCGTGTTCGAGCTCATCCTCGTCGACCAGCCAGCCGAAGAACTGCTGCAGCGAGCGGTAGCGGAAGGCGACGGTCGCGGGCTTCCAGCAGTCGGCCTGGTCAGCGAGGTAGGCCTCGATGGCACGGCGCGAGAGCGGGTCGAGGTCGTGCTCGACGGCGAAGGTGACGAGTCTGCTCGCTGTGCGCTGTGCTACCCAGCATACAGGATGGGAGGGTGGTGAAAACGCAGGTCAGGCGGTGTTTGGTGGGCCCGGTGGGGATCGAACCCACGACCAA